>NZ_QOLB01000149.1 GCF_003333265.1 Candidatus Halocynthiibacter alkanivorans
GTTTCCGCCCTGTTGAGCGCGGAAGGGGAGATGAAAACCTGGCGCATCGCCATCAAGCCGGGGCGGCCTCTGGCGCTGGCGTTGTGGGACAACGTGCCGGTGTTCGGCCTGCCAGGAAATCCGGTGGCAGCGCTGGTCTGCACGCTGATCTTTGGCCGCCCGGCCTTTTCCATGCTGGCGGGGGCGGGATGGGTGAAGCCTCAGGGCTTTATGGTGCCGGCGGCGTTCGAAAAGAACAAAAAACCTGGCCGACGGGAATATCTGCGGGCGCGGATGAACGAGGACGGTCAGGTCGACGTGTTCAAATCAGAGGGGTCCGGGCGCATTTCAGGCCTGAGCTGGGCCGGTGGTCTGGTGGAGCTGGGCGACGCGGCACAGCAGATCAGCCGCGGGGATCTGGTGCGCTACTACCCCTACGCCTCGTTCGGGATCTGAGTGCTCAGGCAGGTGTCCGGGGCCTAGTCGAACGTCCCGGTGACCCGGCCCAGCAGCATAAACGCGCGGGCGGTGCGGGTGTTGGTGAGCTCGGCGATCTCCTGGTCCGACGCGCCGTCCTCAAATTCGGAAAACATGTGGTCAAACTTGCGCAGGAAATGGTGCACCGCGTCGCGGAAAATGGTGTCCTGGCGCATGCGGCTGGCGGCCAGCGCCAGTGAGGAACGGTCGCGGATGCCGCCCAGCGGCGCCACCAGGCGACCGCGTTCGCCCTGGGCAAAGCGGCGCCAGATCTCGGGGCGCGCCCTGTCAGGGTTGAGATCATCCATATAGATCCCGTCCTGCGACAACAGGGTCAGCACATCCTGGCTGGCCTGGATCAGCTGCGAGATTTTGCGGTTTTTCAACGCCATGCGCAGGACACGAAAGCCTTCTTTGTCATCGGGTGTGTCGGGGAAATTCAGCGATTTGATGAAATCTGACACCGACAGCGGCGGAATCACAGGCGCGGCTGCTGTGTCCAGCGCGAGGGAACCCTGGCCCAAAGCCTGCTCCGGCACCTGCGCGGTGCTCCGGGCAGAGGTTTGTTGCGGCGCCGTTGTGGCGTTTTCCACGGCCGTTTTCGGCGGCTGCGGCGGCTGGGGGGGCGGACGGGAGGACGAAAATGTGGCGCCCGCCGTCGCAATTTTGTGCTGAGCGGCGGCGACGTCTTCCAGCTTTTTGGCAACGCTTGCCTTGCCGTCCTGGTCCTGGCTGTTCTGCAGCTGAATGTAGCTTTGGCGCAGGGCGTCGATGGTTACCTGCAGCCGCTCTGATTCCTCGCGCATGATGCGCGCGGAACGGGCCGCGCTGGTGGCCACCCAGACCAGCGCCACCGGCAGGAAAATGGTCATCAGCATCATCACGAATCGCAGCGGGTCAAAACCGTCGCCACCGTTGCCTGCGTCCACGAACAGGAAAAACACTGCGGTGGCGGCCACCCAGACAACCGCCGCCGCCGCCGCAATCAGCTCGGCAGAGGTGGCGCGGCCTGCGCCGGTCCGGGCGCGGTAGACCCCCAGTTCAGCTTCCACATTTTTTTTGCTCTCAGACATGAGGCTGTCCCGTAAAAGGGCTGGTTACTTGAACTCGACGCTTAACACTTCATAGCCCCTGACCCCACCGGGAGTCCGGACTTCGACGCTGTCGCCTTCTTCTTTGCCAATCAGCGAGCGGGCAAGCGGTGATTTGATGTTCAGCAGACCGTTCTCGATGTCGGCTTCTTGTTCGCCGACGATCTGATAGGTCTTTTCTTCATCCGTGTCTTCGTCAACGATGGTCACCGTGGCGGAAAACTTGATGGTTCCGGACAGGGACTTCGGGTCGATCACATCAGACAGAGACAACAGGCCTTCCAGCTCTTTGATCCGGCCTTCGATGAAGCTGTGCTTTTCGCGCGCGGAATGATATTCGGCATTTTCCGACAGATCGCCGTGTTCACGTGCTTCGGAGATCGCACGGATAATTTCCGGGCGTTCAACCGATTTCAGATTTTTCAGTTCAACGTCCAGCGCAGTGTGCCCTGCGCGCGTCATCAGAATTTTTTCCATAAGTTCCCGAGCCCTGTTTGGGATTAGTGCAACATTGAGGTCTAAACCCGATGCGTGCGGACGAAGTCAAGAGGCCCGGGTGTCGAATAGCAATATGTATCAAAGTGACAAAGTTAGGCAAGTGGCTGGAATGAAAAGCCACTCTTCTCTAATACCCGCTGTTTTGCAATGCTCCGGCAGGTCACCTTTCCCTTGCGCTCCAGCAAGGCCGCTCAGCCGGGCCACAACCGAGCCTGCCGCGGTAAGCTGACATAGATGATGCGTCCTGTTTGCCGGCGCCACGCGGGTGGTGGTCGCGCCGGCCGGTTCAGTGACGCGCAGAAGGGGGCAGAGGGATCCTGTATGCCTTGTTCGGTGGATTGATGTTCAGGCCCCGGAGGCTGTCATAAATGGCACGTCTGTTGGGCGTGCGTTTTAAGGCGGCGCGATGTTGGCGGGAATTGAACTGATGAATTGCCGGGCACATGTCTCTTCGTTCCGCTCTGTCGCCCCAGGGCATTTGGTGTCCACCCCCGACCTGTCAACCGGCACCCGCTGTCCCGGTGAGGTGGGCGGATGAGCTTCATTTCTTGCGGTCGCCGCTCTGTGACAGCTGCTGCAGCAGCGACAATATCGCGTTCTTGTTCTGCAGATGTCGTGGAGGGGCCCTGAAGCGGTCGCGAATGAATTGACCCGTTCACCTGGGTCAGCTAACCAAGGCGCAAGAATGTTGCCTCGGGGCAATGGTGCAGGCACGAAAAGGAGGCTTTCATGGCCGAGTCCGAACGCGAGAGTATGGAATATGATGTGGTCATCGTGGGCGCTGGCCCTGCGGGTCTGTCTGCGGCCATCCGGTTAAAACAACTGGACGCGGATATCCAGGTTGTGGTGCTTGAAAAAGGCTCCGAAGTGGGCGCGCATATTCTGTCAGGTGCGGTGCTGGATCCCTGTGGCCTCGACGCGCTGATTCCCGACTGGAAAGCCAAAGGCGCGCCGCTGAACACGCCGGTCAAAAAAGACAATTTCTACATGCTGGGCCAGGCGGGCAAGCTGCGCATCCCCAACTTCCCGATGCCACCGCTGATGAGCAACCATGGCAATTACATCGTCTCGATGGGCAATGTCTGCCGCTGGATGGCGGAGCAGGCGGAAGAGCTTGGCGTCGAAATTTTCCCCGGCATGGCCTGTTCCGAACTGGTCTATGGCGACAATGGCGAAGTGCGTGGCGTCGTCGCCGGTGAGTTTGGCAAAAACGCCGATGGCAGCCAGGGGCCAAACTATGAGCCGGGCATGGAACTGCTGGGCAAATACGTCTTCCTGTCTGAGGGCGTGCGTGGGTCGCTGTCCAAGGAAGTGATCGGAAAATACGATCTGTCCCAGGGGCGTGAACCGCAGAAATTCGGCCTCGGCATGAAAGAAATCTGGGAGATCGACCCGGAGAAACACAGCGAAGGCACAGTCACCCACACGATGGGCTGGCCGCTGAACGCCAATGCCGGCGGCGGGTCGTTCATCTATCACCTAGAAAACAACCAGGTCTATGTCGGATTTGTGGTGCATCTGAACTACAAAAACCCGCATCTGTACCCCTATATGGAATTCCAGCGTTTCAAACATCATCCGATGGTGGCGGAACTGCTGAAGGGCGGCAAACGTGTGGCTTATGGGGCGCGGGCGATTTCCGAGGGCGGCTATCAGTCGATGCCCAAAGCGGTGTTCCCGGGCGGCGCATTGCTGGGCTGTTCGGTGGGCATGGTCAATGTGCCGCGCATCAAGGGCAACCACAATGCGATGCTGTCGGGTAAATCCGCGGCTGAAGTGGCCTATGCCGCGATTCAAGCCGGGCGCAGCGGCGATGAGCTCAGCGATTATGAGGCCGCAATCCACTCCGGCCCGATCGCCAAAGATCTGAAAAAAGTGCGCAATGTTAAGCCGCTGTGGTCCAAATGGGGGCTGATGGCCTCGCTGACGCTTGGTGGGTTTGACATGTGGACCAACACCCTGTTCGGGGTGTCGCTGTTTGGCACGCTGAAACATGGCAAGAACGACGCGGAATGCACCGGCAAAGCCGCAGATTACGCGCCGATTGACTATCCCAAACCCGATGGCACGCTCAGCTTTGACCGGCTGACCAACGTGTCTTTTGCCGCCACCAACCACGAAGAAAGCCAGCCCTGCCATCTGCAGCTGAAAGATCCGTCATTGCCGATTTCGGTCAACCTGCCCGAGTTCAACGAACCGGCGCAGCGCTATTGTCCGGCAGGGGTTTATGAGGTGATCCAGGAAGAGGGCAAAGAGGCGCGTTTTGTGGTCAATTTCCAGAACTGCGTGCATTGCAAAACCTGCGACATCAAAGATCCGTCGCAGAATATCACCTGGGCCGTGCCTCAGGGCGGTGACGGGCCCAATTATCCCAACATGTAACGCCGGGTAATTCCAGTTTGTAACGATTGTATCAGCGGGGCGGCCAATTGGTCGCCCCGCATTGCGTAAGGCGGGGCAAGGCACTAGGTTTCAACACAACCTGTCGCCGAAAGGATTTCGACCCGTGCAATTTCGCCCCGCCCTATTTTTCCGTGAACAATTTCAACTGACCTTTAAAGCGGCGCTTCTGGTGCTGAGCACTTTGCCAACACTGGCTCAGGCCGATGGCGCCGGTGCCTATCTGGCGGCGCGCCACGGAGAAATCGAAAATGATTTTGCCAAAGCGGCTGAATTTGCCAATACCGCACTGATCGGCAATCCAGACGACCTGCCGCTGATGGAAAGTGCGGTGATGGCGCAGATTTCGCTGGGGCAGATTGACCGGGCGTTGGCGGTGGCCAAGCTGCTGGTCTCGCGGGACGCCGGCAACCAGATCGCCAATCTCGCGATTGCCACCAGTCTTGTGCGCAACCAGAATTACACGCAGCTCTACGAGTTGACAAAAAACGGCGCAGCCATCGGCCCGCTGGTGGACGGGTTGCTTGCGGGCTGGGCTCAGTTTGGGGCTGGCCGTATGACTGAGGCGCTGTCGCTGTTTGATGCGGTGGCGGCGGAGCCTGGCCTGAGCTCCTTCGGGCTTTATCACAAAGCGCTGGCGCTGATGCTGGCGGGCGACTTTGAAGCCGCAGATGCGATCCTGTCGCAGCAGGGCACCCGGCTGCCCGCCACCCGTCGCGGCGTGATGGCGCAAGCCCAGGTGCTCAGCCAGCTGGAGCGCAACGACGAGGCCATCGCGCTTATTGACGGGGTATTCGGGCGGGAGCTTGATCCGGGCCTGGCTTTGATGCGGGCGCAACTGGCAGCGGGCGACACGCTTCAGGTGACTGCTGTACGCTCGGCGCGCGACGGCATGGCGGAAGTCTTCTTCTCGGTTGCCAGGGCGCTGGAGCTGGAAGCGGACGCCAATTATACTTTGCTCTACGCGCGGGTTTCCCAGGCATTGCGCCCGGATCTGGTAGAGGCAACTTTGCTGGCGGCGGCGCTGCTGGATCAGCTGGAGCAATTTGATCTGGCCACCGCGGCCTATGATTCCATTCCCGAGTCTGATCCGGCGTTTCAGGCGGCTGAACTTGGCCGCGCCTCGACTTTGCGCCGGGCCGGCAAGCAGGATACGGCGATTGAAGTCCTGACGCGGCTGTCAGAAAGCCACCCGGAATTTTCGGCGGTGCATATTGCGCTGGGCGACATAATGCGCGGCGAAGAAGATTACCCTGCCGCCATCGCGGCCTATACCCGGTCAGTTGAGCTGATCGGGACACCGGCGGCGGGCGACTGGGCGACGTATTTCGCCCGTGGCATTGCCTATGAGCGCAATGGCGACTGGCCGGACGCGGAGGCGGATTTCCGTCTGGCGCTGACGCTGCAGCCCGATCAGCCGCGGGTGCTGAATTATCTCGGCTATTCCTACGTGGAGAAACAGCAGAATCTGGACGAGGCGCTGGCGATGATTGTGCGCGCGGTTGAGCAGCGGCCGGGGGATGGGTTTATCACCGACAGTCTTGGTTGGGTGCTGTACCGTCTGGGGCGGTATGAAGACGCGGTGCTGCAGATGGAACGCGCGGTCGAACTGATGCCGGTGGACCCGATCCTGAACGATCACCTTGGGGATGTGTACTGGGCGGTCGGCCGGGAGCGCGAGGCGCGGTTCCAGTGGCGCCGGGCGATGAGTTTTGATCCGGAGGAGGTGGACGCCAGCCGCATCCGCCGCAAGCTGGACATCGGGCTGGACGCGGTTCTTGCCGCGGAAGGCGCCGCCCCGCTTGATGGCAATTGAGACCTTTGCCCCGGCCAAGGTGAACCTGACACTGCATGTCACCGGCCAGCGCGCAGATGGCTATCACCTGCTCGACAGCCTGGTGGTGTTTGCTGATTTTGGCGACCGGGTCACAGCGCGGCCCGCGGATGAGCTGTCGCTGACCGTCGCCGGCCCCCGCGCTGGCGGCGTGCCGGTTGATGAGCGCAATCTGATGATGAAAGCGGCG
Source organism: Candidatus Halocynthiibacter alkanivorans (assembly GCF_003333265.1). Classification (GTDB taxonomy): domain Bacteria; phylum Pseudomonadota; class Alphaproteobacteria; order Rhodobacterales; family Rhodobacteraceae; genus Halocyntiibacter_A; species Halocyntiibacter_A alkanivorans. The sequence goes on from NZ_QOLB01000149.1 coordinate 6,470, forward strand.
CGGTTTTTTGGTGCGCATGCAGCTTTGAGCCTCGACAAGCGGCTGCCCCATGCGGCCGGCATTGGTGGGGGCTCGTCGGATGCGGCGGCGACGCTGCGGGCGCTGGCGCGGCTTACCGGGGCGGCAGTGCCGCCGGGTGTGGTCACCCTGGGGGCGGATGTGCCGGTCTGTGTGCTGGCCACGGCGGCCAGGATGCGGGGCATCGGCGAAGATGTCAGCCTGGTGACCGGTGTGCCGGCCTTGCCGGTGGTTCTGGTCAACCCGGGCGTTGAGGTGCCGACCCCGGCGATTTTTGCCGGGCTTGCGCGCAAAGACAATGCCGCGATGCCTGAGGTGATGCCCCGGTTTGACAGCCCGGCAAACTGTGCCGCCTGGCTGGCGGGGCAGCGCAATGATCTGGAGCCACCGGCGTTGATCCTGGCGCCGGTGATTGGCGAGGTGCTGCGGGCGCTGCGGTCTGGCCCTGCGCGTTTGGCGCGGATGTCGGGCTCCGGCGCCACCTGTTTTGCAATTTATGACACGGTCGCACAGGCGCAGCAGGCGGCGGCGTTGTTGTCACAACGCCAGCCGGGCTGGTGGGTTCAGGTCTGTATTTTGAACGGGGCCGCGGCAGGGATCAGCTGATCCGCGCCACCACATAATCCGCAATATCGTGCAGCATGTCCCGGATCGGGTGCTCTGGCAGATCCTGCAGCGCGGCTTTGGCTTTTTCCGCCCAGTCCAGCGCCTCAGCGCGGGTGTCTTCCAGCGCGTTATGGCGGGCCAGCAGCACCAGCGCATGGTCCAGGTCGCCATCCTGCTGGCGGCCCTTCTCAATGGTGCGGACCCAGAAGCCGCGTTCCTCTGTATCGGCTTTCGCCACGGCTTTGATCAGCGGCAGCGTCAGCTTGCGCTCGCGGAAATCGTCGCCGATGTTTTTGCCGGTGGCGTCAGAGCCCCAGTAATCCAGCAGATCATCCACGATCTGGAAGGACACACCAAGCGCATCGCCATAGGTGAACAGGGCCCGGGAGGTTTTCTCATCGGCGCCGGCAATCTCGGCACCGGCTTCGGTGGCGGCGGAAAACAGCGCTGCCGTTTTGCCGCGCACCACCTGCAGGTAAATATCTTCGTCCGTGGCCAGATCCTGGGCTGCGGTCAGTTGCAGCACCTCGCCTTCGGCAATGGTGGCCGCGGCGTTTGACAGGATTTCCAGCACGCGCAGGTCGCCCGGTTCCACCATCAGCTGAAAGGCGCGGGCAAACAGGTAGTCGCCCACCAGAATCGAGGACTTGTTGTCCCACATCAGATTGGCGGTGGGGCGGCCGCGGCGCTGGCCGCTTTCGTCCACCACATCATCATGCAGCAGCGTCGCGGTGTGAATGAATTCAACTGTCGCGGCCAGGTGCACATGATAGGGCCCGTCGTAGCCACAGAGTTTTGCCGCAGCGAGCGTCAGCATCGGGCGCAGGCGTTTGCCCCCGGCTTCGACCAGATGGGCGGTGATCTGGGGAATGCGCGGCGCGTGACGCGAGGCCATGCGTTCGCGAATCAGAACGTTTACATCACTCAACTCGGCTGCCAGCGCTTCGGCCAGCTGTTCATGTGGTTTCACTGCTGCTGTATCAAGACCCATAACCCGGTTCCCCTGTCTCGACAAAGCCGGTCAAATGGGCTTTAGTCCGTGGTGATGAAAGAGCTTTTACGTACCAATGACCCAACCGTCATCGCCTTTGTAACCGCGCTTCTTACAGGCGAGGATATAGCGTGCTTTACTATGGACGTCCATATGAGCATCTTTGAAGGTTCCATAGGCGTATTGCCGCGGCGGATGATGGTGCGACGGGCGGATCTCTTTCAGGCTCGCGCCATTTTGAGAGACAATAACGTCGAGTTTGAAGGCTAAACCCCCATGCAGTTGACGCAGGATGATTTTCTGGGCGGCGCGCTCAGACTCTGGCAGCCGGTGGACGGCTATCGGGCGGGCGTGGACCCGGTGTTGCTGGCGGCCGCGGTGGAAGCCCGGGCAGGGCAGTCGGTTCTCGATATCGGATGTGGTGTTGGTGCGGCGATATTATGCCTTGGGCAACGGGTGCCGGGACTGGAGCTGGCCGGGCTGGAACTGCAAGCGGAATACGCATCTCTGGCGCAGCGCAACGCGGAAGAAAACGGCCTGCGGCTTGAGCTGCACCTGGGCAATCTTGAACAGATGCCGGAGCCGCTGCGCGCGCGTAACTTTGACCATGTGATCGCCAACCCGCCCTATTACCTGCGCGACAGCGGCACTGGGGCGAATGATACCGGCCGCGGGGCAGCCCTGACCGAACATACACCGCTGTCGGCCTGGATGGATGCGGCGACCCGGCGGCTGAAACCGCGTGGCTTGTTGACCGTTATCCAGAAAGCGGACCGGCTGCGCCACCTGATGGCGGCGCTGGACAGCCGCATGGGTTCGGTGCGGGTGCAGCCGGTTGCGCCACGCGACGGGCGGCTGTCAGAGCTGGTAATTCTGCAGGCGCGCAAAGGCGGGCGTGCGGATTTCCGCCTGGAAGCGCCGCTCATTTTACACGCCGGTGCGCGGCACGAAAAAGACGGTGACAGCTACCGCCCTGAAATCCGGGATATTTTGCGCGATGGCGCCGCTTTTCAGTGGAAAAACCCTAAAATCCACCGTTAACGACCGGGTAACAATGTTGCGCAAACTTACCGTGACACGTCGCGGAAATTGTGGTGCAATCACTCTGCTACGCATACTTATCGCAAAGGAGATGATAATGAACTTGGGCTCGCATTTGCAGGAACTTAAGCGCAAACATCTGACACTGTCCGAACAGGTAGAAACGGAACAGCGCAGCCCAGCATCTGATGATCTTCAGATCGCCGATATGAAAAAGAAGAAATTGCGGTTGAAAGAGGAAATTGAGCGTATCGAACACGCCTGATTTCAGCCACAGGTACAGACGGCCCTGAAGGGGGCGCTGTCGCCTGATCGTGTATGGGCTCCGGTTTTCCGGGATACCACGCTGCACAACATTACGACATTTTCAGCGCTGAGGCCGATTGCATCGGCGCTGCACCGTGACTCTTGGCCCGACAGTTTTATGTAATCTGAGCGCCGGTGACCGGCACGCTGACGGGTGCCGTGACCGGCGCGGAGCCGTTCATACCACTTTGCCCGACCGACCAGGGTTCAAGCCCCTCTGCGCAGAGGCAACTGAATGCAGCACTGCGGCAGTTCTGCTCTGTCAGATGACCTCTTCGGCGTCTCTGAAGTCGCGCCCCTCCCGGAACACATCAATTCTGGCGGCCTCCTGGTGCAGCCAGTCGATCAGCGCGCTGACGTTGGGGCTGTTGCGGGCGGAGTTCAGGCACATCAGCCGGTAGGAGCCAAATGTGTAAATCGACAAAGGAAACGGGGCGACCAATGATCCGGCAGCCAGGGCCTGGCTGGCGACTGAAATGCGGCCAAGAACGACGCCGCCACCCGCGACGGCGGAATCAACTGCGTGATCAGCCTGACTGAATCGCGGCCCACCCAGTGGGGGTGTGCCCAGACCCATGGCCCGAAACCAGACTTTCCAGCAGATCACCGGACGGTGAATGGTTGGGTTGTCCTGATGAATCAGCGGTAGCGACGCCAGGTCAGCGGGGGTTTTCAGCTTTTGTGCCAATGCGGGCGACACCATTGGCGTCATCCATTCCCGCATCAACGGTTCGGACCACAGGTCTTTTGGTTCTTCGGCACTGAACCGGATTGCCACATCGACACCGTCGCGTTCCAGATCCGCGAATCCCAGCCCGGCCGCAAAGCGCAGTTCGATCCCGGGGTGGCTGCGGGCAAAATCATACATTCGGGGGGCCAGCCACTTGGCGGTCAATGCCGGTCCGGCGGTGATGGTCAGCGATGAGGTGTTCTGCAATCTGCGTGTCGCAGCCCAGGATTTCGCCAAAGTTTCAAAGGCGCCCTGGGTGCCGGAGGCCAGGGTGCGCCCGGCCTGGGTCAGTTCTACCTGCCGGTTCAGACGGCGGAACACAGGCACACCCAGGTGATCTTCAAGCGATTTGATCTGAAAGCTCAGCGCCGCCGGCGTGACATTCAACTCGGCTGCCGCACGGGCGAAACTCATATGGCGCGCGGCGGCGTCAAAGGCGCGCAGGGCGGTCAGTGGGGGCAGGTGATCAGACATATTCACACAAGTACAGCTTAACTGAACTAATAGAAAGTCTCGTTTGTCACCTGATATCGCCGGGTTTATACAAGATGCAACAGAAGATTTTAACCAATCAGGAGGCGACCATGCCGTTGATAACTTCAGATCCGACAAAAATTGCTGCTGGAAAAGCCGCCAGCGTGGCCCGTGGCGCCGCGCTTCGAAGCCTGATTTCCGCCGTTCTCTTGCCGCTCGTATCCTTTTCGTTACGGCATAAGAAAGGGGCCGGTCCTGCGCGCAGACCGGCCCCGACAATTCCTGACTGTGCCCGCTGTTAGGACATCAGTTGACCGCCATTTGCTGACAGGGTTGAGCCGGTGATAAACCCGGCTTCATCCGAGGCAAGGAAAACCACACAGCGGGCGATCTCTTCCGGGGTGCCGAGGCGGCCAACCGGGATTTGCGCCACAATGCTGTCGCGCACTTTTTCCGGCACGGCCATTACCATTTCAGTGCCGATATACCCCGGGCAGATGGCGTTGACGGTGATGCCCTTAAAGGCGCCTTCCTGTGCCAGCGCTTTGGTCAGGCCCAGGTCACCGGCTTTGGCGGCAGAATAATTGCTCTGACCCATCTGGCCCTTCTGGCCGTTGATCGAGGAAATATTGACAATACGGCCGAATTTGCGCCCGCGCATGCCGTTCCAAAGCGGATGGGTCATGTTGAACACGCCGGAGAGATTGGTATCGATGACCTCCTGCCACTGCTGCCGCGTCATTTTGTGGAACATGCCGTCGCGGGTGATGCCGGCATTGTTGATCAGCACCTCTACCGGGCCAAGATCGGCTTCGACGCGGGCGATACCTGCGGCGCAGGCATCATAATCTGCAACCGACCATTTGTAGGTTGCTATGCCTGTTTCTTCACTGAACTTCTTTGCGGCCTCATCATTGCCGGCATAATTGGCGGCAACGCTGTATCCGGCGCCTTTCAGCGCAATACAGATTGCGGCGCCAATGCCGCGGGTTCCGCCTGTCACAAGTGCTACTCTGGTCATGTTCAGCCCTCAGTAAAGAAACATTCATATCGAAAACAGCTTTGAGCGCGCAATAAAGTTGCGCGCTCAATTCTTGTTAGTCGCGTTCGACGCAGAGAGCAACCCCCATACCACCACCGATGCAAAGTGTGGCGAGTCCCTTCTTGGCGTCGCGGCGCTGCATCTCAAACAGCAGCGTGTTCAGCACCCGGCAACCGGAAGCGCCGATCGGGTGGCCGATGGCGATAGCGCCGCCGTTGACGTTGACGATTGCGGGGTCCCAGCCCATCTCTTTGTTGACGGCACAGGCCTGGGCGGCAAAGGCTTCATTGGCTTCAACCAGGTCCAGATCCGAAACGTCCCAGCCGGCTTTTTCCAGCGCTTTGCGCGAGGCATGGATCGGGCCGATCCCCATGATCGAAGGGTCCACGCCTGCAGTGGCATAAGAGGCGATACGGGCCAGCGGTTTGATGCCGCGCGCCAGGGCGTTTTCTTCGCTCATCAGCAACACGCCGGCGGCGCCGTCGTTCAGCCCCGAAGCGTTGGCCGCAGTCACAGAACCGTCGCGCGCGAATGCCGGCCGCAGTTTCTGCATTTGCGCAAGAGTTGCGCCTTTGCGGATATATTCGTCAGAATCGACCGTGATGTCGCCTTTGCGGTGTTTCACGATGAAAGGCACGATTTCATCAGCGAACTTGCCGGCAGCCTGGGCCGCCTCTGCTTTGTTCTGCGAGGCCACGGCGAATTCGTCCTGGGCTTCGCGGTTGATCTGCCATTTTTCAGCGACGTTCTCGGCGGTTGTGCCCATGTGGTAATCGTTAAACGCGTCCCAGAGCCCGTCTTTGACCATCGAATCGACAAAACTCATATCGCCCATTTTTTTGCCGTTGCGCAGATTGGCGACATGGGGGCTCATCGACATATTTTCCTGACCGCCGGCCGCGACGATGTCCGCATCCCCAAGCAGAATGTGCTGGGCGCCAAGCGCCACGGCACGCAGGCCGGATCCACAGACCTGGTTGATGCCCCAGGCGGCGGATTCTTGCGGCAGGCCGGCGTTGATATGGGCCTGGCGGGCCGGGTTCTGGCCCTGGCCTGCGGTCAGAACCTGACCAAGGATGGTCTCAGATACATCTGATTTTTCGATTCCGGCGCGTGTCACCAGCGCTTCCAGAACGGCAGCTCCGAGGTCATGTGCAGGGATATTGGCAAACGATCCGCCAAAGCTGCCGACGGCGGTGCGGGCAGCTGATGCGATTACAACTTTGGTCATTGGGGTCCTCTCTCTCATGAACAGGGAGAGGATCTCTGACGTGTGCGCGCATGGCTGGCCGATCCTTCCCTGGATGGGCTCAGCGTAATGCTGCAACTGCACAATAAGCAATGATCACGTTGCAGGTAATCGCAATTTTATGAAATCAGCCGGTCAGATCCTGCTGATATTCCTGGTCCCAGACCGGAGAAATCGTAGGCACACCAAAGTAGTAGCCCTGCATGCAGTCGATTCCGATTGAGGCGAGGTATTTCGCGTCCGCTGCGTCTTCGACCAGTTCGGCAACGGTAAACATTTCAAAATGGCGCGCGATCGAAATCAGTGCCTGGGTCAGAACCTGATTGTCAGGGGATTTGTGAATGCCCTGGATAAACTGGCCGTCAATTTTGATAATGTCGAAATAAAAGTCTTTCAGGTAACGAAAAGAGGTGTACCCGGCGCCAAAGTCGTCGAGCGCAAAGGACACGCCCTGATCCTGCATTTCGGCCATAAAATCCCGCACCTGGTCGGGTCTGACTATTGCCGAAGATTCAGTGATTTCCAGAATCAACCGTTCCGCAACCGTGGGGCTGAGCGCGAGGCCCGCCGCCAAAGTCTCTCTCCAGCGCGGATAGTCGATGGAGCGCGCCGACATGTTCAGCGCCAGCCGCAGACCCGGCTGCTGTGCCAGGGTCTCAAGCCCCATTTCGAGCGCAAGGCAGTCGACAACGCGGCCCATTTCGGTTTCTTCGATCTCTTCGATGAAGTCCTTGGCGGGAATGATACGGCCGGTGGTGTCCCGGATGCGCATCAGGCCTTCGTAAAACGCCGGCTCTTCCGGGCGCGCGGTCTGCACGACCGGTTGATAGGCGAGCATGACCTGTTTGTTTTCCAGCGCAGTGCGGACCATGGCCAGCACATCGCCGTCTCGTGTGGCGACGGCAATATCCAGCGGATTGTTCATCTTCGTTGCGGGGATATCAGTCTTGGTCTCAAACATGTGCTCACTGCCTTTCTGCTGCTGACAACTTGGCGTTGAAAAGATAAAGAAGCATGAAGAAAAAGTGTCCATTTTTAGATGCTGTGGCGGGCGGAACCACGTCTGAGCCATAAAAACAGGGGGTTGTATGGATCAGAGATGCGCCTGGGTCGGCAGTGAGGTAATTTATTTAGATTATCACGATGAGGAATGGGGCGTGCCGGAGTGGGACAGCCGGGCTTTATGGGAGAAACTGATTCTCGACGGGTTTCAGGCCGGGCTGAGCTGGATCACCATTCTCAAAAAACGGGACAACTTCCGCGCTGCGTTTGCCGGGTTTGATCCTGATGTCATTGCCACCTGGGGAGACCAGGAAGTTGCAGCGCTGTTGCAAAATCCGGGCATTATCCGGCACCGGGGCAAGATCGAAGCGACCATCGGCAATGCAAAGGCCTGGCAACGTATTGAGGCGGCGCAGGGCTTTGACCGCTTCCTGTGGGACTACGTCGGCGGCGCGCCGTTGCAGACCAATTTCACCGACAAGGATCAGGTGCCGACGCAGACGCCGCTGTCGCTGCAGATCTCAAAGGACCTGAAAAAGGCCGGTTTTAAGTTCTGTGGCCCCACCATCGTCTATGCGTTCATGGAGGCGGTGGGTATGGTCAACGACCACCTGGTGGGCTGTCCGTGTCACGCCAAAGTCAGCGCGCTGGCGGTCAGGCCGGATTAAGCCGGATTAAACGGGCATCTGTTCCGCTGTGCTCAGCTGGCGGGATCTGCAATCAGCGCCGCAATAATGGCCCGGGCGCTGTCGCCATACCATTCCGCATCCCCCACCATACGCGCGACTTCGCGCCCCTGGCGGTCAAGCACAAGGGTCACCGGCAGGCCGAGCACATCCATTTCGCGGGCCAGCTCCTGTTTGGCGTCGGTCAGCACCGGCAGCGCGGTGATGGCGGCCTTTTTGAAAAACCGGGTGATCGCCACGGGCTGATTGCGGCCGGTGGCAATGGTCAGCACCTGGAAATCCTCGCCGCCAAACTCTTGTTGCAAGGCGTCCAGCTGCGGCATTTCTTTCAGGCAAGGGGCGCACCAGGTGGCCCAGAAATTCACCAGCAGATATTTGCCGCGAAAGTCTGACAGTGAAGTTTCCGCCCCGTCCATCGTGCCCAGCAGGGTGGTGCCAACAGGTTTTGCGCTGGCATGAACCACCAGTTTTTTCATCGTCCCGCTACGCAGCGCAGCGACATCGCTGATTCCCGCCAGCGCAGCATTTGCGCCAAAGGCAAGGGCGGTATAAAGGAGGATCAACTGAAACAGTTTCATATATTTCTCCAGGGGCGCCGAATGACTGATAAATCCTCGAACGCAATGTGGGGCGGACGTTTCGCCGCCGGGCCGGATGCAATCATGGAGGCCATCAATGCCTCGATCGGATTCGACAAACGGATGTACGCCCAGGATATTGCCGGGTCTCGCGCCCATGCGGCCATGCTGGCTGCAACGGGCATCATTACCGATAAAGATGCCGAAGCGATAGGGGAAGGGCTGCTCACAGTCTTGTCAGAGATCGAGAGCGGAAATTTCCCGTTTTCCACCGCGCTGGAAGACATCCACATGAATGTGGAAGCGCGTCTGAAGGACATTATCGGCGAGCCGGCCGGCCGTTTGCACACCGCGCGTTCGCGCAATGACCAGGTGGCGACCGATTTCAAACTGTGGACGCGTGAACAGTATGACGCCGCCATTCAGGGGCTGGAGGCGCTGATTGGCGCGCTGCTGACCCAGGCCGAAGCCGGGGTTGATACGGTGATGCCGGGCTTTACCCATCTGCAGGTGGCCCAACCGGTGACCTGGGGCCACCATATGATGGCTTATGTGGAAATGTTTGGCCGCGACATCAGCCGCTTCAAAGACGCACGTGCCCGGATGAACGAATCACCGCTGGGAGCTGCCGCGCTGGCGGGCACTGGTTTTGACATTGACCGCCACATGACGGCGGAGGCGCTGGGCTTTGACCGGCCTGCCGCCAACTCGCTGGACGCGGTGTCGGACCGTGATTTTGCGCTGGAATTCCTGTCCTGCTCCACCATCTGCGCCATGCACCTGTCCCGCTTTGCTGAAGAGCTGGTGATCTGGTCCTCAGCCCAGTTCCGCTTTGTGGCGCTGTCGGACCGGTTCTCCACCGGCTCCTCGATCATGCCGCAGAAAAAGAACCCGGATGCCGCCGAGCTGATCCGCGCCAAAATTGGCCGCATCATGGGCGCAATGGTGGCACTGTTCACGGTGATGAAAGGGCTGCCTCTGGCCTATTCCAAAGACATGCAGGAAGACAAAGAACAGGTCTTTGACGCGGCCGACCACCTGATGCTGGCACTGGCAGCGATGACCGGCATGGTGTCGGATATGTCCGCCAACACCGAGGAGCTGCGCAAGGCTGCGGCCTCGGGCTTCTCCACCGCGACCGATCTGGCCGACTGGCTGGTGCGCGAGCTGAACCTGCCGTTCCGCGACGCCCATCACGTGACCGGCGCGCTGGTGGCACTGGCCGAGGCCCAGGGCTGTGACCTGCCAGAGCTGAGCCTTGAGGACATGCAGGGCGTGCACGCCGACATCACTGCCGCGGTGTTTGACGTGCTGACGGTTGAGAACTCGGTCTCTTCCCGCATGTCCTACGGCGGCACTGCGCCGGCGCAGGTGCGGGTGCAGATCGCGCGCTGGAAGGAGATCCTGTCTTGATAAAAACCGTATTGTTTCTCGGCCTGCTGACACTGGCAGGCTGCGGCGCCGCCGGCGCGCCGGTCAAACCCCAGGTCAGCGGCTCCGCGACGCTGGGGGTGAATTCCAACAGTGGCGCTTATACCGACACTGAAATCTCAATTTATGTGCCGCTGAACTGACGCTGAAAGGCCGGCCTCCGGGCCGGTCTTTCTCATTGCACCGATTGCATTTCCGCCCACCTTTTGTATGTGTGGGGCCTGCGCCCCGGCGCATTGACTTTCCTTACGCACGAAGGCCTGTGACCTGATGGACCATTTTCTGTATCGCGACGGTAGCCTGTATGCCGAAGATGTCTCCCTGGCGGAGATCGCTGCCCGGGTCGGCACGCCGTTTTATTGTTACTCCACCGCGACGCTGACACGCCATTTCACCCTGTTTGATGAGGCGCTGTCGGGCATGGACCACCTGGTCTGTTATGCGATGAAAGCCAATTCCAACCAGGCGGTGCTGACGCTGATGGCCGGTCTTGGTGCCGGGGTGGATGTTGTGTCGGGCGGCGAATACCGCCGCGCCATAGCGGCCGGTTTCACCGGCGACAAAATTGTGTTTTCCGGTGTTGGTAAAACCCGCGAGGAAATGACCCTGGCGCTGCAGGGCGGCATCCGTCAGTTCAATGTCGAAAGCGAGCCGGAAATGGAACGGCTGAACGCGGTCGCCCAGATGCTTGGGCTGGTGGCACCCATTACCGTGCGGGTGAACCCGGATGTGGATGCAAAGACCCACGCCAAGATCGCCACCGGCAAGAAAGAAAACAAATTTGGCATCCCGATCAGCCGCGCGCGGGAAGTCTATGCCCGCGCCGCCGCGCTGCCCGGCATCGACGTGATTGGCATTGACGTGCATATTGGCTCGCAACTCACCCAGTTGGAGCCGTTTGAGGCGGCCTATAACAAGGTGAAAGAGCTGACGCACGAGCTGCGCGCTGACGGGCATGACATCCGCCGGCTTGATCTCGGGGGCGGGCTGGGCATCCCCTATGAACGCTCCAACGAGGCGCCGCCACTGCCGTCAGAATATGGCGCCATGGTGCAGCGGGTGCTGGGCGATCTGGATGTGGAAGTCGAGATTGAACCGGGCCGGCTGATTGCTGGCAATGCCGGAGTGCTGGTGTCGGAAGTGATCTATGTGAAATCGGGCGAAGAGCGCGAGTTTCTGATCATTGACGCGGCAATGAACGATCTGATCCGCCCGGCGATGTATGAGGCGCATCACGACATTGTCCCGGTGGTTGAAGCCGCTCCTGGCAGCGAGAAAGTCAAATATGACGTCGTCGGCCCGGTGTGCGAAAGCGGCGATACTTTTGCCAAACAGCGCGATCTGGATGTGCTGGGCGAGGGCGATCTGATCGCGTTGCGTTCGGCCGGGGCTTACGGCGCGGTGATGGCATCTGAATATAATTCCCGCCCGCTGATCCCGGAAGTGCTGGTGCAGGGGGATCAATTCGCTGTCATTCGCAAACGCCCGGACTATGATGAGATGATAAACCGCGATATCATTCCTGAATGGCTCTGATGTGACGTTTCGCACCGGAGCAATGGGATCGGTGCATGAGACATAGCCCCAAACTGCCACCACAGGCTGAACGCCTGCTGCGATGGCCCCTTTTGCTGACGCATCTGGGGGTCTTTGCCGAGCGTGCGCACCGGGCGTTCTGGCCGCTGTATTCCATCCTGTTTTTCTTGCTGGCGCTGCAAATGTTCGGCCTGCCGCTGCGGGCCCCGGTCGAAATGTTCTGGGCAGGCGCCCTGCTGGCTGTGCTGGCGCTGGGCTGGGCCTTGCTACGGGGGCTGAGACGCTTTCGCTGGCCCGGCCGGGCGGATGCGCTGGCCCATCTTGATGCCAGCCTGGTCCACCGGCCGCTGTCCGGGCTCAGTGATTCTATGGCCATCGGCGCAGCGGATGCGGCGTCAGTCGTGGTCTGGCAGGCCCATCACGACCGTTTGATGGCGCAGCTGAAGGGTGCGGCGCCGGCCAGACCGGATCTGCGCATTGCCGGCGATGATCCCTTCGCCCTGCGCTACCTGGCACTGGTGGCTTTTGTGATGGCGCTGTTATTTGGCAACGGGCTGCGCCTGAACGACCTGCAGGGGCTGGCCCCGGGGGTGGGGCAGGTGAATGCCGCCAATGGGCCATCCTGGGAAGGCTGGCTGACGCCGCCCTCCTATACCGGCCTGCCAACGCTTTACCTGGCGGATATTACTGACGGGAAAGTCCGGGTGCCGGTGGGCAGCACGCTGATGTTGCGGCTCTACGGTTCAGCCGGCGCGCTGAGCGTGCACCAGGATCTGACGAAATTTGACCAGGACGACAGTGGCGCGGAGCAGCAAAACTATCTGATTGCCCGACAGGGCACTCTGGATATCACCGGTGCAGGCGGCGCACGCTTTGAGGTCGCGGTGATTGACGACATGCCGCCGCAGGTCTGGATATCCGGCGAGATTACCCGCGCTGCCGACGGCGAAATGCGCCAGCCTTTCAGCGCCAGCGATGATTACGGCATCAAATCCGGTCAGGCCGAAATCACCCTGGATCTGGCGCGTGTGAAGCGGGTCTATGGCTATGCGGTCGCGCCTGATCCACGCGAGACCATTGTGCTTGATCTGCCGATGACCATTGCCGGAGACCGGCGGGACTTTACCGAGATGCTGGTGGACAACCTGTCAGAACATCCCTGGGCTGGTCTGCCGGTGAAGGTGCAGTTGAGCGTGCTGGACGCGGCGGCGCAACAGGGCAGGGCCGCGCCCGTCTCTGTTGACCTGCCAGGGCGGCGGTTTTTCGATCCGATGGCCGCAGCGCTGATTGAAGAGCGGCGTGAGCTGTTGTGGTCGCGGACCAACGGCGCACGTGTGGCTCAGATCCTGCGCGCGGTCACTTGGCGCCCGGAGGATGTGTTTGAGGACAGTTCCAATTACCTGACGGTGCGCAGCGTGATCCGGCGGCTGGAGCTGGCGCTGGATACCGGTCCGCTGAGCCCGGCTGAGGTCGGTGATATCGCAGCCGCATTGTGGGAGGTGGCCGTGCTGCTGGAAGATGGCACCCTGGAGAATGCATTGGCGCGTCTGCGCCAGGCGCAGGAGCGGCTGTCTGAGGCGATTCGCAAGGGCGCTTCTGATGAGGAGATCGCGGCGCTGATGCAGGAGCTGAATGAGGCGCTGGACAATTACATGGCGCGGCTGGCGCAGGAAAGCCCGCCGGGCGACCCGTCGCAGAGCAGCGAAAATTCGATGGACATTACTGGCGACCAGTTGCAGCAACTGCTGGACCGGCTGCAGCAGCTGATGGAGCAGGGGCGGCGTGCCGAAGCACAGGCGCTGCTGGAGCAGCTGCGCCAGATGATGGAAAATATGCAGGTCACCCAGGGTGAAAACGGCCGCCAGACACCGGGGCAAAGATCGCTGGAACAGCTGGGAGACACGCTGGAAGAGCAGCGGCAGCTGAACGACGAGACCTTCGGGGATCTGCAGCAGCAATTTGATCAGGCGCTGCGCCCGCCGGGCAGCAGCGGCGAGAACGGCGACCCGTCGGGGCAGCCGCCGACTTCCGAGCAAAACCCGGGGCAGAACACCGGCCCGGGCCAGCCGGGGCCTCAGGGGCAACAGCCCCAGCAGAGCGATGATCTGGCCGACACCCTGGCAGACCGGCAACGGGCGCTGGCAGATGAGGTGGCGCGCCAGCAGCGCAATCTGCCCGGCAGTGGCAGCGAGGAGGGCGATGCGGCCCGCGATATGCTTGATCAGGCGATGCGGTCAATGGATGAGGCAGCTGATGCCTTGAAAGACGAAGATTTTGCCACCGCGCTGGATCGCCAGGCGGATGCGATGGAGGCGTTGCGTCAGGGCATGCGCGACCTGTCCGATCAACTGGCGCGGGACGAGGATGGTCAGTCCGATCAGCAGGGCAGCGCCGATGCGCGCAGCCGGGACGGGCAGCGCCGCGATCCGCTGGGGCGTGAAACCGGGGCGAACGGAATGGTTGGCTCTGAAGGGGATCTGGCCGTAGGCGACGACGTCTACCGCCGGGCCCGGGACCTGCTTGACGAGATCCGCAAACGCAGTGGCGAACAGTCCCGCCCGGAGCTGGAGCTGGAATATCTCAAACGGTTGCTCGACCGGTTCTGAGCCGCTCAGTCGCCGCTGACCTGTTCCAGAAGTTCAGCGATGCGCGTGGCGGTGCCCTGCATGACCTGGTCAAGCCAGTCTCGCAAGCCATTGGCGACATTAACAAAACCGGACAATGCTGGTCTGAGCTCCGGCATCATACCGGCCAGAACTTCCGCATAGGCGTAGATGCCGATCAGCGCCGCGGTCAAGATCATCATCAGCCCAAAACCGGTGCGAAAGCCGCGCTGCGCAGAAGTGTTTGTCTCACTTTCCAACGCCGCCGGGGCCTCTGCCTCGCGCTCAGATGTGGCCCGCAGCGAGGAGTTGATTTCTTCGATGTCGGGCAGAAGATCGCGGCGTTTGCCGGCGCCGGGCTCGGTCTCTTCGGGCAGGTCAGTGCCGCGCAGCCGCGCCATGCGTCGGTTCAGCGCGTTGGTCTCATCCTGGCCCGGATCGTCAAGTCCGAGATCAGGCTGCGTTTCCAACGTATTGTCATCGCCGTCGCGTGCCGTGGTTTCCCGTTCGGCTTCTTCGCGCAGAATGTCGCGCACGCCGGGATCCATCGCGCGGCGCATGTGTTTTCCACTGGCCTCCGCGCCGGGGGCGGGTGATGCGGGGTCCGGACTGGCCGCAGCCGGAGGCGCGGGCTGCGCCGGGGCTGCCATGCCCAGATCCTCAGCCAGGCCGGCATCCTGGCCTGCGGGCGGCTGAAACCAGGTGTGGCCACAGTTTGAACATTGAACATCACGACCGTCTTCGGGGATAGCTCCGGTATCCACCTCATACTGTGCACCGCAATTTGGACAAACTAAACGCATTTTTTCCCCGTGCCGCCCCGAAAATAGGGAGATCCCACCACTCATTCAGCGGGATTCTACCAAGATTACCCCGATTGTCCAAGCAATTGCACAGCTTGCATTGAATCACCCGCGCGGCTGAGGCAAAACTGTCGCGTAAGCAATGAGGTGTTCTGTGATCGAGCTGAAAGATGTGAACTACGGCTATGGGGGAGCGGACCTTCTGGTCGGGGCGTCCCTGTCCCTGGGCGCGGGTTCTTTCCATTTTCTGACCGGACCTTCGGGCGCCGGGAAAACCACCTTGCTGAAGCTGTGTTACCGCGAGTTGCAGGCCAGTTCCGGCAGGATCACGCTGTTTGGCCAGGACGCGCGCGACATGGGCCGTGATGACGTGTCCGATCTGCGCCGCCGGGTCGGTGTGGTGCACCAGGATTGTCAGTTTCTCGACCATCTGAGCCTGGCTGAAAACGTCGCCTTGCCGCTTCTGGTGTCCGGGCACGCGTCTGACCCGGGAAATCTCAAAGAGTTGCTGGGCTGGGTTGGCCTCGGAGACCAGGCCGGGTCGTTGCCCGCAGAACTGTCGGGCGGTGAACGCCAGCGCGCGGCGCTGGCCCGGGCGGTGATCATGTCGCCTGATGTGGTGATTGCGGATGAGCCCACCGGCAACGTGGACTGGGAAATGTCACAGCGTCTTCTGCAGCTGTTGATTGAACTGAACCGGATGGGGAAAACCATTATAATTGCCACTCATGACATGAACCTGATCCGCGCCGCCAAAGCACAGGTTTCGGCGCGCGTGGTGCGGATCAAGGACCGGCGGCTACAAATCGCAGGAGCGGACCTTTGAGCGGCGGGACGCAGGGACGCGCGGTGTTCTCAGCGGAAACGGCGGCGGACCGTGTGGTGCCGCCCACAGGTTTTACCGCAAGGCTGACGCTTTTTGCTGCTGCTGCGATGGCTTTCCTTGCGGTGTTTGCACTGGCGCTGTCGCTGGCGACCGGACGGCTGGCGGACCGCTGGGCCAGCGAACTGGCGCGCACTGCAACGGTGCGAATTTCCACCACTCAGGATCAGAGGGTGGCGCAGACCCGCGCGGCGCTGAAGGTTCTGGAAACCACCCCTGGTATTGCCTCGGCCCGGGCGCTGAGCCTGGAGGAAGAACAGGCGCTGCTGGAGCCCTGGTTTGGCCCCGCCATGCCCATCGCCAGCCTGCCGGTGCCGCAGTTGATTGAGGTGATTGAAGATGAGAACGGATACGAGGCTGAAGGGTTGCGGCTGCGGCTGATGGCGGAGGCACCCGGGGCGGTTCTGGACGATCACACCCGCTGGCGGCGTCCACTGGTCCAGGCGGCGGAACGGCTGCGCACCATGGGCTGGATCGCGCTGGCGCTGATTGCAGCCACGACCGGCGCGATGATCACTCTGGCGGCAAATGCGGCGTTGTCAGCCAATGCCCAGGTGATCCGGGTGCTGCGCCTGGTGGGGGCACGCGACAAGTTCATTGCCGCTGCTTTTGTGCGTCGCTTTACCCTGCGGGCCTTCAGTGGCGCGGTGGGTGGCACTCTGCTTGGCATGCTGGCAGTCTTTATGCTGCCGGGCGCCAGTGCTGAGGGCAGTTTTCTCACCGGGCTTGGTTTTCAGGGGCTGCACTGGCTGTGGCCTCTTTCGGTGCCGCCGCTGGCGGGTGCCGTCGGATTTTTGGCAACGCGACTTGCGGCGTTGCGCGTTTTGAAAGGGCTGATGTAATGGGCACGGCAATTCAGTATCTGCGGTCGCTGGTTTTTAACACCATGATGTATGTGATGATGGTGGTGTTCGGGCTGCTTTACCTGCTGCCATCGGTGGTGAACCGGAAGTACGCTTATCGGGCGATCCGGACCTACTGCCGTTATGTGCGCTGGAGCGCGTCCTGGATGATCGGGCTGAAGTCCGAAATCCGTGGCCCGGTCCCGGATGGTGAGGTGATCATCGCCTCCAAACATCAAAGCTTCTTTGATGTGCTGATGCTGGTCTCGGTGCTGCCCCGGCCCAAATTCATCGTGAAAAAGGAATTGCGTTTTGTGCCGATTGTCGGGTTTTACTCCAGGCGGATCGGATGCATCTATGTGGATCGCGGCAAACGCTCAGCGGCGATTAAAAGCATGGTAAAAGGGGTGAAAGAGAGCGGTGGAATTCCGGGTCAGCTTATCATATTCCCCCAAGGCACCCGCGTCGCCGCCGGCAAAAAAATGCCTTATAAAATTGGCGCCGGTGTGCTCTTTGAAAAGACCGGACAGGCGATGATCCCGGCCAGTACCAATGTCGGTGCTTTCTGGCCACGCCACGGGCTGTTGCGCAAACCCGGGCTGGCGGTGCTGGAATTCCTGCCAGAGATTGCACCTGGAGTGCCGATCAAAGAGGCGATGAAAATTCTCGAACAGCGGGTCGAAGGATCCTCTGACGCTTTGTTGGTTGAGGTTGGATTTACCGGAAAGGGCTGAGCATGGATTTTATCAGGGATGTTGAGGCGCTGGAGATGCTCTACGGCGTGCCGGGCCAGGCGTCTCTGGTGAAAGTGGCACGGCAGATGACGCCGGCCTACCGGTCCTGGATCGCGCGCTCGAAATTCTGCATTCTCTCCACCGTGGGCCCTGAAGGCATTGACGGCTCGCCGCGTGGGGACGCCGGGCCGGTGGTGCTGGAGCTGGATTCCGGGACCCTGGCCCTGCCGGACTGGCGTGGCAACAACCGGTTGGATTCACTGCGTAATATTGTACGTGACGACCGCGTCTCTCTGATGTTTATGGTGGCGAGGTCCGACAATGTGGTGCGGGTAAACGGGCGGGCACGCCTGACTGCCGACACAGAGATTACCCGGCGGTTTGAGCGTCAGGGCAAACACCCGGTCACCGTGATCATCATTGAAATCAAAGAGATCTATTCGCAATGTGCCCGCGCCATAATGCGCGCAGAACTGTGGCAGGCGGGGGATCAGGCCGCTGGGCTGCCAACGGTCGGAGACATGCTGCGGGAAATGACAAACGGCGCCACAGATGGCGCCGCTTATGACCGTGAGTGGCCCGGGCGGGCCGAAAAATCGATGTGGTAAGACGCGTTAAGCGGCCAGATTTCAGGCGGCCAGACCTTTCGCCCCAATATCGAGGAATTTCTGCCGCCGGTCTTTAAGCAGCTCTTGCGGACTTTTTTTGCTCAGGTCGTCCAGCATTGCTTCAATCGCAGCGCCAACCGAGGCCATCGTTGCCTCTTTGTCGCGCTGTGCGCCGCCCTGGGGTTCCTCGATGATATGGTCGATCACGCCAAGTTTGTGCAGATCCTGGGCTGTCAGCCGCAGCGCTTCGGCCGCTTCACGCATCTTTGTCGCGTCTTTCCACAGGATGGAGGCGCAGCCCTCTGGCGAAATCACCGAATAGACCGAATGTTCCAGCATCGCCACGCGGTTGCCGGCAGCAAAAGCCACAGCGCCGCCGGAGCCGCCTTCGCCAATCACAATGGAGATCATCGGCACTTTCAGCTGCAGACATTTCTCGGTTGAGCGGGCAATGGCCTCAGACTGGCCGCGTTCTTCTGCGCCCTTGCCGGGGTAGGCGCCGGTGGTATCAATGAGCGCCACCACGGGCAGACCAAACCGGTCGGCCAGATCCATAAGCCGCACCGCTTTGCGGTAGCCTTCTGGGCGGGCCATGCCGAAATTGCGTTCAATGCGGGATTTGGTGTCGTGACCCTTTTCATGGCCGATCACCACCACCGGACGGTCGCCAAGACGCGCAAGCCCGCCCATGACCGCATGGTCATCGGCAAAATTGCGGTCGCCGGCCAGTGGAGTGTATTCGTTGAACAGCGCAGCGATATAGTCGCGGCAATGGGGGCGCTGCGGGTGGCGCGCCACCTGACATTTGCGCCAGGGTGTCAGATCACGATACAGGCTGACCAGAAGATCGGCGGCTTTTTTGTCCAGCGCCACGGCTTCTTTTTCAACATCCATTTCTTCGTTCGCACGTGCCAGCGCGCGCAGTTCTTCCGCTTTGCCTTCAATCTCAGCCAGCGGTTTTTCGAAATCGAGATAGTTGATCATACCGTACTCCGTCACTTGTTACATGCGTATATGGCGGGGCGGGGCGGCGTTTGCAACTGGACTCATTTACAGCACCTGTAAATCCCGCAGGGTCCGCGCCGCATCCCGGGCGTCCACAGAGGCTTCGCGCACCAGCCAGTCGAAATGCTGAGTCATCGATGCCACGCGGTCACTGCCGCGGAATGTCAGATAAAACCGGCCGACATAGACCACGGCCAGCAAGGGGCCAAATACGGTCATTGGTGCGGAGTAAATGGTGTGGGCATCAAACATGAACAGGCGCAGGGTGGGGAAAAGCTCGTCACAGGTCTCCGCCAGGTGGTCGAGTTGAGCCTGGCGCACGTCACGGGGCAGGCCGGCGTAATAGCCGGAACCCTCGGCGAAGGCCTGGAATTCGTGCAGAGGCACAGCGATTTCGACATCAGACTGTCGTGACTTGAGAAAAGACTGCAGGGATTGCGTCGCCTGAATCGCCTGTTCCGGCGATTTCGCCTGGTGATCGGCATATTCCCAGCGCAGGACCTCATTGGTTTTCAAAAAATCCGGCAGGGTCGCGGGCACGTGGCGGATTTTATATCCGGCGGCTTCCTGGTGCCAGACCTGGAGCTGCTCATCCGCCGAGCTGCGCCGGGCCTGGGAAAAGCTCATTGACGCGGCCAGAATATCACCGGCGCGTTCGGGCCGGTCGGACAGGCCCAGCAGCCAGTCACAGCTGACACCCAGCGCGCCGGCCGCATCGGCCGCAAGCTGGGCATTTGGCAGACGCGGCGAATCGGCCATCAACAGCTGACCAATGGTGGAGCGGTCGACAGCGCAGGCCCGGCCCAGCTGGCTTTTGTTGACGCCGTTGCGGGTCATGGCTTCCCCGAGGCGGTTGCGGAAAAGCACGGCACGGTCCCGTTTGTCCATAATCTCACCACTTGTTGAGTTAAATCTGCATTGCATGATTTCTGCAGCAAATCTACCAAATTCCACCCCTGGCTGGCAATTGGTAGATTTGCTGCAGAAATCATTTGAAAGGAACGAGTTATGGACAGTCGCCGCCGGCTATGGGCCAAAGCAATTACGTGGCAGGTGTTGGGTTTGTTTTCGATGACAGCTCTTGGCGCGGCATTTACCGGGTCGTTCACTGCTGGTGGGTATTTCGCCCTGGCAGCCGCGGCCATCGGTCTGATCAGCTATGTGATACACGAACGCTTGTGGGCGCGGGTGCAGTGGGGCAGAGCGAATAAGCACATCAGTCGAAACGAGTCCTGAGCTTTTGTCGCCACGGGCAGCACAAGTCAGCAAGATTTGCTAAAACCACTCATGTCAAACCGGACACGGATTGAATGGGAGCCCGGACATGGGGATCAATTACGAAAATCGCATGATGCGGGTGCTGGATTATATTCACCAGAACCCGGCTGGCGATCTGTCGTTGGATGCGCTGGCAGATGTCGCGGCACTGTCGCGGTTTCACTGGCACCGGGTCTTTGCGGCGATCACCGGTGAAACCTGCGCTCAGGCGGTGCGCCGGGTGCGGTTGCATCTGGGCTCAGCAAAGTTGGTGCATTCTGCGGCCTCCGTGGACCAGATCGCCCGGGATGTGGGTTATAGTTCCGTGCAGAGTTTTTCGCGTGCGTTCTCCGAATCCTATGGCATGGCCCCCAATCAATTCCGTCAACGCGGCGATATGACGTCGCCGCTACTTAAAGTACGGAAAGGACAATATCCGATGTTCCCAGTGGAAATTAACACGCTTGAAGCCGGGGTCCTCGCGGGCCTGGTGCATCAAGGCAGCTATTTTGAGATCGGTTCAAGTTTCGAAAAAGTGGCGGCGGTAGTTGCGGCGCGCAACCTGTGGCCTCAGACGCGCGGCATGGCAGCGGCCTACTGGCAGGACCCGTCCGCGGTTGCCGAAAGTGAGCTGCGCAGTTTTGCGGGCGTGAAATGGACCGGCGAGGCGGTGCCCGAAGGGCTTGAACGACATGAGGTGGCGGCAGGGCGCTATGCGGTGATGCACTACAAGGGCCCCTATGCCGGTCTGCGTGCGGCCTATGATCATCTGTTTGGCGTCTGGCTGCCCGCAAGCGGCGAAGCGCCCGGCGATCAGCCCTGTCTTGAGGTCTATCTGAATGATCCGCGCGAAACAGCGCCGGACGATTTACTTACCGACGTCTGTGTCGTGCTGAAATAGACCCGGATGCAGAGAACCGCCCCGCCTGTTGCCGGCGGGGCGTATTTGTCATGATCCGGCGATCAGTTCGGACTGGGCAACGATAACTTCGGCCTGTTTGATCGAGGCAATGTCGACCAGACGGCCTTTGTACACTGTGGCGCCTTCGCCATTGGCCTTGGCAAGCTCCATCGCGGCGAGAATTTCACGGGCCTCTGAAACCTGGGCGTCGGACGGGGTGAACACGTCATTTGCCAGCGCGATCTGTTTGGGATGGATCGCCCATTTGCCCACCATGCCCAAAGTGGCCGAGCGCCGGGCCTGCGCGACAAACCCTTCGTCATCCGAAAAATCGCCAAACGGGCCGTCGACCGGCAGTACGCCATGGGTGCGGCAGGCGGCGACAATGGCAGTCTGGGCCCAGTGCCAGGGATCCGACCAGTGTTTCTGGCCCTGGTGCAGCATGTAGTAATTTTCCTGGGTGCCGCCGATGCCGGTGGTCTGCATTCCCATTGAAGCGGCAAAATCTGCCGCGCCCAGGCTCATCGCCTGCAGGCGCGGGGAGGATGCGGCGATTTCCTCGACATGACTGAGGCCGGCAGCCGATTCAATGATGACTTCAAAGCTGATGGGGCTTTTGCGCCCGGTTGCGGCCTCAATGGCGCTTACCAGCGCATCCACCGCGTAAACGTCTGCGGCGCAGCCGACTTTGGGGATCATGATCTGATCCAGCCGCGCGCCGCCCTGTTCCAACAGATCAACAACGTCGCGATACCAATATGGGGTATCCAGCCCGTTGATACGCACCGAAACGTATTTTTTGCCCCAGTCCACGGTGTTCAGCGCGGTGATGACATTGGCACGGGCGCTGTCTTTGTCAGACGGGGCAACAGAATCCTCAAGGTCCAGGTTGATGACGTCCGCCGCACTGGCTGCCATCTTTTCAAAAATGGCCGGGCGCGAGCCGGGGCCAAACAGCTGGCAGCGGTTCGGGCGGGCAGGGGCGGCGGGTTGGATGCGGAAACTCATGGCGACCTCAGCGTAAGGATGTTGCTCGTATCTATCCGCAATAGTTACATTGTTGCGCACTTGTCTGCAAGCAGTGTTTCGCATGTGCAGAAATTTAGCCGCGCCGCAGCAATTTCGCAGAAAGCGGGCAGCGTGTGGAGATTCTGCGAAGAAAATTCATAAAAGGCCAGGTCAGGTGAAGGATTCTCCCAAAATTCGGCAATACTGCAGGCAAATACGCGATCACATCCCACAGATCATCGCTACAAGGAGAGCAAGCACAGTGGAGAACCGACATGATCAAGACACCTTATCTTCTTTTCCTCGGAGACGCGCCTGACGCCCTGGCCGCCAAAGTTGCCCAGGGTATCAAGGACTGGCGTCCGGATCACGCCGTGGCTCAGTTCCGCATGGAAGGCTGCAACGCCGATATGGGCCTGCCCGATATGACGCTGGCCGAGGCCCGCGCCGCCGGGGCGGAAACCCTGGTGATTGGCGTTGCCAACCGCGGCGGGGTGATTTCGCCCGCTTGGAAAAAAGTACTGGTGCTGGCGCTGGAAGAAGGTTTTGACCTTGCATCCGGTCTGCACAATCTTTTGCGCGATGAGGCGGATCTGGTGGCAGTGGCTGAGGCTTGCGGCCGTGAGCTGCATGATGTGCGGGTGCCCGAAGTGGAATATCCGATCGCCAACGGGGTGAAACGCAGCGGCAAACGTTGCCTGGCCGTGGGCACCGATTGCTCGGTCGGAAAAATGTACACCGCTCTGGCGCTGGACAAGTCCATGCAGGCCAAAGGCATGAAGTCGTCCTTCCGCGCCACCGGGCAGACCGGTATCCTGATCACCGGGGACGGAGTGCCGCTTGACGCAGTTGTTGCCGATTTCATGGCGGGCGCGGTTGAATATATCTCGCCTGACAATGAAGCTGACCACTGGGACCTGATCGAGGGTCAGGGCAGCCTGTTCCACGTCTCTTATTCCGGCGTGACAATGGCGCTGGTCCACGGCGGTCAGCCGGATGCGCTGATCCTGTGCCACGAACCCACCCGCGAACATATGCGCGGCCTGCCAGGCTATGCGCTGCCCAGCCTTCAGACGCTGCGGGACACGGCACTGCCACTGGCGCAGGTTGCAAACCCGGCATGCAAAGTTGTCGGCATCTCAATCAACACCGCCAATATGAGTGAAGAAGACGCGCTGGCCTATCTTGCCGAGATTGAGGCCGAAATGGGCTTGCCGGCGGTGGACCCGTTCCGTCAGGGTGCCGACAGGCTGGCAGACGCGCTGGCGGCAATCTGAGGTGCCCATGCAACTGACTGTATCCCCCGATACCTATCGGCTCGCCGAGGTGTTCACCATCTCGCGCGGGTCCCGCACTGACGCCAAAGTTCTGACCGTCCGGATTACTGACGGGCTTCACCAGGGCTGGGGGGAATGTGTGCCCTACGCCCGCTATGGCGAAACGCTGGACAGTGTGACCGCAGAAGTTGAAGCGCTGCCATTGCCGCTGAACCGTGCGCAGTTGCAGGACCTGTTGCCCGCCGGAGCCGCGCGCAACGCAGTGGATTGCGCCCTGTGGGATCTTGAAGCCAAACGCGCCGGCAAACGGGTGTGGGAACTGGCCGGGCTGGCCGCCCCTGGTCCCGAGCTGACCGCCTTTACCCTGTCACTGGGAGAGCCCGCTGACATGCGGGCGGCGGCGGCGCGCAATTCATTCCGTCCGCTGCTTAAAATCAAATTGGGCACACCGGATGACATGGCGCGGCTTGAGGCCGTGCGCCAGGGCGCGCCCAAATCCCGCATTATCGTCGACGCCAATGAGGGCTGGACGGCCGAAGTCTATGCCGATCTGGCGCCACATCTGTTGCGCCTGGGGGTTGATATGGTGGAACAACCGCTGCCGGCGGGCCAGGACGACATGCTGGCCGAGATCGCGCGGCCACTGCCGGTCTGTGCCGATGAAAGCTGTCATGATCGCGCCAGCCTGCCCGCGCTAAAAGGCAAATACGATATGGTCAACATCAAGCTGGACAAGACCGGTGGTCTGACCGAAGCGCTTTTGCTGCGGGAGCAGGCACTTGCGGAAGGTTACGGCGTCATGGTCGGCTGCATGGTTGGCAGCTCGCTGGCGATGGCGCCTGCGGTGCTGGTGGCACAGGGCGTGGCAGTGACAGACCTTGACGGGCCGCTGCTTCTGGCCGAAGACCGGGAGAACGCGTTAAAGTTTGATGACGCCGGGGTGCACCCGTCTGTGGCGGCGCTCTGGGGCTAAGGAGAGAAGTATGAGCCGGATTGTATATGTAAACGGAGAGTACCTGCCCGAGGGTGAAGCCAAGGTTTCGATTTTTGACCGTGGTTTTCTGATGGCCGACGGCATCTATGAGGTGACCTCGGTTCTGGAAGGCAAGCTGGTTGATTTTGAAGGCCACGTTCTGCGCCTTCAGCGCTCTCTGTCAGAGCTGGACATGGCGTCGCCGGTGGACATGGACGAACTGCTGACAATTCACCGCGAACTGGTGGCCCGCAACGAGCTGGACGAGGGTGGCGTTTACCTGCAGATCACCCGTGGCGCGCCGGCGGACCGTGATTTTGTCTTCCCCGACCCAGCGGAAACCCCGTCCACCATCGTTATGTTCACCCAGTCAAAAAACCTGGCGAACGCCCCCTCGGTTCAGACCGGGATTTCGGTGATTTCCATTGAAGACCTGCGCTGGGGCCGTCGCGACATCAAAACCGTGCAATTGCTCTACCCGTCGATGGGGAAAATGATGGCGAAAAAAGCCGGTGCTGACGATGCCTGGCTGGTTGAGGATGGTTTTGTCACCGAAGGCACCTCGAACAACGCCTATATCGTGAAGGGCGGCAAGATCATCACCCGCCAGTTGTCCAACGACATCCTGCATGGCATCACCCGCGCGGCGGTTCTGCGTTTCGCGTCCGAGGCGCAGATGGAAGTGGAAGAACGTCTGTTCTCCATCGAAGAAGCGCAGCAGGCGGACGAGGCCTTTATCACTTCGGCGACGACCTTTGTGCAGCCGGTTGTGAAAATTGACGGCGAAACCGTCGGCACCGGCACCCCGGGTCCGGTGGCCATGCGTCTGCGCGAAATCTACCTGGATGAAAGCCGCAAGGCGGCGATCTGACCCCACTGATATTCAGGCTGTTCCCGGTTGAGAAATCGGGGGCAGCCCCAAGCGGTTACGGGTGGTAGCCCAGCAAGATCACCAGAAACGGGATCGGCGCCACCGCGATCAGCACCGTCAGCAGGAAGCCTGGCAGCGAATAAAGCCGGCTCATCCCGGCGAGCATCGCCAGCCCGCCACCGCCGCCGATCAGAGAATTTCCCGGAATATTAAGCGCCACACCCAGGGCGAGATAGCGATACCGCAACAGGTTTGGCGCCAGCCGGTTGGGAAACTGAGCGGCAAGGTAATCACGGCGTTCGCTCAGCGTCATCTGCGCCGACCGCGCGACCAGATTGCTGGCTTTTTGCATGTGAATTGCGGCAAAAATCCTGGCCAGCACCGCCGGCGGGCAAAGCCGTCCTGCCAGATAGGCCAGGCTGAGCGCTCCAACCATGGTGATATACACGAGCGCGGCAATCTGATCGCCAAATGTGGACATAAGCCCGAGGCCGATTTCCGCGCCGGGGACAAATGGCACTGCGGAAGCCAGAAAATAAATCACCGCTGTGACCCAGACCATCGGCGGCATACCAGTGTCGTCACCGTCTGACGTTTCCAGCCCGGCGATATCCGGCAGCAGGTGGCCCACGCCCCAGCCCAGCCCAAGCAGCGCCCCGTAAAAGGCGATGATCCAAAACCAGCGTTTCACGCGAACCATGCTGCACGGCGGCAGTGGTTTCGGTTCCCTAGCAGCCCCACCCAGGGGGGGGATTCTCTGAAATATCGGGTCATAATACACCTCTGTGACAGCCCCCACAGGACAGCGGAGGTCTCACATCGCATTTGTCAGCGCGATCAGCCTTTGTCCGGTCCGACGTTTTCTTCAAAGGCGACTTTGAATTCAGCCTGCTTTTGCGGGCTGGCGTCGGACTGATAATTGGCTTTCCACTCGGCCATGCTCATGCCGTAATAGATTTCGCGCGCCTCATTCTTGTCCATCTCGATGCCGCGCTCATTGGCGGCCTCCTGGTACCAGCGCGACAGGCAGTTGCGGCAGAACCCGGTCAGGTTCATCATATCGATGTTTTGCACATCGGTGCGTTTTTCCATCAGGTGCTGGCGCAGGGTGCGAAAAGCGGCAGCTTCAATTTCTATGCGGGTCTGGTCGTCCATGTCCGATCCTTTCACAAGTTGCGTTTGGCGTAGGTCGCTGTGGTGATTTCTTTGATCTCCACCGACAGATTGGCCACAGTGGGCAGTTTTTCATCCAGCAGCGCCAGCAAGCCGCTGGTCAGCCCGGCCTGAACTTCCTCTGAGCGCCCCTGCAGCAGGCGGATGGTGGCATGCAGGAAATCCTGACGTTCACAGCCAAGTGCGGCATGGCCCACAGCGGTCGCGCGTACTTTTACCGCGCCGGAATTGGGAAATGCGCCGGTTTCGATGGCAAATGCGCAAATGTCATTGCAAAGAGTTTGCATGTCATGTGCAGTCTCGAGGTCAGGCGAATATTCCAGAACAAAATGAGGCATTTGGGCTCCTTGAAGGGGTAAAGTGCTAGCTGGTCTGCATGGACGTTTACATGTGCTTACAAAAATCAAAGACAATGCGCCAGTTGTCAGCGGCTTTGAATTCAGCCATATAGAGCGCGGCCCACCAAAAAATTGAAACGACTATAAGGAACGAGGCAATATGAGACGCCTTCGCCATGTGAAGATCGTTGCAACGCTTGGGCCTGCATCGAATGACTATAAAATGATCCGGGCTCTGTCCGAAGCCGGGGCCGATGTGTTCCGCCTGAATATGAGCCACGGCGAACATGAAGACATCCGCAAGCTGCACACCATTATCCGCCAGGTCGAAACCGACCTTGGCCGCCCGATCGCAATTCTGGCCGATTTGCAGGGGCCAAAGCTGCGTGTGGGCAAATTCGCCAATGATTCCGAAGAACTGGTCTCCGGCGCCGCCTTCCGACTGGATCTGGACTCCTCTGACGGTGATGTAACCCGCGCCTGCCTGCCACATCCGGAAATTTTTGCCGCGCTGAAACCCGGCGCGACGCTGCTGGTGAACGACGGTAAAATCAGCCTGAAAGTCGATGAGTGCGGCACGGACTTTGCCAATTGCACCGTTATATTCGGTGGCACGATTTCCAACCGTAAAGGTGTGAACGTGCCAGATGTGGTGCTGCCGGTTGCGGCGCTGTCTGACAAAGACCGCAAAGACCTGGAGTTTGTCTGCGCGCTGGGAGTTGACTGGCTGGCGCTGTCGTTTGTTCAGCGTCCTGAAGATGTGACCGAAGCCCGCGACCTGGCCGCTGGCCGCGCCGCGATCCTGTCCAAGATTGAAAAACCTGCCGCAGTGGACGTGTTTGACGACATCCTGGCGGTGTCTGATGGCATCATGGTTGCCCGTGGGGATCTGGGGGTTGAGCTTCCGGTGCAGGCTGTGCCACCGATTCAGAAACGTCTGATCAGAAGGTGCCGCGCCGCGGCCAAGCCGGTGATTGTGGCGACGCAGATGCTGGAAAGCATGATCGAAAGCCCAATGCCAACACGCGCTGAAGTGTCTGATATTGCTACCGCAATTTATGACGGCACCGATGCGATCATGTTGTCTGCCGAATCCGCTGCCGGTGACTATCCGATTGAAGCGGTGACCACGATGAACAACGTGGCCATAGAGGTCGAAGCCGATCCGACCTGGCGTAAAGTCATGGATGCCAGCAGCTCGGGTGTCAAAACCACCACCGCTGATGCCATCGTTTCTGCCGCGCGTGAGATTGCGGAAACCACCGATGTTAAAGCCATCGTCTGTTTTTCCGAATCCGGCACCACCGCATTGCTGACCGCACGGGAACGCCCTCAGGTGCCGATCATTGCAATGACGTCCCACAAGTCGACGGCGCGCCGCCTGGTGCTGAACTGGGGCACACATTGTGTGGTGACCTCTGAGGTCGACCGGTTTAAAACCGCCGTTGTGAATGCAGCGCGTGCGGCTTGTGAAGGCGGCTTTGCGACCAGGACAGATCAGATCGTCGTGACCGCGGGTATTCCGTTTAATCAGCCAGGCTCGACCAACATTCTGCGGGTGGCCCCCTGCGACGAAAGATTGATTTTCAGCGCAGATCCGGAATAATAGCCCCAGCCCCTGTTCAGGGAGGGCTTTTATGAGCAATGACTTGGTCTTGATTGTCGGCATTATCATCGCGGGGATTGGAATTCCCGCGCTGATAACCTCCTTTTCAGAAAGCAGATCCGCAAGAGCGAGCATATTAATGTTCGCTCTTGGCGGCGCATTAATCGCCTGGGCAGTAATTGCGCAGCCCGGTGGTTATACCATCAGCGAAGTTCCGGGCGTTTTTGCCCGTGTGCTCGCTAAATTCATTCGCTGAAACCGGCTTTCCTCTTGCGAGTCGCTGTATTGCCGCGTATACGCCCGAATTCTAGGTGCGGGACCGGCTGAAGTGGCATGCCGAGTTGCGCGTAACTACCGCCCGAAGAAGGAGACGGAAATGCCCAAGATGAAGACAAAATCGAGTGCGAAAAAGCGCTTTAAAGTGACTGCGACCGGTAAGGTCATGGCAGCTCAGGCTGGCAAACAGCACGGTATGATCAAACGTACCAAGAAATTTATCCGTAATGCACGTGGCACGACCGCGCTTTCCGCACCTGATGCGAAAATCGTCAAGTCCTACATGCCCTACGACCGTTAAGGAGCCGCCAAAATGTCACGCGTTAAAGGTGGTACCGTAACCCACGCCCGTCACAGAAAAGTAATCAAAGCTGCAAAAGGCTATTATGGCGCCCGTAGCCGTAACTTCCGTACAGCTACACAAGCCGTTGATAAGGCTAACCAGTACGCGACACGCGACCGGAAAGTCCGGAAGCGTAATTTCCGTTCGCTCTGGATCCAGCGGATCAACGCTGCTGTGCGCAGCCATGACGAAACTCTGACATATTCGCGCTTCATCAACGGTCTGGCTATGGCCGGTATCGAAGTGGACCGGAAAGTTCTTGCTGACCTGGCTGTACATGAGCCCGAAGCATTTACAGCGATCGTTGAAAAGGCTCAGGCCGCGCTCGCATAAACCCATCCGGGTTTGAAGAATCAGAAGCCGCGGACCTTCCAGGTCTCGCGGCTTCTTGTGTTTTACCCCCTGTGTGATAGCACCACGGGGATGAATTCCAGGGGGTCGGTCATGGACGATCTGAGAGACAAATACCTGGGCGCGGTTTCCGGCGCCTCTGACGAAGCAGCTTTGGAAGACATTCGTCTTCAGGCGGTGGGCAAAAAAGGCGAAGTGGCGCTGAAAATGCGGGAGCTGGGCAAGATGACGCCCGAAGAACGCAAGCTGATGGGCCCGAAGCTGAATGCGTTGAAAGACGAGATCACTTCGGCATTGGCGGCGAAAAAAGCGGCGCTGGAAGATGTAGCTCTGGAAGAACGGCTGCAATCTGAATGGCTTGATGTGACGTTGCCCGGCCGCAGCCGTGGCAAAGGGTCGATCCACCCGGTCAGCCAGGTCTCAGAAGAGATCTATGCGATCTTTGCCGATCTTGGTTTTGCGGTGGCCGAAGGGCCGCAGGTCGAATCCGACTGGTACAATTTTGATTCGCTGAATATCCCGCCCCATCACCCGGCGCGGCAGGAGTTCGACACGTTCTATATGCACCGCGCGGCGGATGATGAACGCGCCCCCCACGTGCTGCGCACCCATACCAGCCCGGTGCAGATCCGCGCTATGGAAGCCCAGGGCGCTCCGATCCGGGTGATTGCGCCCGGGCGTGTCTATCGCTGCGATTATGACCAGACCCATACGCCGATGTTCCACCAGGTCGAAGGCATGGCGATCGGCAAAGACATCTCAATGGCCAATCTGAAATGGGTGCTGGAAGAATTCTTCCACGCGTTTTTTGGCATCAAGGTCAAAACCCGCTTTCGCGCGTCCCATTTCCCGTTCACGGAACCCTCGGCTGAAGTTGATATTCAGTGTTCCTGGGTCGATGGTCAGCTGCGCATCGGCGAAGGTGACGGTTGGATGGAGGTGCTGGGCTCCGGCATGATGCACCCTAAGGTGTTGAAAGCCGGCGGTATTGATCCCGATCAGTACCAGGGTTTCGCCTTTGGTATCGGCATCGACCGGCTGGCGATGTTGAAATACGGCATCCCCGATCTACGCGCGTTTTTCGATTCCGACCTGCGCTGGCTGCGCCACTACGGCTTTGCCTCGCTTGATATGCCAACTTTACACGGAGGCCTGAGCAAATGAGCGACGACATGGAAGACCTGCAGGTCACTTACCCCGGTGCCGGCACCTTTAAATTTGGCGACAGCCAGGCGCTGTCCGACCGGCTGATCTCGCTGGTGCGCTCCGGCAAAAAGACCGCCACCTGTGGTGCCTTTGCCGAGTTTGAAGACGATCTGGACGCGATGCCGATGGTCGGGCGATGTGATATTGCTGCCAACTGGGACGACAGTCTGGCATTGGTGATCAAAACAACCAAAGTGGAGAAAGTCCGCTTTGGTGATGTCACGCAAGACATGGCTCTGGCTGAGGGTGAAGACGACACGCTCGAGGGTTGGCGCAAAAGCCATCAGGCCTATTTCGAACGCAACGGCGGGTTTGATCCCGAAATGGTTTTAGTGTTCGAACACTTTGAATTGGTTGAGGATTTGGCAGACCGGTAACCGGTGCCGAAAGAGGAAACGATATGAAATTCACACTTTCCTGGCTGAAAGAGCACCTCGAAACCGAGGCGACGCTTGATGAGATCGTCTATGCGCTGACCGATCTCGGGCTTGAGGTCGAAGAGGTGGTGAACCCTGCGGAACGCCTGGCCTCCTTTACCATCGCCAAGGTCACTCATGCCGAAAAACACCCGGATGCGGACAAGCTGCGGGTGTGCAAAGTTGCCTCAGACGCGGGCGAGATCCAGATCGTCTGTGGTGCCCATAATGCGCGTGCCGGCATCACTGTGGTTCTGTGCAAGCCCGGCAGCTATATCCCGGGTCTGGATATCACCATCAAGGTGGGCAATATCCGGGGTGTCGAAAGCTTTGGCATGATGGCGTCCGAGCGTGAGCTGGAACTGTCAGACGAGCATGACGGCATTATCGAGCTGCCTTCCGGCGAAGTTGGCCAGACCTTCGTGTCCTGGCTGGCGAAAAACGAGCCAACCAAAGTCGATCCGGTGATAGAGATTGCCATCACCCCCAACCGGCCTGATGCGCTTGGAATTGAGGGCATTGCCCGCGATCTGTCCGCGCGCGGTCTTGGTACGTTGAAGCCCCGTAAGCGGCTGAAGGTAGAGGGTAAATTCCCCAGCCCGATTGGCATTACCATCGACAGTGATACCCGTGGCAACGGCTGTGAAGTGTTCATGGGCCGCCTGATCAAAGGTGTGAAAAACGGTCCGAGCCCCGAATGGTTGCAGGAGCGTCTGCGGGCCATCGGTCTGCGACCGATCTCGGCGCTGGTGGACGTGACCAACTTTTTCACCATGGATGCCAACCGTCCGCTGCATGTGTTTGACGCGGCAAAAGTGACCGGTGATCTGCGCATTCACCGCAGCCAGGGCGGCGAGACCCTGGTCGGGCTGGACGAAAAAGAATATACGTTCGCGCCTGGCATGGTGGTGATCTCTGACGAGCATAACATTGAAAGCATTGCCGGAATCATGGGCGGTCTGGCCACAGGCTGCACTGAGGACACCACCGATGTGTTCCTGGAAGCCGCCATCTGGGACCCGATCCAGATTGCGGCGACAGGCCGTACGCTGAAGATCAACTCTGACGCACGTTACCGCAATGAGCGTGGCATTGATCCCGCGTTCAATGCCGATGCGATTGAACTGGCGACGCAGATGATCCTCGATCTCTGTGGGGGTGAGCCCTCTGATGTGGTGATCGCCGGTGAAGTGCCGGATGTCAGCCGCGCCTACCGTCTTGATACCGACCGGGTGCAAAGTCTGGTGGGCATGGAAATCCCTGCTGAGGATCAACGCAAGACATTGACCGCACTTGGTTTTGTTTTGGATGGCGATATGGCTCAAGTGCCAAGCTGGCGCCCGGATGTGACCGGCGAAGCCGATCTGATCGAAGAGGTGGCGCGGGTCGCTTCGCTGACCAAATTGCAGGGTGTTCCGATGGCACGTCCTGTGCCCGGGGTGGCGGAGCAGATCCTGACGCCGATGCAGGTGCGCGAAAGCACCGCCCGGCGTACCACCGCGTCGCTTGGTTATAACGAATGCGTAACCTACAGTTTTATCGACAAAAAATCGGCGAAACTGTTTGACGGTGGTACCGATGCTACCATGCTGGACAACCCGATTTCCAGCGAGATGAGCCACATGCGCCCGTCACTTTTGCCGGGTCTGCTGCAGGCTGCAAGCCGCAATCAGGCGCGTGGTTTCGCGGATATGGCGCTGTTTGAGGTTGGCCCGGTGTTTCACGGCGGCGAACCTGGTGAACAGCAGCTGTTGCTGAGCGGCATTCTGATCGGCGCGACCGGTCCCAAAGACGTGCATGGCGCGCGCCGTATAGTCGATCTCTATGACGCCAAGGCGGATGCCGAAGCCGTGCTTTCGGCAATCGGTGCTCCTGCTAAGTCTCAGATATTGCGCGGTGTTTCCGCCTGGTGGCATCCTGGACGTTCGGGCAAAATTTGTCTGGGTCCGAAAAAAGTCATGGCGGTATTTGGCGAAATCCATCCAAAGATCCTGCGCGAAATGGACGTGAAAGGCCCGGCGGTTGGATTTACCGTGTTCCTGCAGGAACCGCCTTTTGCGCGCAAAAAAGGCGCCACACGTGCGGCGCTTAAGCTGAATGACCTGCAAGCGGTAGAGCGGGATTTTGCCTTTGTTGTCAATGACAACGTCGAATCTCTGACGCTGGTGAATGCTGCTGTTGGTGTCGATAAAGTGCTGATTGAAACGGTGCGGGTCTTTGACGAGTTCAAAGGCGAAAAAGCCGAAGCGCAGATGGGGGCGGGCAAAAAGTCGATCGCCATAACCGTGCGCTTGCAGCCGGTTGATAAGACCTTGAAAGAAAAAGACATTGAAGCGGTGGCGACCCGGATCGTTGAGAAGGTCAGCAAAGTCACCGGTGGCACGCTGCGCGGTTGATTTCAGCACTGCAGCGCGACAGAATGTGGGTAACGGGCGCGGGAATCTCTCGCGCCCTTTTTATTATAAGAGGTTGATATGACACTTAAAATCTATCTGTCCGGCGAAATTCACACCGACTGGCGCGACCAGATCATCACCGGCGCCAAGGGTTTGGACGTGGAATTCAGCGCCCCGGTGACTGATCATGCGGCGTCTGATGATTGCGGCGTGGCGATCATGGGCGCAGAAGAGAACAAGTTCTGGCACGACAACAAAGGCGCAAAGCTCAATGCGATCCGCACCCGCCATGCCATTGAAAACGCTGACATTGTCGTGGTTCGCTTTGGCGATAAATACAAACAGTGGAACGCGGCTTTTGATGCCGGATTTGCATCGGCGCTGGGGAAATCCCTGATTGTGCTGCACGGGCCGGACATCCAGCACCCGCTGAAAGAGGTCGATGCCGCCGCGCTGGCGGTGACCGAAACGCCGGGCCAGGTGGTCGAAATCCTGCGCTATGTGTTGAGCGGCGCGCTGCCGGGTTAGGCCGCATTAAACGCTGCGGACTTATGTGAAATTTGCACGTTTCAGCGCATGAGGTGTGCAAAACCGGGAACAGGCTGGCAACTTTCGCCAGCACCTTCCGCCCGGTGCATGCGCCCCGGCTGCCCCCTCAGGCCGGGACCTGGCCTGCCAGAGGCCGGGGGAGGCGGGGCGGCCTTTTCTGAAAATCGTGCCCTCGCGCTGACGCGACGTCTTTGCCAGCATCGGCCGCTGCCGTGCCAGGCTGGGCTCCAAGGCCGCAGACAGGCGCCCCGGTGCGGGAGGCACAGAATGGATTTTGATTATGTGGTTGTCGGTGGTGGATCCGCCGGCTCGGTGCTGGCGGCGCGGCTGAGCGAGGACCCTTCGGTCACCGTGGCGCTGATTGAGAGCGGCGGGACCGGAAAAAGTCTTTTTGTCCGCGCCCCGGCGCTGGTGGCGGCGATGGTGTCCGGGCGGCCAAAAATCAACAACTGGAGTTTTCAGACCACGCCCCAGCCCGGGCTGAACGGGCGGCGGGGGTTGCAGCCGCGCGGCCGCGCGCTTGGCGGCTCCAGTGCCATCAATGCAATGCTCTATGTGCGCGGTCACCGGCGCGATTTTGATGAATGGGCCGATCTGGGCTGTACCGGCTGGGACTGGGCGTCGGTGCTGCCGTATTTCCGCAAATCTGAGGCCAATATACGCGGTGCCTGTTCCCTGCACGGCGCAGACGGGCCATTGCAGGTGGCGGAACAGTCAGAGCCCCGGGCGGTCTCACAGGCGTTTGTCAAAGCCGCTTCTGAGGCGCAAATCCCTGCCAACGCGGATTTCAACGGCGCCTGCCAGCACGGCGCCGGCTTGTTTCAGGTGACGCAGTTCTCCTCTGGTTCAAAACGCGGCGAGCGCTGTTCCGCCGCGGCTGCTTATCTGCATCCGGTGCAGGGCCGGGCGAACCTGCGCGTCTTTACCCGCCGCGATGTGGCGCGGTTGGTGATGGAAGGCAGGCGCGCCGTCGGCGTCATGTGTGTGGACGGCACAGTGATCGGCGCGCGGCGCGAAGTTGTGCTTGCGGCAGGCGCTTTTGGCTCCCCGAAAATCCTGCAGCTCTCGGGCATTGGCGCGGCGGAGGATCTCGGCGCCCACGGGATTGAGGTGGTGCATGATCTGCCCGGCGTCGGGCGCAATCTGCAGGATCATCTGGATTACACCGTTTCCCACAGATCGCGGCGCCGCGACGGCAGTGGCCTGTTCGCCACCCCTTATGGCGAGGCCGGGGCTTTTCTACGCTCGGACCCGTCGCTGGCGCGGCCGGATCTGCAGCTGCATTTTGTGATTGGCATTGTGGATGATCACATGCGCCGCATCCATCTTGCGCATGGCTATTCCTGTCATGTCTGCGTCTTGCGTCCCGAGAG
This sequence comes from Candidatus Halocynthiibacter alkanivorans, assembly GCF_003333265.1. Taxonomy (GTDB): domain Bacteria; phylum Pseudomonadota; class Alphaproteobacteria; order Rhodobacterales; family Rhodobacteraceae; genus Halocyntiibacter_A; species Halocyntiibacter_A alkanivorans. The sequence goes on from NZ_QOLB01000149.1 coordinate 41,952, forward strand.
CCGGGGGCGGGTCGCCCTCGCCTCAGCGGACCCCGGGGCGGCGCCTGTGATTGATCCGGGTTTTTTGAACGACGGGCGGGACATGGCGGTGCTGAAACGCGGCGCGCGCCTGATGGAGGGGGTGCTGCAGGCGGCGGCGCTTACGCCCTGGCGTGGCAAGCGGCTCTATCCGCATGACGGGTCAGATGCGGCGCTTGAGGCCGATATCCGGGCCCGCGCCGATACGATCTACCACCCGGTGGGCACGTGCAAAATGGGTGTGGATGAGATGGCGGTGGTGGATCCGCAGCTGCGGGTGCATGGCATTGAGGGTTTGCGGGTGGTGGACGCGTCGGTGATGCCACGGCTGACCGGGGGCAATACCAATGCGCCGACAATTATGATTGCAGAAAAGGCCGCGGATATGATGCGCACCGGATGAGGCGTGCCCGTGAAGCTGCGGCGGCCGCTGCGCGAAATGCGGGCGGTGCCGCAGCACTGTATTGCAGGTGTCGTGGCGGCGTGGGCGCGGGGTGTCAGGTCTGGGTGCGGACTGCCGCGCCCTTAAGAAGGGGCGATCCGGCCCGCGGGCGTGGCGCAAGTTGACTGCCGGCGCCACCGTTCTCGCCGCCACCTCAGTGGCACGGCCGTTACCTCAGTGCCGTTTCCGCCGTCGCTCCTGATGTCACAGCTCCCGCCGCCTCAGTAGCCCCGCGACAACCTTAAAGCCGTTCCCGCCATCGCTCCTGTCCGCCGCTTCCGCCGCCGCCCGGTCGCGGGTCCCCGCTGCGGGCTCCGGCGACCGGGCGGCGGTCCTCCAGTGCTCCTCCTGCGGTGGCGAGCGTATCGTTGCGCTGTTGCCAATCGGCGTCAGGATGGCCACATTGCGACAAGGTATGCAAGATCCGGGGACGAACAGATGGCTGAACTTGATGACACCGACCGCCGCATTCTGGCGGTGCTGCAAAAACAGGGGCGGATTTCCAATTCGGATCTGTCCGAACGGGTGCATCTGTCGGCGTCGGCCTGTCACCGCCGGGTGCAGCGTATGGAGCGCGAGGGGTTTATCCGCGATTACGTGGCGCTGCTGGACGCGCGCCGGGTGGATCTGCCGGCAACAGTGTTTGTGGAAATCACCCTGTCAGGTCAGGCGGATGAGGTGCTGGATGCGTTTGAGCGCGAGGTGGCGCTGATCCCGGATGTGCTGGAATGTCACCTGATGGCGGGCACGGCGGATTATCTGCTGAAAGTTGTGACGCGGGACACCGATCATTTCGCCCAGCTGCACCGGCGCTATCTGGCGCGGTTGCCCGGGGTGCAGGGCATGCAGAGCTCGTTTTCACTGCGCACCGTGGTCAATACCACGGCGCTGCCGGTGTGAGGCCGCCCTGTCGGGTGCATATTACCGGGCCGGGCGGGTCCGGGGTGACCAGCCTCGGGCGGGCGCTGGCGCAGCATTGGGCGGTGCCCTGCCACGACACAGACGATTATTTCTGGCAGCCAACCACACCGGCCTGCCAGCTGAAATGCGATGCGGCCGCACGGCTGGCGCTGATGCGGCAGATGTTTCTTCCCGGCCCGGCCAGGGCGCTGTCGGGCGCGCTGGAGACCTGGAGCGCTGAAGTTGAGCCTTATTTCGATCTGGTCATCCTGCTGCGGCTTGATCCGGCGCTGCGCATGAAGAGCCTCAGGACGCGGGAGGTCGCGCGCTATGGCGCAGCAGCGCTGGCGCCGGGCGGGGCCATGCATGCCGCCAGCCGGGAGTTTATGGACTGGGCGGCGCTGTATGATCTGCCAGACACCGGCCGTCGCAGTCGCGCGCGGCATCTGGAGTGGACCGCCGGACTGAAATGCCCGGTGATGGAGCTGGACAGTTCGGCGCCGGTGGTCGCGCTGCAACAAGCGGTTGTCGGGTGATGCCGGGCTGCGTTCCGGGGTTTTGCCCTAGTAGAACAATACCACCAGCCCTGCCAGGATTAATGCCACGCCGGTGAGTTTTGGGATCAGGGCGCTGTAGGGCAGGGTTTTCTCGGCGATGACATAGAACGCGAGGCCGGCGATCCAGAACAGGTTCATGATGCCGCCGACAAAGAGCAGCGCCATCAGGGCCCAGCAGCAGCCGAGGCAAAACGTGCCGTGATGTGCGCCCATCTGCAGCGCGCCGCGCGCACCAGGGCGCCGGTGCCGGGTCAGAAACTGCGCCGGGGAACGGCAATGGTCAAGGCAGGCGTTTTTCAGGGCAGAGAACTGGTACAGCCCGGCAAGTATCAGCACGGTGCCGGCGAGGCCGGAGGAGCTGATCTTCATCAAAGCCGGCGCCACCAGGCCTGCGTGCCCCAGCCCCCATTGCAGCGCGGTCGCCACCAGGCTGAACAGGGCCCAGATCAACAGATAACCAGTAAGGAACAACAGGGCTAACCCTGGTGCTTTGTCCTGGTCCGCGCCCTGGCGTTTCAGCGCGGTGAACAGCAGCAGGGCTGGCGCGGCGCTGGGGGTCATCATCGCAATCATCATCACCCACCACATCAGCGCCACCAGGATGGCATAGCCCGGCGTCCACGTGGTTGCAGCGACCATTGGCATGGCAGCTGGCGGCGGGTCGGATGACGGGCTCGCGGCGGGCGGCAGAGCGGTTGACGGCATGACGGTTTGTGATGTCAGTTCCATCCGGGCCATATCAAGGGCAGACATGTCCATGCCGACGCCGACAACCGTATAGGTGAACGCCAGCACGACGATTGCCGCCGCCGCCAGCAGCACAATCAGCTGGTCGCGGCGGGCGAGGCGTTCGGCGATACCGGGACCAGCTGTGGCCGCCCGTGCAGGACCGGTGGCGTGCCCGGCGGTGCCCTTGTGGCTGCGGGCACTGGCGCCGGCCCTGGCGTTGCTCGCGGTACTGGCCGCGCGACCGGGACCGGTGCTGGTTCCGGTGGCGGGCGGGAGTTTTGTCCCCATCGTAGCGCCTTGTCAGCGCACCACGCCGGCACCGGTGAGATGCAGCTGGGCCAGGTGCGCATGGGTGTTATTGTTTTTCAGCAGTGAAATAGCGCCGCCGGAGGTGGTGGTACTGCCGCTGGCCATTTCGGCAACGTCAAATTCAAACCCGTGTGGCAGGTTGATTCTGATCCGGTGCGGATCGCCGGTGACAATATTAGGAATCGGTTTGACGTTGATTTCGACCACACCGGAGACCGAGCCCTTTCCGGTGCGCGCCTCGGGATCCATGTCGATTGAAACGGGTTTATAGAGCGTGTCGTGTTTGGTCGGGGCCATCGCGGAATAGACAAACCACATGGTTGCCATTTCAGTGGTGTCGCGGCCGTTCATGATTTCCCCAAGCGCGGCGCGCTGTTCAGCGCTGGCGCTTTCGTCAATGATCAGCTGCATCTCGCCATTGCCTTCGTGGATGGGGCCGGGCCATTTATAGACGGCGGCGGCGCGCAGCCCGTCGAGATTTACATCGCCGTAATGGCCTTTGTTGATGTTGAAGAACACCGCCGCTTCGCAGGTGCCGTCGCTGGGCAAAACGGCGAACTGGCACGGGCAGCCAAAATTGCAATTGCAGTTGGTGAGTTCTGCGCCCTGGATACTCCACTCTGTCATGATTTGATCCCTCGTTAAGTGACACTGACGACGGGCGGAATGCCCGTCCGAGATGGCGCTGGCCTGTGTCTCTGTCCCAAGGGTGCGGTTTCTGTCGTAGCGCAGGTTTGAAATTGCCGGAGGCTGCAAAATACGGTGCGACCGCTGCGTGACCGTAGCAAGAAAATGCGGAAAAATCCATATGAGAGGCAGAGGCGCGGCGATCAGGTCAAAAAGCCGCCCGTAACGCCATGGTTTTGCGCTGCAGGCGGTGGGCCGGATCGGGGGCCGGATCAGCGCGGCCTGCAGGAGGGGGGCTGCGATTTTCGCCCCGCCTGCCGCCCATGGCCGCTGTTCTGCAGGCCACGGGCGGCAGCTGTGTGCCGGTGCAACCAAAAAAGCTCAGCCGGTGCGGCCAAAAAAGGTCAGGCGGGCTTTTTCTGACAGCGCGATGCCGGGGGCGGAATTATAGGCCAGCACCGCCAGCATGCGGGTGCGGGCGCCCAGGTTCGGCGCCACCCGGTGGATGGAATTGCGGCCGCGGAACAGCACCAGAGTACCGGCCCCGGCGATGATTTGCTGCACAGCTGTTTTGCCGTCGAGCACGTCGGCCACAGCACCGTAGGCCATATCGCCGGTATCGGCGTCACGCACATCGCTGACATATTCAAACGCGCCGCCGCGTTCGGGCGGCTGCACCATCAGGGTGATGGCAAAAGAAGAATTGTCAAAATGCCAGCCCAACTCCTGGCCGGTTTGTGCATAGTGCAGATTGATTGAGGACAGCGGGTCTGCGTACTCAAAAAGCGCGCTTTCGCCCAGCACCTGGCACAGGAAGCTGCGAAATTCCGGTGCATTGTAGAGCGTGCGCAGGGCGGAATCAGCCGGCACCACATCATCGGTGATGCAGCCCTTTGACGAGGTCACCAGCCGGTTGCGGGCATGGTCTTCGGCAAACGCGGGGTCCTGCGGGCTGAGATAGACCGTGTGCTGCGCCGCGCTGGCGTAGACCCGGTGCTGATTGGCGTCTCCCTCGGAATGGATGGCTTTGACTGCGGCCGCGGTGGTGAAATCCGGCATGACCAGCACGCCAGTGTCGTCGATTTTTGCGCGGCAGGCGCTCTGAAAGGCTGTATCGCCAAGGGGATAGCTGTGCAGGTCTACAATCTGGTTCAGGGTCATTTGGGTTTGCGTCTCGGTTTTCATTTCGGGGCTCCTTTGCCGGTTGCTGCGAGATTAGACCCGATACAAAGATTGAAAAAACTGTATTATTTGTGCTTTAAGAAAAGAAATTCTTATTCAGGAGCGTCGCGATGATCAGACTCACGCTCAAACAATGCGAGTATTTTTGTGCGGTGGCGCGGTGCGGCGGTATTGCTGCGGCGGCGCGCGCGCTGGGTGTGTCACAGCCGGCGGTGGCCCAGGCGATGGACAAGCTGGAGGATATGACCGGGTTGGTGCTGCTGCGCCGGCTGCATGCGCGTGGCACTGAGCTGACGGCGCAGGGCGAAGCGTTCCTGTCCTACGCGACCGAGCTGGTGGTCTGCGGCACCGGTATCGAGGCTGCGGTGGAAAAGATCGCCGACAACCGCAGTGGCACCGTGCGGCTGGGCTGTTTTCAGTCGATTGCGCCGTTTTGTCTGGCGCGGATTGTGCGCGGCTACCGGGCGCTGGCACCGGATGTGGTGCTGGACGTTTCAGAAATGCTGCAGGAGGAGCTGAGCGAGGCGCTCACCCAGGGCACGCTTGATCTGGCGATTATGTATGATCTCGGGCTGGATCCGGGGCGGATCTCATGGCGGGCGCTGACCCAGGCACCGCCCTATCTGATTGTGCCGCCGGGGCACCGGCTGGCAGAGCGTCAAAGCGTTTCGGTGCGCGACATCGCAACGGAAGATTACATCCTGTTTGATGCGCCGCGCAGCCGGGACTATTTTTTCTCGATCTTTGCGCGTTATGGCATCGGACCGCGCATCGCCTTTCGCTCGCGCTCCATCGAATCGGTGCGTTGCAGCGTGGCCAACGGGCTTGGCGTGTCGATCCTGTCAATGCGCCCTGCCTCTGATGCGACCTATGACGGTGGCCAGGTGGTGCCCATCGCGCTGGAGGAAGAGCTGCCGCCGACGCCGGTGGTGCTGGCCCACAGCGCGGAGCGCCCACCAGGGGCGCTGGCCGTGGGCCTGGCGGATTATGTCGAGGACGTTTTCAGAGGGCTGTGACGGGCAGCTCGGAGCGTTGTGGGACTTGCGCCGGTGGGGCGGGGTGCTGCGCCCGTGTGTTGCGCCCGTGTGTTGCGCCCGGATGTTGTGAGCAGAGGAGCGCTGCGCCGGATGCCTGCCCGACCACGCGTCAGCCCCCATGTCAGTGCAACCGTCAGACGTCCGGGCGCACGTTGTGCGGGCAATGGGCAAAGGTCTGAGCGCCTCTGATCCCCGTCAGCCAAAAGAAAACCCCCGGCGCCGTGAGGCCCCAGGGGTTAAATTCCTGATCCCGGAGGATCAAAAGCGTAATCGTCTTAGAGGAGACCTTCACGCTGCGCTTTTTTCCGAGCCAGTTTACGGGCACGACGAATTGCTTCGGCGCTCTCGCGGGCTTTTTTCTCGGACGGTTTTTCAAAATGTTGCTTGAGCTTCATTTCACGAAAAACGCCTTCACGCTGAAGTTTCTTCTTCAGAGCACGAAGTGCCTGATCGACGTTGTTATCACGTACGCTTACCTGCATGTGGTTTTCACCACCTTTCTAGGTTGAATTTGCAAAATTGCAGGAATTGGCCGTATAGCAAAGCGATGTTATCTTGTCTACTATCGGGTGCATAGATTTTGAGAGGCTGTTTGAGAGGCTGTTATGCGTGTCGATACAACGGATGCCCCGCTGAAAGAGGCGCTGCTGGAGGCGGCGCTGGACCATGTGCCGTTTGACGGCTGGAGTCAGGCAACATTTGACGCCGCGGTGCAGGATTGCGCGGTCAGCGCGGAGCTGGCCCTGGCGGTCTGTCCGCGCGGTGCGGTGGATCTGGCGAGCGCCTATCACCGGCGTGGAGATGCGCAGATGCTGGCGGGTCTGGCGGCGGCGGATCTTACCGACATGCGCTTTCGCGACAAGATTGCGCTGGCGGTGCGGCTGCGCATTGAGGCCTCAGACATTGAAATGGTGCGCCGGGGTATGACCTTGTTTGCGCTGCCTTATTATGCGCCCGACGGCACCAGGCTGATGTGGGACACCTGTGATGCGATCTGGAATGCGCTGGGCGACACCTCTGAGGATGTGAACTGGTACAGCAAACGCATAAGCCTGTCGGGCGTCTATGCTGCCACGGTGCTGTTCTGGCTGGGCGATACTTCTGAGAGCCACGCCGACAGCTGGGAGTTTCTCGACCGGCGGGTCGAGGATGTGATGCGGATTGAAAAGGTCAAGGCCGGGGTGCGCGACAGCAAGTTGCTCTCTGGCCTGCTGGCGCTGCCGATGGCGGTGCTGGCCCAGGTGAAAGCACCGGCGGGGGCGCGGCGCCACGATGTGCCGGGCTATATGGACCCGGGTCAGGGCGGGGCGGACAGGGCTGCGGCAGATACGGGCCAAACGGACAGGGGCAGCGCGGATGCGGGCGCCCGGGACAACAGCGCTGCTGAGGCGGGCGTTGCGGATAAGGGAGCTGAGTCGTGAGCGAGATGAATTGCGTAGAGATTACCGCCGCAGGCGGGCCGGACGTCTTACAGCTGGCCCAGCGTGAAAGACCAGTGCCCCGCCTGGGCGAAGTGGTGATTAAAGTGGCATATGCCGGGGTGAACCGTCCGGACGCCTTGCAGCGCGCCGGGCTGTATGCGCCGCCCAGGGGCGCCAGCGATCTGCCGGGGCTTGAAGTGTCTGGCGAAGTCGTGGCGCTGGGGCCGGATGCCCAGGGCTGGGCGCTGGGGGATGCGGTCTGTGCGCTGGTGCCCGGCGGCGGATATGCGGAATATGTGGCGACCCAGGCCTCGCATTGCCTGCCGGTGCCTTCTGGGCTGAGCATGGCCGAGGCCGCCTGCTTGCCGGAGACCTTTTTCACCGTCTGGTCCAACGTGTTCATGCGCGGCGGGCTGCAGGCCGGCGAGCGGTTCCTGGTGCATGGCGGCTCCAGTGGCATCGGCACCACCGCGATCCAGCTGGCGCGTTCCTTTGGGGCGCGGGTGTTCACCACCGCAGGATCGGCAGAAAAATGCGCCGCCTGCACCGGGTTGGGCGCCGAAAAAGCAATAAATTACCGCGAGGATGATTTTGTCGAGGTGCTGAAGGCCGAGGGCGGCGCGCATCTGATTCTCGACATGGTGGGCGGTTCATACCTGCCGCGCAATGTGCGGGCGCTGGCGGATGATGGCCGGCTGGTGCAGATTGCCTTTTTGACCGGACCCAAGATCGAGCTGAATTTTGCCCAGGTGATGATGCGGCGCCTTACCATTACCGGCTCCACTCTGCGCCCCCAGAGCGATCTGGCCAAGGCGCGCATTGCCGATGAGCTGCTGGCCCGGGTCTGGCCGCTGATCGAGGCCGGTCAGGTCGGCCCGGTGATGGACAGCGAATTTGCGCTGGCCGACGCGGCGGGCGCCCATACAAAGCTGGAGGCCGGCAGCCACATCGGCAAGATCGTATTGAAAGTCGGCGGCTGAAGCGGGGGATTGAGAGCGTTTCGGGGCGGCGGTTCAGGCGTGTCGATTCGCGCCTAAATCACCACAATGCCCAGCGGGATCAGCACCAGCAAGAAGATCGCGGCGGGCAGGAAGGCGAGGAAGTTGAACATCACCGAGGTGAAGATGTTCAGAACCACCAGGCCCCAGATCATCATTTTCCAGCCCGGGTGGCGGCGCAGCATCCACAGGTTGCCTGCCACCAGCGCGATCCCAAAACTGACAAACAGCACCAGTTGCAGCATTGGCACCGGCACCACGGCGAGGCCCTGGCCTGCCAGCATCGGCAACACAAGGTTGAGGCCGAGAATTTCGGCGCTGGGGTTGCGGCGGCTTTTGGTCTTCATGGGGCACTCCGTCGGCTGGATGTTAACTTCATGAGTGTGTTTCGTTTCGGGTGCAAGACAATATAGTGGCCGGGAGCGGGATGGCTGGCGGGAGGACCGTTGGGTGGTCGCCGGGTGATGCGGGGTAAAGGGACCGGTATGGATAATGTATTTTTTGTGGTCTCAAAACTGTTCTGGTTTTTGGTGCGGCCGGAAAACCTGCCGCTTTTTCTGACCGTGGCAGCTCTGGTGGCGCTGCTGCGGCATCGCCGGCGTGGCGCGCTGTGGTTGCTGTCGTCAGGCGTGCTGCTGACGCTGCTGCTTGGCGCGCTGCCACTGGGGTATCTGGTGCTGCGGCCTTTGGAGGCGCGGTTTGCGCCCGGGCCTGAGGTCAGTGACCCGGCGGGTATCATCATTCTGGGCGGTGGCGAAGAATCGCGGCTGACGGCGGATCATGGGCAGTTTCAGACCAATGAGGCCGGGGAGAGGTTCTTGCAGGCGCTGGTGCTGGCGCGCAAATACCCGCAGGCAAAGCTGATATTCACCGGTGGCAGTGGCGCTGTGCTGGACCCGTCCGTTTCGGGCGCGGATGTGGCGCGCAAGATTTTTGCCGCTGCCGGCATCCCGCCTGGCCGGCTGATGTTTGAAAGCCGCTCGCGCAACACCTGGGAAAACGCGGTGAACACGCTGGAGCTGCTGGTGGCAACATCTGAAACAACGGAGGGGCCCTGGATCCTGCTGACCTCGGCCTTTCATATGCCGCGCAGTGTTGGTGTGTTTTGTGCGGCTGGCTGGCGGGATGTTGTTCCTTATCCGGTGGATTATCGCGCCCGGCCCGCCGGTCTGGAAGTGAGCTGGGACTATGCCGACCATCTGGATGATCTGAACACCGGGGTGCGCGAATGGATCGGGTTGCTGGTCTACCGGATCACCGGCAAAACAGGCGCGCTGTTTCCTGGTGGCTGCTGAGCGGCGTGGGCCGGGTGACGGGCGCGGGGC
>NZ_QOLB01000016.1 GCF_003333265.1 Candidatus Halocynthiibacter alkanivorans
ATACCAAATCGCCCAGATTCTGACTCGTGTTTTGCGGGTTTCTCTTTGGGTTTGTTTGTGATTCCCTTTTGGAATAATCGACACTCTTTGTGGAGGGGATCATGGTTGGCATTGAGTTACGGGGAGACTACAGCGCGAGCGATCTGCGGGTTTTGGCGCGCAAATCGCGCAACGCAAAGCAAGCGCGTCGGCTGATGGCGTTGGCGGGTGTTGCGGACGGTTTGAGTAGAGCGGACGCTGCCGCCGTAGGTCTGATGGATCGTCAGACGCTCAGAGACTGGGTGCATCGGTTCAACGAACATGGCCCGGAGGGGTTGATCGACCGGAAATCCAGCGGCCCCAAACCTAAACTCACCGCAAAGCAGCTGGCCACGCTCAAAAAAGTCGTGACGGCCGGGCCTGACCAGGTGATCGACGGTGTGGTGCGCTGGCGCTGTGCTGACCTGGCCGCGCTCATCAAGGCCCGTTTTGATGTGGAGTATCATGTGAACTCGATAGGGAAACTGCTGCATTCACTGGGGTTTTCCCACGTCAGCGCGCGACCTCAACATCCCAAGCAGGACCCTGAAACGATTGAGGACTTTAAAAAAAATTCCCGCAATTACGTGAGGAAAGCCTGAAAGACGTCCCTCCGGATACGCCGGTCGAGATATGGTTCCAAGATGAAGCCCGCGTGGGCCAGAAGAACGGCCAAGTTTACCAGTGGGCTGCGAAAGGCACGCGCCCGCGCCAGGCGGCCGACCAGCGTTATGAGAACGCCTATATCTTTGGTGCGGTATGTCCTGCCCACGACAAAGGTGCCGCCTTGGTGATGCCACGCGCCAACTCCGAGGCCATGCAAAAGCATCTTGAGGAGATCAGCCAGTCAATTGCCGCCAAGGCCCACGGCGTTGTCATCATGGACGGTGCTGGCTGGCACAAGTCCGGCGCCCTGAAAATCCCGGAAAACCTCTCGATCCTGTTTCTGCCACCCTATTCGCCGGAACTGAACCCGACAGAGAATATTTGGCAATTCCTGCGACAAACCTACCTCTCGAACCGGGTGTTCGATACCTGGGAGGCGATCGTTGATGCCTGTTGCGATGCCTGGAACCGCCTGGCCGCTGAAACCGGGCGCATCAAATCAATCGCAACGCGAAACTGGGCAACCACCGGTCAATGATTGGGCGGGTTGGTAT
>NZ_QOLB01000164.1 GCF_003333265.1 Candidatus Halocynthiibacter alkanivorans
AGAAGCGCTGCAAACAGATAGCCAGCAAAGGGCAAGGTCGTCGCCATTTCGTCAGGGAAAAAGGCAAGTGGGTTTCTCAAGTCCTGAACAAATAGTGCAAAAACGACAGCGGTGCCTCATCTGCGACGGCGAACAGGAACAGCCCCAGTCTGATATCCGCCAGCGACGTTAACTGAAGGCGCGACAGCGGTTGAATTTGTTTTCCAGACCGTGCCAGTACGCCATGCAATCGCGCGATACGCCCGGACATGGATTGGGCTATGTCAATTTTGACTGCGGGCCATCGAAGCGGAAAAATAAAGGAGAGGTCCCGTTTCGTAATTGAGCGCGTCATCATGCTTAACCCGGTCACCGGAACAACAAGAGACCGGGACGTTTGCAAAACGGCAATTTCGACCGCCAGCAAAAGGGTAAACACCGCCACGACCGCCAGATCAAAGAACAGCTTGCGAAATTGTGATGCGATCACCCTAGGGTCAGAGCTTACCGAGATTTGAATTTCGGTTGCATCGGGCAGTATTGAGCGATGGGTAAAGGTGGCGGTTTCGCCCGTCCCCGACCGCGTGACCCAGTCGCCAAGCTTCAATTCCAAGCCGTCAATCTCCGGATACTCTTTGCGTAGCCTGGACATCAAAGTTCCAAGCCCTGAAATGCCGGCTGTCGGCACCCCATTGGCCAGGGCAGTTTCGACGTTTTCCACCAAAATATGAGAAACCAGCTCGGCACGTTTCTCCAGTTCCGGTTCCAGGCTTTCACTGACCGCAATCTGTACCGTGATCGCAAGGGCCAACAGCACGCCCAGTACCAGCCCAGAATAAACAACCATCGTCAGCCCGTTGATCTGTCGCAATATCTCTGTTTCGGGAATGGCATTTCTGCGCAGGGGGAGTGTGTCTGCTTTAAGGGGGCTCGACGGGAAACCATCTGAACCAATGTCGTTTTCCAGCAGGTCAAGAGCGGCATTGGCCTGTACAATATCGGCCTCCAGGGCCGAAAGCGCGTGCAACTTGCGATGTGTAGTTATGCCAAAAATAAGGAGGCTCAACAAACTACCGCCAGTGAATACGGTGAGTGCGGCCAGAAACAAACGGCTTCGGAACTGAGCATTCAACTGAGCCAGCTCGGTCAGGGGATAACTGGCATAGACAGCCCCGGCCAGGTCTCCCGACTGTGAGTAAATGTTGCGGCCTGCGATCAGAAAATCATTGGTTTCGAGTGTCCAGCCCGGGGTATCGCTGCGGCGCAGAGCAATAAGCACCTCTTTGGGCACCGTTTGCACGTTCCCGGCGCCCGAACGTTCAACCACGATGCCAGACGGGTTGAACAAAATGACATCTTCAACCTTGCTGTCGATGTCATGAGCACGGCGAAGCACGTCGCCCCGGTTTCGCAACATACTCGGCGGCAGGCCCAGCTCTGTTATGGTCCTGAAAGGACGGGCCGCGCCTTCAACTGTCACCGCCAATCGACTGCGCAACAGTTCGGAATAGGTTTTTTCCTGCTGCAGCGACGCTACGACAGAAAAAGTGATAACGACCAGCCCGACAAGCAAACACCCCAAAGCCGCCAACTGTTTTGCAATGCCCATAAACTTCGCCGCGCAGGTGAAAACACATTGCTTTCATCCATGCATCGGATCGATGCAAAATCAATGATTTAAACTGGACACTACATGCCGCCTGCATCGGTATGGTGCAGAACAATCACTGCTTGCGTAATTTGCCGACCGGGTTAAGTCGTTCAGGACGCCGAAGCCAATCGGTTAAAGGTCTGTTTGTCCACACAGCAGGCATTGGTGCGACGCGCGGCGAATGGCTGCAATCCGCCCTTCGCGCCGATATGTGCCTGGCGCAGCAATCGGACCACTTCCCTCTGCCATCACTGTCACGAACGGCCCTTAGTTGACCTTCATTCATACTGCGGCGAACAGCCGGTTAGAGCGCGAAAATGTCCGATGCTGCACCGTGCACGAATTGGAACAAGACGTTGGAACCCGCCACTGGACGCTCTCAGGACTGCAAGCGCGAGCGAATATTAAACCCTCACGGTGAAACAATCTGTAGCTATCTGAAGGTCAAACCCGGCCATTCCAGTGACGAAAATTATGGCCGGCTTCGATGAATCCAATTTGCCCGGCTGAAAACTCGGGCGACCCATTTTTTTCAGACAAACAAGTCGACTTTTTTGAACTTTGTCACATCGATAATGCCCAGGTCAGAGATACGAATTTCCGGGATAACGACCAGGGCAAGCAGCGAGTGCTGCATGTAGGCGTTGTTCAATTTGCAGCCGCAGCTTTCCATAGCCGCGACCATTGCGGCGGTTTTCTCCGCAACAACCTCTGCGCGTTCATCCGACATCAGCCCGGCAATGGGCAATTCAACCGTCGCCAATTCTTGTCCTTGCGAGAATACCGTGATGCCGCCTCCCACTTTGCCCAGATGATTGGCAGCTGCGGCCATGTCCTTTTTTGAAGTCCCAACTACGATCATGTGGTGACTGTCATGGGCAACCGTTGACGCAATGGCACAGGGTCTGTCATATCCGAATCCTGAAACGAACCCGTTTACAACGCCTCCGGTTCCGCGATGGCGTTCGACAAGGGCAATCTGACAAATGTCGTTTTCTTCATCCATCTGAACAACACTGCTGGTAACTTTCAGATCGGCTTCTAACGCCCGGGTCGGAGCCTGGTTCTCAATCACGCCGATAACACGGGCACGAACGTCGGTGGCGCCCTCAGGAGCAAAAATATCGAAATCATCCGCGGCCAGTTTCTTGCCCAGATTAATAGTGTTCTTTGCAAAATCAGGATAATTCGCTGCCGGTATGTCCGCGGTTAGTTTGCCATTTTCGGCCAAAACCTCACCCTGCGCGATGACGAGTTCGACATGCAAACTTGGCAAATCCGAGGTCAGGATGATATCGGCACGGCGGCCAGGCGAAATGGAACCGATATCCCGCTCCATTCCAAAATGCTGGGCTGTGTTCAGCGTAGCCATCTGAATGGCGGTGATTGGTTTCACGCCCTGGGCAATTGCATGGCGCACAACCCGGTTCATATGCCCGTCATGTACGAGCGTGCCGGAATGGCTGTCATCAGTGCAGAGGATAAAATTGCGCGGATCCATACCATCTTCGGTGACGGCCTTGATTTGTTCGGCAACATCGTACCACGCCGAGCCGAGCCGCAGCATCGCCCGCATTCCCTGGCGGATACGCGCTTTCGGGTCCTCCTTTCGGGTGCCTTCGTGGTCATCCGCCGGACCGCCGGCGACATAACCATGGAACATCAGCCCAAGATCGGGCGAGGCATAGTGACCACCAACAGTTTTGTTCGCCATCTGCGTCGCGCCGATCTCACCCAACATTTTGGCGTCATTCGCCGCGACTCCGGGAAAGTTCATCATTTCGCCGAGACCACATGTCTGCGACCAGCCAAGCGCCTCGGTCACGTCGTCAACAGTGAATTCTGCACCGGCATTTTCCAGCCCCGGGGCCGAAGGGACACAGGACGGCACCTGAACCTGGACATTGATCGGCAGGCTGGCAGCATCGTCATGCATCAAACGCACGCCCGGAAGACCCAGTACATTCGCGATCTCATGCGGGTCGATAAACATCGACGTGGTTCCATGCGGGATGACTGCGCGGGCAAATTCCGTCACCGTGACCATGCCGCTTTCGACGTGCATATGCGCGTCGCACAGCCCCGGCACCATATAGCGGCCGTTGGCTTCGATCACTTTGGTCTTGTCGCCGATCGTGTGGCTGGCATCCGGGCCCACATAGGCGATGCGGCCCGCCGCGATGGCAATGTCTGTATTCGGGATGATTTCCCCGGAATAGACATTCACCCATTGGCCGCCGCGAATAACGCTGTCGGCAGGTTTCCGCCCCATCGCAACATCAATCAGGCGCGGCGCAGATTCGGTCCAGGTGGGAATTGACATGAGAAATCCTGTATTTAGTGTTTGAGAAAAGGGACGCCGAGTTTGGCAGGCTGTCCTGAGCGGCTTCCGATCATTACCAGAAGCAGGATCGAAGCGGCGTATGGCAGCATCAGGAAGAACTGATAGGGGATGTCCACACCCAACCCCTGAGCATGCACCGCCACACTGTCCAACACGGCAAAGACCATCACTGCGATCATAGTGCGGACCGGGCGCCAGTTTCCAGCAATGACGGCTACAATGGCCAGCCAGCCGCGGCCACCAGAAATATCAGGCCGGAACTGATCGGCGAAGGCCAGCATCAAAAAGGCGCCCCCAAGCGCGGTCAGGGCCGATCCGAACAACAGCGCACCGTATTGACGTGTTGAAACTGACAGGCCTTTGGCTTCGAGGAACTGTGGGTTTTCGCCGGCAGCCCGAGTTTCCAGGCCAAGCGTTGTGCGTCTCAGGAAATAGCCGATGAATGGCACACTGAGGATGGCGGCATAGGTAAGCAGGTGTTGATCAAATAGAATGGGTCCGATCACCGGAATGTCTGACAATACGGGAATTGGGGTTTTTCCAATTGTCGAATAGCTGGGTGGTTTGCTTCCACCAACATAGCTGCGGAACCAGAACAGGGTCAGACCGCTGGCCAACAGGTTGAAACCGAGGCCGGTAACAAAATGATCAACCCTGAGCGCTACGGTCATGAATCCGATCAGCAGTCCGGCCGCGAGGCCGGCTGCCATTGCCGCCAGGGCGGCGATCACGGGCGAACCGGTTGCCACCATTGTGAAATAGGCGATCAGACACCCTGTTAACATGGTGCCCTCGACCCCCATGTTCCAAATTCCCGCGCGTTCTGTGACCAGTTCGCCCAGCGCCGCAAGTAAGATGACCGTGGCGACCCCCATTGCGGCGATCAAAATGGACATGAGTATGTCCGGGGAAAGCAATTCAGACATTTGTTGGCCTCCTGAACTGGACGGAAAAGCGGACGAGAACGGAAGCGCTCAGAAAGAATAGCAATAGGATGCCCTGCATCGCAGGCACCAGTGATGGCGGAATGTCGGAAAGGACGCTCATGTAGAGCGAACCGTTTGCCAGCGCACCAAAGAACAGGGCGGCAACAACCGCGCCGATCGGATTCAGGCCGCCGATCATGCCGACGATGATGCCGGTAAAGCCAAGCCCAACCAATACGTCACCGCGCAGGCGATAATTGACGCCGAATATTTCTGACACCCCGGCCAGTGCCGAAAGGGCGCCGCTGAGGCACATGACGATCAAGACAGTGCGGGTGACATTGACGCCTTTGAATCTGAGTGCCGTAGGGTTGAAGCCAAGTGCGCGGATCTCAAATCCCAGGGGGGTTTTCTTTAGAATAACCCAGCAGATCACGGCAGCGGCCAGGGCCAGAAGAAATCCGATGTGCAGCTTTACGTCGCTTACAATCAGAGGCAGGTGGAAATTGTCGGCAAACACCGGTGTCTGTTGATAAGACGTCGTGCCTTCTTCAGTCCAGGGACCGCCGGCCAGAAGATAAGACAGCAAGTAGACGATGACATAGTTCAACATGACCGTTGAAATGATCTCGTTGACCTGAAATCTGGTTTTCAGCCAGCCACAAAAACCGCCCAGGGCAGCGCCACCGGCCATGGCGGCAATCAGGATCATCGGAATGGCAACCAGTGCAGACACTCCGCCCAGATACAGGCTGATCCAGTAGCCGCTCATTGCACCCGCAAACATCTGACCTTCCTGCCCAATGCTCCAGATTTCTGCACGAAACGCGATTACAGTGGCCAGACCAGTAAAAATCAGCGGGGTGGCGGCAACCAGGCTTTGCAGGATCGCCTCTCTGCTGCCAAAGGCCCCCTCGTACAGTGCTCCGAAACCCTCGGAAACACTGGCACCACTTGCAGCGATGAGCAGCGCTGACGTGGCAAAGCCCAACGTGAGCGCCAATACATAGGCTGCAAACTGTGCTTGCCATCCCACGGACGTGCGTACGGAAAACTCTATCACGCCGCATCCTCCTTCACTTTTCCTGCCATCAGCAGACCAATTTCTTCCAGATTTGTTTTTTCGGTTTCGACGATCCCCATCAGGCGGCCCTGAAAGAGCACGCCGATCCGGTCGCAGAGGTTCAGCAGGTCTTCCAGTTCGGACGAGGCGATCAGCACAGCCACCCCATCGGCGCGTTTCTCCAGAAGCCGGCTGTGAATGTATTCGATCACGCCCACATCAAGGCCGCGGGTCGGCTGATTGGCGAGCAAGACCTTAGAGGCCAAGCGCATTTCCCGCGCCAGGATCACCCGCTGCGCATTGCCGCCTGACAAGTCGCCGGCTTTGGTTTCCCCGGACGGCGCGGATATCTGAAATTCCCGGATCATCTGGACGGCGTTGCGCTGCATTTTTGGAAAATCGAGAAACAGCTTGCTTGCAAACTGGCCGCGTTGATCGCCAAGGATCAAATTCTCCTCAATGGACATTTCCGACACCAGGCCTTCGACAAATCGGTCATCAGGAATGTGACCCAGCCCAATATCCTTGATCACCCGGGCGTTCAGCCCGCCAATGTCCTTGCCATCCAGTGAGATCCTGCCCTTCGCCAGGGTTCTTACCCCCGCGATGACTTCCATCAGCGGGTTCTGCCCGTTGCCCGCCACGCCTGCGATGCCAAAGATTTCGCCCTGGCGCACGGTGAGAGACACATTGTCCAGATCCGGGACCTGGCCTACGCCTATTACTGTCACATTTTCCAGAACCAGCCGGTCCGGTCCGACAGGTGTCCTCTCACGGATTATTGGTTCCAAATCACGGCCAACCATCATCCGTGTGAGCTCTTCCGGAGTCGTTTCGGCGGTTTTCCGAATGCCGACCAACTCGCCCTGACGCAGCACCGCCACACGATCAGACTGCATCACTTCATCCAGGAAATGCGTAATCAGGATCAGCGCAACACCATCGGACTTGAGCTTGTCGATAATGCGGAAGAGCTTCTTTGAGTTCTCGACATCCAGCGTGGCAGTCGGCTCGTCCAGGATCAGCACATCTGCGTCGAAATACAATGCTTTGAGCAGTTCCGCCCACTGCCGTTCCCCCACGGACAAATCGCGTACCCACGCATTGGGATCGATGCCAATACCATAGTTATCGCAGATGCGACGCAGTTTCTTTTCCGCTTCAACGTACTGAACATTGAAGCCCTTTTCCGAGCCGATGACGATGTTTTCCAGCACCGTGAAATCCGGAACCAGCACAAAATGTTGATGGACAAGGCCGATACCTTTGCGGATCGCGTCGGCTGCGGAAGCCATACGCAACGGTTCGCCTTTGAACAGTATTTCGCCCGCATCAGGCGGAAACAGCCCTGTCAGGCAAGCAGAGAGCGTCGATTTCCCCGCGCCATTTTCACCGAACAAGCATAGAAGTTCACCGGCATTGACGGAGAAACTGATATTATGATTGGCGCGAACTGGTCCAAAACTTTTGCAAAGGCTACGGGCCTCAATAGTCGGCAGTCTCATTGGCTTTTCCCTATTATCCCAAAAGGACTCTCCGCCTGAGCGGAGAGCCAGTCGTTCGATCAGTCGGAACTCGGGAGTGACAAATCGACAGGGAGTTTCAGTTCGCCGGAGGAAATCCGGGCCGACAGGGAGGCGATCTCTTCCTTCAGTTCCGCAGGCAGCTTGTCCTCGTAAGCATGAAAACCCGACAGAGCAGAACCACCATCCGCCATGGGCACCCAACGTTCCCTGGTATTGCCTTCATAGGGCACGCCATTGGCCGCGTAGTCGTACCATTCGTCGATGATCCAGTTGAGATCCTGGGTCCAGGAGATCAGTGCGCTTGCAACCACAGAGTCCGGGGCACTCTCACCGTAGTCGACATAGTTTCCGAAACACATGATGCCTGCCTTCTCACAAGTTTCAAAGCTTTCGACCAGCTGGAAGGTCAGATCAGCGCCTGCTGCAATCTGTGCATTGGTAAACTGCTCCGCCTTGGCCGGGTCGTACCAGCTTTCGATGAAGGCGACTTTGCGTTGTACATCGGGATTCACCGACCGGGCACCGGCAAAAAAGCCGTTGATCTGGTCGTTTACATCCTCAGACGGGAACTGTCCGACGACCCCAATCACATCGGTTTCAGTCAAGCGGCCTGCCAGAACGCCCAGCAGATAAGATGGTTCATGCGCCCGCTTGAAAACCCAATAGGCATTTCCGCCCAACGCTTCATTCCCGGATCCGACAACAACGAACAGGATGTCCGGGTATTTTTCCTGCAGCGCTTTGACCTGATCTGAATAGCTACTGTGGGCCCAGATGATCTGATATTTACCGGTTTTTGCCAGCAACTCCATGGCATTTTTGGCGTCTTCTCCCCATTTCCCGTTGATACTTTTGTAGCTGATATCGAGGCCATGTGGCGCAGATGTCGCCACTTCATCAAGATCGCGGAGCAAGGTTGCATCCCAGGCAGCTTCTGGTCCGGTGGCCAGCAGAAGACCAATCCTCAATTTGTCCGGTGCTTCCGCAAGGACCATGCTGCTGGCGGATACCAGGAAAACGGCCCCCGCTGTCAGTGTCTTGAACAAATTCATGTCTTTTCCTTCCCTGTTTGCGAGTTGTTGCTGAAAGATGCCCGTCAGACGTTTTCGAGAATTGGGTCGAAAGTTTTCAACCCAATACAATCAACAGCCCCAATATCGGTGATGGCGTATTCTGGAATGGCAGTAATGGACAAAACAAACATGTTCATGAACGGCCATTCCAGCTGACATCCGGCGTCACGCGCCGCCGCATCCAACGCGTCTTCTTTTTTGGCCATTTCCACCGGATCAATGTCAGAAACGATGCCGCCAATCGGCAGCTCCAGACCAACTTCCGGTTTTCCATCCCTGACAAAAACCTGTCCGCCGCCTTTCTCGATCACCCAGTTGACGGCAGCTGCCATGTCTTCGGGATTGGTGCCGATACAGACGATGTTGTTGTCGTCAGGCGCGGTCGAAGTCGCCATGGCGCCATACTTCAAGCCAAATCCCGACACGAATGCGACCGGTTTGTTGGTGGTTTTGCCATAGCGTTCGACAACGGTGACATAGAGCACATCCTGTTCTGTGTCTGGCAGGACGACCCCATTGGCCGCGCGCAACACGGCATCCCGGCGGTTGCGGACAAACGGAACATCAAGCGACATATTCATCGACAGAACCTTGACCGCATCCGCATCCGCGCGCACTTGCAAGTCTTCTGGAAGTACCGGAGCCACTTTCATGGTTTCGGTCAGGAATTTCGGCCGAACCGGGCGCTCCACCGGGGTCAGCATTTTGAGATCTTGCGCGACAAACCGACCCTTCGCGATGACTTGCTTGACGTTGAAGGTCTCCGGGCTGTCCACCAGCAGAATATCAGCCTGGCGCCCGGGCGCGATCAGCCCCACTTTTTGATCAATCTGGCAGGCAACCGCGCTGTTGATCGTTGCCATTTGAATGGCTTCCATCGGCGGCACGCCTTCGCGGATCGCCATACGGACCATATTGTCTATGTGGCCTCGTTTCAGAACATCGGTTGCCACCACATCATCGGTGCAGAAACTTATCCGATGGCTGGCCTTTGGCGTCAGTTTTGTGGCGAGCTGAATGTTTTCTTCCAGAAAATGGCTTATAGAGCTCTCCCGGATCAGGATAAACATACCGTTACGCAGTTTTTCAAGCGCCTCGGTTACTTCATAGCTTTCGTGATCCAGCCGGATGCCGGCGCTGGCATAGCCTGCCAGTTTGGACCCTTTGCACATCGGTGAGCAACCAAACACCGGAAGCTTGTTTTTGCGGGCAATTTCCAACGCCTCGATGACGTCATCATCCTCTTCCTGGATGAACTCGCGCACGGTCTCCCAGATGCCAATGCATTCAGGCCACTCATGTGTTTCGCGGTGGTCATCCGGGCTGAAATAGTGGTTCACGGTCGAGCGCGGCATTGTGTAGGGGGTTTTGCACGGGGCACCCCAGTGAATTGTCATCGGCCCGGCGTTGGCCTCATCCAGAAAATGCCGCACGCCTTCCAGCCCCGATACCACCAGGATCTGATCCAGACCGGAGACGATGGAAGTGGTGCCATAAGGCACAACAAGATCGGCAAAGCTGGATACCGAAAGTTTGGAGCATTCCACATGCAGATGCCCGTCGATCATGCCCGGTGCCAGATAGCGGCCTTCTGCGTTGTGATATTGCGTATCAGGTCCCTTGCAGTGATCGACGTCCCCGATCGCCACGATGTAGCCACCTTTGATGGCCACTTCAGCCGGGTAGATTTCTGCGGAGGCAACATTGATCAAATTGCCGTTTGTAATCACCAGGTCAGCTTTGATGTCCCCATGGCCGGCTCGGATCAGTTCTCTCAGGTTCACGTGAATGCCTCCTATTTTTATTGGATTGTTCACTGCCGTCCCTGCGCACTCAATGGAATACACGTGCCCAGATGTGCCTTAACTTATCCAAAATGAATAATGTGCTATATGGCAGTCCCCGGCGTTCTGGACTTCCTGGCCCAATCACACTGTTCTGATGCCAGTTTTCAGAAAAATTCGATAGGAACTGCGGCATGCACAAGACTGATGAATTCAGAAATATATCCATTTCGAATATCGTTGGACCACAGGCCTCCTTTGCTTTCGGAGAAAGCTCTTATGGAGACGGAGAGCTATTCGGGCCGATGGCTGGCTGTCAGCTGGAGGCAATCTATCTTCGAACAGGACAAGTCGAAGTCCATCACGACGGAAAGGTTTTTCACCTGTCTGCCCCTTGTGTCGCCTTTGTCGCCTCTCACCGGACCCTCGAATACCGCTACGGTCCCGCCGGCATGAACAATGTACTTTGGTGCCAGTACACATCCGGAACACTGACAACCTCCGGGGTCGAAGCCCTGGCGCCATTCTGCGGTTCTCTGAGCCCCTCGGCAGCCGCGACGTCGCTTATGAAGATCGGTGCCGAGCTATCCTCGGACATTTATTCGGAAATGAAGGATTTTTCCTCGGCACTGGGAGTTGCAGCGTTGGAGGAACTGCTGGCCCGGAGGAAAATGCAGGAGACCGTGGCGGACATACCACTGCAAGTCTTACATGTTCGAAGGCATATTGAAGAACATCTGTGCTCCGAGATCACGATGAATACGCTGGCAAAGGTGTCGAGCCTGTCACCGCAATACCTGAACCGCCTCTACAAGGCCACATATGATGAAAATCCGCTGGAATATTTATGGCGCCTTCGCGTCCGTCGTGGCGCTTATCTGCTAAGTCATACCGGAACGCGGATAAGCCAAATTGCATATCAAACAGGATTTAAGACTCCAAACCACTTTTCCAGACGGATCAAAGAAAAATATGGGCTTTCACCCAGACAACTTCGGTCACAAAAATGGAAAGGTGAATTGGGTGCCAAGGATTTCGACGAGGTACAAACCAACTGATCCCCACCTGATGTGGTGACATGGATAGTCATCACAAGACATTCTGCGCAGGAAGCCGGCATTCGTGAGACTGCGGCGAAAGCCCGGCTTGTCCGCACAGCTGCCGTTCGAAGATTGCGCAGCGAAAGCCAGCTCTCCGCCTTTCTCGCCGAAATGTGCGTAGCGCAGCAATTGGATCAATTCCCTCTGCCATAACTGTCAAGAACGGCCCTAAGCCGCCTTTCGTAATCACTGCGGCGAACGGCCGGTTCGCGCCCATCGCGGCCGTCCATCCTGCGCTGTTCTCATTCACTTCTGTCGGAAAAAGTAGCGTTTGGTCTTGCGGCTCCGGATGGGGCGCCGTAGCCGCAGGAGGCTGCTCTGAATATACGCTGATAGAAAAACGTTTGGCCGGATTGGGCTAAGGCATGTGACCCCGCCACATTCTTGCCGCAACTAGAGCGCACAATTTTGTGATAGTCTTGGCTGACTTATAAGAAAACATCTCAGACCGGATGAGAGGGACAGAACATGCCGAAGAAAATTACCGCGAATCTATCACGCCGCGCCGCGCTGGCTCGTTTAGGTGCCGTTGCAACTGCAACATATATCGCGCCGGGTCTTGCCGGCTTCTCCGCAGCCCACGCGAGTGGTTCAAGCGGCTCCAGTGGTTCAAGTGGCTCTAGTGCGTCAAGCGGTTCGAGTGTTTCAAGTGTTTCAAGCACATCAAGCGTGTCGAGTGCTGCAAGCGGCCAGAGCCTGGCCAGCCTTCCGAGTGACGCCGGCATTACCGATGAACAAAAGGAAAGCTACAAGGCTTGTGGCAAAGATGGCAGTTCCAGTGAGGAATGCCTGGATGCAGCAGGTATTGCCCTCTGACCACTTTGACTTCCGTGCAAGCCTTCGATTGGATGTTTCAGGAATGAAGGTAAGGTTGAAGTTAAATGAAGGCGTTTGATCTGAAGCTCCGGGGCCTCATAGCCCCGGTTCTTGTTGTTGGCGTTGACAATCCAAGCCAACTCTTTTCGGTGTACTTCAATAACTGGTCATATGAGATCGCCCCGCGCGGTGAATTGCTCCCTTTCGCCACCCTGGTCTTCGACGGAGAGCAGTACTTGTTGAAAACCAACAAGGCAGATGCCCCGGTTCCCCACATCTCTCCCGTCAACGCAGTTTGCGACCTTGTTGCAGCGGCTGCCCGCCAGCGGGCGGATGAACGGCCCGGGGAAATGTGCCTGCACGCAGCATCGGTGCGCATGGGGGCGGCCCTGGTCGTGTTTCCTGCTATCAGGCGCGCTGGCAAATCTTGCCTGACCATGGCCCTCGCAGCGAAAGGGTTCGAGGTTTTCGGTGACGACGTATTATCGGTCGCCTCTTGCCCGGGCGCCCCCGTAACCGGCAAAGCCACAGGCGCTTCGATTCGTATGCGGTTACCGCTGCCGCAAGGGCTTCCCGGATGGATGGCAGAACACATTGAATCCTGCCGCGGGCCAAGCAATCGTCAGTATCTTTACGTGTCTCCGCCTGAGATCGCCGCCAACGGGCAACAAGCTCCAATCGGTGCACTCGTTCATTTGGAACGTAGCGGTAATGCAGCCGCGGAGATTTCACCCATGTCGCCGGGGATCATGTTGAAATCTCTTTTGAAACAGAACTTCGCAAGATCTGCCAACGCTGATCATATTTTGGGCGACTTGTTCGGACTGGCAGAAAATACGCCTGCGTTCCTGATGCGGTATTCAAATATTGAAGAAGCGGTGGACGTCCTTGTCGAGCAATTCCACGCTCAAGGTATTCCTGGGGCGTGTGTACAGAACCGACGTGCTCGAGAGATCAGCGAAATCACAGAAATCCCTTCTGGGGTTGAAGTCGCGTTGTGTCAGGATCCTACGACCGTTGTGCGTGAACTTGGAGGCGAAATATTTGCCACCAACCGAAACCTGACACGGGTGTTACATTTGAACGAGGGGGCCGGTCGGATCTGGAACCTGCTCGAAGAACCAACCAGTGAAGCGGAAGCGGTCGAAATCCTTCACACGGCATTCCCTGACGCTCCGTACGCAGAACTCGAGGCGGACACTCGAAATATGTTCCAGAACTTAAAACGTGCAGGTTTGCTCGTTGTGGCCGGCTCCAGGGACACCTAGCCACCGCTTATGTCTCAACGACAGCGAAGTCCCGCGACTTGGCCATTGGTGCTTATCGCAGCGAATGACTGGAATCCGCCCTTATTGTCGAAATGTGCATGGTGCAGCAATCGGACCACTTCCCTCTCCCTTCAGGGTCACGAACGGCGCTAACACATTCTTGCACCAAACGGGCGATGCATGGCGGTAATTCGCGATCTCGGAATACGATTATTCCGTGCGTGAGGCGCGCAAAGTCCTTGGCAATGCACAAGAGGATGCGCAGCTGATCATGGTCCGCGATGCGCGCTGGAAATACGTCCACGCCGAAGGGTTCCGGCCCATGCTCTTTGATCTGCAAGAAGACCAGGACGAATTGCGGGATTTGGGCGATGTGGCGGCCGAGGCGCTCGATGCGGTGCGCGTATGGATGTCAGACGTGATTTTCCGCTGGTCGCGACGGCATCACAACCGGATAACCATGCGCCCCGAGAAGATCGAGTCCATGACAGGGATCGACCCGTCCGGCATTCTGATCGGCATCTGGTAGGAAGCCGCCAATGAAGAGCTTCACGGTGTGCCTTTTGACCCCCTGAATCCCCGTTAGACCGCAGGGGCCTCGCTCAGCATCTGCCCAAATTACTTATTCAGCCGGTTGACAAAATCGACACAATCAGGACGGTCGTGGCCCTGTTCGGTTGACCACAGGCCAATGTTGCGTTGCGGGAGTTTCACGTCCAGGTCGACCGCAGCCACGTGGTATCGAGACGCAAATTCGCCCGCCAGACGGAACGGCATCATACTGCAGGCCTTGGTGCGTTCGAGGATGCGAAACACGATCGTGACGTCGCCGTCGCAGTCCATCACTGGGGTCACACCCGGCAGGCCCAACCAATCGAGTGTTTCGCGGGTGAGATCGAAAAGTCCTGACGCGGCGCCGGCAGAAACCCATTTGTATTTGGCTAAAGCGCTCGGCGAGACGTTCTTTTTCCTGGCCATCGGGTCGTTTTCGCCCACAAATAGGGACAACCGGTCTTCGAAAATCTGCTCACGGTGCAAGCCGTCGTCTTCCGGTTCAACTCGAGAGGAATGATGGCAACGTCCAGCTCCTCTCGTTTAAAGAGATTGGCAAGCCGTGCAGCGGGCTCAACCCGGATCTTGACGCTGTAAGCGGGGGGTGACTTCGCAATTTCCACAAAGAAATCATTGAACAAGGTCGCGGCGATCATGGGGCCTACTCCAACACGCAATTCGCCCTTCATGCCATTCTTCCATTCCTGGATCGCGCTATCGGCCCGCTCGGCCCCCTTTAGGATGACACGACCCTGCTCGGCGAGACGCGCACCGATGACCGTTGGCCGTTGGCCGTACGCCATAGCGGCCCCGTCGCAGAACGGGAGCACCCGCGCGATCTTCGATAACCTTGATCAGCCGCGACAAGGTAGGCTGCGTCACATTCAGCGGTTCTGCGGCCTTGGCGACGGAACCAAGCTCGGCTACTACCGTGAGCTGCATGAGATGCTTGGGATTCATGTTATAGATATTTCCTATGCAAATCGACAAAACCAAAATTTACATCATACCTTCCCCGCGTCAATAACTAATGGTGCAGAGACATCTCCCCGTCTTCCATCCGGCGGCGACTACCCTCTGCACCGAAATAATGGATGATCGGAGGGCATCGCGATGAACGCACTGACAGGACAAGCACTCGCCCAGGAACGCGCCAAGGCGCAGGAAGATATACGTGCCCAGCGCGACAACATACCCGCGCTCAGGGACGGCGCCATCGATATGATCCTGCGCAGGGCATGCTCGCATTATGCCTGGCAGAACCGTGGTGTCTCGGACGAGTTGCTGCAGACCATTTACGACATTACGGCCAATGGCCCGACGAGCGTGAATTGCTGTCCTGCTCGGTTTGTTTTCGTCAAATCCGTGGACAGCAAGGCGCGGCTGGCAAAGGCGCTCAAGGACAAGAACATCGACAAGATGATGCAGGCGCCAGTCACGGCCATCATTGCCCATGATCTGGAATTCTGACAGGAGCTTCCGACGCTGTTCACGCACGAGGATCGCAGGCCTCATTTCGAAGGCAAGCCGGAGCACTCAGAAACGACGGCCGTCCGCAACGGCACACTGTAGGCCGCTTATTTCATGGTTGAAGCGCGGGCCGTCGGGCTGGACGTCGGCGCGGTGTCGGGCTTTTCGAACGAGATCGTCGACGAAGAGTTTCTTGCGGGCACGTCTCTGCGCTCGAACTTCTTCGTTAACTTTGGCTACGCGGACGAAACCGCGCTGTTCCACAAGCTGCCGCGCCTGAGTTTCGAGTGCGCCTGCTCGCTCATCTAGGGAAACTGCGCAGGCCGCCCAAAACCAAATTGGCCGAATGAAGACACCACGAAGGGAGGGAAAAATGAAAATCAAACGTTTCGCTGAGGCGGTAGCCTATGAAGCGCCGCATCACTTCGACTGCCGGGGACCGCGCCTTGCAGGTTTCGAAGCGGGCGGATCTGAGAAAGTCTGGGTGGGTGTTCCCATTTCCTGCCCGGTGGCGGGGCCGGACCCGACGCGTCGCCGCTTGAAAAGGTCTACGTGATCCTTTCGGGCGAAACGACCACCCGTGTCGGCGATTTGGAGGAAAAGGCGGGTCCGATGGCTACCTTCACGATCCCCCCAATCGAGATGCGCGAAATCGTCAACGAGGGCAGCGACATAGTGACGATGATCGTCGCCATGTCCTATCCCGAAAATCCCTGAACGAAAGATCAAACCCATGGACTTCCTCAAAGATCCCTATTCCTTGTTCGACATCCACGGCAAGGTCGCGCTGGCGTCCAAGACACTGGCCGGCGCTGGCAGCAAGCTGGTGCTGTCCGCTGGCAACAAGGACGCCCTGACAGCCGTTGGCGCTGAATGCCAGGCGCTTGGCGCCGAGGTTACGTTGGTCGACGACCGGCCTGACAATGAAAAATCCTGCGACCTAGGCCATGGCCCAGGTCGCAGTCGATACCTACTGCACGCTCGACATTCTGGTCGTGAGCCCGCGCACCCAGAGAGGCCTGATAATACCCGTCAAGAGGTTCAACCGAATAACAGCGACGGGTAGAAATAGAGGTTCATAAGCTTGTCGTAGAAGCCGTAAATCAGAATCGCTGTCGCCGCCCCATAAGCAAGACTGATCTTGAGGCTGTAGCCCCCCCAACGCGCGAGGTAATAGAAGACAAAGAGCGGGAGGGCGACGTGCTGCCCCACAAGGATCGTCATGGCAACGACACCGATCAGCAGCGCGAAAAACTGCAACGAGATACCGAAGCCCGCCACACGGCCGCTCTCGATGAGGACACGTTCAAGCGAGTTGACCTGTATCAGCGTTCCGAATTTGCGCATATCAAAAAAAGAACCGGGCTGACGAGCAATAGCCCGGCAATCGCGATCACCAGCGGGAACTGGGCAGTTTCCATATCCCATTTTTGGGTCTCGAAGATCACGAAAACGAAAAGAGCCACAAGGGCGAGAGCCAGCGCCGCAGAGAACGCCGGGTTCTGCGCAGATCCTTCACCGCCCTTGGATTGTTCGGCCGTGCTCTTCCGGTTTTGCAGAACGCTTCTGAGTGAGAGCAGCATCGTGACGGCAATGAGGGCCAGGATGCCCCAAACGATGGGGCGGCCGGTGATCCATGGACGCCAGATCGCCTGCATCGGCCATCTGCTCGGTGCTCACATACAGAACCGCCGGATTGTAGAGCGCGCCCACAAAGAGCATCTTGCCGTAATCGGCGCCGAAGCCCGGAGCATTGCTCAATTGCGAGGCTGGCTCGTATGGCGTGAATGTAATCGTCAGCCCGTCAGGTTTGGCGGTTTCATAAAGCGTGTTGTGAACCGCCGACCCCCCGACGTTTTGCGGAATAATGCGCGGCTCGCCAAGAATATACTTGGCCCAATGCTGAGCAAAGAGCCGGGCTGCCGTATCTGCGCCGCTGCCGGGCCCGCGCCCAATCAGCATGCGAATGGTCTGGTCTTCGTAAAAGTCCTCGGCTGCCGCCGCGGTTGGGGTCACGCCGTTCGCGCCGAGCCCCACCAGCAAAGCCAATGCGCAGCTCGCCATGGCCTTTGAAATAAAGTTGAAAGACATTTGGGTCTCCTCCCCATGATATGATCGTCCGGGTGTCCGAGAGGCACCACCGACGCTTTGGCTACATATTCGGTATGTAGGCGCCTCGAAAGTGCTCAGCGCGGGCAGACCATCCTCCTTACAGCCAACCAGGCGACACACCGAGTGTGCAGGAACGTTAGGCAAGGGTCAGGTATTCTACAAAATACATTTTTGCTTAGTTGCATGAAGATTTTCTATCTCTTGATCCGACGTCGCGGGACCAGCCTTCGGCTGAAGCGTATTCCAAAGGCCTGCAGCGGATCCTCGTCCCTCGGCCGCCTCAAACGGTCGACCACCATGCGATTACCCGATAATCATCGCTGCCGAAGGTCTTCGACGGGTCATTTCAGCGGAACAAGTCTGGACGAAAGAGCAACGGACAGACCCAACTTGCCCTCATTGATCAGCCGACGGCACAGCACAAAGTTTCGCGCACCTGAGAGGTGCATCGGGTCATTCTCGGCAATGCCGCGCGCCGCTTCGAGCGATTTCGCGCGCAAACCAACATACTCATACCGTCGCTTTTCTCGCTTGACGGGTCGGACATTGGTCCGGCCAACATGAGCGCCCCGGAGCGCCCACATATGTGAGATGTTCGGGCACATGCTTGACCATATCTTCGGGCGGTGCGACCGGAGAGCTGATCACCACAAAAGCTTCGTATGCCAGTGTTCCGCAGTCTTTGGCTTTCCCGACGTGGTCTGACTATGAAGGCATGTTTGCATGGCTCCATTCCTTGGCGGATCGTGTTCATTTCGGTGCCCGCAAGCACGCTTCTTACGAGGATGGCGAACAGTCCGCGCACCGTCAACAAACCGTCATGTCCCATTAACTCAGCGGCTTCTGTCCAAACCCAGCTATGCAAATTGAACATGCAAAACGCCAAAATTGAATTTTACACTATATCCCGAGCAGCCCTATCTCTGATGCAAGACAGGCCTGCGCCCCGAAGCGCGTGGCTCATGAACGGTTGCCTCAGGGTTCGCGGCGCCATGACAAGAGATGTGGAAGGATATCATGACAGAGATCGGCCATTTCATTAACGGCTCTGGTAATGCTGGCAATTCGGGGCGCAATCAAGCTGTACATAACTCGGCGATCGGTGCATCGGAACGTAAGGTGGCCCTCGCGTCGGTCGATGAGGTCAATGCGGCCGTTGCTGCCGCGCAAGCGGCCTTTCCGGCCTGGTCAAAGACGCCGCCGCTTCGGCGCGCCCGAATTCTCGAAAAGTTCAAGAATATCCTGATCGACCGCGCTGGCGAACTAGCCGCAACTCTCGCGTCGGAGCATGGGAAGACGCACGAGAATGCTCTTGGCAAGGTGACCCGCGGTCTCGAAGTCGTCGAATTCGCGGTTGGCGCACCGCATTTGATGAAGGGCGACGTCTTTGAAAATGTCGGCACGCGCGTCGACAGCACCTCGCTTCGCCAGGCGCTGGGCGTCGTGGTGGGCATCACGTCATTTAACTTTCCCTTCATGGAGTTGGCTTGGATGTTTCCGATTGCTATCGCCTGCGGCAACACTTTCGTTCTAAAGCCGTCCGAGCGAGTTCCGTCCGCCTCGCTTCTGATCGCAGACTGGCTTTCTGAAGCGGGCCTGCCCGATGGCGTCTTCAACGCCGTGAATGGAGACAAGGAAGCGGTGGATGCGCTTCTGACCCACTCTGACGTGAAAGCGATCAGCTTTGTCGGCTCCACGCCGATTGCGAAATACATATATGAAACCGGGACCGCGAACGGGAAGCGGGTAAAGGCGCTTGGAGGTGCCAAGAACCACGCCATCATCCTGCCAGATGCCGCTATCAACGTGGCAGTCGAAGGCCTGATGGGCGCGGCCTTCGGGTTCGCCGGCGAACGGTGCATGGCCATTTCGGTTGCCATGCCCGTGACCGATGCGGTGGCCGGCGCACTGATCGAAAAACTGGTACCCAAGATCAAGGAGCTGAACATCGGCCCGACCACTGACCAGCCCGCCGAAATGGGTCCGCTCATCACCGCGCAGCATCTTGAAAAGGTAAAGGGGTATATCGACAAGGGCGAGGCCGGGGGTGGCAAAATTGTAGTGGACGGACGAACCTTCGAGCAGACCTCGCAAGGCTATGAAAACGGCTATTTCATCGGAGGCACCCTGATCGACGGCGTGACCGAGGACATGACGGTTTGGAAAGAAGAGATCTTCGGCCGGGTCTTGTCCATCGTGCGGCGCGACAGCTTCAAAGAGGCCGTCGATCTGGTGCATTCGAGCCCGTACGGAAATGGTGTCGCGATCTATACCGGCGACGGCGATGCTAGCCGCGCCTTCGCCCATGACATCCAGGTGGGCATGGTTGGCATCAACGTGCCGATCCCGGTGCCTATGGCATTTCACAGCTCCGGCGGCTGGAAAGACTCG
Source organism: Candidatus Halocynthiibacter alkanivorans (assembly GCF_003333265.1). GTDB lineage: Bacteria > Pseudomonadota > Alphaproteobacteria > Rhodobacterales > Rhodobacteraceae > Halocyntiibacter_A > Halocyntiibacter_A alkanivorans. The sequence continues at coordinate 20,056 of NZ_QOLB01000164.1, forward strand.
CTCTTTGGCGACCATCACATGCACGGCCCGGAAGGGGTGCGCTTCTATACCAAACTCAAACCGATCACCACCCGCTGGCCCCGCAAGAGCGCTGCGACGCAGTCCAGCGTTGCCATGCCGACCCTCGGATGCCCCTGATCGATACGGCGGGTTACCCATGGCGCCCGTCGCAGCCAACAATGAAGGATGAGACCATCATGTCCAGACCAAAATACGTCGCCCCGAACGGCGGCAACCTCTACGAATTCGTGAACAACATGCGCGTCAAAGTCACATCGCAAGAAACGAAAGGTGCTTACGATGTTTGTGAAGAACGGTGTCCGCCCGGGTTTGCCTCAAAGCCCCATTTGTACGTGGAAGCCCACGAGACGTTTTTTATCATCAAGGGTACGGCAACCTTTATTTGGGTGATGAGACGTATGACGGGGTGAAGGGGGATCTGATCCACATCCCTCCCAATGTGCCGCATCAAGTCATCGCTGGCTCGGAGGGCGTGCATATGCTGATGATTTTCAGCCCCGGCACAACTGAGGCCATGTTTGCCGAACGGAACGACTGGCGGACCGGAGCTTCCGTGGCCCGTAAACACAAGACCATTTGGCTGGAGAATTTTCCCAAAGCTCCCGCAGATTGAGTCTTAGCCATTAAATGGGATTCTTCGTTTGGTAGTGGCTTCCGGCACGGCCCCTGTGATCGACTAGGCTCTGGACCCATTAATTTGGTTGGGACCGACCGCCCGCGGCGTGGAAGCTACGTTGTGATGAGGGAGATCTTAAAAGTGTCGGTCGTCATATTAAATGGCGCATCTGGACCCATAAGCGCTGACGTCAGACACACTGCTGTATCGACATGAGGCGTCCATATAGATCACGTTGGATGGTTTTCCGATACTGAGGTTACCACAGCCACGAGCGTCCCTGAGCACCGAAGCTGGTGCAGAAGTTGCCATAGCGAACGCGTCCGAAGGGGTGATACCGACCTTTTCGATGAGAATCGAAATCGCAGTCGGGAAGTCCAGGTCCGCGCCCGCAAGTGTACCGTCCTCAAGGGTCAGACGACCGTCGCGCCGCAGAACTCGCCGTCCGTTCAGGCGGAATTCCGTGATGTCGGAACCAACCGTGGACATCGCGTCGGTGACAAGAAAAATACTGCCCGAAGCTCGCTTGGATGACAGCGCGATGCGCATGCAAGTTGCATGAACGTGAATATCATCGGCAATCAGGCCAGCGGAAACGCCTGAAGCGTTCAAGGTCGCGCCGACCAATCCGGGTTCGCGATTGCCCATCTGGCTCATTGCATTGAACAAATGGGTGACACAGCGGGCACCCGCGACAAAGGCCGCTTCCGCCTGTATCAGGCTACAATCCGTGTGACCCAGCGAGACGATGACACCCGCTTTCGCAAGTCGCGAAATCTGTTCATTTGACACGTTCTCTGGCGCAACCGTAATCATAACGTTCGGCAGGCGTCGCGCTGCGTTGCAAAGGAAGGCTTCATCTTCGTCCTGCATGCGGCGGATTAGCGACGGGTCGTGCGCCCCTTTGCGTGCTATTGACAGATGGGGCCCTTCAAGGTGAATCCCGAGAATTCCAGGCGAGCCGCTTTCGATTGCTTTCTCCACGGCATCAACGGCCGCGCGGGTTTTTTCTGGCGTATCTGTGATAAGCGTCGGCAAGAATGCGCGTGTGCCTTTCGTCGCGTGGGCCTGTGCAATCACGGCGAGCCCTGCCGGCGTTGTTTCGTCGTTGAACATCACACCGCCACCGCCATTAACCTGTAGGTCAACAAAGCCAGGCATAAGCGTTCCCCTGTCAAAGGCGGTAATTTCGAAGCCATCAGGAACGCTTTCTGGTTCGATCATGCCGCGAACTACGTTGCCTTCCAGAAGAAGTACCTTGCCCACATGAAGCGTCTTGCCGTCAAAGATGTTGGCGCCCAGAAATGCGCGATTTTTCATATCGTTTCCGTCACTTTCTTCAAATGGCGTGGTTCATCCGGATTGGTGCCGCGGGACACTGCAACTTGCTCGACCATCGCATAAAACGAAACGATCAATGCAATCGGATCTAGCAGAGGATGCGACGTGCGGACCGTTGGCAGGCGCATTGCGCGCGTCGCCTTGTCAGAAGTGACATAGACCTCTGCACCCTTTGCCGAAATCTCATCAGCCACGCCAACGAGCGCTTGTTCTGCCTGATCGGCGGCACATAGTGCGAGAATTGGGAAACCCCGGTCCACGATCGAAACGGGCCCATGAAGGACTTCTGCCGAAGAATAAGACTCGGCATGAAGTTGGCAGGTCTCCTTGAATTTGAGTGCCGCCTCGTTTGAAATGGCAAGAGTAGGTCCACGCCCCAGGCAGAACAGAGACTGCCGGGATGCGATCTTTTGGCCAAGTGCGCTCCAGTCCGCCAAAGCTGCCATTTCAAGCGCAGCGGGAAGCTGGCGGATAGCAGTCAGAAGTTCTTCATCCTTCTGCCATTCGGCCAGAAGCCAGATCGCCGAAACGATCGAATTCACAAAGGTCTTTGTCGCTGCAACGCTCAGTTCGGCACCTGCATGCAAGTTCAGCGTGTGCGAACTTACCCTGGCGAGGTCGCTTTCCGGTTGGTTGGTCAAAGCAAAGGTCGCCGCGCCCTGCTGTTGAGCCATCTCGGCCATCCTGACAATGTCGGGGCTTTTTCCCGATTGCGAAACCGCAATGCATGCGCTGCCATTCACCTTCAGGCGTTGGTCATAGATCGAAGCAATGGAGGGGCCGACAGAAGCTACGGGAACACCGGCGATCAGTTCGCTCGCGTATTTGAAATAAGTGGCGGCGTGGTCGGATGAGCCGCGTGCGACCGAGATCATAAAAGCTGGATCGCGTTCAGCGAGCGCCGCCGCCGCCGATTTCATTCCAGCCTGACCATCGGTCAGAAGCGTTTCGACAGCCGCAGGTATTTCGAGAATTTCTCGACGCATGTGGGTTTGGGAAGACATGACTATTCCTTTGAAAGTCTCAACTCGGCGACGAAGTTATACGCGTCTCCGCGATAGAGGGACTGGGTGAATTCGGCCACGCGGCCGTTTTCGAGATAAGATGTACGTTCGATTCTCAATCCTGCATCCCCCATGGAGACGGCAAGAATCTCCGCTTCTCGTTCGGGTAGGTTGATGGCCGAAATCTTTTGAATCGCGCGAATAGGGCGATGCCCGCCACGCTCCAGAATTTCGTAAAGTGACGTTTCAACCACGAGCGGATTTGGAAGGATGTCGGTCGGCAGCGAGGCGCGTTCGATTGCCATCGGCTCGTTATCCGCCAGACGAAGCCGGACGAGTCGTGCAACCGAGTCTTCAGCGGCCAGTCCAAGGGACGTTATTTCGTCGGGGGACGGCATAAAGAGCCCGCGCTCCAGCCAGCGAGACGTCGAATTTTTACCGCGCCGCTTCATGTCCTCGGAAAAGGAGGTCAGTCGCGACAGCTTTTGCTCGATCCGCTCCGGCCTTGAAGCGATAAAGGATCCGGACCCCGGTTTCTGGATGACCGAGCCCTCGTCGGCGAGAGACTGGATCGCCTTACGCACGGTGACCCGTGAGAATGCGGTAATAGATGCGATTTCGCGCTCGGGGGGCAACGGGCTGCCTGGCGCAAGAATCCCTTTTGACACCCCGTCGCTAAGCCGCTGCCGAAGCTGCACATATCGCGGGCCTGCTCCCGGTTGGAACCATGCTGCGGGTTCGAGAAATTCGGCCGTGTTCATTCTGGGGTCTCCAGTGCTTCTTGATTCTGGCGCGCAAGTTGCAACGCACCGTCCAGAGCCGTGCCTTTGGGCAAACGGATGAGGCTGTGGTACTTCGGGGCAAGGTATGGCTCGTAGTGCGGCCCAACACCACCGACAAGGCAAACGATGTCGTCACCGGACAAGTCGGCCGCCCCCAGAGCTGTGTTCAAGTATGCACTGCCACGGTCCATCAATTGGTGCGCGACAAGGTCGCCAGCCTTGGCGGCTTCGACGATGAGCGGTGCAAATGTTGCATAATCGGCTGGCCGCGCCTGCCTTGCAAAGGCGACAATATCGGCTGGGGTGCCGTCGAAGCGCGCCAGAACCGTGCGGGTCAGATCACTTTCGGACTCAAGTCCGTCGACGGCGAGCAAGGCATGCACCAGAAGCTCTCGTCCCAACCATGCACCAGACGCCTGATCGCCGACTTGCTGCCCCCAGCCACCGAAGAAACGGAACTTGCCCCCGCGGCGCATTGCCACGAAAGTGCCGGTACCAACCGCCAAAAGCGCTCCATCGTTGTTGCCAAGAGCGCCAATGACCGATGTCACCCGATCATCTGTGACGGTGCAATGCTCGAAAGGCAACTGAGCCACCATCGCGCATGCGTCCGTATCGTTCATGATGCCCGCAAGCCCGACATGCGCCACCAATCGATGCATATCCGCACCCATTTTTTCTGCCGCAAGGCGGACCGCGCCAACAACATTCTCGACCGCCTGCGCAGCATTGGAGGCATAATTCGCCGGGCCGCCAGACGCCCGCGCGAGCACCACACCATTCGGATTCGCAATGGCGACACGACAGCCCGTTCCGCCACCGTCCACTGCGCACACCTGATATGCTCTAATCTCACCCATGTGATACCGATATCATACCTATTTGAGATAAGATAGTCCAAACTAGCGCCAAAGTGCGCATGTTTTTGCAAATATGGGTGCAAAAACTCCGCGTTTAATAAACTGGTCGACAATAGGTATTATTTCGGTATTGTTGATTGAGTTGTAGGGGGGAATCAGTGTGCTAAGAAAAGATCAGCAAGAAAGCATCGGCCAGCCAATCGACGCGCTGACGCGCGGTGATGCGCTGTCGGCGATGTTGGCTTCCCAGCTGGCTGCCGTAGCCATTGTGTCTCAGGCACAAGCGGAAATTGACTGCGCAGCGGACCATCTTGCCGCCGCCTTATCCGCAGGCAAGACACTGGTTTACGCTGCAGCGGGAAGTTCGGGCTTGATGGCGCTTGCCGATGCCTGCGAATTTCCGGGGACTTTTGGGGTCGCCACACACCAGATTCGCATCTGCATGGCTGGCGGCGTTCCCACCGATGGCGTCATGCCTGGTGACACCGAAGACAATGTCCACGATGCAATCGCAGCGGCAGGCGAGATGAGCCCCGGCGATACCGCTATCGTCGTCAGTGCAAGCGGAACAACACCCTATGCCTGCGCCTTTGCTGAGACGGCCAGCGCACAGGGTAACACGGTCATCGCAATCGCGAATGTCGCAGGTTCCCGTCTTCTTGAGGTGGCTGATGTCGCAATTGCGCTTGCGACGGATGCAGAGGTCATTGGCGGCTCGACACGTCTTGGAGCGGGGACCGCGCAGAAAGTGGCGCTCAATATGATTTCGACGCAAGCGGGTATTTTGCTCGGGCACGTGCATGACGGCCTCATGGTCAATGTCGTCCCGGATAATATCAAACTTCGCAAACGCGCGTCGCGGATTGTTACACAGATTACCGGCGTCACCGAAGACATCGCAGAGCTTGCTCTGATTCAATCCGGATACAGCACGAAGCTTGCAGTTCTGATCGCCTCGGGGCTCGACATCGAACCCGCCCGCGACCGACTTGAAAGCGCACGGGGGTGCCTTCGGGAGTGCCTGACCGGCCAGAAGGCGGAAACCACAAGATCCAACTGACTTACAAACCAAGGGAGAGAACCATGAAAATCACGACCCTGAAAGGCGCGTTGCTCGCAACGACTTTGTTTAGCGCGACAGCAGCAACAGCGCAGGACGCAACGCTGATCATCGAAAGCTGGCGCAACGACGACCTTGTCATCTGGCAAGATAAGATCATTCCCGCCTTTGAAGCCGAAAATCCTGGCATCAAGCTAAAGTTCACGCCGTCCGCACCGGCTGAATATAACGCGGTTCTCAACTCGAAACTCGACGCCGGATCGGCAGGAGACATAATTTCTTGTCGCCCCTTCGACGCTTCGCTGGCGCTCTATGATGCGGGCCATCTTGCTGATCTCAGCGACCTCAGCGGCATGGCGAATTTCTCTGGCGTCGCCAAAGCCGGATGGTCCACCGACGACGGTAGCGCGACCTACTGCGTCCCGATGGCATCGGTGATCCACGGTTTCATCTATAACAAGGATGTGTTTGCCGAACTGGGTCTGGAAGTGCCAACCACTGAGGCCGAATTCTTTGCCACGCTTGACGCGATCAAAGAGGACGGTGGCTACATCCCGATGGCGATGGGTACCAGCGACCAATGGGAAGCCGCAACAATGGGCTATAACAACATTGGACCGAACTACTGGAAAGGCGAGGAAGGGCGCGCCGCACTTATCGCCGGCGAACAATCGCTGACCGACGAGGGTTGGGTGGCACCATTCCGCCAGCTTGCGAAATGGGGAAGCTACCTCGGCGATGGCTACGAGGCACAAACCTATCCTGACAGCCAGAACATCTTTACGCTTGGTCGCGCCGCGATCTATCCGGCCGGGTCCTGGGAAATCTCCGGCTTTAACGCACAGGCTGATTTTGAAATGGGCGCTTTCAACCCACCGGTCGCGAATTCGGGCGACACCTGCTATATTTCGGACCACACCGACATTGGCATCGGCATGAACGTGGCAACCGAGAATCCCGAGGCGGCAAAGATCTTCCTCAACTGGGTGGCAACGTCGGAATTCTCGAATATCTTCGCCAATGCCTTGCCTGGTTTCTTCCCATTGTCGAATGCGACAGTGGAACTTCAGGACCCGCTGGCGCAAGAGTTCATCTCTTGGCGCGGTAAGTGCGAAAGCTCGATCCGGTCGACTTACCAGATCCTGTCGCGCGGCACACCGAACCTTGAAAACGACACATGGAATGCCAGCGTCGCCGTCATCAAGGGTGTGGAAAGCCCCGAAGATGCAGCAATGCGTCTGCAGAACGGTCTGGCTAGCTGGTACGCGCCACAGCAATAAGCCCGTTCCGCACCCTCCCCCGGGCCAACCTTCCCGCCCGGGGGAAACCGTTTCCCTCAGTCCTATCGCCAAGGAGATTTGAGATGGCTACGCCTTCCAAACCCCAGTTCAGGTGGCACATCGCAGTATTTCTGGCACCGGCCGTGCTCGTCTACACGGCGGTGATGATCTATCCCCTGTTCAACACCCTGCGTCTGTCGCTCTTTTCCGAAGTTGATCAGGATCGTGTCTGGGTCGGGTTGCAGAATTTCCGCACTCTTTTCGGCGACGCCGTCTGGTCCGATCAGTTTTGGAACGCACTGGCAAACAACGCATGGTTTTTTATGATCCATATGATTGTGCAAAACCCGATTGGCGTCGCACTCGCTGCGATCCTGTCGTCCCCGCACCTGCGGTTTTCCGCGTTTTATCGTTCGGCAATCTTCATTCCGACGATCCTGTCCTTCGTGATCGTGGGGTTCGCCTGGAAGCTGATCCTGTCGCCCATTTGGGGCATCGCGCCGGGTATGCTTGATAGCATTGGACTGAAATTCCTCTACCAGCCTTGGCTGGGGAAGGAAGAATACGCGCTGACCACACTTAGCCTTGTCTCTGTCTGGCAATATGTCGGCATTCCGATGATGCTGATTTATGCTGCGCTACTCTCGATACCAGACGAAATTCTTGAAGCGGGTGAATGTGACGGCATCACCGGAATGGCCGCCTTTTTCAAGATCAAGCTGCCGCTCATACTTCCGTCCATCGGGATCATCTCGATCCTGACATTCGTCGCAAATTTTAACGCCTTCGATCTGATCTATGCCGCACAAGGGGCGCTGGCGGGGCCGAACTTCTCGACCGATATTCTGGGCACGTTCATGTACCGCACCTTCTTCGGGTTCCAGCTTCAGCTTGGCGATCCGCACATGGGATCCGCTATCGCATCCGCGATGTTCGGCGTCATTCTGGTGGGTGTCTGCATCTACCTCTTCGGCATCCAGCGCCGTTTACGCAACTATCAGTTCTGAGGGATCAAAACGATGAACATGACACGCCGTACCTCCGGAACGACAATCGCTGCTCATGCGGTGCTGATCGGCTACACTCTCATAGCTCTGTTCCCGGTTTTTGTAATCCTGATCAACAGCTTCAAGACAAGAAAGGCCATTTTTCGCGAGCCGCTGGCGCTGCCGGATGCAGATAGCTTTTCGATGATCGGATACGAGACTGTGATGAAGCAGGGGGACTTTTTCCTCTACTTCCAGAACTCGATGATCGTTACCATCGTCTCACTGACGCTGATCCTTCTATTCGGGGCCATGGCGGCCTATGCGCTTGCCGAATACCGGTTCAAAGGCAACACACTGATGGGGCTCTATCTGGCGCTTGGCATCATGATCCCGATCCGGATCGGAACCGTCGCAATCCTCGAGATGATGGTCTCAAGCGGTTTGGTGAACACATTGACGGCGCTCATCCTTGTCTACACTGCGCAGGGCCTCCCGCTTGCTGTTTTCATCCTGTCGACGTTCATGAAAGGCGTGAGCGACGATCTGAAGAACGCCGGGCGCATCGACGGTTTGAGCGAGTACAAGATCTTCTTCCGCCTCGTCCTGCCACTTGTGCGCCCCGCCATGGCGACGGTCGCGGTCTTTAATATGATCCCGATCTGGAACGACCTCTGGTTCCCGTTGATCCTCGCCCCGGCAGAAGAGGTGAAGACCCTGACGCTTGGCAGTCAGGTGTTCATCGGCCAATTCGTGACCGATTGGAACGCCGTTTTGTCGGCACTTTCCATGGCAATCTTGCCGGTGATGATCCTTTATGTCATCTTCTCGCGTCAGCTAATCCGCGGCATTACTTCGGGAGCGGTCAAATGAGGGTGCTCATCGCAGGCCTTGGCAATATGGGGCGTAGTCATGCGCTTGCCCATCACGCCCACCCGGACTCAGAAATCGTGGGGCTGGTCAATCGATCAGCCACCGATCTGCCAAAAGAGCTCGACGGCTACCCGCGGTTTGGTGATTTTCAATCGGCGCTGTCAGAAACCAATCCCGACCTCGTTGTGATCGCTACCTATACCGACACCCATGCCGATTTCGCCATCGCTGCGATGGAGGCTGGCGCCGATGTTTTCGTCGAAAAACCACTGGCAGGGAATGTTGCGGATGCCGAACGCGTCGTCGCGACTGCGGCACGATTTGGCCGCAAGCTGGGTGTTGGGTATATCCTGCGCCACCACCCAAGCTGGCAGCGCCTGATCACCGAAGCACGCAACCTGGGCGGGCCGTATGTTTTCCGCATGAACCTCAACCAACAATCCGATGGGCCGGCCTGGGAAACACACAAGGCACTGCTGAAAACGACCTCTCCAATCGTCGATTGCGGGGTCCACTACGTTGATGTCATGTGCCAGATCACGGATGCAAAGCCGGTCCGCGTTCATGGCGTGGGCTTGCGGCTGTCGCCAGAGATATCGACAGACATGTATAATTACGGGCAGTTTCAGGTGGCGTTCGATGACGGTTCAATCGGCTGGTACGAAGCTGGCTGGGGACCAATGATGTCGGAAACCGCGTTTTTCGTGAAGGACGTGGTCAGCCCGAACGGCGCCGTTTCGATCACTGACAGCAGCAAAGGCGACTCTGACGATGTGGACGGTCACACTAAGGTCGCTGGGCTTCTGGTTCACCGCCGGGACCAGGACCGCATGATCGACCTTCCCGATGAGCCAGGACATCAGCAGCTTTGCAATACAGAGCAGGCGTGGATCATTGACGCCATTCAGAACGATATCGACTTGTCCCGCCACCTGACCGACGCGGTGCAATCACTGCGCATCTGCCTTGCCGCCGATGAAAGCATCCGCACTGGGAAAACCATTTACCTTGGAGAGACAACATGACTGCGCTGAAACTCGAAAACGTGAACAAATCCTTCGGCCCGGTGCACGTACTGAAGGACATTAGTCTGACGGTCGAAAAGGGAGAGTTTGTCGTCTTTGTCGGACCGTCCGGCTGCGGAAAATCCACCTTGTTGCGGGTGATCGCCGGGCTTGAAGATGCGTCGAGCGGTACAATCACGATTGGCGACGACGTCGTCAACGCGGTGCCGCCCGCCAAGCGGGGTATCGCGATGGTGTTCCAGTCGTACGCGCTCTACCCTCATTTGTCTGTCAAAGATAACATGAGTCTGGGTTTGAAGCAGGAAGGTCAGCCAAAGTCGGTGATCGCAGAGCGTGTATCCAAGGCCAGCAAGATGCTGGAACTCGAACAATATCTTCCCCGGCGCCCCGCAGAACTGTCCGGTGGCCAGCGCCAGCGCGTCGCCATTGGCCGAGCAATTGTACGCGAGCCGAAACTCTTCCTCTTTGACGAGCCGCTGTCCAACCTGGACGCCGCGTTGCGGATGAACACCCGCGTCGAAATCGCCGCCTTACACCGAACCCTGTCAGCCTCGATGATCTACGTCACCCACGATCAGATTGAGGCTATGACGCTTGCCGACAAGATTGTTGTCTTGCGCGACGGACGGGTTGAACAAGTCGGAAGCCCGATGGATCTCTACAATAATCCCGCCAACCGCTTCGTCGCGGGCTTCCTCGGGTCGCCGTCGATGAATTTCCTCGAACGCTCTGTCCCGGGGCTTGCCGCCGGGCAAACACTTGGCATCCGCCCAGAGCACCTCGCCCTGCGCGCCGATGGACAGATTAGCGGTGAGGTCACGCATGTGGAACGGCTGGGCGGAGATACCAACCTGCTCGTCAGTACGGATCAGGGCGAAATATTGACAGTGCGCCTATTCGGCCAAAACGACACAGATGTCGGCGCACATATTCAGCTTGGCTTTGACCCTGAAATGGCGTTCCGTTTTGATCAGTCCGACAACAGAATTCTTCCTTTGGCAGCATGATGGTCACCACTCTCGCAGGTATTGTGTCCGCCGCGTCATCGCTGCGCCGGACACAATTGTCTCGAAGGCTGATCACCGCAGGTATTGTACTGTTGTGGCCATATCAACCGAGCGCCTCCCAATTTCAAACGGAAGAGTAGATAATGGACCTGTCCCGCTCAGCCGCCGAAATCCGTCCTGGTTTCGCAGCCATTTGAAAAAGGCACTCAGGTGCGAGGCGCGGTGGCGGATTGTCGAATTGCTGAGCCCCCCATCTTTCTTCGGCATGCGGCCAAACTCGACCAGCCTGTCCCGATAGGCCCCAGCGTTTCTTGGCGTTACTTTTTCGAAGGGCTTGCCCTCCAGAAATTGTTCGAAGTCCCGGATGCTGACGAGATGCGCAATCATAGTTTTACGGTCATAGCGGCCAGCGTAGGCCTGCCACTCGTGGATGACGCGATCATTGTGGGTGTGCCACTGTGGTTTACGAGACTCCGGATCTTTCCCAATACGCGCCGGGTCTGAGACGTTTTCTTCGTCGCCTTCTTGGTGTTGGTTATCCCTCCATGGACGCCATTGAGAAAACCTATGACGCACTGAGGTCAAGCAAAGACTACAAAGCTATGGTTGGTGATATTGAGCTTGACTGGCGCAACATCGTCAAATTTGTCGGGTAATTTCTGGAGCTGGCTGTGCGGGAAATTGCTGAAATTCATGTTGGTTTGCCGCACCCGTTCAATTTTCCAACTTGCTTAGAGGGCACAGCGGTTCGCAAGACTGCACAGCTCGCGCTCAAGCGTAGCGATCACCTGCTTTTCTCTGATTGGGCTGATCGGCCAAGTTCTTTTTCTTTCGGTTAGTGGGGTCAAGTTCTCATCCGGGTCACACTTCTCTTTGCCGTCTGATGGGTCCCTGGCTGGAAACGCTGCATGCATGTGTCGAATTTGCAGTGGAGAACCTTGATCAGAAACGCGTTTCAAGTGACGCACCTTCCACCAAAAGCGGCTCATTTCGTGGCTGACGCCAGGGCCCGGTTCATCCGAAATTCTTGTGCACAGCCGCGAGAGGAACCGTAGCGGCGCTTCAGCCGAGCTTTTCGTATTTGCCAAGTTTGACAGCAAGCTCCATCGACGCGACCTGTTCTTTGAACCTGGCCAGATGCGGCGCCGCGTCATGGGCTTGCCAGTCCGCCGTCGTCTCCCAAATTTCGTAAATCATGAACGCACCCGGATTTTCGAGGGTTTCGTGCAGATCATACAGCACGCAGCCTGCGTCTTTGCGTGAGTTCTCGACCAGGGTCTGAACCAGCGGCAAAAACACGTCTCGATGAGCTGCCGGTACCGTTAAATGGGCGACAAGAACAAGGTTGGTCATTGGCTATTCCTATCCGGATAAAATCATGTCGGCAGCTTTTTCAGCGATCATTACTACCGGGGATGCCGTATTCCCCGAAACGATTTTGGGCATGATCGAGGCGTCGACCACGCGCAGGTTCCGGATGCCGTGCACCTGCAGCCTGTCGTTGACCACAGCCTGCGGATCCTGACCCATTTTACAGGTGCCCACCGGGTGGAAAATGGTAGTGGCGATATTGCCGACAGCCTTGAGCAGATCTTCGTGGCTGGCGACCTGCGGACCCGGCAAAACTTCCTGCGGCGTATGCGGTTTCAGGGCCTTAGCCCCCATGATTTCCCGCGCCTGCTGTACCGATTTAACCGCCACAAGCTTGTCGCGCTCGGCACTCAGGTAATTTAGCTTGATCTCTGGCTGCGCGTCACCGTCGCGAGACACAATATGGCAACTGCCAACGCTTTCGGGGCGCAGATTGCACACCGACACGGTGATCGCCGGATAGGGGTGCAACGGGTCGCCCAGCTTGTCAGTGCTTAAGGGTTGCACGTGATATTCCAGATCGGGCGTTTCCAGCGACGGGTCACTTTTGGTGAACATGCCGAACTGACTTGGCGCCATCGACAAAGGACCACTTTGGCGCAAGCCGTATTGCAACGCCATCGCCGCCTTGCCCAACAGGCTGTTGGCCTTCTGGTTCAGGGTTTTGGCGTTGGATATTTTAAAAACGGTTCGGATTTGCAGATGATCCTGCAGGTTCTCGCCCACGCCCTGGCTTTCGTGCACAACTTGAAGGCCGAGCTCTGACAGGACATCAGGCCGCCCGATACCGGACCTCTCCAGCAATTTTGGCGAATTGATTGCCCCTGCTGCCAGCAGGATCTCGCGCCTGGCACTGGCCCGCATGCGCTGACCGGATTTGCGGAACTCAACGCCTTCGGCGCGGCCGTCCTGCAGCACGATCCGATCGGTGTGCGCCTCGGTGATCACCCGCAAGTTGGGCCGGTTCTTTGCCGGGCGCAAAAAGGCCTTTGTGGTGTTCCAGCGGGCCCCCTTACGTTGATTGACCTCAAAAAACCCCGACCCCTCATTGGTGCCACCATTGAAGTCATCGGTCGGGTGGATGCCAAATTCAGACGCTGCCTTCTGAAAAGATTCCAGAATGCCCCACTTCAGGCGTTGTTTGGTGACTTTCCACTCCCCACCTGCGCCGTGCAATGGGGTCGCACCTTTGTAGTGATCCTCAGACTTGATGAAATAGGGCAGGATGTCGTCCCAGCCCCAACCCTGATTGCCCATCTGCCGCCAGCCATCGTAATCCGCGGCCTGCCCGCGCATATAGATCATGCCGTTGATCGAAGAACAGCCGCCCAGCACCTTGCCGCGCGGGTAAGGCAACGACCGCCCGTTCAGCCCCGGCTCGGCGGCGGTTTTCATCATCCAGTCGGTACGCGGATTGCCCATGCAATACAGGTAGCCGACCGGAATATGCACCCAGTGGTAATTGTCACGCCTGCCCGCCTCCAGCAGCAGAACCCGGATTTTGGGATTGGCGGACAGACGGTTGGCCAGAACGCAGCCCGCCGTGCCTGCGCCGACGATTATGTAGTCATAGTCGCCTTCAAGCACGGCGGTGTCTGTGGTCATGCCAACGTCTTTCTCAGGCTGTCGTCAGAACTTGATGACAAGTTTGCCGATCATGGTACCGGTTTCGATGATGCGATGCGCTTGTTTCACGACATCCGCTGACAACCCGTTCAAAACCTGTGTTTCGGTCGTGACCAGTTGACCATCGTCGATCATTGCCGCTACGCGGGCCAGAATCTTGCCCTGTTCGACCATATCAGAGGTCTTGAACAGCGACCGCGTGAACATCAATTCCCACATCAAGCCAACGGATTTGCCCTGCAGCAGCGAGATGTCCAGTTTCTCGTCGGTTTCAACAATGGTGCCGATCCGGCCCTGTGGCGCGACCAGTTCGCACATGGCGTCCCAGTGCTGGGCGGTATCGGCATACTGGGTGATGTAGTCCACGTTTTCATGGCCAGACGCGCGGGTGCTGGCGACCAGATCGCGGTGGTTCACCACCTCATGCGCCCCCATTTTGCGGCACCATGCCTCAGTTTCCGGCCGCGAGGCCGTAGCGATGACCGTCAGTCCGGTCAATTGACGCGCCAGTTGGGTGGTGATCGAACCGACACCGCCGGCTCCGCCGATGACGAGCAGGCTGCCAGCAGCAGCGCCAGTCGGCACACAAAGCCGGTCAAACAACATTTCCCAGGCGGTAAGCGACGTGAGCGGCATGGCGGCGGCCGCTTCGGGGGTCACTGACTTTGGCGCCAGGCTGGCGATGCGGGCATCAACACATTGCAACGTCGCATAAGAGCCCGGACGATTGGCGTCACCAGCGTACCAAACCCGGTCGCCAACGCTGAATCCGGACACTTCAGAACCGATTTCGCGAACGATGCCAACCGCGTCATAACCAACCAGAAACGGTTCCGGATGGGGTTGTTCAACAGCCGTGCGCAGGCGCCGCTTCGCATCGGCGGGGTTGATTGAAATTGCTTCGATCTCGACCAGAAGATCCTGCGCGAGAGGCTTGGGATCCGGCAGGTCTACGTCAAACAGGCTTTGCGCATCGTCGATGGGCAGCGAATGGGTGAAGCCAACTGCTTTCATTAGATATATTCCTTATCTTGTTATACTTCTGTGTTCGATTTTATCGTTAACTGACAGTTGTCTGATTGCGCGCGGCGCTCAAACGGGCCCAGAACGGCGCCAGGGCGCTGGCCAGGTCGGTGAAAAGCAAATAGCGCTCCGCATAGTGTTCCGACATCGCAGCGTTCGGCGCATAGTGCCGGTCAGAGGCAGTCATTTTCTCGACTGCTCCATCATAATCCGCGAACAAACCGGCGCCGACACCGGCGGCGATGGCGGCGCCCAGGGCACCGGTTTCCTGAGCGCTGGCAACCGTGACAGGTATGCCCAGAATGTCAGCAAACATCTGCGGCCAGATTGGGCTGCGGGACCCACCGCCCGACAGAATGGCGCGGTCAAAGCGCACACCGGCCTGCCCAAGAACGTCGATATGCCGCTTGTGCTCAAAGGCCACGCCTTCGAACAAGGCGCGCAACAGATGAGCTTCGCCATGCCAACCTGCCACGCCGTAATAGCCCGCCCGATGGTCAGCCCCCTGCCCTGATCCATAAAGATAGGGGTGATAAAACGGGTCATCCGCCGCCGGGGTGACGGAGGCAACCAAGGCGTTGCAATGGCCAAAGGGATCCTCATGGTGGCTGCCCCGCTCGACCAGCGCGCGCACGTACCATTCCAGATTGGCCGCCGAGGTCGCGCTGGCTTCGATATTGATGAACCGGTCTGCAGCGAACCCCGTAACCATGAAAATATTCTCGTCGCTCACAGGACTTGCGGACAACACCTGATTGATACTCCAGGTGCCGGCAATGATACTGGCCTGACCATTTTCGACAGCCCCCGACCCAAGGGCGCTGGCCACGACGTCAAACAAGCCACCGACAACCGGCGTGCCCGCGACAAGGCCGGTTTCTGCGGCAGCCTGTTCGCTGATGCCGCCCACAACTTCATCCGGGCGCACCAGATCCGGCAACATGGATTTGGCGTCGGCCAGGCCGTAGCGGACCAAAAGCCCGTCGTCATAGGTCAGATCCGGCATTTTCAACAGGCCGCAGCCGGACATGTCCGACAGATCGGAGACACGGCGGCCGGTCAGTTGAAATGTGATGAAATCTTTGCACAGAAAGACGGTACCAATCTGGCTGTACAGCTCCGGCTGGTGGCGTTTAACCCAGGCCAGCAGACTTGGTGTTTGTGAGGGCCATGGTTTTTGCAGGCAGAGCGCGTGCAAAGCGCGACCATTGTCCCCAGCGGCCAGTTCCGCCGAAATATCGGCGGCCCGGCTGTCCAGAGATTGCACCGCCAACAACGGCGCGCCGGCTTTATCCAGCAAATAGAGACCGTTACCATGGCCCGCACAGCCAATGGCCGCAATCTGGGCCGCAGCAATGCCAGCCTTCTCCAGGCAGCCACGGATCACGGTTGCCGCGTTGCGCCAGAGTTCGGGCAGGCTGCGCTCGACATGGCCAGGGGCCGGGGTTTCAGACTGCCCGTCCAGCGCTGATGTGGCGATCTGCCGGCCGTCGAGGTCAAACAGAACCGCCTTGATCACCGTGTTGCCGGCATCCAGCCCCAGAAGATATTTTTGTCGCTCAGGCACTTTGATATATCTCCCACGCTTCTTCGCCTGACGCCCCGTTGTGGATCATCGCCATAAGGGCGGCGACCACCTGCTTGGGATTGTCGTGCTGGTAAATATTGCGACCATAGACCATGCCCTGAGCGCCCTGCGCCATCAGGGCAGCGGATTTTATCAGAACAGTTTTCAGGTCTTCTTTGCCACCGCCACGCACCAGTACCGGCACCCGGGCGGCTTCGACCACGCGGTGGAAATCCTCGGGGTTTTCGGTCGGATCTGCCTTGATGATGTCGGCGCCCATTTCGCTGGCAAGTCGCGTCAGGGTGACGATTTTTTCGGCGTTGCCGTCGACCTGATAGCCGCCGCGCACGTCGTTGGGCAGCATGACCAGCGGTTCGATCATCAGCGGCATGCCGTATTTGTGGCAGGCGGCGCGAACTCTGGAGATATTTTCGACACACTGATGAAACAGCTCCGGCTCGTCCGGCAACATAAACAAATTAACGACAACGGCAGCGGCGTCCATTTCCAGCGCACCGATGATCGGCTCGTCTGCGTTTTGCAGCATTGACCACATCGCCCGGTGGCGCTGATCGTTATAGGGATTGCCCATATCGATACGCATTACCAACGCTGGCTTGTCTTTTTCTGGGCGGTTCTGCAGAAGATCAGCCTGGCCATAAGCCATCTGAATCGCATCCGGTCGCGCATCTACCAGAGTGTTCACGACGCTGGCCATATCCTCCAGCCCAACCAAAAAGCTGGGCTCATTGCAGACCCCGTGATCAATGGCGACATCCAGACAGCCCCCATTGGTGAACATCCGGTTCATCCGGGCCTTGGTGCTGATACGCATTGTAATTTCCTTCATTTAGACCGGTTTGAAAGTGTTTGCTGGCAAACACCGTGATACTCGCCCAGCTCCGATATCAGAGAGGCTGTTTCCATATTTTGCCGTGCTGCATCCCAGCCCAGACATTCCGCTGCGATCGCTGTAACGCGGGCAATAATATCAGTAGAAATCTGCCCGGTGATCGCCAGGGCGGTACGTCGAAAAACGATGTCCGCAAGGTGCACAGTTCGCCCGGATCGGATCAGGAAGGCTGTTTCGGCAACCGAGTACGGGCAATCGGGCGCCAGGCTGGTGTCCCCGGGGGTTGCGTTACATGCTGTCAGTACAGAATGCGCATTGGAGCCATAGTGATCCAGCACATGGCGCGCGCGTTCTGCCGATACACTGAATTTGGCGCAGGTCTCAGAAACCCAGCTTTGAGAGTCTTCAGGATAGTCCCGACCGCCACCGATCGGCAGCTTCAAAGTGTCGCAAACGCGGGGCATGCCAAGCTCATGCAACACGTCATCTGTGGTTTGCTCAGCAAAGGCACGGAACGTCGTCCATTTGCCACCAACCATGCAAAACTGAGGGACCGGCCCGTCCAGCCTTTTGACGAAATGACCACGCGAAATCCGCCCGGTAAATTCCTGATCGCTTTTAGGCAGCGGGCGGATGCCGCTGTAGCTGAAAACAATTTGCGATTGCGTGACACAGATATCCGGGAAGACACCCGCCAGAGACTGCAGGATGTAAGATGTTTCTTCCTCTTCGCAGCGCGTTCTGCCGGGGGCATTGACCCGGATATCGGTCGCGCCGACAAGCACTTTTGACAGATAGGGAAACAGGATACAAACGCGCCCGTCAGAGTTCTCGTAGAAAATCATGTGCCCGCCCAAAGCGTCGCTCAACTCGGGGTTGTCGATCACCAGATGGGACCCTTTGGTGCCCTCAACCATTGGTGTCGCGGTGTCATACTGCCCCGGCAATTGCGCAGCGGTGACATCAACCCATGCGCCGGTGGCGTTGACAATCGTTTTGGTGGACACCGGCCAGCTTGCACCGGTTTCGTTGTCTTTCAAGGTCAGTGCACCATCGTCACCTGTGGTCAGGCAGACATAATTCAACGCAACGGAGGCGCAGTTCGCCGCTTCGCTGTCATCAAGAAGCTCAAGACCCAACCTTTCGGGGTGGCTGATCCAGGCGTCATAATAGGTGGCAGTAAACCGCGTGTCCTTGCGCAGGTGCGGCCATTGCTCGCGTGTCTTACGGGGGCCCCGGAAATCATGGGTAGGAAGCACACGACGGCGGCGCGTCACCCAATCATACATTGTCAGGCCAGCCTTGATCATCAACGCCCCACGTTCGGCGGGTTTGGTCTGCAAATGCAAGAAGTTTGCGACGCCGTTCATGACGCCCGAGAACACTGAGCGGATCGGCACTGTTGTGGGCAGTGAGCGCACCATATGGGGGGCGTTCTGCAATAACGCATCGCGCTCTTGCAGCGATTCACGAACCAGTGAAAATTCGCCGTTTTCCAGATAGCGCAATCCGCCATGGATCATTCTTGAAGGCGCAGCGCTGCAGCCTGAGCAAAAATCGTTCTTTTCGACCAGTAAAACCCGCAACCGTTGCAGGGAAAGTTCACGAAACACGCCGATGCCATTGATGCCGCCGCCAACGACGATCACGTCGAAGGCGCCGTTTTCGACAATTCTGGAAAATTTCTGGTCTCTGTCTTCAGGCATAAATCTACCGTTCACTGACATGCGTCAATGCTCTTCCTTGTTGAGTTTTGGCGTTTGTCTAACCGTCTAGATTGGTCAGGTGGTTTACTGCCGCGCTGTTGATCTGTGCGATGTCATCCTGGCTCAGGCGGATACGACCGGCATTAGCGTTTTCGATGGCTTGCGCCGGATTTCGTGCGCCACACAGAGAAAAAGTTATGCCCGGTTGCTGAAGCGTCCAGGCGATGATGATTTGCGCGCTGGTGGCATTATGCGCTGCACAGATTGGCGCGATTTCATCCATCACCGCGGCAATCTTCTGGCGATTAACCATCGAAAACAACGGATTGTCCTTGCGCAGATCATCACCTTCAAATGTGCGATCCGGGCCTATTTTTCCGGTTAGCAACCCAAGGGCGAGCGACGAATAGCTGAGCACGGAAATTCCGTTGAGCACACAAATTGGCATGATCTCCGCCTCAATTGTACGGTGCACCATGCTGTACTGTTCCTGAATACAGTCCAGTTGCCCGGCAGCAATATAGGCGTTGAGGTCCTCTACAGACAAGTTACTGGCACCCGTTGCACGGATTTTACCCTGAGATTTCAAGGCCAGCATCGCCTCGAGCGTTTCATCGACAGGTGTTGTCGGATCCTGCCAATGGGTAATGAAGACGTCCAGATAGTCAGTCCCCAGCCGCTTCAGGCTTTGCTCGACCTCATAGATAATCGAGTCCTTACCCAAATATCGATGTACCGGCTTGTCCTGCTGATCAAAGAAATAATTGCCCTTCTGCGTGTGCCAGACCAGCCCGCATTTCGAGACCAGCACGACCTCATCGCGCCGGCCCTTCAAGGCTTTGCCAACAATCTCTTCCGAGCGCCCCATACCGTAGGCCGGTGCGGTGTCGACCAGGGTGATCCCGGCATCAAGCGAGGCTTGTATGGCCGCCACGGAGTCCTCCTCGTTGGTGCCGCCCCACATCCAGCCGCCGATGGCCCATGTCCCAAGTCCGACACCACTGGCCTTTACGCCGGAATTGCCAATTTCACGTGTTAACATATCACCGCTCATATCAGTATTCTCCGCTCAGCGTTTCAAGCACGCCGTTTGCTGTTGCTTCGTCGACGACCAGCGCCTTCAGGTGATGCCCGCGCAGCGCCGACGCGATTGGAGCAATCTTGCTCGCCCCCGAAGCCACTCCCATTGTGAGCGGCACGTTGGCCAGTTCCGCCGGGCTCAACCCGACAAGGCGCGAGTTCAGATCGTAGTCACAGACGTTGCCGTCTTTATCCATCAAATGGGCCAGCAGTTCCCCGACAGCGCCAGCACGATTGATTTCATCCCGATCGCCCTTGGGCGTCGGATGAAGATCGTAATAAGTGGAATCCTCCGAAAGGATGGACCCGACACCGACAATGGCAAGCGTGGCCTGCCGGGCCCGGTCAAGCACCTCGTTGACCGAGCGCATGGCCATCAGCATGTCTTTCTGTTCGACCGTTTCGGCAAACAGCGGCGCGTGAATCTGGTAAGCCCGTCCACCAAGTTTTTCTGCCAGTTGCGTCGCCACATGGTTCACATCTGTATAATGTTTGCCTTGCACACAGCCTGTCGCCGGAACGACTTCGATGTCGTATGTGCGCTCGGGGTTAAGCCCTTCGACCACCGCGCTCACGCCCTTGCCGCCTGTGATGCAGATCGTGTCGCCATCTTTCAGGTTCTTCAACAGAAGGTCCGCCGCCGCGCCTCCAACATTTTGCAACACCACGTCCGGATTGTCCGATACAGTGGGGGTCACCAACACATCGTTGATTTCAGCTAGTTCCTTGATCCGCGTTTCCAGATCAAACAGCGGTTGGAAAGGCGTGCGAATGATTATTTCGACCATGCCCAACTCGCGGCCCTGCTTGATCAATCTGTTCACTTTGGCCGAAGAGAGGCCCAGCTCAGCGGCAATCCGGGATTGGAGGCGACCCTCTTCGTAGTAGAGGGTGAGGACACGCGCCATGAGTCGCATGCTCTCGAACTCTGCTCTGCTTGTAATCACGACGCCGTTTCCTTTCGGCTGATGAGGTGGTTTGATGCAGCGGCAGCAAGCAGCACTGCACCGAGAACCAGGGTTTGGTAATAGGCCGGCACGACAGTCAACATCCCTACCGTCAGCGCCATGATGATTAGTGCGCCAACAAATGACCGCAGGACTCTGCCTTCGCCTCCACTGAACGCGGTGCCGCCAAGCAGGACCACGAGGATAGCGGTGAGCTCCATGCCATCGCCTGAAAGGGGGTCGCCCAGCGACATGAAGCTAGACCGGGCGATGCCTGCAAGCGCCGCCGACACACCGACAATCACGTACAGCAAAATGACGATTTTTCCGGTGTTGATCCCGGACAGTTTCGCGGCTGTAGGGTTGCCGCCTGTTGCCGCTGCGTATTTTCCTAGCAAAGTGCGGTTCTGCGCGATGACAAGAACGAGCGTGACGGCGACAGCGACCCAGAAGGCCATAGGCAGGTTCAGCAGCGTTCCTTCTCTGCCATAGGAGTTGAACCAACCGGGCATCTTCTGACCGCCACCCGACTTGATCGCCGATACCCCGTCCTGGACAAGCAGCAGCGCCATGCCCTTGAAAAGACTGAGCGTGATCAACGTTGCAATTACGGGGGTGATCTTGAGCCTGACGACCAGGAAACCATTGAACGCTCCGAGCCCGGCACCTGCCACCATCGTGATGGCAAAGGCCGCAAGGAACGGAACGCCGTTGATCGCCAACAAGGCGTAGATGACAGCACTCAGGCTCATCGTGCTCCCCACCGAGAGGTCGATGTAGCCCGAGACCATTAGCAGCGTGAAGGCACCCGCGAGTGTGAGCAGCGGTGCCGACACCCTGAGAATGTTGATGATGCTCTTCTCGTTCAGGAAGTTGCCACGCTCAAACAGATCGAACTTGTCGAGATTCGCGACACTCAACAAAGCGACGACTGCCACGAGTACAAAATAGATGTAATAGTTGCGCAGGAAGTGCGCGACACGGACACCTCGTGTGGCCGGGGGCTGAGCAAGAGTAGATGATTGAGACATCAAATTCACCGGTTCCTTCGGGCGAGCGCCCAGGTCTGCGTTAAGATCGCGACAAACACCGCGATAGCCTTGAGAATGTACTGCCAGTCCGGTGACAGAACCAATCCAGTCGCGGCTGAAGTCACGACGGCGAGAATTAATGCGCCGAAGAACATTCCCACCACCGAACCGAAGCCTCCGGCGATGGCGACTCCCCCGAGCAGGGCGATCACCAATGCATCGAACTCCATCAACGTGCCCCGGTTCGAATATCCGGACTTGAACTCAGAGGCCAGGAGGATTCCCACTATCCCTGCGATTGCAGAACTGAACAGGTACAGATAAGTAACGTGCCTGTCTTTATCGATTCCGGATAATCTTGCCGCGACCGCATTCGCGCCAATCCAATAGGTTAGCCGGCCAAATACCGTCTTCTTTTCGATGAAGACAGCGATGACAAGCAGGATCACCATCAAGACCACCGGGAGCTTTACCGATGCCCCAAATACCGTCAGGTTGCCGAGCATTCCGAACACGTCTGGCAGGTTCGTGTTGCGCTGTGATCCTTGAGTGATGACCTGCGCGAAGCCCCGTGCAAGCATCATCGTTCCCAGGGTCACGATGATTGACGGAATGCGGAAACGAACGACAAAAAGGGCATTCAGCGCCCCGATCGCGAGAGCACCACCCAGCGCGCCGATTACGGCCAGCCAGTATGGAAAACCGAGCCCGGTTGACAGCGCACTGCCCCCTCCTGCCGACTGAGAGAACCAGACAGCAAGCACGCCTGACAGGGCTACGATTCCGCCCACAGACAAGTCAAAGTTCCCCGACACAAGGAGGAACGTGACCCCGACACCCAGGGAAATGACCGCCCAGTTGTTGGTCACCAGATTGAGCATGTTTTGCAGTTGGAAGAAATTCGGCACCAATATTGAGGCGAACAGAAACAGTCCGACCGCGACGGACGCAACCAGCAGCGTAATAAACGACTCGTCGCTCATGCGGCGGCGCGTATGTAACAGCGTCCTGCCAATTTTTGTGGAATCACTCATTGCACGGCCCCTCCCCGGCCACCAGTCACAACATTGAGAATGTGCGCTGCGTCGACGTCGGGGCCATTGATGACTTCAGTTTCAAGAGATCCGTCGAACAAGAGGAAAATGCGATCACATATGCCAAGCACTTCTTCGAGCTCTGATGAGAAAACAGCGACCGAATTGCCCTCGTCTGCCATGCTCCTGATAATGTCGTAGATTTCCGCTTTGGCACCGACATCCACACCACGAGTTGGCTCGTCCAGCAACAGCAGGTCCGCGTCGGCAAACAGACATTTTGCAAGCACGATTTTCTGTTGGTTCCCTCCGGACAGCTTCTCCGCATACTTGTCGATCGAACTTGTCGCGATGTTGAGCTTGCCGACATATTCGTCAGCGGCTTCGAGCTCGACGGAAGACCTGAATACACCTCTGTTCGACAGGCGTTTCAGGTTCATGACCGGAATATTCTCCCGAATTGTAAGGCTGGTGAACAGGCCCTGCGTGCGGCGTTCTTCGGGAACCAGTGCGATACCAGCGGCAATCGCTTCCTTGGGCGAATTTCCGACCTTCTGCCCTTTAAAGAGGATCGACCCGGAGACTTTATCAGCGCCGAACAAGGCCCGGGCGATCTCAGTCTTACCGGCACCGACGAGGCCATAGAAACCGACGATTTCACCACGGTTGATTTCAAAGGACACGTCCTTGAGCAGCTTATTGGTCAGCCCCCTGGCGATGAGAACGGCCTCATTGGTCACGGCTGTTCGCGGCGTATAGTCCTGAAACACGTTGCGACCGATCATCATCTCAATCAGTTCGGACCGTCCCGCGACGTCTGACAGCGGCTTTGTAACGATGTGCTTTCCATCCCGAAGCACCGTAACGGCATCGCCAAGTTCGAAAATCTCGTCAAGCTTGTGTGAGATGTAAACAACCGTCACGTCTGTCTCGCGCAAGCGCCGTATCACCCCGAAGAGCCGCGCGACCTCTCGCTCGGAAAGGGCCGCTGTTGGTTCATCCATGATGATAACACTTGCCCCGGACGACGCGGCACGGGCGATTTCGATGATCTGCTTCTGCGCGACGCTTAGTGAGGAGACCCTGGCCGACGGGTCGATGGAGGGCTCGATCGCAGCGAGCGTCTGGACCACCCGATCATCGAGGTCTGACTTAACCAGAAACCCAAACCGGCTCCGTTCCATCCCCAGTGTTAGATTCTCTAAAACAGTGAGTTCATCGACGACGTGAAGCTCCTGGAAGAGCGTGGCGATGCCACCTTCACGCGCGTCATGAGGATTGCCTGGCTCATAGGCCGATCCGCGCACCTTCATGCGTCCGCTAGTTGGTTGCAAGGCACCGGTCAACATCTTGATGAGCGTCGATTTCCCTGCGCCGTTTTCTCCTACGAGACAATGGACGGTACTACTTTCGATTGAAAAGCTCACATCGTCGACTGCCCTTACGCCGGGATAGTCCTTGGTGAGTGCCTCGACCGACAGGACGGGTGATTGCGACTGGTCTGTCAAGCTATTCTCTCCTTCAACCCGGGGCGCAACAATGTGCAGGTTAACCCACTACACGGCTGAATTTGTGAGTTTATTTTGTTAGCAGCTTGCAGGGGCGGACAAGTCCACACCCAGGGGCTGCTGGCGCTTTAAATACCTGGCGATCAGATCAGAGACATGCCCTTATTCAGATAGCGACCGCCAGGTAAGTGTTTAAGATTACTCGCCGAACTGAGCCGCGAGCCAGGTCTTTGCTTCATCCTGAGGCATGGTCCAATATGAGATGGTGTAGGCCTTGTAGAAGAACTCCTCGGCCGGGGCTGTCGCTGCTGCAACATCGCCGTTCACCACATCCATGATCAGATCGATGCGCCCTTGTGCCGTCTCGATCGGTGGGAGGCCCATCGAAATCTTAAGGCTGGAATTCGGGTCGTAAACTTGCTCGAACTCGACAGTGTCAAAATCTACACTGGCCACAATCTCGGTCAAAGGCTTGCCATCGTCAAACTTGCCGCGGCCGAGTTGAGAAAGGCCTGCCATAGTGCCGACGGTAAGAGACGAAGACTCGGAATAGATGAGGTTAACTTCTGGCCGCTGCGTCAACAGATCAACGATAATCTGCTTCGCCGCCTCCTGTCCGACACTTGAGTCCAGAGCGCCCAGGTTCTCGGCACCCGGATCGACGGACAGGACACCTGCAGCGAATGGGGCGGTGCGCCCGGAGTTCACTTCAGTGTGGTTTGGCCATCCAAGCTGGACCATGACGATCGGCGTGTCCGGGTGTGCTTCCTTCCAGGCCGTCGCCATCTGCGCGCCCATCTCGAACGAAACACCGGCCTCATCGCTGCGTGCTGTCGGGATACCTGTATCCGTGATCGGGCTGAAGAATGATGTCATTACGATACCGTCATCGAGCGCGTCTTTAACACCAGGTGTGGCTGCTTCAGCGTCCCAGATATGCAGGGTCGCGGCGTCAAAGCCGCCGGCGACAACCTGGTCGATATTCTGTGTCATGACGGCTGAATCGGCCTGACCATCAAAGACGACAACCTCGGCACCATATTTCTCCGCAGCGTAGCGCTGCGCTTCATCTGCCTGAGCCTGGTGGAACACGTTCGACAGGTTGGAGACAAAGAACGCAATCCGCTTTCCGTCTTGCGCCATGGCGCCACCACTTGCTGCCGCGATCATCGACGCGGCCACAAGCCCCGTCACAAACATTCTCTTCCGTATCAACATATTTCATCACTCCCTTTGCTGTAGACCGAGCCGGGCCACATGACCTGATGGCCCTTCTTCAACTGCAAACAACCACAATCCACAGACATAGTGGGTGAATTTTATTGCAGTGCGTGACAAATATTTCGCATGTTTGAAAGATATGTCAATGACTGATTTTTATTTCACCGGCATGTTCTTAGAGAACGCGGTACGATAACTTCTCTCTGAAGCGGCCAGAATGTCAGCAAGGGCGCAGCAACGCGTGGAAAATCCTCGGCTCACCAGACGATTTCAAACTTCATTCCTGCAGGACTTTTTTTCCGGCACAGACGGGTCCCCGGACGTATTCGATGCAATTCTCGACAAGTTTTATGTTGGCACCAGGGACCAGACGACGCAGGCCTTATGCCTCGGGTAAAAACAAGTCACAAAATTCTCCACCCACATCCTGCCTTTAGTACATTCGGGCCTCGTTCGCCCCTGCCCGCTCTGTGCGCCGATTACCCCGTATAGCTGGGCGGCGGATAGGGCTGACAGCAGATTTGAAACATTGAAGCCCACGGGCGGAAACGGCCCTGAGCCGACATTCGTTTGGACTGCAGCGAACGGCTGCTCCGAGCCCTAAGCGGACCTTCGGTATGAGCGCCGTATCAGCTTTAAGGGTCCGATCCCGAACTGACTCAATCGGGCCAGGGATTTGGAATGGTCAGATCGAACTTGTGATCTTGTTCACTTTTTTCCAAATTTCGTCGGCCAGGAAGCGGGCGCAAACGCGAACGCGCTCAGTTGATGCCAGATCGGGGTGCGTCACAACCCAGCCTGTGATTGCTTTGTCATTTGGCGACTTAGGTAGACGAACTAATTTTGGATCAGAATCTGCCAAAAAACAGAACAGATAGCCGAAACCCAGTCCTGCCTTCACAGCGTTCAGATGTGCCCGCATGTCGGAGACGATGTGTTGGACGGGACACAGTTGATTGGCTGACACCCAGCACTGGACGCGGCACGCACGGATTGCCCGCGCTGGTTGGCAAGGAAAATTCTCAGATTGTCCCACTCAAATACTTTCATGACATCCCCGGCTCTGTGCTGCCATCGCCGCCGCTGGTGCAAAAACGGAACAAGAAAATGCGATTATAGCCAGTACGACGTCGTTCCTGCACTCACTAAATTGATCACAGACGAAATTATCGCCCTACACCCGGCACCCAGGAGAACAGAAAATGAAAAATGAGATCCTTGTCATTGGCGGCACCGGCAACATCGGCATGCCCCTTGTCGATCTTCTGAAAGATAGTGATCAAGACTATCGCGTAGTGGTGCGCAGCGATGGAAGCGAAGCCAAAATGGCGTCAAAAGGCGTCCCCACCGTTCGCGCAGAACTGGGAGACTGGCCTAGTGTTGAGACAGCACTATGGAACGTCGATACGGCATTCCTCCTCAGCAGCCCGTCGCCGGTCATGTCCGATCTGCACAAAGGGCTGATTGACCGCGCCATATCCGCAAACGTGCGCAAAATTGTGCGCTTGTCAGCAGAGCCCGCCCGCCACAGCAAAGGTCTTCCGATGTATGAACAACATTCTGAAGTCGATGACTATCTGACGGCGAGCGGATTGGACTATGTCATTCTGAGACCGCGTTATTTTATGCAGAACATTCCGCAGATGCATGCGGTCTTCATGAAGGAAAAACAGATGTTCGCGCAGTATCCGGGCAATACCCGCATTCCCATGATGGACACGCGCGACATAGCAAAAGCGGTACTTGCTGGACTGACATCGGATACGTACAACGGCAAGATCCACTATCTCACCGGCCCAGAGGCGATCAGCTTTCATGATGTCGCCGAAGCGTTTTCAAAGCCCCTTGGCAAAGACATTCAGTATGTGAACCTGTCCTACGAAGATCAGAAGGCTGGTCTTGAATCCTATGGAACGCCGGACATGATCGTTGAAACGGTCATGACGTTGTTCAAACGCTGGGCTGAGGGTGGAGATCAACCCGCAACGTCTGATTACGAAAATATCACCGGGGCCAAAGCGACCGGAATCGACCAATTCGCCGCCGAGACAGCGCAACATATGTAACTTGCAGGCACGCCAATTGCCCGGGCCGTCAATTACGCTCGGGCAAGATGCGGCCAACGCCAGCAAATGAGGAAGACCCACATGCCAGATTTCCCCGAACAGCTTCCACATGGTCCGCTAGAGGAAGTATTCCCAGATGTATTTGTCGTTAAGGGACAAATCAGGATCGAGGCGAACCAGATCCATGAGTTCAGCCGCAATATGACCGTCATTCGTGACGGTGGCGCCCTGACGCTTATCAACACCATCCGCCTTGATGACGCAGGTCTCGACGCACTCGACGCGCTCGGCCTGGTCCGGCACATCGTCAAACTCGGCGCGTACCACGGAAGGGATGATCTTGTCCCGATTTAGTTCCGGTCTCTTTCGAGCGATATTCGCAATGAAGGAGACAAGAAATGGCACCAAGATACAGCGAAGAATTCCAGCGTGACGCGGTTCGCATTGCAACGACCAGCGGCCTGACGCGACCCCGGATTGCGTCGGATTTGGGGGGTGGCGTTTCGACCCTGAACAAGTGGGTTCAACAACACCAGAACGACGACCTGATGTCTGGCCCACATGAAGATGTAGAGAAAGAGAACGCCCGCCTGCGCAAGGAAAACCGGGTTCTGCGCGAGGAGAGGGAGGTCCTAAAAAAGGCGACGATCTTCTTCGCAGGACAAAAGGCGTGAGGTTTGCCTTTGTCGACACCTGGAAGAAGATCTGGTCTATCGAGTTTCTCTGCAGTGTTTTGCAGGTGACTTCTCGCGGCTTTCGCGCTTGGAAATCCCGTTCCATCAGTCAACGTCAGCGTGATGACATGGTGCTTTTGGCGCATATCAGGGACCAGCACCGGCTTAGCCTGCAAAGCTATGGCCGACCGCGCATGACTCACGAATTGCAGGAGCTGGGGTTAAACGTTGGCCATCGTCGGATTGGTCGGCTGATGCGTGAGAATGGCATACGAGTTGTCAGGACGCGTAAATTCAAGGCCACAACCGACAGCAATCACGCGTTCAACA
>NZ_QOLB01000084.1 GCF_003333265.1 Candidatus Halocynthiibacter alkanivorans
ATGCGGGAAGCTTGCGAGGCAATCTGCGATATCGCCGACCTCACAAGGCAGCTCCCGCTCAAACATTACTGCTCCCTTGCTATCCAGAATGCAAAGCGCACAGGATCGCAGCGAAACATCTAGTCCAACAAAGTATTCCATCATCTGTCTCCCTTGTTCACAGCTACCCTGTGATCCTATCGGGAGCTCGACCTCAGAACAGAGGCAGCCCAATTACGCATGCTCTCCGCCCTTCCTGACGAAATTCTGCGGCAGCAGCATTGGGGACAACGGGCTCGGAATGGCCGAGCGCTGCGGTTAGACTGATGTAGGCCCTCACAGCCGGCACCGCCCGTCTACCTGAGCGCATCCCCTACCAGATCGCTCGCCGCCGCCGCGATGGCCCTTTCCGCCGCCCTCACCCGTTCGCGCTGTGCGGCGGCGGCGGTGTTGCCCACAACTGCCTGAAATCAACCGCTCCGCGCCACCCGCAGACCGTGCATCTGGCGCGGGTCAGGATCTGTTCCCGCCGCACGTCCTCGATCCTGTCCACGCCGGGGATACCGTCCAGCGGAATGGTCGCGTGATGGCCGCAGCGGCAGACAATGTGGAACTTGTACATGGTGAGAACAGGTAGCGAACATGCCCGACCCTGAAAAGCAAAAATCCCCGGCGATCAAGCCGGGGCCTTCCGCTATCGTGGCTCTGATCAGAGCGACCCAGCTTGCCTACCGCTGTCGGCCCTGAACGGACGAAGGGGCGTGGTTGCAGCCAATGGAAGTTGCCCGCACGATTTCTGGTGATGAATGTGAACTGGGCTTCAGACCTAATAGCCGCTTCATCTTAGCAAGCGCAAAAGTTGGGACAGAGTTTGGAATAACCTCGCCTCCCGTACCTTAGTGTTTTAATCTGGTATTATCAGCCATGTAAGACCTGCTTGACGGAGGTGCGCAATATGCAAATGAAAACCAGCTTCTGGTCCCTGGAGCACGAAGCCGCCTTCCGTGATGCGAACCAACTGGTGCGTCGGGGCGGGCAGTGTGCGGCGGTGTGTGGCGCGCGGACGCGAACGGGTGCTGCGTGTCAGAACGCGCCAATCCGCGAAGGCAAGGGCCGGTGTTTACGGCACGCCGGGCCAAAGGCTGCAAGAGAACACCAGGAGCATCAGCGGCGGCAATTCTTTGCCGGGAAGATCAGCGCCGCTGAATGGAGCAAATCGGAAGCCCGGCGCGCTGCAAACCGGCTCGGATGGGAGTGGAAGAAGGGCCCATCGGTGCCAGGGAGCACAATTGATCTGGCCGCATTGGAGGCAGGCTTCCGCCGCGCGATCCAAGCGTTTTGCGTGGACGTCGCTCTGCTGGCCCCAGCGGTAGCGGATTGGCTGCGCTGGCGTTTCAGGCGAACGCAGATCGACCGCCAAAATGAGCGTGTATGGGCCCGCATTTTGACAGTGGACTTGCCGGATCGCATCCGAAAAGCGGGCGCAAAGCCCGACACTTACGATGTAACGAGGGCATTGCCGGACGTCAGTCAAACTCCGGCATGAAAACTGGCTGTGAGCGCGCCGGAGGGCCCTTCTAAGTGGCCGGACGCGGATCTACCTCCTCCCAAGGCAAGCCGTGGAAAGGGCCATGCAGGCCCCGGACGCCCGCCCTCAGTGCCGCCCGGCGATGAGGAACTAGGCGTGCTCATGGCGCTCTACATAGCGCACCGCACCCTTGTGGCCCCGCTTATGGGCCGGTGCGTATCTGAGGGCGGCAGAATGGCCGTTCTGCGCGCTCTGCGTGGCTACTTGGCCGCCCCGGGGGAGCGGGCTCCTCGTGAGCGTTGGCTGGCTCTGGTTACGCGTCTTGGCAGCTTCGACTTCCTTGGTGGTGAGCAGGTGCAGGCCCTTTGCCATAGATCGCCCCCTTGTGATGAACCGCAGCGGACGGAGGCGATCTCGCCGCTGCCCGCCCCTAACGTGCCCCTAAACTTTAGGGGCTGTGGGTGACTATCAGTGAAGGGTAAAGGGCCTGCTTTTGCCGTAACATGTTTAAATGGCAGCGCCAAATGCAGATGTATGATCCTTGGTGATTGCCTGTTAGGCGGCCACATCGGCCGCCCTCACAATCTTCAACTGCTAACGGTTACAGTTTGGGTGCCACCTGCAGCAGCGGCAGAACCTCCGCCATTTCAGGGCCTTTTGACCGCCCGGTCACCGCTTTGCGCAACGGCATGAACAAGCCACGCCCTTTGCGCCCGGTGGCCTGTTTTACCGCCGCAGTCCAGCTTGACCAGGTGTCCGCGCCATAGGGCAGCGGCGGCAGCATCGCAAAGGCTTCCGCGACAAAAGCACGGTCCTCGTCTTCCACCAACGCCTCAGCCCCGTCGCGGAACAGGTCCCACCACGCCGCCATATCCGCTTTCACAGTGATGTTTTCGCGCACCACATTCCAGAAGGCCTCGCCTTTCTCCGCCGGCACACCCAGCGCAGCAACTTCAGAAGCTACAGTTTCAAAAGGCAGCGCCGCCAGCACCCGGCCGGTCAGCGGGAACACGTCCCGGACGTCAAATTTGGTCGGGGCCGAGCCAAAATGGCCGATGTCAAAGCCCTCGATCAGCTCCTCCATCGACGCGCGCAGCTCCACCGGCTGGCTGGAGCCCAGACGCGCCATCAGGGACAGCAGCGCCATCGGCTCCACCCCCTGTTCGCGCAGATCACGCAGCGCCAGCACGCCCAGGCGTTTGGACAGCGCTTCGCCCTGCGGCCCGGTCAGCAAGGAGTGATGGGCAAATTCCGGCACGGTGCCGCCCAGCGCTTTGATAATCTGGATCTGAGTCGCGGTATTGGTCACGTGGTCTGAACCACGCACCACATGGGTGATGCCATAGTCGATATCGTCACAGACCGAAGCCAGGGTATAGAGGAACTGGCCGTCGCCCCGGATCAGCACCGGATCAGACACCGACGCCGCATCCAGCGACAGATCGCCCAGAATGCCGTCGGTCCAGTCAATGCGTTCAAGATCCAGCTTAAAGCGCCAGTGGCCATTGCCACGTTCCGTGCGCAGCGCCGCTTTCTCATCTTCTGACAGGGACAGCGCCGAGCGGTCATAGACCGGCGGCTTGCCCATATTAAGCTGTTTCTTGCGTTTCAGGTCCAGCTCAACCGGGGTTTCAAAGCACTCGTAAAACCGGCCAATGTCGCGCAGTTTCTGCGCCGCATCTTCATACCGTTCCAGCCGGTTGGACTGGGTTTCAACCCGGTCCCAGGTCAGCCCCAGCCATTCCAGGTCTTGCTGGATCGCATCAGCATATTCCTGTTTGGAACGCTCCGGATCAGTGTCGTCCAGACGCAGCACAAATTCGCCGCCTGTCTTACGGGCGATCAGGTAATTGAACAGCGCAGTGCGCAGGTTGCCAATGTGAAGAAAGCCCGTTGGCGAAGGGGCAAAGCGGGTAACGGTCATAGCGGATCCATTTCAAATTTGCCCAGTCATACAACGCCCGGATCAAAAGGCCAAGCAGGCGCTGCACATGGTCCGGCAGCGGGACCAGGGGGGGGCCGTGGTGCGGTTGCTCCGGCGCGGCTGCACCTTTCCCCGGAACCGTGCTTTCGTGTCCCACCGGGCGGATTTGGGAGGCGGCCCGCAGAATGTGGCGATCAGCAGGCAGCGCCCGTTTTCGACCTGGGATCAAAAAAGGCCTTTAATGTGGTTCAACGGGCCAGATGGCGTTCAGTTGTTCCAGGCCCCGGCGGATGACCTGCTCCAGCACCGCCATATCCACATCCGCCAGTTTGTTGATATACAGGCAGGCGGCGCCGGTTTTATGTTTGCCGAGACGATCCAGCAGGTCGCCCATATCCTGGTATCCGGGCATGATATACAGCGACAGGCGTGCTTTTTGCGCGGCAAAACCGGTGGCCTGACAATCGCCCTGACGGCCAGTTTTATAGGTGTAGTGATAGCGGCCATACCCAATGATGGAACTGCCCCACATGACCGGTTCAAACCCGGTAATGTCGCGAAACAGCTGATCCAGCACCTGCGCATCGGCCCGCCTGGTGGGATGGTCGATCGCCGCCAGAAATGCGGCGACGTTCTGATTCGTCGGTTGGGTCTTGTTCTCAGCCATGACACCCTCCTGCAGTCCTGCCCTGCCCGCGCAGTGGCAGTCGCGCCCGTATCCAGCCCCGTCAGCCCATCAGCAGAGCCCGCCTTGCAGCGCGATCACACCTCAGCGCCGCCAGACCAACAACCCGGTTACGCCTCCGCCGGTGAAGCCTTTACCCGGCCAGACGGTCAAACCGGCCAGCCTGTCAGCTCTCGTCGCGCCAGCGATTCACAATCGGATAGCGGCGATCAAGCCAGAAAGCGCCCTTGGTCAGCCGCGCACCGGGGGCGGACTGAAACCGTTTATATTCCGAAATATAGAGCAGGTGTTCGACTTTTTTCACCACCTCGCGCGAGTGCCCCATGGCAACAATTTCCGCGACACTGGCATCCTTGTCGACCAGTTGTTCGAGAATTGCATCCAGCACCGGGTAATCCGGCAGGCTGTCGCTGTCTTTCTGATCCGGACGCAGCTCGGCTGAAGGGGGTTTGTCGATGATCGACACTGGAATCACCGCGCCTGCAGGGCCGGCCATCCAGTCGCGGTGATTGTCGTTGCGCCAGCGGCATTGCTCAAACACGCGGGTTTTATAGAGATCTTTGATCGGGTTATAGCCGCCCGCCATATCGCCATAGATGGTGGCATAGCCCACCGCGACCTCGGATTTATTGCCGGTGGTCAGCAGCATCTCGCCAAATTTATTCGACATTGCCATCAACAGCAGACCACGCAGCCGCGATTGGATGTTCTCCTCAGCCAGACCGGGCTCATGCCCGTCAAACAGCACTGAGAGCGTATTGGAAATGGCGTCGCGCCCTTCTTTGATCGGCACGTAATCATAGCGGCACCCGAGATTTTCTGCGATCTCTTTAGCATCGTCCAGCGAGCCTTGTGAGGTGTATTCCGACGGCAGCATCACGCAGCGCACGTTGTCTGCGCCCAGCGCATCCACCGCAATCGTCGCCACGATGGCGGAGTCAATGCCGCCGGACAGGCCCAAAAGCACCTTTTTAAAGCCGGTTTTGCCCATGTAGTCGCGCAGTGATTCCACCATCACCCGGTAATCCTGCTCCCATTCATCCGGATGGCTGACGATCTCGCCGGGCAGTGCAGCCCAGCCCTCAGGCCCTTCCTCAAAGTCCACATGGCGCAGCAACTGGTCATAGACCGGCAGCTGGTGCGCCAGTACCCCGTGTGGGTTCAGCACAAACGAGCCGCCGTCAAACACCTGGTCATCCTGACCACCCACAAGGTTCAGATAGATCGCCGGCAGACCGGTCTCGACCACCCGGCTGACCATCACCGACATGCGGCGGTCGAACTTGTTGCGATAATAGGGCGAGCCGTTGGGCACCATCAGGATCTGCGCCCCGGTTTCCTGCAGCGCCTCAGCAACATCGTCAAACCAGGCGTCTTCACAGATCGGGGTGCCGATCCGCAGCGGCCCTACCTGATAAGGGCCGTTTATGGGGCCGGCGTCAAAAAGTCGTTCTTCATCAAACACATCTTCATTGGGCAAGTGGTGTTTCAGCACCACGGTCTTCACCCGGCCCTGTTGCAGGATGAAATAGCCGTTGTGCAGTTTATCGCCGATCGACACCGGCCCGCCAATGCCCATCGCCGGCCCATCGGCCAACTCTGCTGCCAGCGCCTCAATGCGCGCCACGCAATCGGCGACAAAAGCCGGCTTACGCACCAGGTCCTGGGCCTGGTAGCCCGAGACAAACATCTCGGGCAACGCCACCATATCCGCCCCGGCAGCGCGGGCCTGCTGCCAGGCCTCCCGGGCCAGCTCAATATTGGCAGCCAGCGCGCCAACTGTGGGGTTCAGCTGTGCAAGTGTCAGACGAAATCTCTGGGCCATAGTGGTTCCTCTTGATCCTGCCCCCTGATTTAACAGACTTGGCGGCAAGGGAAAGATGCTTGCGACCAAAAAACATTGCTCCTCTATGTCTGCTCCACTACTCTTCAGCCTCAAAAGGGCCGCAATCGGCCCGGGGCCGTCGAGGGCGGCCATCCGGATTGATGGGATATACCGTGCAGAAATCGTTACAGAATTCATTGCAGAAATCAGTCGCCCGCCGCCCGGGCCCAAATTCGGGCCAGACACGGAGCCTGAATTGGGGCCTGATCCGCGGCCTGGCATATGGCCTCTCTGCCCTGGCGCTCAGCGCCGCACTTGCCCTGCCGGCAGCGGCGCAGACCAGCACAAGGGTCATCACCAAGCAATACGCCGAGGGCGGTGTCTATGAGGGCACCTTTAAAGATGGCGAACAGCACGGCACCGGCACCTACCGCCTGCCCAACGGCTATGAATACAGCGGCGAATGGGTGATGGGCGAGATCCGCGGCCAGGGCGTGGCGCGCTTTCCCAATGGCGCGGTGTATGAAGGCCGCTTTGCCAAGGGCAAACAGGAAGGCTTGGGCAAGATTACCTACCCGGACGGCTCCACCTATGAGGGCGACTGGGCGGATGGCGCGATCAACGGTCAGGGCGTGGCGGTCTATGCCAACGGGGTGCGCTATGAGGGCGCGTTCATAAACGCCCTGCACGAGGGCAAAGGCCGCATGACGTCTGACAGCGGTTATATCTATGACGGCGACTGGCGCGCCGGCGTCAAAGAGGGCTTCGGCCGCATCACCTATCCTGACGGCGCCGTCTACTCTGGTGAAATGCTGGCCGGAGAGCGCCACGGCCAGGGCAAGCTGAGCCTGCCGGACGGGTTGACCTATGACGGTGCCTGGGCGAGCGGCCAGATCAATGGCCAGGGCGTGCTGACCCAGCCCAATGGTGATGTCTATGATGGCACGCTGGTGACCGGCAAACGCCAGGGCGAAGGCCGTGTCACCTATGCCAATGGCGACATCTATGAAGGCGCCTTTACGGACGACAAACGCCAGGGTCAGGGCCGCTTCACCGGCACCGACGGCTACGTCTATAACGGCGCCTGGGTCGACGGCCGCATTGAGGGCAAAGGCGAGGTCACCTATCCTGATGGCTCCCGCTATAACGGAGATTTCGCCGACGACCTGGCCCATGGCACCGGCAAAATCACCTATCCCGACGGCAATACCTATGAGGGCGACTGGATCTACGGCGTCATCGACGGCTCCGGCATCGCGCGCTACGCCAACGGGCTGGTCTATGAAGGTCAGTTCAAGAACGCCCGCAACCACGGCAAGGGCAAGATGACCTATACTGACGGTTACAGCTATGACGGCGACTGGGTGGACGGCAAGCGCGACGGCCAGGGCGTGGCAAACTATGCCGACGGCACTGTTTATGAAGGCCGTTTTGTCGCCGGTCAGCGCGAAGGCCAGGGCAAGATCACCATGCCGGGTGGTTTTACCTACAGCGGCAGCTGGAAGGGCGGTGAGATAGAAGGCGAAGGTGTGGCCACCTACGCCAACGGCGATGTTTACACCGGCACGTTCAGAAACGGCAAACGCCAGGGCAGCGGCACCATCAACTACGCCTCCGGCCAGGTCGAAAGCGGCGAGTGGGAAAACGGGGCACTCAACGATGACAGCGAGGCGGCCAATGGGGACGACAGCGCAGCTTCGGACGTCAGCGATGCCACCAGTACCAGTACAGTGGAAGCCGCCACCGGCGACACCGCCACAGGGGACGCCGCCACTGTAAGCGAATAAGCCCGCAACCAGGCGGCACCCGCCACACAGGCTGACGCCGCATTCCGCGGCAAGAGCCGCCGCCCCGGAAAACGCCACAGCGCCGCCGCGGCTGCGCTGCGCACCCTCCGCAGCGCAAGCTTGAAAACAGAGAGAAATACCGCGATTTGCCGCTTGTCTTTTCCAGGGGCGGCGCTAAAGTCCTGATTATGACACTGAAGGCACATATCTCTTTGAAATCCTCCGCGCCGCTGCGCGGACTGCCCCTTCGTGCTCTTCTTCTCCTTAGCAGCTTCTGAGCGTGCCTCCGGCGCGACCGCTCAGAAGTGCCCAGCGCCGACCTTAAATACCCCGGACACTCTCCCCGATACAGCGCCGAGCGCGCCCCGCCTGCTAAGGCAAAACGAAAGACCTGACCCATGACCGATACACGTGACCAGGACCGCGTCCTGATTTTTGACACCACCCTGCGCGATGGCGAGCAAAGCCCCGGCGCCACCATGAGCCACAATGAAAAGCTCGAGATTGCCGCGATGCTGGATGAAATGGGCGTCGACATTATCGAAGCCGGTTTCCCCATCGCTTCTGAGGGCGATTTCGCCGCTGTCAGAGATATTTCCAAAAACGCTGTGAACTCAACGATCTGTGGTCTGTCCCGCGCCAATTTTCGCGATATTGACCGCTGCTGGGAAGCGGTGAAATATGCGCGCTCCCCCCGCATCCACACTTTCATTGGCACCTCGCCGCTGCACCGTCAGATCCCCAATCTGAACATGGATGAAATGGCCGACCGCATTCACGACACCGTCACCTATGCACGCAATCTCTGCGACAATGTGCAATGGTCGCCGATGGATGCCACCCGCACCGAAGAAGACTACCTCTGCCGGGTGGTGGAAATCGCCATCAAAGCCGGTGCCACCACCATCAACATCCCCGACACCGTGGGCTATACCATTCCGCGCGAAAGCTCTGAGCTGATCGCGATGCTGTTGAACCGGGTGCCCGGCGCGGACGAAATCATCTTTGCCACCCATTGCCACAACGATCTGGGCATGGCGACGGCCAACAGCCTTGCCGCAGTTGAGGCCGGTGCGCGTCAGATTGAATGCACCATCAACGGGCTTGGCGAACGCGCCGGCAACACCGCGCTGGAAGAGGTGGTGATGGCGCTGAAAGTGCGCAATGACCGCCTGCCCTACCGTTCCAATATTGACACCACAAAAATAATGAACCTGTCGCGCCGGGTCGCCACAGTGTCCGGCTTTGCGGTGCAGTTTAACAAAGCGATTGTGGGTAAAAACGCCTTTGCCCATGAAAGCGGCATCCACCAGGACGGCATGCTGAAAAACGCCGAAACCTTTGAAATCATGCGCCCCGAAGATGTGGGTCTGAGCGAAACCAACATCGTGATGGGCAAACATTCCGGCCGCGCCGCGCTGCGCTCCAAGCTGGAAAACCTCGGTTTTTCGCTGGGCGACAATGAGCTCAAAGACGTGTTTGTGCGTTTCAAGGAACTGGCCGACCGCAAGAAGGAAGTCTATGACGACGACCTGGTTGCACTGATGGGCGACACTTCCGGCGCACCGGAAAACGTGCGCATTCAGCTCAAATCCCTGCGCGTGGTCTGCGGCACCGAAGGCCCGCAGGAAGCCGCGCTGACGCTGAAAGTGGATGGCGCGGAGAGATCCGTCACCGCGACCGGCGACGGGCCGGTGGATGCGACCTTCAGAGCAATCAAAGAGATCTTCCCGACCACAGCGACACTGCAACTGTATCAGGTCGGCGCCGTGACTGAGGGCACCGACGCCCAGGCCACTGTCTCGGTGCGGCTGGAAGAAGACGGCAGGATTGCCACCGGCACGTCGGCAGATACCGACACCGTGGTGGCCAGCGCCCGCGCCTATGTCACTGCACTGAACCGGCTGCTGCTGCGCCGGGAGAAATCAGCCCCGGATTCAGACCTGAAAACCGTCGATTATAAAGACGTATCCTGAGACCCGTCTTTGTGACTCTGCGCCGGCCCCGACGGGCCGGCGCCCCGTTGCCCCATTGCACAGCGGTCAAACCATATGCTCTGCCGCAGGCGCCTCATACAATGCGCACACGATAAACCGGCACCGCGCTGCCAGCCTGGTACTGCCCTGGCATTGCCCCTCCTGTCACGCCTGCACCGCGAGTACATCTCGCTGACCCGGTGCCTTTTCTGGCCGCGCAACCACACTGCAGCCAGCACCGTCCCCCCGGGATCCGGCGGAATTACGCGAATGGTCCGCACGGGGCTTTCCCTTCACACCGCGCCTGCTTATACATGCCGGACAGAAGGTCGGGTCCCGGTCTTCTTTGAGATTTGGATTAAACGGAAAGCCCATAAAATATGTTCGGTTTCGCAGGACTATTTTCGTCCGACATGGCTATTGATCTGGGGACCGCGAACACGCTGGTCTATGTCAAAAACAAAGGTATCATTCTCAATGAACCTTCCGTTGTGGCGTATCACGTTAAAGACGGGCGCAGACAGGTCCTGGCCGTAGGCGAAGACGCCAAGCTGATGCTGGGCCGTACACCTGGTTCTATTCAGGCCATCCGCCCGATGCGCGAAGGCGTTATTGCCGATTTCGACACCGCCGAAGAGATGATCAAATATTTCATCCGCAAAGTGCACCGGCGCACCACATTCTCCAAGCCCAAGATCATCGTCTGCGTGCCCCATGGCGCCACCCCGGTGGAAAAACGGGCGATTCGCCAATCGGTTCTCTCGGCAGGTGCACGGCGCGCTGGCCTGATCGC
This sequence comes from Candidatus Halocynthiibacter alkanivorans, assembly GCF_003333265.1. Lineage (GTDB taxonomy): Bacteria > Pseudomonadota > Alphaproteobacteria > Rhodobacterales > Rhodobacteraceae > Halocyntiibacter_A > Halocyntiibacter_A alkanivorans. The sequence goes on from NZ_QOLB01000084.1 coordinate 10,498, forward strand.
AGAACCCATTGCAGCCGCCATCGGCGCTGGCATGCCGATCACAGATCCGACCGGCAACATGGTTGTTGATATCGGTGGCGGCACCACCGAAGTGGCGGTGCTTTCGCTCGGCGACATCGTTTACGCGCGGTCCGTGCGAGTCGGTGGTGACCGGATGGACGAAGCGATTATTTCTTACCTGCGCCGGCAGCAGAACCTGCTGGTCGGAGAAGCCACCGCGGAGCGGATCAAGACTTCTATCGGCACCGCGCGCATGCCCGACGATGGCCGGGGCGCTGCAATGTCCGTGCGGGGTCGCGACCTGTTGAACGGGGTGCCCAAGGAAATCGAAATCACCCAGGCACAGATCGCCGAAGCTCTGTCAGAGCCGGTGCAACAGATCTGCGAAGCGGTGATGACGGCGCTGGAAGCCACCCCGCCCGATCTGGCGGCGGATATTGTCGACCGTGGGGTGATGCTGACCGGTGGCGGCGCGCTGCTGGGCGACCTGGATCTGGCGCTGCGCGAACAGACCGGCCTTGCCATTTCGGTGGCCGATGAGTCCCTGAATTGTGTGGCCCTTGGCACCGGCAAAGCGCTTGAGTTTGAAAAGCAGCTGCGCCACGTCATTGACTACGAAAGCTAAGCAGCCCTGACGGGCTGCGCGACCCGGAGCCCCCATTGGCAACAGATCGTAACAGTGAGGCTTACATTCGCCCGGTCAGACGACTTCTGACCGGGCTTATGGTCTTGTTTTTCCTCGCGACATTCATCCTGTGGCGCATTGACAACCCGCGTGTTGAACGGCTGCGGGCGCAGCTGGTGGACCAGCTGGTGCCTTCTTTCAGCTGGGCGATGGCGCCGGTGACAAAATTCTCCCGCATGGTAGAAGATTTCCAAAGTTACAACCGCATCTATGAGCAGAACCAGGAGCTGCGCCGTGAGTTGCAGCGCATGAAAGCCTGGAAAGAAGCCGCGCTGCAGCTGGAACAGAAAAATGCCCGGCTGCTGGAGCTGAACAAAGTGCGGCTGGATCCCAAACTGACCTATGTGACCGGGGTTGTTCTGGCCGACAGCGGCTCACCGTTCCGCCAGTCGGTATTGCTGAATGTGGGCGCCCGGGACGGTATTCTGGACGGCTGGGCGGCAATGGACGGCATCGGGCTTGTCGGCCGCATCTCGGGTATCGGCGCCAATACGTCGCGCGTCATTTTGCTCACTGATTCCAACAGCCGCATTCCGGTGACCATTCAGCCCTCAGGCCAGCGCGCCATCCTTGTCGGGGACAACTCGGCCGCGCCACCGGTGGACTTCCTCGAAAACCCTGAACTGGTGCGCCCGGGCGACCGGGTGATCTCCTCGGGTGACGGTGGCGTTTTCCCCGCCGGGCTGCTGGTGGGCCAGGTGGCGCTTGGCAAAGACCGTCGCCTGCGCATCCGGCTAGCCGCCGATTATGAACGGCTTGAATTCCTGCGGGTGCTGCGCAGCCGGAACCCGGAAAAAATCGCGGGCCAGGGCGATCTGATCGCACCGCCCGGCGCGCCGGCGACACCGCCGGAGCTGGTGCAGTTCCCGGAAGATCCGATCGCCCCGACTGACCCGCATCTGGACGCCGGCGATGGTTGATCCGCTGACCCTGCGACGGTTCCTCTATCGCCTCATGCTGAGTGTACTGGCGCTGCTGATTGTATTTTTCCACCTGCTGCCATTGCGGCCAGGTTCCGGCCACCTGCCCGGGCCGGATATGTTTGTGGCGCTGAGTTTCGCCTGGGTGCTGCGCCGCCCGGATTACGTGCCGGTCTTGCTGGCCGGCGGCATTATGATGGTCCTTGACATGTTGTTCATGCGCCCGCCAGGGCTGTGGGCGGCGTTGTTTGTGATCGGGCTTCAGGTGTTGCGCAACCGTCAGGGCGTGGCCCGTGAACTGTCCTTTGCGCTTGAACTTGCCCGCGTCGGCGGCGTGCTGCTGGCGATGGCCCTTGCCAATCAGCTGGTGCTGGCGCTGCTGATGGTGGACCGGCAGCCTTTTGGCATGTCGCTGTTGCAGGTGCTGGCCACCCTGGCGGCCTACCCGCTGGTGGTTCTGGGATCGGTGCTGCTGTTGCGGGTGCGCAAAATCACCCCGGGTGAAATTGATCAGATGGGGCATCGGATATGAAACGAGCCGCCAAAGACACCCTGGCCTCGGCGCGCACCATTTCGCGGCGCGCGCTGATCCTGGGCGGCGCGCAGCTGACCTTTATGGGCGGGCTGGGGCTACGCATGCGCTACCTGCAGGTCGACCAGGCCGACCAATACCTTCTGCTGGCAGAAGAAAACCGCATCAACCTGCGGCTGCTGGCGCCGGCGCGGGGTCTGATCTACGACCGCAACGGCGTTGTGATTGCCGACAATGAACAGATTTACCGCATCGTGGTGGTGCGCGAAGACGCCGGCGACCTCGATGAGACGCTTGCCAAAATATCCCGGCTGGTGGCGCTGACAGCGGATGAGATCGAACGCGCCCGCCGCGAATTGCGCCGCCGCTCGTCCTTTGTTCCGGTGACCATCGCCGACCGGCTGAACTGGGACGAGGTGGCGGAAGTGGCGGTGAATGCGCCGGCGCTGCCCGGGGTGACCCCCGAGGTCGGCCTGTCGCGCTATTACCCGATGGGCGAGGATTTTGCCCACCTGGTCGGCTATGTCGGTGCGGTTTCGGAAAAATACCTGGAACAATCCGGCGACGACGATCCGCTGCTGGAGATCCCGAAGTTTCAGGTCGGCAAACGCGGCGCTGAAAGCGAGCTCGAGCGCACTTTGCGCGGCTCAGCCGGCACCCGCCGCATTGAAGTCAATGCCGTCGGGCGTGTAATCCGCGAACTGGACCGGATCGACGGCACCGCCGGTGCCCCGGTGCAGATGACCGTGGACAGCCGGTTGCAGAATTTTGTGCAGGCCCGGCTGGCCGGTCAAAGCGCCGCGGCGGTGGTACTGGATGTGGAGACCGGCGACATCCTGGCGATGGGCTCGGCGCCCTCCTTTGACCCCAATAAGTTCGTGCGCGGAATTTCCAGGGCCGATTACCGCGCCCTGCTGGACAACAAGTTCCGGCCGCTGCCAAACAAGCCGGCGCAGGGCGCCTATCCGCCCGGTTCCACCTATAAAATGGTCACCGCGCTGGCCGCTCTGGAAGCCGGCGTGGTGCGTCCGGAAGAAACTGTTTATTGCCCGGGTTTTCTTGAGGTCGGCGGCCGCAAATTCAAATGCTGGAAGCGCGGCGGACATGGCAATGTGAATATGGAGCAGAGCCTGAAATATTCCTGTGACGTCTATTATTATGAGATGTCACTGCGGGTCGGGATCGAAAAGACCTCCGAGATGGCGCGGCGCCTCGGTTTTGGCCGTCGTTATGACCTGCCGGTCTCCAGCATCTCAGCCGGGCTGACGCCAACCAAAGACTGGAAGTTTGCCCGCCACGGTGCGGAATGGTTGATCGGGGATTCAGTGAATGCGTCGATCGGACAGGGCTATGTGCTGGCCTCGCCGCTGCAGCTGGCGGTGATGTCGGCCCGGCTTGCCACCGGCCGGGCGATCACGCCGCGTCTGATCAAATCCATTGGCGGTGTGGAGCAGCCGGTCAGAGATGGCGAAAAGCTGAATATAAATGAAAACATGCTGCGCGTGGTGCGCAAAGGCATGTATGCGGTCTCCAACGAGACCCGCGGCACCGCCTACCGTTCGCGCATCATTGACGAGGCGATGCAGATGGCCGGCAAGACCGGCACCAGCCAGGTCAGCAACGCGCTGGTGAACAACAAAGAAGTGCCCTGGGAGCAACGGGACCACGCGCTGTTTGTCGCCTTCGCGCCCTATGACAAACCAAAATACGCGGTTTCAGTGGTGGTCGAACATGGCGGCGGCGGATCAACCGCGGCCGCACCGGTGGCGCGCGACATCATGTTGCAGGCGCAATATGGTCAGTTGCCACCGCTCACAGCCTATCCGGCCAGCCAGCGCAGCACCATCAAAGCGCGCCAGGACGCGCTTCAGCTGCGCCAGATCAAGCCGGGCAGCGGCCGGAGCCGCGCATGAGCTATCTTGAGAACAATCTGAAGACGATACCCACCGGCTGGCGCAAAGTGCTGCATCTCAACTGGGCACTGGTGCTGTTGCTCTCCACCGTGGCCAGTGTCGGTTTTGTCATGCTCTATTCGGTGGCTGGCGGCTCATTAGAGCCCTGGGCCGCACCACAGATGAAACGCTTTGCACTGGGCATGGGTGCCATGTTCATCGTGGCAATGGTGCCGATCTGGTTCTGGCGCAACATGGCGGCACTTGCTTATATCGGCTCGCTGCTGCTGCTCGTGGCCGTTGAGCTGTTTGGCACCACTGGCATGGGGGCACAGCGCTGGATTGATCTCGGTTTCATGCGACTGCAGCCTTCAGAGCTGATGAAAATCGCCGTGGTGGTAATGCTGGCCGCCTATTACGATTTTCTCGATATCCGCAAAGTCTCGCGCCCGCTCTGGGTGCTGCTGCCGGTGTTTCTGATCCTGTTGCCCACCGCGCTCGTGTTGCGCCAACCTGATCTGGGCACTTCAATACTGATCATTGCCGGCGGTGCCATTGTAATGTTTGTGGCCGGGGTGCATTGGGCCTATTTTGGCGCGGTATTCGCCATGGTCGTCGGGCTGGTCGCCGCGGTATTTTCCAGCCGGGGCACGCCCTGGCAGTTGCTGAAAGACTATCAGTACAGCCGGATTGATACGTTTCTGGATCCGTCCCGCGACCCGCTGGGCGCCGGTTATCACATCACCCAGTCGAAAATTGCGCTGGGGTCCGGTGGCTGGAACGGCCGCGGTTTCATGCAGGGTACTCAGTCGCGGCTGAACTTTCTGCCGGAGAAACAGACTGACTTTATTTTCACTACGCTCGCCGAAGAGTTCGGTTTTGTTGGCGGCATGGGCCTGTTGGCGCTGTTTGGGCTGGTGCTGGCGTTTTGCATTGCGTCGGGCATCAGCAACAAAGACCGGTTCGGCGCGCTGCTGACCATCGGCATCGGCGGCACTTTTTTCCTTTTCTTTGCCGTCAATATGTCGATGGTGATGGGGCTTGTACCGGTGGTCGGTGTGCCGCTGCCGATGGTGTCTTACGGCGGCTCGGCAATGCTGGTGCTGCTGCTGGCCTTCGGCCTGGTGCAAAGCGCCCATATTCATCGCCCGAGAGGACGCCTGTGAGCCTGAACATTCTTTATGCTGCCAATCCCAGTGAGTGGGATGTCTATTCCGCCAGCCTGTCTTTTCTGCTGAAACAGGCCGGGCTTTCTGCCTGCATATCGCGGGAATTCGCCCCGGATGAGGTCGATTATATCGTCTACGCGCCCGGCTCAGAGCTGCAGGATTTCACCCCCTATACGCGCTGCAAAGCGGTGATGAGCCTCTGGGCCGGGGTGGAACGTATCACCGGCAATAAAACTCTGACCCAGCCGCTGACCCGGATGGTGGACAGCGGGCTGGAAGAAGGCATGTGTGAATGGGTCGCGGGCCATGTGCTGCGCTACCATCTGGGCATGGACAGACATATCCTCGGGCAGAATGGCGACTGGTGCCAGCAGCCGCCACCACTGGCGCGCAACCGCCGGGTCGGCATTCTGGGGCTGGGCGCCCTGGGTCAGGCTGTGGCCGGGACACTGGCGGCACTGAAGTTTGACACGGCCGGCTGGAGCCGCAGCGAGAAAGATATTGCGGGTATCAGCTGTTACGGCGGGGATACCGGGTTGCGCGCGGTGCTGGCACGCTCTGAAATCCTCGTGCTGCTGCTGCCCGACACGCCGGAGACCACCAACCTGCTGAATACGGACACCCTGGCGCTGATGCCGCGTGGCGCAATGATTGTGAATCCGGGCCGGGGTCCTCTGATCGACGACGAGGCCCTGCTGGCAGCGCTGGACAGCGGCCAGATCAGCCATGCGACACTGGACGTGTTCCGGGTGGAACCCCTGCCCGCCGGTCATCCCTACTGGGCCCACGCCAATGTGACCGTGACACCCCATATTGCCTCAGACACCCGCGCTGACACCGCCAGCCAGGTGGTGGTGGAAAACATCCGCCGCTGCGAGGCGGGCGAAGAGCTTATGTTTCTGGTTGACCGCGAGGCCGGCTACTGAGCCGGCCCACCCGATGCCGGGCCGGGATCTGGATATTTAAGCCAAAAAGAAACTGGCAGTTCTATATGTTTGTAGCGTTTTGAACCGACGCCGGCGCACGCGCCTGTGTTGCGACAATTCCGGAACCGGGGCTGCGCCCGCACCGGGGCCAGGCAGGTCAGACCTGGTGTTGCACTAACGCAGCACCGGTGGTTTGGACGGATCCATGCCAGGAGCCGCAGGGGCGGTGTTTTCTGCTTCGGGCTGTTCTGGCAGATCAAAACGCAAACCGACTTTGGCCAGCGCGGCGCAGATCGGGTCTGAGGCGGTAAAAAAACCAACGTCCAGTTGACCGGCGTCAATGCCGGAAAAAGTCAGCGCTTCGCTGACCAGCCCGGCGAGAGTGTCACGCGCCCCCGGCATTTCATCGACAAAGGCCAGCATATGGCCGCGGCGCCCGTCGTCATAGGTAATGCCCGACAACCATGCAAAGCGCGCCAGCCCGCCCGCCAGCGCGAGTTTGCCGTCCAGAGCCAGCAACAGGCGTTCCGGCAGGCCGCGCGGCGCGGTGGCCTCAACAGGGCGGGCTTCGACCTGTTCCGGTTTATTGCCAAGCGTGTCGGCCAGCCAGGACACCGCCGGAGCCGGGATCAGAATTTCTGACGGGGCCACACCCAGGTTGACCCCCAGGCCAAAGCCCTGCCCCGCCAGCATATCGGCAATCAGCCGGCCTGAAAGCGCCACATAGGGCGCGCTGGCCCCGACAAATTCTGCCAGCCGGTCTTCGCGGTCAAACACCAGCACATATTCGTCCCCCGCCACCGGGAAGATGCGCGGTTTGATCTGATCACCGGCTGATTCTTCCTCCAACAGCATGAACAGCTCGCCATCCGCCAGACGTTCGTAAAAGCGCAACCGCGCGGAATCGTCCTGCGCAGCGGCCTCCATCGCGGCATGGGCCACGTCAAGCGGGGTCAGCTCATGTGGGGTCAGCTCAGTCATGTGTTCAGCACCTTTTGCACCTCTGCCCGCAACACGGGAAGCAGGTCGGTTTCAAACCAGGGGTTTTTTCTGATCCATCCGGTATTGCGCCAGGACGGATGTGGCAAGGGAAAGACGCCGGGCAGATGTTCGCGCCAGGCCGCTGTTGTTGCGGTGACACCCGCGCGCGTCCCCAGGTGCCAGCGCTGTGCCGCGCCGCCGATGATCAGCTTCAGCGGAATATCGCCCAGATGCGCCATCACCCGCGCATGCCAGGTCCGGCCACAGACCGGCGGCGGCGGCAGATCGGCGCCCTGCTCATTATAACCGGGAAAACAAAAAGCCATCGGCACCACTGCCACCCGGTCCTGGTCGTAAAACTGCGCTTCACTCAGCCCCATCCAGTCGCGCAACCGCTGCCCGGACCGGTCGTCAAACGGGCGGCCGGAGTTGTATACCTTCATCCCCGGGGCCTGACCGGCCACCAGGATGCGTATACCCGGGCGGAACCAGACCACCGGGCGCGGCAGATGCGCGCTCGCGGTGGCTGCAAAGCGGTCCGCACAGAGTGTGCAGGCGCGGATAGCCTCAGAAGGATCGGTGGGATCAATATTCACTGCTCCAGATTAGAGTGTCTGTGCCGCGCTCAAAAGCCAATTCGGGCTGAAAGAGTTGCGCGGATCCCCCCTCGGTTCCGAAAACACCAAATCCGGCGGCTCCGGTGCTTGTCTGTAACCATCTCATACACTACTTGGAGGGCATAATTCAGGGACAGGAGACAGAACGCCATGTATCGGGTGTGGAACTTTATCACCAATTATTCGTTGTTGCTTATACTTGGTGCGGTAATTGCACTGGTCTGGGCCAATGTTTCGCCAGTCAGCTACGAGCACTTTATCGAGACTGTGCTGATTGAAGACTTCTTTATCGGCGCTGCGGTCATGGGCGAAAACGGGGAAGTGACCCGGGAGCTGACGCTGCATTACCTGGTCAATGAAGTCTTGATGGCCTTCTTCTTTGCGATGGCTGGCAAAGAAGTCTGGGAAGCTGTGATCCTGAAAAATGGCTCGCTGCGCGGCAAAAAGGCGGCCACGCCTCTGGTCGCCACTGCCGGTGGTATGATTGGCCCGGTCGCGGTCTATCTCGGGCTTGCTTATTTTCTGGGCTCCGACACCTATGACGCTGTTGCACGCGGCTGGGCGATCCCAACCGCAACCGACATTGCGTTTTCCTATCTGGTCGGTCGTTTTGTCTTTGGTGCCGGCCACCCGGCGGTGCGCTTCCTGCTGTTGCTGGCAATTGCCGATGACGCGATCGGGCTGATCATTCTGGCGGTGTTCTACCCGGACCCTCTGGTGCCGCTGTCGCTGAGCTGGCTGGCCGTCTCCTTTGGCGCTGCCATTGCCGTGTACGTGCTGTTCAACTACCTGCCGCGCCGGCTTGATGCGGGCAATGAGCTGCGGCCGGTGTCCACCTGGGTGCGCAACAAGCTGCATTTCCTGCCCTACTTGGCAGCCGGAGCCATAAGCTGGTACGGTTTTGAACAGGCGGGCATCGCGCCCGCTCTGGGCCTGTTGCCGATCGTGCCGACCATCCCCCATGCCGACCGTGCTTTTGGCATTTTCTCCGAAGCGGAAAAACATCTCAAAGACCTGCTCAACCGGATTGAACACCTGCTGGCACACCCGGTTGAAATCATCCTGTTCTTCTTTGGCCTGTTCAATGCCGGGGTGCAATTCTCCTCGATCGGCTCCCCGACCTGGCTGGTGCTCGGAGGATTGCTGATCGGCAAACCGCTTGGCATTCTGATCTTTGGCGCTTTTGCTGCCAATATCCTGCGGCTTGGCCTGCCCGCTGGCATGCGGACTGTGGACCTTGTGGTGATTGGCTGTGTTGCCGCGATCGGCTTTACGGTGTCCCTGTTCGTGGCCTCGGTGGCGTTTGAAAGCGGCACCATGCTGGGTGGCATAGAAGTCCAGGCAGCCGCCAAGATGGGGGCGGTGTTCTCCTTTGGTGCGGTGATCACATCGGTCATCGCCGGCAAGCTGTGCCGGGTACAGAAACAACACGTCTGAGCACGACGGTAAACCGGCGGCTGTTTCCCGACCCGGAGGCGGCCGCCGGTCTTTTTTTGCCCTGCATCAGCAAATGTTGTGGTATTTTCCGCCCGGGGCAGAGATTGCCCAGCCTTATTGTGGCCAGAATAAACCTTTAGGGCTATTGTTAATCAAAGTCTGTTAAGGACTTCACAGGCGAAATCTGCAGAGCCGGGGCGCGCGCATGCTCAAATTTGACAATGTCAGCAAGTCCTTCTGGACGGGCAAACAGAGAAAGGTGATCCTTGATCGGGCCAGCTTTTCGATTGAGATTGGAAATTCGTTGGGTATTCTGGCCCGCAACGGCACCGGCAAAACCACCATTATTAACATGATGGCGGGACTGGAAAAACCGGACGAAGGCCACATCCGGCGCGACTGCCGCATCTCTTTTCCGCTCGGGTTTATGGGCGGGCTGAACAACAAACATACGGCGCGGGAAAACGTGCGTTTTATCGCTCAGCTCTACGGGCTTGATCCGGATTATGTCGAGGCGTTCTGCCGTTGGCTGGTGGGGATCGAAGAATATTTTGACATGCCGGTCGGCACCTATTCCGGCGGAATGAAGGCCCGGCTGAACTTTGCCCTGTTGCTGGCGCTTGATTTCGATATGTACCTGATTGACGAGGGCATGCCCTCAACCGCAGATGTTGAGTTCAACAAAAAGGCCGGCGACATTATGCGGGAACGGCTGGAATCCACCACCCTTGTTGTGGTCTCCCATCAGGCCAAAACGCTGGAAAAATTCTGCCGCTCCGCTGCGGTGCTGCTCGACGGCCAACTGTATATGTTTGACACTCTTGAGGAAGCAAAGGCGTTCTATGACTACGAAGCCCAAAGCTAAACGGTTCCGCATCCGCAGAAGCAGCCCTCTGACCACGGCGGCTTCCACCGCAGCTGCACCCGACAGGATTGCAACGCCGGGTAATACACCGGATGCCCCCTCTGGCGCGGCCCGGCCGCAGGTCCCCGAGGGTCTGTTTGACAATGATGACGGCGCCGACGGCTTTGGCGACGCGGCGTTCCCCGGCTCGGCCGCGGCAGAGCGCAAAGCGGCTGCCCCTGCCCCTGACCAAGCCACCGAGCAGGCCACCGAGCAGGCGGCTGAAACTGTCGCCACAGGCGAGGTCACCCCCGGTGACGAATCCACCATTGACCGCGATATCGCCGCCATCCGCAAAGAAGGTCTGACCGGGCGCCAGCTGCGCATGGCGCGCCGCGTGGCACAAAAATACAACCTTGCGGCAACGTCGGATTTTGACGCAATCCGCCTGCTGCGGGCCAAAGGCATTGATCCGTTTCAGCGTGCGATGATGCTGGATCTGGTTGTGCCTGAAAAGACGGCGGAAAAACCGGTTCAGCTGCCGCAAACCTATACGCGGCCACAGCTGCCCGTCGCCGATGCACGTCAGGTTCAGAAAGAATCCCGCGCCGAAGCCGTGGCAAAAATTCAGGCAGACATTGCCCGCCGCCGCCGCCGCAAATCGGTCTTTCTGCTGCTGCGGCTGCTGTTTTTTGTCGGCCTGCCGACACTGCTGAGCGGCATCTACTATTACGCGATTGCGACACCGTTCTACACCACAAAATCCGAATTTGTGATCAACAAAGCCGAAGGCGCCGGTTCCAGCGCGCTGGGCGGGTTGTTCTCCGGCACCGGCTTTGCCAATTCTCAGGATTCGATCACCGTGCAAAGCTACCTTCAGTCCCGCGAAGCGATGCTGCGCCTTAATGACGATATTGGCTTTAAGGCCCATTTCAGTCAAAGCCGGATTGACGCGCTGCAGCGCCTGCCGGAAGATGCCAGCAATGAAGCTGCGTACAAACTGTTCTCCAAGAACATCTCCATCGGCTATGATCCCACCGAGGGCATTATTAAAATGGAAGTGACCGCCGCAGACCCTGCTGTCTCGGCGCAGTTTTCCCGCGCCCTGATTAAATATGCCGAGGAGCGGGTCGATACGCTGACAACCCGGTCACGCGACGATCAGATGCTTGGGGCCGAGGACAGTTTTGACACGGCAGAGGCCAAAATGATTGCCGCGCAGAGAAAAGTGCTTCAACTGCAGGAACAACTTGGCGTGCTGGATCCGGTCTCGGAATCTGCCGCCGTCATGACGCAGATTTCCACCTTCGAAATCCAGTTGCAGCAAAAGAAGCTGACGCTCGATCAGTTGTTGGACAATGCACGGCCCAATCAGGCCCGTGTTGAAGGGGCGCGCGGCGATATCCGCCGTCTTCAGGCGGTGGTCGCCAATCTGCGGGCACAGCTGACGGTGGGCGGTGGCACGACCAACTCGCTGGCTTCGATCGGCTCCGAACTGCGCATGGCCGAACTGGACCTGCAAACGCGTCAGGCGCTGATGCAGCAGGCGCTACAACAGCTCGAATCCGCCCGTATTGAGGCCAACCGCCAGACCCGTTTCCTCGCCGTCGGCGTAAGCCCGATCGCGCCTGATGAAGCCACCTCGCCGCGGAAGTTTGAAAACACCCTGCTGGCGTTTCTGATCTTCTCCGGCATCTATCTCATGGCGTCTCTTACCGCCTCAGTCCTACGTGAACAGGTATCTGCATAATGAAAAATGTACCCATCCGCTCCCTCATGGTCGGCAACGACCAGCCCCTCACCGTCATCGCGGGCCCCTGTCAGCTTGAAAGCCTCGACCATGCAATGATGATCGCCGGCCAGATGAAAGAGGCCTGCGATGCAGCAGGCGCGCAATATGTGTTCAAAGGCTCCTTTGACAAGGGCAACCGCACCTCCCTGTCCGGCGAACGCGGGCTGGGCATCGAGGAAGGCCTTGCGGTGATGGAAGCGGTGCGCGACGCGCTTGATGTGCCGACGCTGACCGACATTCACACGCCCGAGCAATGTGCTATCGCGGCGAAATCGGTGGATGTGATCCAGATTCCCGCATTTCTGTGCCGTCAGACCGACCTGTTGCTGGCGGCCGGCAATTCCGGCGCGGTGGTGAATATCAAAAAGGGCCAGTTTCTGGCGCCCTGGGATATGATCAATGTGGTCAAAAAAGTCGAAAGTACCGGCAATGACAAAATCCTTCTGACAGAACGTGGTGTCTCCTTCGGCTATAATGCGCTTGTCGCCGACATGCGCTCGTTGCCGGAAATGGTCAAAACCGGATATCCGGTGGTGATGGATGCCACCCATGCGGTGGCCCAGCCCGGCGGCCTTGGCGGCTCTTCCGGCGGTCAGCGGGAATTTGCCCCGGTTCTGGCACGGGCGGCGGTGTCGCTTGGCATTGGCGCGGTGTTCATCGAGACCCACGAAGACCCCGACAATGCGCCCTCTGACGGCCCCAACATGATCCACCTCGATCAGATGCCGGCGCTGATCAAAACTCTGATGGCATTTGATACCCTGGCCAAAGCCGACCCGATCAGATTGTAAATTTTACAGAAAAACGGATTTTGTCATGACAGCCCCCAAACCCCTGCCCGCGGTTACGCCCAACACCTGGACCTTCCTGCGCGACCCGATGATTGCTCCGACCGGGTTTCGTGAATATGACGCGCGCTGGAAATACCCGGATGAGATTAACCTGCCGGGCATGACCGCGCTGGGGCTTGGCATTGGCAGTCAGATGCATGCGCGCGGTGTTGAGCCTGTAATCGTGGTGGCCAATGATTACCGCGACTATTCGCTGTCGATCAAAAACGCCCTGATTATCGGGCTGATCCAGGCCGGCATTCACGTGCGTGACATCGGCAATGCGGTGTCGCCCATGGCCTATTTCAGCCAGTTCCATCTGGATGCGCCCGCGGTGGCCATGGTCACCGCTTCGCACAATCCCAACGGCTGGACCGGGGTGAAAATGGGCTTTCAGCGCCCGCTGACCCACGGGCCTGAGGAAATGTCTGAGCTGCGCGACATGGTGCTGAATGGCGACACTCAGGAACGCCCGGGTGGCCGCTATGAGCGCGTCGACGGCATCAGAGAAGCCTATCTCGACGATCTGGTCGGTGACTTCCGAATGAGCCGCAAACTCAAGGTCGTCTGTGCCACTGGCAATGGCACCGCGGCGGCCTTTGCGCCGGAATTGTTTGAACGGATTGGCGTAGAAGTGGTGCCCAGCCACAACCGGCTGGATTACACCTTCCCCCATTACAATCCAAACCCCGAAGCGATGGAAATGCTGCATGATATGTCAGCCTCTGTGCTGGCATCGGGCGCGGATTTCGCCCTTGGTTTTGACGGCGACGGCGACCGCTGCGGTGTGGTGGACGATGAGGGCGAAGAAATCTTTGCCGACAAAGTCGGTGTCATCATGGCACGCGATCTGGCCAGGATTTACCCCGGCTCCACCATTGTTGCCGACGTAAAATCCACCGGGCTGTTTGCGTCCGATCCGGAGTTGAAAAAATACGGCATCAAGGCGGATTACTGGAAAACCGGCCACAGCTATATGAAACGCCGGGTGCACGAACTGGGCGCGCTGGCGGGCTTTGAAAAGTCCGGTCACTATTTCCTCGCCGGTGAAATTGGTCGTGGTTATGACTGTGCCATGCGGGTGGCGGTCGAGATTTGCAAGCTGATGGACCGCAATCCGGACATGAAAATGTCCGATCTGCGCAAAGCGCTGCCGCGTACCTGGTCGATGCCGACCCTGTCACCCTGGTGCGCCGATACTGATAAATATCAAGTACTTGAGCGCATTGTCGCCAGGCTGGTCGCGCGCTATGAGGCCGGAGGAACGCTTGGCGGACGCAAAATCGCCGACGTGGTCACAGTGAACGGTGCCCGGGTGATTCTGGACAATGGCGGCTGGGGCCTGGTGCGCGCTTCCTCCAACACACCCAATCTGGTGGTGGTTTGCGAAAGCCCTGAATCCGAGGCTGAACTGCGCGCAATCTTTGCCGATCTGGACGCGGAGATCCGCACAGAACCGCTGGTCGGCGACTACGATCAAAGTTTCTGAGCGCTAAATCAGGCTCTCCACCGGGCGGGAAATCCCGGTGGGAAAAAAATCGGGTCCCGGTGACGTTTTTTTGTATTTTGTCTCTTGCGGACCCCGGCCACACATCGTAATTACCGCCACAGAGTTGGGGTGTAGCCAAGTGGTAAGGCAACGCTTTTTGGTAGCGTGTACCGTAGGTTCGAATCCTACCACCCCAGCCATTTTCCTCCGGTACAATCAAATACTGACCCTGACGGGCACCACAGCCGCAGTGCGTTCATCGGCTGCCCCGTTTTCTGCCCCGGCGTCTTCACCCCCCATACTCCCGTATTAGACCGTAGCGCAGCTCTGGGCATCCTCTGGGTTATGATCTCTTCTTGGATGGGCTCAGGTCAAGGACGGATGCCGAAGGTACCGGGAAGGGGTGCTGCTCAATAGGTATAAGTCGTGGGAGAGGGGACAGAAGACAAGAGACCTCCAAGACCTCCCGTTACTCGGTGTCCCCCCTTCCTCTCCCCAGACCCTTAGTCAGTTAGTCCAGTCCCCCTTCGCCCTCAAAGAACCTGTCTCTGCGATGGAGATAGCCTTTGGTCTTGTCTGGCAACTGTCTGATACTTAGGTAGGAATCATAGTTGGTAGGTTTTTATTGGAAATCATAAATTCTATAATTTTTGAAAGGGGCCATATTGCTATGCCTTTGGACCAAGAACAAATTCAATCTCTGCGAGATAAGGTGGCGGCTTAAGAAGGGGGCGAACCAATCACGATGAAGAGCCATTGGGGTATTGATTGGGAAACCATACCAACTAAGAAAAGGTATGGGACACTTGTCAGAGAAGCCGTGGAGGGCGGATTGGTGCCCGAATTGGTGCTACACAGAACTGCAACTCACTCGCTCGGGGAAAAAGAGAAGGCAATTCGTTGGCGTACCGTCGGACGCAACGTTGATCGACCAACGGCACTCCCGTCCGATAGACGTTCATCCGCATCGACAACCCGACGTTGACACAACAGTCTACCACGGGCCCGGGTCTCGCAGCGAAAGTCCGGTTCGAACCGATAATACAGCGTGCTGCACCAGACACATTTCGACGAGAAGGGCGGAGAGCGGTCCTTCGCTGTGTGCCGCACCAATGCCTGCTGCGCGGACTTTTCAGACCTTTGGCCAAGAAGTTTCAACCGACCCAAAACCGAATGATGCATTGCTTTCTCTATGTGATCCTGCCCAAGTCTGTGGGAAGCTAGATCGATACATTTGGGCCATGGGAGAAACCTCATAGTGACGCCATTCATTCTTGACGAGTTGGTTGAACGCGCACGCGTCGCGGCGGCCTCCGAAAACCCTAAATCGGCCCTCTGCGCGCTTTTGCAGGAGAGTCTGGCGAATTCAGACGCCATGGCGGATGCAATCGCGGCCATGGACGACGATGAGGTCATGATGTTAGAGGACGAGACCTGTTCGATCTGGACCTGCCGTTTTGACACCGAGGTGGTATTTCCGCCGCATGAGCATTGCATGCCCGTGCATATTGCCGTCTATCGCGGCGCCGAAGTCGAGGTTCTCTATCACCGTGACCCGGATCGGCTCCGCCACGTCAAGAACTGTGTGGTTGCTGCAGGCGAAGTTGTCAGCCTCGGTCCCGATCCGATCCATGCAGTGACGGCAGAAGGCGAGGAGCAGAGCCACGCCATCCACATCTACGAAGGCCCGCTGGCCAAGGTGAAGCGTTCGCTGTTCGACTGGGCCAGCGGCGGACAGATCGAGTTCACTATGGAAAACTTCCACGCGAATATGAGAAAAAAATCGGAAACGGAAGAATTCCGATGAAACTCTTGCATGACGCTGCCCGCACTGCGCAGAGCAGTTTTTCCGCTCAAAGTAACCAATGCTGGGTTTCACACAACATTCGGCTTTGGGCTCTAACCAGCTGTTCGCTCCGCTTTTGCCCGAACGACTGCTGAGCGGACATAATTCTGCCATTCGGAATGGGACTTCGAATGGCAGAATTCGGTGCGTCGCGATATCAATTCCGGCAAGGCGAGCGGAAGCAGTACGACGCTACAGACACAAAACCAGCAAAAACGGCACCGGACGCGAACATTTGATCTATGCCAATATCAGATATTTTTGAGCTGGCGCCAGACTGCGCAAGGCGCAACTCCGGCATCATTCAAAAGTGTTTAGCGATTATCAAGAGGCGAAACACACTGATGCCTTCCACCTAGTCGACCCAAGGTAGACAAAGGCGATCTGTGTGATATGGCAACCGCTCCTGAGCCGCCTTAACAGCAGAATTTTTGATCTGTGCGCTCAGGAACCCGGGGCCAGCCCCGGCGCGTGCCAGTTCTGCTCCATCTGGCGCTATGATGCAGCTGCCGCCATAAAACCCTACGCCATTCTCTTGCCCACAGTAATTAGCATAGGTCAGAAACACACCGTTTTCGAACGCGCGGGTCGGAACGACTTTGTCAGCGACGACACCCCATTGCGCACCAAGCGCCGTTGGGACCACCACCAAATCTGCACCGGCCAGGGCGACGTGGCGCAGGTTTTCCGGGAATTCCACATCGAAACAGATAAGAACGGCAATCTTAAAGCCACCCAGGGCAAATAGCTCACACGCTTTGCCGGGCGCAAAATGTTCACCTTCGAAGCCAGGCGGCAAAATAAGCTTACGGTGACGACCAATCACTCTGCCAGATTTGTCGATACACTGAGCACTGTTGAACAAGGTTTCTCCCTGCCGTTCAGCATAGCCATAAAGGATCGCCGTACCATGTGCCTTTGCCAACAGGGCGACGCTGCTGGCAAAAGGTCCATCGCATGGTTCTGCAACATCTGAGACAAGCGCACCGACATTATAGCCACTCTGAAATAATTCCGGCAGGATCAACAGATCGACGGGCTGATTTATGCGTTTGGCCACTAGGGCTTCTGTCAGCCAGTCCAGGCGCGCCTGCGGACCACCAAGATCTGCAGGAACTTGTGCAACAGCGACATTCAGTTCACGTGTCATTCTCTATCCTTTGCTGAGCAGGATTTGGCGCGGATAATCGGTGATATAGTCCACACCGGTTTCTGTCACGACTACTGAGTCACCAATCCGACCGGCGGTCACGCCTTCCACCGAAATGCCACCGTCAACAGCAAAGGTCATTCCGGGTTGCAACACAGTTTTATCACCTTCTTTCAGTTCAGGTGCTTCCAGATAGGCCACGCCGATCGACCTTCCTGTGCGATAGCCGGTTTCATAGCCTCGTTCACGGTAGACTTCGTTTGCCGCTGCCGCGACATCCTCAGCTAAAACACCGGGGCGGATGGCTGCAATAGCCGCCTGTTGGGCCTCAATCGCAGTCAATTGCACGTCGCGCGCCTGATCAGTCACGTCACCGATGTGGAACATCCGGTCGAAACCCAGCTTGTATTGTTTGAACTGAGCCATGTTGCAGAAGCAGAAATAAACCGGATCGAATTTCTGATAGGACCTTACACTCGCGCGGCGGTGCACCATTGAAGCATCGGCGCCACTTTGCAGAATTTGCAGGTTGTGGATCATCGGTGAAACAAACCGATCCCAACCCTTGTCGGTCAGGAAGGTCGCAGCCTTACGTGATCCGGCTTCAATAACAGCAAGCGCGGATTCATATTCTTGTGCGCCCTCTGCCAGGCTGTTGTGCGCCGCGGCCATCATCGCGCAGGCAATTTGACCCGCTTCTTTCATTATGCCGATTTCAAACGGAGTTTTGACCATCCGCATTGCACCCAATACAGGCGAAATATCTTTGAGAGGCACGCCGGGATAAGTGTCGTCCAGATGATTGCGCACAATTGCAGGGATTGTGCCGCGTTCGATCCAAATTTCCGAAGGTTTTTCACCCAGTGCCTGCGCCAGAGCGCGACCCCATGTGCGCTGACCAATGTCTTCCCAAACACGGACATCTTCCACCCAGGTCATTTCGCCGACCATCTCAGATTCCATCAGCGGCGTGATGACGACAGGCGCTTCATCCGCATCTACCACAAGCATCGACGGACGGCCGAATTCAATCCCCAGATAACCCCAGAACCCAGCCAGATAGGCGATCGAGCTTTCGTCAGTAAAAAGGGCCTTCCGGATACCTACCTCTTTCATTCTTGTCTGAAGGTTTCGGGTGCGTATTTTTGCTTCTTCGAGCATTATGAGGTCTCCTTTTATGAGCGCAATTCCTGAGGTTTGTCAGCCAAGATGGCTGGGCAAGAACACGGCATTAGGCGCAACAAATGTCACGATATGCAAACGATCCAAAAGCAGGAATTTCAATTTCGGACATCCAAACTTCTTTTACGTCACTGTATTCCGGCCCCTCCCTGAGGCCGGGGCTATCCACCGCATGGCGTGCGTGGTGCTGGGTCCGCACTGGCGCGCGCATCAATCTTTGCCGCGATACCCGACTACCTGCAAACTGCGCGGGATGAAATCTGCCTGCTGGTGCAGGTTGAGAACCGCAAAGGAATGGAAGCGCTGGACGAAATTCTGAAGAGCGATGGCATTGATGGTGTCTTTTTGGGGCCATCTGATCTGGCCGCAGATATGGGCCATATCGGTCAGGCCGGTGCAGCAGAGGTCAAAGAGACCGTATTGGGCGCCATACGAAAAATCGTTACTGCGGGAAAAGCCGGCGGCATCCTGACCCTGGACCCCCAAACGCAAACGGCCTGCCGCGATCTTGGCGCGACGTTTATCGCAACTGAAATCGACGTCACATTGTTCGTCCGAAATATCCGCGAGGCTGCAAAAGGCGCCGGCGAACGTTTACAAAACGGAGCAGCGCCCCGCTAAATAAGCCGCAACCGCAACACTCAAGATTGCAAATACAAAGCTTCCTGCGCTCGCAGCGAAAGCCCGGTTTTGCCATTCCTCCGGCTGCCAGGTGTCGGGAAGCGCCAAAACCGGACATTTATACCGCCACAGCGAACGAAAACAGCCCGCCAAACTGACCCACTTCTGCAGCAGCAGCATTGATCAGTAAGGGCTCAATCAAAACACATGCAGCCCGGATTTTGACAGTTTCAATCCCAAGCGGCGGCTAATCGAGGACGTTCATCGTCGGGGAAATCATGACGTCAGCCGCAATAGAAAACTCAATGGAGAATGCAACATCCGGGGACATGGAGCGAAAGTTCGCGATCACTGGCAACTAGCCCTCGAGTTCTTTGGGGGCATTCCCCTGAGCACCGCAGCCACTGACAAGATGCGGACGTTCCAGACCTTCACTCGGATCAGTCCAACTGCTGCTCTCGGTCCATTGCCGACATGTAAAACTTGCCGCCTTGGCCAGTGGAATGTTCAGATTGCGGATATTCGCGCATCACGCAGCAAATCAATTTGAATCTATGAACTTCGTAGAATTGAATAGACCATGACTTTGCGTATTTAGGAGTACTGTTAATCGGTTTTCAGAAGACGTCAGACGGAAATTGAAAATGCATTCGCTGGTTCCGATCTTAACGACGATGTCCACGAAATCAGCCCGCTACAACTCGGCGCGAATTGCTTTACGCATGAATGCGTTGCGATATTCTGGGGCCATATCTTGTCTCCTTCATTGCGAATACCGCTCGAAAGAGCCCGGCATTTTTACGCGACAAGACCACTGCAGCTGCGCGCCGCGCCGGGAAATGCTTACCTGCCCCCCCTGTAGGCTTCATGCCGGGTGAAACATGGTCTGCAGTAAGAACTCCCTTCTGTTGTTGCATTTCTGAGATTGCAAAGGGAACTCCGGGCCGGTGCTCCGGTATCCGCCGGCAAAACACTGTTTAACGAATTGCGATCTAAACAGAAACCGCCTCCAGCAACTGCGATCTGGAAATGTCCTTTTTGGTCCCGGAGCTGACAGTTTTACCACCCCGGAGCACGACGAACTGGTCGGAATTCTCATAGGCAAAGTCGAAATATTGTTCGACCAGCACAATTGCCATTTCGCCGAGGTCACGCAGATAGCAGATCACCCTGCCGATCTGTTGAATAATATTAGGCTGAATTCCCTCGGTAGGCTCGTCCAGCAACAGCAGTTTTGGCTTGGTGATCAGCGCCCGGGCAATGGCAAGCTGCTGCTGCTGGCCACCCGACAAGTCCCCCCCGCGCCGGGCCTGCATTTCTTTCAGCACGGGAAACAGATTGTAGATCTCGTCCGGAATAAACCGCTCTGCGGCGGGCAGGCAGGCAAAACCAGTTTCCAGGTTTTCTTTCACACTCAGCAAGGGAAAGACATCGCGCCCCTGCGGCACATAACCGACACCCAGCCTGGCCAGCGCGTGAGCGCTGGGTTTGCCCATGACCTGGCCGTCAATGGTAATCGTTCCGGATGACCTGGGGTGGCTGCCCGAAATGGCTTTGAGCAGGCTGGTTTTACCAACACCGTTTGTGCCCATGACACAGGTGATTTCACCCAGTTTCGCACCCATCGATATGTCATGCAAAATTTGCGAACTGCCATAGTGCAGATTCAGGTTTTCAATTTTCAACATTGCTCAGCGCCCCAGATAGACATCAATGACGTCCTGATTTTTCGTGACATGATCCAGACTGCCCTCGGCCAGAACCGATCCGGCATGCAGCACCGTGACTTTGCAGTTCAGACGCCGGACAAATTCCATATCGTGTTCA
Source organism: Candidatus Halocynthiibacter alkanivorans (assembly GCF_003333265.1). Lineage (GTDB taxonomy): Bacteria > Pseudomonadota > Alphaproteobacteria > Rhodobacterales > Rhodobacteraceae > Halocyntiibacter_A > Halocyntiibacter_A alkanivorans. Next base: position 31,238 of record NZ_QOLB01000084.1, read on the forward strand.
ACCACGATGACGGCACGGGTCTTGGCCGCCTCAACCAGGATGTTGGTGGTATGCTCGCGCTCTTCGGGCGTCATGCCCGCGGCAGGTTCATCCACCAGCAGCAGCAGCGGGTCCTGAGCCAGCAGCATGCCGATCTCCAGCCATTGTTTCTGACCATGACTAAGCTCACCTGATTTGCGCGCCAGGCTGTCGGCCAGCCCAATTTTTTCGGCGACGTCCCGGACCCGGTTGTCATCCGGTTTTGACCGCCGGTAAAACAATGCCGCAATCGGGGAACGCTCGTTTTTGAGCGCAAGAAGCAGATTGTCAAACACGGTCTGATCCTCGAACACGGTCGGGCGCTGGAACTTCCGGCTGACCCCGGCCTGCGCAATTTTTGCCTCGCTCATGGCCAGCAGAGAAACGGATCTTTCCCCCCAGATCACCCGTCCCTCATCGGGGCGGGTTTTACCGGTGATGATATCCATAAACGTCGTTTTTCCGGCCCCGTTGGGGCCGATGATCGCGCGCATTTCGGCCATACCGATATGAAAGGACAGATTGTTGATCGCCTTGAACCCGTCAAACGAGACCGAGACGCCGGACACCTCAAGCAAAGCACTCATTTTGTCGCCTCTCTTTCCTGCAGTGATCCTTTGCCCGGTCCAAGATCTGCCCCATGCCGGTTGGGCCGGACCACGCCGAGAAACAGATCAATCAGCCCGCCAAGCCCTTTGGGGGCAAACAATGTGACCAGCACAAAGGACAGGCCGAGCAAAACCTGCCACCAGTCCACCCAGTCGATGGTGTAAAAGCCCAGAAACACTGAGGGCACCTGACCGCCGGTGAACCAGGTTGAAGCCAGCGAAACGAACGCTGCACCGATCGCGGCGCCGTACAACCGCCCCCGGCCGCCAATCGCCACCCAGACCGCAAGATAGATCGAAGCAATGGGCGTGACTTCTGCCGGATTGATAATGCCGGCCTGCGGATAATAGAGCGCACCGGCGATACCGGCGATGGCGGCGGTCAGGACAAAGACGAACAGTTTGTAACTCTCAACCGAATAGCCGAGAAATCTGACCCGCGCCTCGTCGTCCCGGATCGCCCGGATCACGCTACCGAATTTTCCGGACACCACCCAGGCGGCAAGCAGATATCCCAGGCCAAGCGCCAGCGCCGAGGCCCACAGGAACCACAGCGAAACCACACTTTGAGGGATGGCTTCGGCCCCGGGCAGATTCTGCAGGCCGGACAGGCCGTTGTTGCCGCGCAGACCGCTGTCGTTCTGAAACAGGTAGAGCGCCAGCGCCAGTGTCATCGCCTGGGTCAGGATCGACAGGTAAACGCCCGTGACCCGGCTGCGGAAGGCCAGCCAGCCAAAGATCAGCGCCAGCAGGCCTGGCACCAGCACCACCAGCATCAGTTGCAGCGGCAGGCTGTGTGAAAATGCCCAGATCAGGGGAAAGTCGCTACTGCCGACGACGCCGAAAATCTTATTTCCGATCGCTGCCACTATTTCCTGATCCGTCGGTGGGATTTCCACATTCGCCAGTGAGGCAAACACCACGTCTCGGGTGCGCTCATACATCAGCCACATGCCAATCATATACCCGCCCAGTCCAAAGAAGGCGAAATGCCCCAGCGACAGTATTCCGCAATAGCCCCACACCAGATCCATGGCGACCGCAACCAGGCTCAGGCAAAGCGTCTTGCCAAGGGTTTTGATCATAGAGGTAGAAATCAGCCCGACACCGGCGCCTTCGGACAATGTGGTGACAACCAGGGTGAAAACAGCCAGACAGGCCAAAAAGACCAGAACGCTGGGGTTGCGATAGAAAAAACTTCTTTGCATGGTTTAGTCCCCTGCCGCACGGCCCTTGAGCGCCACAATGCCCCTGGGTTTGAACTGAATGAAAATGATGATGAAGACGATCATAAAGGTCTGCGCCGCCAGGGTGTTTCCGGGGTTCAGCCATTCGACACCCTTCTGGAAAAACCCGATCATAGTTGCCCCGGCCAGCGTGCCCCAGATGTTGCCAACGCCGCCGACGACCACCGTCATGAAACTCTGCACGATATAATCGTTCCCGAGTTCTGACGTGACCTTTGCGAACAGACCGATGGCGACACCAGCAATGCCGGCAATGCCCGAGCCCAGGCCAAAGGTCAGCATGTTCACCCGCGCCGGGTTAATCCCCATGCTGGCCGCCATTTTCGGGTTTTGCGTCACCGCCCGGGTTTCCAGCCCAAAACGGGTGCGTTTCATGATGAACAGGTAGACAGCGAGAAAAATCATCGCCAGCACAAAGATTGCGATGCGAATGTAGCTGATGGATACGACATCGTTCAGCACCCAGGCCCCGTCCAGCCATGCCGGCGAAGTCAGCGGCCGGGCCTGGGTGCCAAAGATGTTTTTGGCGATCTGCTGCAGCGCAATCGAAATACCAAATGTCGCCAGCAATGTTTCCAGCGGCCGGTTATACAGCCACCGTATGACCAGCCGTTCCATTGCAACCCCGGCCGCAAATGTCACCGCAAAGGCCAGCGGCAGCGCGACAATAATCGAGACTGTGTAGTTGGTGATATACTGCTGCACGATATAGCCGGTGTAGGCCCCCATCATGATGAATTCCGCATGGGCCATGTTGATCACCCCCATCACGCCAAATGTGATGGCCAGGCCAATCGCTGCCAGAAACAGAATTGATCCGAGAGACATGGCATCAAGCGTCAGGTCGACAAACCGGTACAGCCCGACCTTCAGCCCGATGGCATCAAGCGCTTTCGTGGCAGCAGCGGTCACCGCCGGTGACGGGTCCTGGTAAACATCAACAAAGCTATAGCCGGCAACTGCTGCCGCGATTTCTGCTTCGCCGACAGATTCCGCTGCCAGGCCTGCAGCGACAAGCGCGTCATAGGCCTGGTCGCGGGCGTCCTGGCTGCTCAGCTGCGTCAGCGGCACGCCGCCGGCCCGGCCTGCGTCGATATTGGTCAGAAGAGCCGTATATTTACCGGCATCTGTGACCCGTTGAGGGGCCAATTCCGCTGTAACCATCATGGTGTAGGCGTCTTCGACAGACAGGTCTTCACTGCCAGGACGCAGACTGCGCGCGAGGTTCATTCCGGCGGTTTCAGATTTCGGCCCCACGATGCGCCGGGTGGCGACCAGCGGGTTCAGAGCGGCGCGGACATCCAGAGAGGTCGCACCGGACAGTTGGCCGATGGCTTCAATTCGTTTTGCCTCATCCCTGTCAAAAGTAACCGTGAGCAAACGCGTAAGGTGCAGTTTTAAAGTCAAAATATCCGGATCCGTCTCGCCTGCGAGCGAGGCCTGCAAAGGCGCCAGATGCGCCGCGTCCGGGTTGCGCTGAACCGACGTCAGCGCCGCCCGCCGCTGCACCGGGTCCGGGTCCGACAACTGGAAGCGCACCAGCGAGGTGGCGATCATTGCCCGTACGCCACTGTTTGGTTTCAACCGTTTCATCGTTTTGGGATCAAATGTCCCGGCCTCTGCACCGCTGTCAAAATCTAACAACAGGGTCTGACCCCGGGCGTCCTTGACCGTGTGGAAGAACAGACCATCAGATTTGCGCTGCCACATTTCCTTGGCCTGCCAGCTTTGCAGCACCGTCTGCGCCTGCGGCAGCCCGCTGTTGCTCAGCGCGTTGATGGCAGGGGCGATGGTGCGGCGCGAACTTTTTTCAATCAGCGCACGATGCGTCTGAAGAAGATCCTGAACCGGCTGTTGCTGCGCCGCTGTCGCCTGCGCAAACAAAATGATGGCGGTCAAAGCCGCAAGAATTATCCGCATGAGTCCTGCCTGGGTTAGGTAGGAGGGGACTGCAGCCCCCTCCTGAGTAACGTGCTGATCTGATCGCAATCAGTAGTTAGAGAGCGTCTGCACACAGGATTTTGTCACAGTGTTGTACATCCCGCAGTCCAGACCGGCCCAGTCGGATTTCAAAACAGCCGATTCCGGCAGGAAATCTGTCCATGCATCGCCAGCCACTTCGCTGGTCTGGCTGATGATATCGAACTGGCCGTCGGCCTGGATTTCACCGATCAGAACCGGTTTTGCCAGGTGGTGGTTTGGCAGCATCACCGCAGTGCCCCCGGTCAGGTTTGGCACTTCAAGCCCGTACATTTGGGAGCGTACTGCATCGACATCAGTGGATCCGGCCGCCTCAACAGCTTTGATCCACATGTTAAAGCCGATCACGGTTGCTTCCATCGGATCATTGGTCACGCGGTCGTCGCCCATGCGTGCTTTCCACGATGCGATAAAGGCATCATTCAGGTCACTTTCGGCGGACTGGAAATAGTTCCAGGCGGCGAGGTGGCCGACGAGGTTTGATGTATCAAGGCCCGAAAGCTCTTCTTCACCGACAGAAAACGCGATCACAGGGATATCATCTGCCGACACGCCGGCGGCGGCGAGTTCTTTATAAAAGCCAATGTTCGCATCACCATTGATCGTCGAAATGACACCAACTTTTTTACCGTCAGCGCCCAGCGCAATCACGTCAGCTACGATTTTGGACCAGTCGGAATGACCAAATGGCGTGTAGTTTACAAAGATATCTTTGGCCGCAATGCCCTTGTCCGACAGATAGCTTTCGAGAATGTTGTTGGTCGTACGCGGGTAAACATAATCGGTGCCCAGCAGCGCGAATTTTTCGACACCCAGCTCCTCAAGAAAGTAATCCGTCGCCGGGATGGCCTGCTGATTTGGCGCCGCACCAGTGTAAAACACGTTGCGCGAGCTTTCTTCGCCCTCATATTGCACCGGGTAGAACATCAGACCGTTCAGTTCTTCGATCACCGGAAGCACTGATTTGCGGCTGACTGATGTCCAGCCACCGAAAATTACATCCACCTCTTCGACGGTCAGCAGTTCGCGGGCTTTTTCTGCGAACAGTGGCCAGTCGGAGGCCGGGTCAACAACAACCGCTTCCAGTTGTTTGCCCAGCACACCCCCTTTGGCGTTTTGCTCGTCGATCAGCATCAACACCGTGTCTTTGAGTGTTGTTTCTGAAATCGCCATAGTGCCGGACAACGAATGAAGCACACCGATCCGGATTGCATTTTCGGCAAAGGCAGCAGAGCCCAATGCCCCTAAAGCCAGCGTGCCCGCGAGTGCAGTTTTTAGAATAGTCATGAAAACTCTCCCTGCAGGGAGGCACATGTCGCGCGGACTTGAAGCGAGAAGCCCATTCACATATGTACACCCTGCAACATCCAATGTTGCAACCGTGTGGCGGCCCGTCAGATTTCCACGTCAATGGGTCGTCACACACCTTCCACTCGGCTCGCATGGCAAGCGTCCTTTCCGGTAAGACCTACAAACTCCGCAATGCAGCGCCGATACAATGCAATCGAGCTGACAACTTCCAAAATTGCGCTTGCGTGATTAAAATATGTGCGCCACCGGTCCAGGCGCTTATTTTTCAGGCAATCAGCGGCTATCATCTGCCCGCGGCGTTGTTTTCCTGAGCGTTTCCCCTGAATTTACGTCACTCCGGAACGACAAACAGCACAGCCACCGGAGGCAACAATCACTTTCGTTCAAGATATGCGTCCTGCCCAAATGCCAGCCGCGCAACCGCGGGCAAAGGGTGAATTGCGGCTCAGCAGCAAACGGCAGGCTGACAAATCTGCACTCGATACGCTTCGTCAGTCCGGCGCTTACCGGGCCCTGTTTCCGCGCAGCGGTGACCGCGCTCTTACCAGCGTATTTGTGAACACAGCAGGTGGTCTGACCGGCGGCGACCGGATGTCACTGTCGGCGACCGCCGGTCACGACAGCAGGCTGACCCTGACGTCCCAGGCTGCCGAACGCATCTACCGTGCGCAGAGCGGCACGATCGCCCGTGTCACCACCGATCTGACAATCGAAACAAACGCACGTCTGGACTGGCTGCCGCAGGAAACCATCTTATTTGATCGCTCCGCACTGAAGCGCAGGCTGAATGTCACAATGGCTGCAGGCGCCACATTCCTGGCTGTAGAGCCGGTTGTGTTTGGGCGCATCGCGATGGGCGAGACGCTTCAGGACAGCCTGTTTCACGACGATCTGCGTATCACGCGGAATGAAGAGCTGATCTTTGCCGATGCGATCCGGCTTTCTGGTGATGTCGAATCGCAGCTTGCCGCGACAGCGGTTGCCAATGGCGCCCGCGCGCTGGCCATCGTGATATATGTCGCGCCGGACGCAGAAGCCCGTCTTCCTGCGCTGCGCGCTCTGATGCCGGGCACCGGCGGCGCCAGTCTTATCCGTCCCGATGTTCTGTTTGCCCGTTTTCTTGCACCTGACAGCTACCTGTTGCGGCGCGATCTGATCCCGGTGCTCGAGCTTCTGCACGACGGCCCGCTTCCCAAAACATGGACTCTTTAGATGAAACTTACGCCCCGAGAAAAAGACAAGTTGCTGATTGCTATGGCGGCGGTGGTTGCGCGCAAGCGCCTGGAACGGGGCGTGCAGTTGAACTATCCCGAAGCCATTGCCCTGATCACGGATGCGGTGGTCGAAGGCGCGCGCGACGGGCGCAGTGTCGCCGATATGATGGAGGCAGGGGCGCAGGTGATCTCGCGCAGCCAGTGTATGGACGGCATAGCTGAAATGATCCCGGAGGTGCAGGTTGAGGCAACGTTCCCTGACGGCACCAAACTTGTCACCGTTCACCAACCCATCCGCTAGGAGCCGCGCATGATCCCCGGAGAAATCTTTCCCGCTGAGGGCACGCTGACACTGAATGTGTGCGCCATTGCGATTACCCTGATGGTTGCCAACACCGGTGACCGGCCGATACAGATCGGCAGCCATTATCATTTTGCCGAGGCCAATCCGGCGCTGGAGTTTGACCGGCTGGCAGCACGTGGGATGCGACTGGACATTGCAGCAGGCACCGCCGTGCGCTTTGAGCCGGGTCAGCGCCGCGACGTGTCGCTTATCCCGGTGTCGGGTGGGCGTCGTATTTTTGGCTTCAATCAAGACATCATGGGAGACCTCTGATGGCCGTACAAATTTCCCGCGCCGATTACGCCGCCATGTATGGCCCCACCACGGGAGACAAGCTGCGTCTTGCCGATACTGACCTGATCATCGAAGTGGAGCGCGACCTGACCCGCTATGGGGAAGAAGTCAAATTCGGCGGCGGCAAAGTCATTCGCGACGGCATGGGCCAGTCCCAGGTCACCCGTGCTGCCGGCGCCGTTGACACCGTCATCACCAATGCGCTGATCGTGGATCACTCTGGCGTCTACAAGGCCGATGTCGCACTGTTCAATGGCCGCATCCATGCCATTGGCAAAGCGGGAAATCCTGACACCCAGCCAAGCGTAGATATTATCATTGGCCCAGGCACAGAAATTATTGCCGGCGAAGGCCGCATTCTGACCGCTGGCGGGTTTGACAGCCACATTCATTTCATCTGCCCCCAGCAAATGGAGGATGCGCTGCATTCTGGTGTGACGACGATGCTGGGCGGCGGCACCGGTCCGGCGCAGGGTACTCTGGCCACCACCTGCACGCCCGGCCCCTGGCATATCGGGCGCATGCTGCAGGCGGCAGACGCGTTTCCGATGAACCTTGCTTTTGCCGGCAAAGGCAATGCCAGCCTGCCCGCAGCGCTGGAAGAACAAGTACTGGCGGGGGCCTGTGCGCTAAAGCTGCACGAGGACTGGGGCACCAGTCCGGCGGCGATCGACTGCTGTCTGGATGTGGCCGATCAGATGGATGTGCAAGTGATGATCCACACCGACACCCTGAATGAATCCGGTTTTGTCGAGCACACGATCAAGGCAATGAAAGGCCGCACCATCCACGCCTTTCACACCGAAGGCGCCGGCGGCGGTCACGCGCCGGATATCATCAAAATATGCGGCGAAGACTATGTCTTGCCCAGCTCAACCAACCCGACCCGTCCCTTTACGGTGAACACGATTGAAGAGCATCTTGATATGCTGATGGTCTGTCACCACCTCGACAAATCGATCCCCGAGGATGTGGCATTTGCCGAAAGTCGCATCCGTCGCGAAACCATTGCAGCCGAAGATATTCTGCATGATATGGGCGCGTTTTCGATCATTGCCTCGGACAGCCAGGCCATGGGTCGCGTCGGTGAAGTGCTGATCCGCACCTGGCAGACCGCCGACAAAATGCGCAAACAACGTGGCCGCCTTTCCGAGGAAACCGGCGACAACGACAACTTCCGGGTGCGCCGTTATATTGCTAAATATACCATCAACCCGGCAATCGCCCATGGCATCGCCCATGAAATCGGCAGTATTGAAGTGGGCAAGCGCGCCGATCTGGTGCTGTGGGATCCAGCGTTTTTTGGGGTGAAACCTGAAATGGTGCTGATGGCCGGCACCATTGTCAGCGCCCAGATGGGCGATCCCAACGCTTCGATCCCGACGCCGCAACCCGTCTACAGCCGCCCGATGTTCGGAGCCTACGGGCGCAGCGTTGAACAGTCTGCGGTAACCTTTGTGTCGGAGGCCGCCCAGGCGGATGACGTGCGGGGCAAGCTGGGGCTCGCCAAACAAACGGTTGCGGTGCGCAATACCCGCAATATCGGCAAGGCGGATCTGATCCTGAACAATGCCACGCCTCATATCGAGGTGGACCCTGAAACCTATGAGGTGCGCGCCGACGGCGAGTTGCTGACCTGTGAACCCGCTGAAGTGCTGCCGATGGCACAGCGCTATTTCCTGTTCTGAGAGGGGCTGATGACACTTATTTCTTCCCATACTATCCAGCGTGCCGGGCAGTGGTCCGGCGCGGCTGACCATTGTGTGCTGACCTATGATGAACGCTTCCTGCGCCGCAAACGCCTGGTTGCAGTCGAGGGCACGGTATTTCTGGTCGATCTGGCGCATACCGTGTCGCTGAATCACGGCGATGCCTTTGAACTGACGGACGGGTGTCTGATCGCGGTCGAGGCAGCGCAGGAAGAATTGCTGGAGATCACCGGCGAAGATCTGGTGCGGCTGGCCTGGCATATCGGCAACCGGCACTGCCCCTGTCAGGTCGAACCCGCGCGGCTGCTGATTCAGAACGATCATGTGATCCACGATATGCTGACGTTGCTAGGCGCGACTCTGCGCGACGTGACCGAAGCCTTTTGTCCCGAAGGAGGCGCCTACGGGCACGGGCGCACCCATTCCCATGCACACTGACGCGGTTCTGACCCTGGCCCAGTGGCTGTCGCCCGCTTTTCCCATCGGCGCGTTCAGCTACAGCCACGGGCTGGAGTGGTCGGTTGAAAACGGCGACGTCCGCGACGCGGACACTCTTTGCGCCTGGCTGTCAGCCGTCACCAAATATGGGGCTGGGCGCAATGATTTGCTGCTTCTGGCTGCAGCCCATCGCGCCCAGGATACCGCCGAACTGGCAGAAATTGACACTCTGGCCCGCGCGTTGGCGCCTTCAAAAGAACGCCTGCTGGAGACAGTGCAGCAGGGCGATGCCTTTGTGCGCACGGTGAGTGACGTCTGGTTGCATGACCTGCCCGGGCTGACATTGCCTGTTGCGGTCGGGGCTGCGGCCCAGGCGCAACGCCTGCCGCTCGACCTTACTGCACAGATGTTTTTACAGGCGTTTATCAATTCGCTTGTATCCGCCGCGATCCGGCTCATCCCCATTGGTCAGACCGACGGTCAGAAGTGTATTGTCGCCCTGGCACCGCTCTGCAGGCGCACGGCAGAGCGCGCGCTGCAGCAAAACCTGGATGATCTTGGCGCAAGCTGCTTTCTTTCTGATATTGCATCGATGAAACATGAAACCCAATATTCAAGGCTGTTCCGCTCATGACTTCACCAAACGGACCCCTGCGCATCGGCATCGGCGGCCCTGTCGGCGCCGGCAAGACCACCCTTACCGCAGCCTTGTGCCGCAGCATGCGGGCCCGGTTTTCGGTCGGCGTCATTACCAATGACATCTACACCCAGGAGGACGCCGAAGCCCTGATGCGGCTGCAGGTGTTGCCCCGGGACCGGATCATTGGCGTTGAGACCGGCGGTTGCCCCCATACCGCCATTCGCGAGGACGCTTCGATCAATCTGGCAGCCATCGCCGATCTGGTCTCGCGCCACCCCGACCTTGATGTTGTGCTGATTGAATCCGGCGGTGACAATCTTTCAGCGACGTTCAGCCCTGAGCTCGCCGATATTACGCTTTATGTCATTGACGTTGCCGCCGGAGAAGAAATCCCCCGCAAAGGTGGCCCGGCAATCACCAAATCCGACATCCTGGTTATAAACAAAACCGACCTCGCGCCCTATGTCGGTGCGTCGCTTGAGGTGATGAAACGCGACAGTCAAAAAATGCGTGGAGCGCGTCCTTTTGTCTTTGCGTCGCTGAAATCTGGTGAAGGCCTGGACGAAATACTGCAACTGGTCCTGGAAATCGGTGGGTTGTAGTCCCGGACATAACGCCCGGGATCAAGTGAGAGAGTGCACATCCTGCATCTGGATTATTTTACCGCCGCTGGCTTGTGCATCTTCCAGGTCGTGGGTGACAAGCAGCACCGGCAGACCCTGCTCGCGCGCCCGGGCAAAAACCAGTGTCCGCATCTGTGCGCGCAGTGTCGCGTCCAGCCCGGAAAAGGGTTCATCCAGCAACAGCGCAGCCGGTTCAGACAGCAACATGCGCATCAGGGCTACCCGGGCTTTCTGGCCGCCGGACAATGTGGCCGGGTCTCTGTTATCAAACCCATCAAGACCGATATCGGCCAGAGCGACACTGATCCGCGCCGCGCGGTGTTTTGTGGGTCGCAGGCCAAATGCCAGGTTTGCGCCAACCGACAAATGGGGAAACAACAGATCGTCCTGAAACAGGATGCCGATATTGCGCTGTTCCGGACGCGCTGCGGTGATGTCCCGCCCGTCCAGCCGGATCAGCCCCGAACAGGTGAAAGCCGGATCCAGCGTGCCAGTGATCGCCGCCAGCAACGTCGATTTGCCGGAGCCGGACGGCCCCATCAGCGACAGCACCTCACCCGGATCGATATGGGCGTCGATCTCTGTCAGTGTGCTGGTGCCGCGGGAAATACGCAGGTTTTGCAGGGACAGGCCCTGTTGTCTGCTGCTGGAGGTGTCAGTCATTGTATAAGGCCTTGCGGTTGAACCAGATAAGCCGGGGCAGAAAAAGCGCCAGCGCAAAGGGGACTAAAGCGGCGCCGGTCTGCACCAGAGCATAGACGCCAATGGCGCGGCGGTCGCCCCCTGAGGCCAGCGCGACCGCTTCGGTGGTCAGGGTCATGACGCGGCCACCCCCGACCAGCAAGGTTGGCAGATACTGTCCAACCGAGACCGCGAATCCCACCGCCGCAGCTGTCAGAACCGGTGCCAGCAACATAGGCAGGCGCAGGGTCCACAGCACCCGGTCAGCCCCGGCACCAAGCGCGCCGCCGATCGTGGCGTAGCGTTTGTCCCAGGCGCGGAACGGATCCGCGAGCGACAGAAACACATAGGGCAGCACGAACACGACATGGACTGCAATAACCGCCGCTCTGCCGGACGTCAGCCCCAGCGAGATCATCAACGTCTGTACCCCGGGCAGAAAGGCGACCTGCGGTATCAGCAGTGGCAGGTACAGGATCCAGAATCCACCGCGCCCCATGCGCAGCCCGTGCCGGTGCTCGGCTTCCAGACAGCCGATGGTCAGCACAAGCGCGATCAGGGTTGAAACAGCTGCGATGACGACGGTTTCTTGCAACGGCTGGGCCAGCGTCGGCCCGAACCGCAGCCAGCTGCGCAGGCTGAACTCCTGCGGCAGCAGATCGGGAAAACGCCAGAGCCCGGCGAAAGACCAGGTGATCAGACCCGCAAGCCCCAGCAGCACTGCCAGGACCGAAATCCCGGCCAGCAGAATTGCCAAGGGCCGCAGAGCCCGCAGCGCAGGGGCACGTTGACCGGATTCGGTCCAGCGCATGCCCAGCTTTGCGGTGACGATCTCGCCGCCACGCCAGGCGACAAGAGAAGCGAGCACCAGGCCGAGCTGGACCAGCGCCCCGGCGGCGGCGCGCAGCCGCAGGGTCAGATCCGGGTCCGAGGTCCAGCGCACGATCTGCACCGACAGCGGCGGCGGGGTATTGGGCCCCAGAATGACCGCGACATCGACCACCGACATCGAATAGGCCAGCACCACATAGACCGGCAGCCGGATCTGGGCATAGACGCGGGGAAATATGGCTTTCAGCCAGGCAGCTTCGCGGCCGTAGCCCAGGCTGCGGGCGATCACCAGCGACCTGCGGCTTTGGACCTGGCCCATGGCGGCCATTGCCATCAGCAGCAGAAACGGCACTTCCTTTACCACCAGCCCGGCAATAAGTGACAGGCCCATCGGGTCCTGCAGGATCAACAGGTCGGGCGGCCGGTCCCAACCCGTCAGTGCCGGGGAAACGGCGCGCACAATCCAGCCAGAGGGGGCAATCAGGAAGGCGAGGCCAAAGGCCGCCGCGGCATGGGGCACTGACAAAAGCGGCGACAGCAGGCGACGCAGCAGCGTAAAAACTTTAGTGTCCTGCAGCGACGCCAGGATCAGGGTGACCAGGGCCAGCGACAGCAGGGTGGCGCCAAGCCCGCTGGACAGGCTGAGGCGCAGCGCGCTGTTAAAACCGGGCCAGGCGAAAAGATCCCGGAACGCGTTCAGCCCCGGCTCATAGAGACCCAGTGCCGGCATGATGCCAAAAGCAGGGGCAACCGTGCCGACAAACCCGGCCAGAACCGGCCCTGCCAGCACCAACACCGTCAGCAAGGGCAACAGGCGCAGTACAACCGGGCGGCGCGCGGTGTGCTTCCGCCCGGTTGCGCTGATATTTTCGGCGCGGCCCATATCTTACCGGGCGGTGCCGTAGCGGCTGATCCAGTCCGCAGTCACCCGGGTCATCCAACTGGGGTGCGGTTCCGCAAGCGCCTGGCCCAGTTCCACTGGTGTCAACGTCGCGATGCCAAGGTCGATATTTTCAAACCTGGCCCGGTCCTCAGCCGACAAAGCGGCCATGTCGAGCACGGTACCATAGCCAAGATAGTCCGGGTTCAGCGCCCGGGCCTGGGCTTCGGGCGACAGCAGGAAGTTGGCGACAATCATCGCGCCTTCCGCCGCATTGGCGTTATAAGGGATTGCCACGAAAGAGGCGTTGCCGATGGTGCCGTCCCGCAGCACAAACGTGCGCACCGTGTCGGGCAGCTCAAAATTGGCAATCGCCGTTGAGGCGGCCCCGGGGCTGAAAGAAATCGCCAGGTCGATCTCATTGTCGGCGATCAGCGCCAGCTGGGTATTGCCGGTCTGCGGATAGGCTCTGCCCTGACGCCAAAGCGTTGGGGTCAGGGCATCCAGATAGTCCCACAGCGGCGCGGTAACCGTGGCGTAAGTGTCGTCGCTGGCCGGCGCAAGCAGCGGCGCGGGATCCTCAACCAGATCATACAGCGCCTGTTTCAAAAAAGTTGAACCAAGGAAATCCGGCGGTTGAGGATAGGTGAAGCGGCCAGGATTGGCGCGCGACCACTCCAGGATCGCCGCCATATCAGGCAACGGTTCAGCCAGATCAGCCGTGTCATACATGAACACCACCTGAGCCATCGCCCAGGGGCTTTCGAACCCGTCCGTCGGCACAGTGAAATCAGTCTGAACGGTTTTGCCGTCCACATCGACAATCTGCCAGTTGGGCAGCTGTTCAGCAAATGGCCCGAACAACAGGCCGCTTTCTTTCATTGCGGCAAAATTGGCACCGTTAATCCAGATCAGGTCAACTGCCCCGCCGCTGTCTTTGCCGGCGCTTTTTTCGGCAAGCACCCGCGAAACCGCATCAGCTGTGTCTGACAGCTTCACATGTTCAAGCGTGACACCATATTCCTCTGACACGCGGTTGCCGACCCAGGCAATAAAATCATTGGTGGTGGTCGATCCGCCCCAGGCATTCCAGTAAACGGTCTGACCGCGTGCAGCAGATTGCACCGCGTCCCAGTCGGCGGGGTTCGTGTCTGCAAGGGTTGGTAATGCGAGGCCAGGTATGGCAAGAGCGGCGGCGGCAATTGCGGCGAAAGAAAAGCGCATAAATTACTCCGTTTGGGAGGGAAGGAAACAACACGTTCGTGAAATCCAGGCGAGCAAGGCCCCTGAACCAGCAATGCGGCACAAACCGTCACAAGCGATATCGAGACAGCCACCGATAGCGGCGGGTCTTGTTGCGCGCCCCAGCACAGCCGGTTTCCGGCTTTGCATGCTCAGTGAGCTGTCCGTGAGTTTTCGGTTCTGAGTGTTGATCATAGGCGGACATTGCCCCAGACGCGGAGACAATGTCACGGCCCAACTGGGCCTGCGTCCGGTTCTGACAAGCTTGTGAGACGCCGTGTCCGGCTCAGAAGCATATAAAGGGGCGGTAACCGTGCGTGACGCGGGCAAGACGGATGTTTCAATGTTGCGTGTTGCATTATTCTCCGCGATGGCCCCGATGGTCCCGGCGGCGGAACGGGCGCATGTTTTTGCCGTAAGCAGGCCTTCGCTGCGAGGCTAACAAAGGGCTGCTTTACGGACTATCCGGACATCCCCCCAGATCAGTCCGGCTGGTGCGTCAGGCCCGGAGCGCGCAATGTCCGCCACCCATCATGCGGTGACGCGACTGGTCAGGCAGATCTTGACCCGCAACAACGCCGGAATATACGAGGCCTGCCTGATGCGCCAAGGCCGGATCTGCTATTTATGCAAGCGCCTGCCTCAAAAACTTTCAAACCACCAATCAAACAAATTTCGCTGTCTTTCTTTGCGAACCGATCTGCCGCCAGATGCCGGGACGCGGGCCGCAAGGCTGCTCTCGGTCTGCCGGCGAGTGGAGACTGAAATCATGCACGCCCTGAACAACAGCACCCTGGGTCCTTCTGACATCAAGGCTCTGAGGACTGAAGTCTTACGGGGAGAACTGGCAAAAATTCTCGCTGAACAGACGACCATGGGCAGCCTTTCTGACGGCACAGCTGAAGCGCGTATCACTGAAGTTGAGGGTGAAAACCGCGCTCTGCGCCGGGTGCCACTGCGGCAGAATTAGTCCAGCGTTCTGGTACGCCTTGAAAAAGCGAGCCAATTGACCGCAATTTCGCGTCCTGCCCCCCTCCGGACCGATCCTGACCGTCAGGCGGTCTCACTGAGGAAGCGCCTGATTGAAGTCGACCCGGAAGTGTTGGACGGCGGGGAGGTTCGGCTTGCCTCGACAGATCTGCTTTCAGAACGGGGTGCTGGTGCGTTTGACACAAACGCAATATCGCCTGTCCTTATTTCGCAAGCCCCGGGTGAAGATTGAAGCAGATCCCTTCAAAGCGGGAGCCACAACCGCCGCGATCAGACCGGCACCCCGGACAGTTTTGCCAATAGCTCAGGCGTGCTCCTGGCTGCAAATTTCTGAAGTAAATTCGCCCGGTACACGTCGATTGTGCGCGGTGAAAGCTTCAGTTTACGCGCAATTTCCTTGGTTGGCAGGCCTTGGGTCAACATCATCACCACCTGTCGTTCGCGTCGGGTCAGCGGTATCATCGGGCGATTGTCCGACAGGTCGGTAAAACTCCAGACGCAATGGGCGAAGGGTTCGTCAGGATCCTGCGATTGCCCGCGCGCGTGACACCAGAACAGCTTGCCGTCGGCGCGTTTCATTACCCGGTCATCATGATAACTCCCGGTGGCCTGCATCTGCGCCCGCCCGATCCTGCCAATCTCAAGGAATTCCTTGTTGGATGGGTAGAGGATTTCCAGCAACTGACCTTCCAGCGCGGCAGCATCAAAGCCGAACATTTCGCAAAACCGCTGATTACAGCGTTCGATCTGGCGATCACGGGTGACGACCAGCCCGACCGGCGCCATGTCAAAGCCGAAATCAGTCGTTGCTGCGGTTCCCGAAGCCGGTTCATTGCGCATAGTAGGTAATCTCACCGATGGTTGTGCGGCCCCAATCTGTGAACAATCACCAGGACAGTCAAGTTTTGGAGGATCACATGGATGCACGGATAGTTGGATGGGGCCATACCCGGTTTGGACGGTTGGGCGACTGCACACTGGAGGATCTGATCCTTGACGTAACCCGGCAGGCCACGGCCCATGCCGGGCTGCAGGCGACGGATATTGATGGCATATGGCTGGGGCATTTTAATTCCGGCCTGGTGGGTGACGGGTTTGCCGCCTCGCTGGCGCTGAACGCGGATGACGCCCTGCGGTTCACTCCGGCGGTGCGGGTGGAAAACGCCTGTGCCTCCGGGTCGGCGGCGATCTACGCCGCGCGGGATGCCATACGTGCCGGGGATACCAAAATTGCGCTGGTTATCGGCGCCGAGAAGATGACCGCCTGTGATACCGCCGCCGCCACGCGGGCGCTGGCCGGTGCGTCGTATCAGAAAGAGGAATCCGGCGTGTCCTTTCCGCAGATCTTTGCCCGGTTTGCGCAGCGCTATTTCCAGCACTACGGGGATCACAGTGAGGTTCTTGCCCGGATCGCCGCAAAGAACCATGCCAATGCGATGGCCAATCCGCTGGCGCATCTGCAAAAAGATATTGGGTTTGACGCCTGCAATACGGTGAGCGAGAAAAACCCGGTGATTGCCGCGCCGCTGCGGTTGACGGATTGTTCGCTGATCAGCGACGGCGCCGCCGCGCTGATACTGGTGGCCGATGATATGGCCGGTCAGTTCGCCCAAAACATTGCGTTTCGTGCCGCCGTGCAGGTGAACGATTTCCTGCCGATGTCGCGCCGCGACCTGCTGGCGTTTGAGGGGCCGGCGCTGGCGTTTTCGCAGGCGTTTGCACAGGCCGGGGTGCAACCTGGTGATCTCGATTTTGCCGAGGTGCACGACTGTTTTACCATTGCTGAGCTGTTGATCTACGAGGCAATGGGGCTGGCGCCGCGTGGTCAGGGGGCGCAGGCCATTCTGGACGGGGTCGTCTGTGCCGACGGCGATCTGCCGGTCAATCTGTCGGGCGGGCTCAAGGCGAAGGGCCATCCGGTGGGGGCGACCGGGGTGTCCATGCATGTCATGGCGGCGCAACAGCTGTGCGGCACAGCCGGGGCGATGCAAAAGCACGGCGCCGAGCTGGGCCTTGTGTTCAATATGGGCGGCTCCGGCGTCGCCAATTATTGTAGCATTCTGGAAAATGGGGCGCGTCATTAAGCTCGCATACTGGCTGGTTAAACCCGCAAAACGGGCGCTTTGAGCCACGGCTTTGGGGAAGGGCACCAGAGCCGGCCTCCTCCGACGTCCCGGCTCAGACGCTTTCGGCCCGCCCCAGACAGCAAGCTCGCTCAATTCGATCGTCGTCGTTGTCAGATTCCGCCGCTGTGATCATGCGGCCGGCGGTGTTCTCATCATAAAACGTATACTCCGTCTGGCCATCGCGCAGCCGCACGAAGGCCAGCGTCGCTGGCCGCCTTGAGCGGATCGCAAAAGAAGCATCAACGCGGCTTTCGTGCAGGGTCTGCTCCAGCTGAATGCAAACAGGTCGTTCGACAGGCCCGACAAGAACCCCGTTGGCACCCCCAGCCGACCCAGCGCAATCGCAG
>NZ_QOLB01000061.1 GCF_003333265.1 Candidatus Halocynthiibacter alkanivorans
GCTCTCTGTTCATGAGGACGGTGGCGCAATTGTGCGCCTCAGCTGGGAGGGCGCAGAGGCTGGGGCAGGGCAGGATGACACCCCACTGCTGCGCGAGGCGGTCAGCCAGCTCGCGGCCTATTTCGACCACCGTCTGACCAACTTTGATCTTCCCCTCCGTGTGGCGGGCTCTGATTTCCAGCGCGCGGTTTGCGCCGCCATGAGCGCAATCCCCTTTGGCGAAACCCGCACCTATGGCGACATTGCCCGCGACCTTGGCCGGCCGGCGCAGCCCGTGGGCAACGCCTGTGGCGCCAATCCGATCCCGGTGATCATCCCCTGCCACCGCATTCTGGGTGCCAGCGGCCTGGGCGGGTTTTCCGGTCAGGGCGGGGTCGAAACCAAAGTCATACTCTTGCGCCATGAAGGCGCCGCCAGCCTGCTGATCTGAGAACGGTCAGGTCTCGGACTGATCGTCGTCCAGCGCACTCTGAAACAGGTTCTGGATGATGTTGTCGACATTCGCATTGCGCGCAGCCGACGTCGCCGGCCCGTCCATCGGAATATATTCGCCGCTTGCCTGTTTGGCGCTCCTGTAGTCCGCGAATTCCTGCTCCGAAATCTCACCATCCCCGTCGCTGTCCAGCTCCTGCAGCACTTGCGAAAAATCAAGCGCCGATGTGTCACCAAGCGCAAATGTTTCGGTGACGGTTTGTGACTGCGCGGCGGCGGCGGCGTTGCAGCCGGATGATCCGGTTGCCATTGATGCGGCAATATCCACTGTCTATCCTTTCTGGATTAAAACAGGGCCATTGCGCATGGGGTGGATTAACAGGGGGTTTCCGAGCCAATGCAAGTTGCATCTAATTTTAGCGATCTGTCACCGCTGGCAGATCCTGCATATTCCGCCGGGTTCACATCCGTTCCGGTTTTTGCACAACTCAGCCGGTGAATTGTGCAATTTTCATATAAGTTCTGGGCGCTTAACCGGGATTAACTGCTGCAGCATGCCGGCAAACAACAGGTAGACCGAGGTCACCGCCAGCCCCCAGATCGCCCAGCTTTGTGGGTGAAAATCACCCCAGGCTGCCCAGCCGGCAAAAAAGGTCCAGGCCAGCGCCATGGGCATCGTCACCGTCCGCCAGCGTGCCGTGCGCACCGGATGTACGAATCGCAAAGGCAGAAACATCGCCACAGCCAGTGCTGAAATCAGCGCCAGCATCACCCAGAAATTGGGCTGCAGTGCGAACAGGACCAGCACCAGCATATTCCAGCAACCTGGAAAGCCGGAAAAGCTGTTGTCCTTTGTTTTCATGCGGGAATCCGAAAAATACAGCGCCGAAGCAAAGGTGATCAGGATGATCGACACCCAGCCGGTCCAGCCTGGCAGCAACCCGGACTTAAACAGCGCGAATGCGGGAATAAACACATAGGTCAGATAGTCGATGATCAGATCAAGCAACACGCCATCAATGAGCGGAGCGTTTGTTTTTACGTTATATTTTCGCGCCAGCGGCCCATCAATGCCATCGACAGCAAAGGCCACAACCAGCCACAAAAACATCAGGGACCACTTTCCATCTACCGCTGCCAGCATTGCCAGCATCGCCAGAACCGCTCCGGTTGCAGTGAGCAGATGTACAGAATATGCGCGCATTTTTATCATCCGCCCTACATGCCTGAGCAGGGTTGGAAATGCAATTGGGTCGCCTCCGGCACGCTACGCGCGGCGGTGACTTGCCTGATAGACTTCCATCAACCGGCCAGCATCCACGCTGGTATAGATCTGGGTGGTGGACAGTGAGGCATGGCCGAGTAATTCCTGGATCGTGCGCAGATCGCCGCCGGCAGATAACAGATGAGTGGCAAAGCTGTGACGCATCGCATGTGGTGTCACAGTGGCGGGCAATCCCAACTGAGTCCGGGCCTGTTCCACCACTTTGGCAATCAGTCGCGGGTTCAGCGGCCCGCCACGTGCTCCCCGGAATAATGGCTGATCTTTCATTGGCTTATAGGGCGACAGCCGGATGTATGCCGCCACCGCATCTGCCGCGACAGGCAGCACCGGCACCAGACGTTCTTTGCCGCCTTTGCCGCGGACGCGCAGCACGTCAGACAGCGGAAAATCCTGCCCCTGCAGCGCCAGCGCTTCTGATCTGCGCAAGCCACAGCCATAAAGCAGGGTCACAACCGCCACATCGCGCGCCGAAATCCACGGCGTCTCCGATTGCAGTGCAACACAGTGCAACAAAGCCACCGCATCCACTTCACTCACCGGGCGCGGCAGTTTCGCCTGAAATTTCGGGCTGCGTGCCGACAGGATTGCGGTGGCATCAAAGCCCTGGCGTTCGGCCTGCCAGCGGGCAAACATACGCACCGCGGAGAGTGAGCGCGCCAGGGAGCGTGACGCCACGCCGCGCGCCCGTTCATGCGCCATCCAGGCCCGCATATCAGTGATCGATATATCGCCCAGCACCGCAATGCCTTTACCGCCGCCGAAATGCCCGTTGATAAAGGACAAAAATCCCAGAACATCGGTCTGATAAGCGGTGATTGTGTGCGGGCTCGCCCCGTCCAGAGCGCGGATGTGATCCAGCCAGCGCGCCACAGTGTCGCTGAGGCCAGCTGGCAACATCAGTCCAGCCAGCGGCGCATGGAACGTTCAAAGACGTCGGCGAAAAAGGACAATAAATCAGTGCCCTGGGTCGGCTGGAACTGGTGCGGGTCTTCGGCCCCCATCACCAGCATCCCCGGCAGGCGTCCGGAGCCGAAATCCAGCTTGAGACAGGCTTCCGAATGCACCCAGGACGCACGCTCGCCGTAAATCCGGTTGTTGTCGGGATGGGTCTGGCGCAGCGTCACCTGCCGCACCGGTATATTGCGCCCGCCGCTCAGATATTCGTCGATAAAACCGGGTTGCGCCGTCACCAGAACATCGCTCAACCGCGACACAACCGGATCTTCGCTGCTTTGCAGCGTCTCCAGCACCAGCTTGATTGAATCCACCCGCAGTACAGCGGCGACATCGCCACCAAGGTCACGTAAAAAGCTTTCGAAATCAGTTGGGTCCAGCATTTTCAGGATCGCACGATGCACCTGATTGGTTCCGGCAAGATTTTCATAAGCCGCTGCAATCACCCCACGATGGGTGTCTTCCAGCCGGTCCAGCCGGGTCTCCAGCCGTTCCATCGCAATGCCGCGCAGATCGACAATATTGCCGCCAAGTGCTTTTTCGTTGGCCGCAATCAGCGCCCGCATGACATCATGGTCATCCAGCACCGATTCCGGGTCGGAGATAATCCGCTCGCGCAGATCTTCTGCCATCAGGGCGATTTCGTTCATGCCTGCCTCATTTTTGCTCTTGGTTTCAATATATACACTGAAACCCGAAATTTTTCTGCAATTTCTTATCGGGGTTTTTAGAGCCAGAAGCCGTCCTGTTCAAGCCATATCAGAGCTGCGGAACGCATCGGAGATATGCGCATCAACGTAAAAAAGCAGCCCGGGCGGGCTGCTTTCCTGATGTTTCTTAACTGTTTACGCGTGACGCGCTTACAGGATTTTTTGACCGGTTTTTGCCCAGTCGGCGTTGAACGCGTCCAGACCTTTGTCGGTCAGCACGTGGTTTGCCATCGCTTTGATCACGGCAGGCGGCGCGGTCACAACATCGGCGCCGATGATCGCACAATCTTTCACGTGGTTGGCGTTGCGGATCGAAGCAGCCAGAATCTGGGTTTCGTAACCGTAGTTGTCATAGATGGTGCGGATGTCTTCGATCAGCTCCAGACCATCAAGGTTGATGTCGTCCAGACGGCCGATGAAAGGCGAGATAAAGGTCGCGCCGGCTTTGGCGGCGAGCAGCGCCTGGTTGGCCGAGAAACACAGCGTTACATTGACCATACGGCCTTCGCCGCTCAGCACTTTACAGGCTTTCAGACCGGCCCATGTCAGCGGCACTTTGATCGCAATATTGTCAGCGATTTCAGCCAGTTTACGACCTTCGGCAATCATGCCTTCTGCGTCAGAGGCAACCACTTCGGCGGAAACCGGACCGGAAACAATGGAACAGATTTCTTTGGTCACTTCGACGATGTCGCGGCCGGATTTCATAATGATCGACGGGTTGGTGGTGACCCCATCAACCATGCCCAGGTCGTTAAGTTCGCGGATGGCGTCTACGTCGGCGCTGTCGATAAAGAATTTCATGTAAGCAGTCCTTGGTTCTGGCAGGGGTTGCCGCTTCATACCCTATGGCGGCGCGGCCCGAAAGCCCCTAAGGATAAGCTATGGCAGAGCAGATGTTTTTCAACCAGGGCGATCTTGTCGGCGTGCTGACAACCCAGCCGCTGGACCGGTTACTGGACTACAAAGCGCCCGAGGGCGGCTGTGAGACCGGCGCCTTTGTCGAAGTGCCGCTGGGGCCGCGCAAAGTGTTGGGCGTGGTCTGGGGGCCGGGGCAGGGCGATTACGACCGTGCCAAAATCCGCTCTGTAATCCGCGTGCTGGACGTGGAACCAATGCGCGACGAGATGCGCCAGTTTCTCGGACGCGTCGCTGATTATACGCTGACGCCGATGTCGGCGATGCTGCGGCTGGCGACCCGCGCACCGGGTCTTGGCGGCGCGGTGTCGATGCGCAAAATCTATCGCCGCGGCAAGGGCGAGCCCGACCGTCAGACCGACGCGCGCCGCAAAGTGCTTGAAGTGCTGGAACAATATGGCGGCCTCGCGTTCACTCTGAAAGAACTGGCGGATTATGCCGGTGTCACCTCCTCGGTGATCAAAGGCCTGGTGAAACAGGGTGTGGTGCGCGAAGAAGATGCGCCGCGCGATCTGCCCTACCCATATCTGGACCCGAAATATGCTGGCAAAGAGCTGACGGAGGATCAGGCCGAAGGTGCTGAAAAACTGCGTGCCAGTGTCGCCAGCGGTAAATATGGCACCACGCTGCTGAAGGGCGTCACCGGCTCCGGCAAAACCGAAGTCTATCTGGAAGCGGTGGCCGAATGTCTGGCCCAGGGGCGTCAGGCGCTTGTTTTGCTGCCGGAAATTGCGCTGACCGCTGAGTTTCTGACCCGGCTTGAGGCCCGATTTGGCGCCCAGCCTGCTGAGTGGCATTCCGGTGTTACCATGACCGAGAGGCGGCGTTGTTTCCGTATGGTTGGGCAGGGCGCGGCTCAGGTTGTGGTCGGGGCCCGCTCGGCCCTTTTCCTGCCATTTCAAAATCTTGGCCTGATCGTGGTCGATGAGGAACACGACACATCTTATAAACAGGATGACGGGGTGCTCTATTCCGCCCGCGACATGTCGGTGATGCGGGCTCTGTGCTGTAGCGCCCAGGTGATCCTGGCCTCCGCCACCCCTTCGCTGGAAAGCTGGGCCAATGCTGAGGCCGGGAAATATGCCCGTGTCGATCTCGTGTCCCGTTATGGCGCGGCGCAGATGCCCGATATGGGCGCGATCGACATGCGCGAGGAAAAGCTGCCCTCCAACCGCTGGGTGTCTCAGCGGCTGCAACGCGAAGTGAACAAGCGCATTGAGGCCGGCGAGCAGTCGCTGTTTTTCATCAACCGCCGGGGCTATGCGCCGATGACGATCTGCCGCGCCTGTGGCCATCAGATCGCCTGCGATCACTGTGATGCGCGTATGGTGGAGCACCGGTTCCAGAAACGGCTGATGTGCCACCAGTGTGGCGAAAGCAAACCTGTGCCTGATGCTTGCCCGTCCTGTGAGGTCGAGGGTAAACTGGCGCCGGTTGGCCCGGGGGTGGAACGGTTGGCGGAAGAAATCAAAGAGTTGTTCCCGGACGCGCGCGTTGCGGTGCTGTCATCAGATCTGTTTGGCTCGGCGCGGGCGCTGAAAGAACAAATCGAAGCCATTGCGCGCGGCGAGGCTGATATCATCATCGGCACGCAACTGGTGGCAAAAGGTCATAACTTTCCGCATCTTACCCTTGTCGGGGTGATTGATGCCGACCTTGGGTTGCAGGGCTCGGATCTGCGCGCGGCAGAACGGACTTTTCAGTTGATGCGCCAGGTGGCAGGGCGTGCCGGGCGTGCAGCGAAAAAGGGCACCGCCCTGCTGCAAAGCTATCAGCCGGAACACCCGGTGATCCGCGCCATTCTGTCGGGTGATGAAGAAGGCTTCTGGCAAACGGAGGCGGCGGAACGCAAGGCCGCAGGCGTGCCGCCTTACGGGCGCATGGCCGGCATTGTGATATCCAGCCCGGACATGCAGGCGGCCTTTGATCTTGGCGCCAATATGGCACGTCAGGACCGGGTGTTGCGCGACATCGGTGCCCAGGTATTTGGCCCGGCCCCGGCGCCCATTGCACGGGTGCGCGGCCGCCACCGGGTGCGCCTGTTGGTCAAAGCCGACAAAGCGGCGCCCTTGCAGGCGGCGCTGGCACGTTGGTCCGCACAGTTCCGCATTGGGCATAATGTGCGGCTGTCGATCGACATTGATCCGCAGAGTTTTCTGTAAAATAAGCAGGTTGCTTTCAGTTTGCTAGATGCCGGAACGAAGATGCGCCCGGCGCGGACCCGGCAATGCGAGTCTGGAATCCTGGCTGATCCGGCACTTGGGGCGCGACCCCGGCCTGCCGCATCGTGGGAAACGCAGCGGCAAACACAACTGAAGCTCTGGCATTTGTGGCCGCAAAGCCTTAGCCAGAGAGCATGTTTCATATTGTTAAAACCCAGGAGGCTGCGCGCCTCCCTTTCTGGCGCCGCCCTATCGCGCTGCTGGTTGTTATGGCATTTGCTATGCCGATTGCGTTTTCCACCTGGTCTGCGCTGCTGAATAACTTCGTGATCGAGTCCGCAGGCTTTACCGGCATTGAGATCGGCTGGTTGCATACGGTGCGCGAAATTCCGGGGTTTCTGGCGGTGGGTGTTATTGCGCTGCTGATGCTGTTTCGCGAACAAGTGCTGGGCCTTGTTGCCCTGGCGATGCTGGGGGTGGCGACGGCTGTGACCGCCTATTTCCCCTCGTTCTACGGCATTCTGACCGTGACCATGCTCAGCTCGATCGGGTTTCATTATTATGAGACCGTGAACCAGTCGCTACAACTGCAATGGATCGAAAAAGACCGCGCGCCCCAGACGCTTGGCTGGCTGGTCGCCACCGCCTCTGCGGCGTCGCTGATCGCCTATGGTCTGTTGATGCTGACCTGGAAGACGCTGAACCTGTCTTATGAGATGGTGTACCTGATCTCGGGTGGTTTTACCGCTGTGGTCGCCCTGTTTTGTCTTTTTGCCTATCCCCAGTTTGAAGCGCCACATCCGCAGAAAAAGCAGTTTATACTGCGCAAACGCTATTGGCTCTATTATGCGCTGCAATTCATGTCCGGGGCGCGGCGGCAGATTTTTGTGGTTTTTGCGGCCTTTATGATGGTCGAACGCTTTGGATTTGAGGTCCAGGAAGTCACCGGGCTCTTGATGCTGAACTTTGTGGCCAACATGATATTTGCGCCAATGATGGGCGGTGCGGTCGCGAAATTTGGCGAACGCCGGGTGCTGATGTTTGAATATCTCGGGCTGATCGGCGTGTTCCTCGCTTATGGCGGTATCTATTATTTCGGCTGGGGCGTGGTGCTCGCGGCGGCGCTATATGTGATTGATCACATGTTCTTTGCGCTGGCTTTCGCATTGAAAACCTACTTTCAGAAGATCGCCGATCCGGGGGATATCGCGCCGACCGCCGCCGTGGCCTTTACCATCAATCATATTGCGGCGGTGTTTCTGCCGGCGCTGCTGGGCTATCTCTGGGTCACATCGCCCGGATCTGTCTTTGTGCTGGCGGCGGGCATGGCCGCGTTTTCGCTGTTGCTGGCAATGCTGATCCCGCGCCACCCTTGCAAGGGCAACGAAACCCGGTTTGCAGCGTTAAACCCGGTCGCGGCAGAGTGATCGCAGTTTATGACTGCGGGGCCTCGCCCTCCCGGGGCGGGCTGCCTATATGATGTGATGAATTGATCAAACAGGAGGCGCTGATGTTTGGGTTGGGCAACAAAGATAAATCGCAACTTCCGGACCTGGGCGCGGCCTTAAAGGGCCGTCCGGATCCGATTGCAACCGCTGAGCGTCACTTCCTGTCGGGACGCCCGCTTAAGTCCCGGGTGCCTGAGGGCATGCAGGAAGCCATGTTCGGCATGGGCTGTTTCTGGGGTGTCGAGCGCATGTTCTGGCAACTTGGCGACTGCATCTGGCTGTCCATGGTGGGCTATGCCGGCGGCGAGACGCCAAACCCGAGCTATGAAGAGACCTGCACCGGCAAGACTGGCCACAACGAAGTGGTGCGGGTGATCTTTGACCCTGCAGTGATCTCTTATGAGGCGCTGCTGCAAACGTTCTGGGAGGGCCACGACCCTACTCAGGGCATGCGCCAGGGCAATGACCGGGGCACCCAGTACCGTTCTGGAATCTACACGTATTCTGACGATCAGAAAGAGGCCGCTGAGGCCAGTAAGGGGCAATACGCCACCCGTCTGGCCGCTGCCGGTCTTGGCGCGGTCACCACAGAGATTCTGTCGGCACCAAAGTTTTTCTATGCTGAGGATTATCACCAGCAGTATCTTGAGAAAAACCCGTCCGGATATTGCGGCATTGGTGGCACCGGCGTGACCTGTCCGATCGGCACTGGCGCGGCCTGATGGCTGCGACACCTCTGGAGCTGATGCGCAGCGGGGGCTGGTACAGTTGCCTGCTGCCGGAACTGGATGATCTGAGGTGTGCCGCGCGGCGTGCCTGCCATGCCCATGCGACACAAGACCCGGATCAGCGCGGCCCCTTTGCAGCTGAACTGGGCGCCTTGTTTGCTGCAGTCGGCGAGAACGTATTTATAGAGGCGCCGTTCCACTGTTCTTACGGGCTGAATCTGCATCTGGGCGATGAGGTCTATATCAACGCGGGCTGCACGATCCTTGACAGCGCACCGGTGCGGATTGGGGCGCGCTCCATGCTGGGGCCGCATGTCACCCTCGCCTGTGCCGACCATAACCGGGACATCAAACAACGCGCCAGAGGCATTGAACGCGCCCTGCCCGTGACACTTGGCGAAGATGTCTGGATCGGGGCAGGGGCAACAGTGCTGCCCGGGGTGACCATCGGCGATGGCGCCATCATCGCAGCCGGGGCGGTGGTGACAAAAGACGTTGCCAGCGGTTCGCGGGTTGCAGGCGTACCAGCGCGGGCGCTATAGCGGGGCAACCCCTGTCCTGAAAGGCTACGCCATGCCCACCTTTACCGCTCTGACCTCGCTGCCAGGAAAAGCACCCGCCGAAGCGCTGGGCGAAGCGCTGGAGCGGCTGGAGCCGGCGCCGACCGGTGTGGGTGTGAGTGAGATTGAGGACGGCTCTGGCCTGTGGGAAGTCGGTGGCTATTTTATTGAGCAGCCCGATGAAGTGGCGCTGTCGTTGCTGGCAGCGGCGTTCGGGAGCAAAGATTTTGCGGTGTCTGAATTGCCCGACACCGACTGGGTCGCCCATGTGCGCCGCGAATTGTCGCCGGTCGAGGCCGGGCGCTTTTTTGTGTACGGCAGCCATGATGCGGACAAACTGCCCGAAGCCTCCATCGGCCTGCTGATCGAAGCGGCGATGGCCTTTGGCACCGGCCACCATGGCACCACGCTTGGCTGTCTGCGGGCGCTGGACCGGCTGATCGATGCGGGATTTGTGGCAGAGAGCGTTGCCGACATCGGCTGTGGCACCGCGGTGCTGGGCATGGCGGCGGCGAAAGTCTATCCCAATGTGGTGATGGCCTCTGACATCGATCAGGTCGCAGTGGATGTGGCCGAGGTCAATGTCTCCTGCAACGGGCTTGCCGGCCGGGTGAAATGCATTGAAGCCGCCGGTTTTGAGCATCCTGAACTTGCTTCTGCTGCGCCGTTTGACCTGATCTTTGCCAATATCCTCAAAGGCCCGTTGATTGATCTGGCGCCCTCAATGTCAGCCGCCTGCGCGCCGGGCGGCTATGTGATTCTCTCGGGCCTGTTGAATGAACAGGCGGCCGAGGTGATCGGGGTTTATACGCAGAACGGCTACAATCTTATTCAACATGACGAGATTGTTGAGTGGTCCACGCTGACGCTTCGCAAAAAAGAAGGTTAACCGGCGCTTAAGGTTTCGTTTCCCTTGTTTCCAGGCCTCAAGTTCAGGACACTGAAGGGGTAGTGTACAAGTGAAGATGGGAGCCAGTCATGCCGGTCACCGGGTTTCAGAGTTTTGACAACCGTATCAGACGGATCAACCGGCGGCATCGCAAAATGACGCGCGGCTGTGAAGGCCGGCTGACGCAGGACGGTCTGGTGGTGGCGGTTTCTGTGGATCCGCCCCGTCGGTTTCCCTGGGCGCCACTTCTGGCTCTTGCGCTGGTTTTCCTGCTGTTTAAATCAATGGTGTTCACCAGCCTGGGCGCCGCTGAGTATCGCAACCGGGTCGATCTGATGGCGCGCGGCACTGTGGTTGAACAGGCCGGCGCATGGCTGCTGAGCCCGGATGTCACAACGCTTTGGCTCGCAGATCAAATCCGTATCGGGCTTCCCGGTCTCACGGCCTCCCGCTGAAACCCCGTCGCGCAAACACAGGTCCGCTGGCTGTGGCCAGATCGTTCTGCTGACTGTTATGTGTTGGCAACGGAACGCGCCCGTGCCGGGACCGCTGCAAGCGCTCTCTGTTTAAGCCTGGCAAAACAAAGGCCCGGAACACACATTCAGTGTCTTCCGGGCCTGACTATTGCAACGCTCCGGCGCAACCGGTGCAGGCGTTTCAAATCCGCTTAGCGGTACAGCTTCATCGTGTCGATATCGGCGCGCGACAGGCCGATGTCTTCCAGCGCAATATCGGATAATTTGTTCAGCTCACGACGGGTGGCCGTCATCGCGCGCCAGGCGGAGAACGACACCACCAGGCGCGAGATTGCAGTTGAAATTGTAGAATGCCCGATATGGGCGTTTGCGTGTACGAGAGTTGTCATATCAGCCATCCTTGTGAGCTAATTTCAGATCTGAGTTTCTGAAAGCCGCTGTAGACGCGCCGCGGGCGGGCCGCCAGACCCCTTTTTTGCATGGCTAATATGCGCGTTTCACATGGCCAGGAGGGAATGTTCCAGCCCCGGCATCTCCGGGTCTGAAAGCGACTTTTGTGCTCTGTGGCAGGGCTGATGTGCGGGTTATCTGATGCCGGTGACGGTGACAACATGTCGCGGAGGCGCGGCAGTTTCAGGGAAATTACAGCACGGCATTGTTTGAAAGCGCCTCGCCGGCTTCGACCCTGCGGCTGTGCGCCCCTGGTGGCACAAAAAAACCCGGTGAGTCGGAAGAGACACACCGGGTTTCGTTCTGGGCCGCGTCGCAGAGGGAGGACTGCTTGCGGACCGGTCTGAACTGCCGCTTAGCGGGACAGGTTCAGAGATACGATATCGCCGCGGGTCAGACCAATGTCTTCCAGCACGGTGTCGGACAATCTGCCCAGCGCACGACGGGTGGCAACATCGGCGCGCCAGTCGGAGAACGCCACAACCATGCGGTAAAACGCTGTCGAAATTGCTGAGTTGCCAGTGTTGGCATTTGTGTAAACGAGAGTAGTCATATCAGCCATCCTTGTGAGCTAATTTCATGATTGTGTGTCTTGACCCCGATGTAGGGCCGCCGCTCTCATGGCACCAGACCCCTTTATTGCATGGCACATATGCGCTTTTTGCATAGCGATCGCGGCGTGGTCCGGATGCGTCAGGCACTGGTCTGAAAACGACGCTGCTGTAATCGCGCTGGTGGATGTTCGCGTTTCGTGCTAATCCGGAAAAAACATAACGAGCAGGAAAAACTATGCGTGTATTGGGAATCGATCCCGGGCTTCGCAATATGGGCTGGGGAATCATCGATGTTTCGGCAGGGCGGATGAAACATGTGGCCAACGGCACCTGTCATTCCGGTGCCGGTGATCTGGCGCCGCGGCTGTTGTCGCTGTTTGAGCAGCTGAGCGCAGTGGTGGCGCGTTACGCCCCGACCACGGCGGCGGTGGAACATACATTCGTGAACAAAGACGGTGCGGGCACCCTGAAACTGGGTCAGGCACGCGCAGTTGCGCTGCTGGTGCCGGCGCAGGCAGGACTCGAAATTGGCGAATACGCCCCCAACAAGGTCAAAAAGGCCATTGTTGGTGTTGGTCATGCCGATAAAAAACAAGTGGAACATATGGTGCGGTTGCAATTGCCGGGTGTGGTGCTGGACAGTGCCGATGCCACTGACGCGCTGGCCATTGCCATGTGCCACTCCCATTACGCCGCCTCAAAAGGCCGCCTTGAAGACGCATTAAGAAAGGCCGGCGCATGATTGGTAAACTGACAGGCCGGGTGGATTACCGCGGCTCCGACCATGTTCTGATCGATGTGCGCGGGGTCGGTTATATCGTGCATGTGAATGACCGCACCCTTGCCAGCCTGCCCGGGCCGGGCGAGCCGGTGACGCTTTATACCGAGATGCTGGTGCGTGAAGACCTGCTGCAGCTGTTCGGATTTACTTCGCTGCTGGAAAAAGAATGGCACCGGCTGCTGGTCTCGGTGCAGGGCATTGGCGCCAAAGCCTCGATGGCTATTCTTGGCACCCTGGGGCCCGACGCCACCAGCCGCGCCATCGCGCTGGGCGACTGGGCTGCAATCAAAGCCGCCCCGGGTGTCGGCCCAAAAATCGCCCAGCGGGTGGTGAATGAGCTGAAAGACAAAGCACCCAATGTGATGGCGATGGGGGCGGCACTTGGCGAAGTGCTTGGCACCGTGCCTGAGTTTGATGATGCGGTGATCGAAAGCCCGGCGCCCGCCGCCACAGGCGGCACTGCGCCTCCGCGCCCGCGGCGTCAGTCCAGTGCCACTGCCGAAGCGCTCTCAGCCTTGCAAAACCTGGGGTATGCGCCCTCGGAAGCCGCCTCGGCTGTGGCCGAAGCCTCCGGCAGTGATTCCGAGGCGACCACGGCGGCTCTGATCCGGGCTGCGTTGAAACTTCTGGCTCCGAAAGGCTGATCGATGCAGGATTCTGACCCCGATCTGCGCCCCGAAGTACGGCCTTCTGACCATGACCGGGCACTTCGACCCCAGGGGCTTGATGAGTTTATCGGTCAGGCCGAGGCGCGCTCCAACCTGAAGATCTTTATCGAGAGCGCCCGCATGCGTGGCGAAGCGATGGATCACACCTTGTTTCATGGTCCGCCCGGGCTGGGCAAAACCACCCTGGCTCAGATCATCGCCCGCGAACTGGGGGTGAACTTCAAAATGACCTCTGGTCCGGTGCTGGCCAGGGCCGGTGACCTGGCGGCGATCCTGACCAACCTGGAAGCGCGCGACGTGTTGTTCATCGACGAGATCCACCGGCTCAACCCGGTGGTCGAAGAGGTGCTTTATCCGGCGCTGGAGGACTTTGAGCTTGATCTGGTGATCGGCGAAGGCCCGGCGGCGCGCACCGTGCGCATTGAATTGCAGCCTTTCACCCTGGTGGGTGCCACAACCCGGATGGGGCTGCTGACCACACCTCTGCGCGACCGCTTTGGCATTCCGATCCGGCTGCAGTTTTATACCGTTGAAGAGCTGAACGAGATCGTTACCCGCGGCGCCCGCCTGCTTGGGGTGCCGGCGGATGCCGGTGGCGCGCTGGAAATCGCCCGGCGCGCCCGTGGCACGCCGCGTATTGCCGGGCGCTTGCTGCGCCGGGTGGTGGATTTTGCCGTGGTCGAAGGTGACGGCAGCATCACCCGGGAAATCGCCGACAATGCTCTGACCCGGCTCGGGGTGGATCATCTGGGGCTGGACGGTGCCGACCGCCGCTATCTGCGCTTGATTGCAGAAAACTACCAGGGCGGGCCGGTGGGGGCGGAAACCCTGTCGGCAGCGCTGTCGGAAAGCCGCGATTCGATTGAGGATGTGATCGAGCCCTTTTTGTTGCAGCAGGGGCTGATCCAACGCACCCCGCGCGGCCGCACCCTGGCGCAAAAGGCCTGGAGCCATCTGGGGCTGGCGGCGCCGGTGCCACCGGGGCAGGGCAATATGTTCGACGGCTGAGACTTGTTCCTGAGCAAAGATCCGGGTTAAGTCCTGCACAAGTGAGAAACCTGGAAAATTCCTCTCTCGCAGACCACGAAAACAGAAAGACATGTCGTGACCCCAGAGCAGACAGAAGCCCATTTCACCGGCGCCTCCGGCTATGCGTTTTCGCGCTGGGGGCGGCCGATCGCGCCGATTGTGTTTGGGGTCGATGACGCCACGCTGCAGGTGGTCAAAAGCGCAATTGAAGCAGTGGTGGCCATCGCAGGCCACCAGATGACCGATCTGGACCCGGAACTGGGTGGCAATCTGATGATCTTTTTCCTGCGCGACTGGGACGAACTTCGCGCGGTGTCGGATCTGGGCGAAATGATCCCGGAGCTGGACGCGACGGTTGCCCGGCTTCAGGCGGCGGACGCCAGCCAGTACCGTGCGTTCCGCTTTGATGGCAACGACGCGATTCAGGCCTGTTTTTCTTTTGTGCGCATGGATGACGCGATGGCCGCGCTGCCAGCGGAAACCATCGCTTTTGGTCAGGCGGTGCAGGCGATCCTGCTCTGGGCCGAGGGCGCTTTTGCACAGCAGTCGCCGCTGGAGGAGCTGCCCGACGGGCAGGGCACCATCGTGCGCGGTGACATCGCCAATCTGATCCGCGCTGCTTATGATCCGATGATGCCGGTGGCCGCGTCAGACCCCAGCCACGCGCTGCGCCTGTTTGCCCGGAGCCAAATTAAGTGAGCCAGATCACATGAGCCATACGTTTTCGCTGCGGGTCTATTATGAGGACACTGATCTCGCCGGTATCGTCTATTATGCCAACTATCTGAAATTCATCGAACGCGCCCGCACTGAATACGTGCGCGCGCTTGGCATCGACCAGGTGGCGCTGAAAGAGGAGGGCATCGTCTTTGCGGTGCGCCGGGTCGAAGCGGATTACCTGGCCCCGGCGCGGTTTGATGATGAGCTGGTGGTGGAAACCACACTGCTGGCGGTCACCGGAGCGCGTATCATCTTGCAACAAAAGGTGAATCGCGGCGAAATCGTGCTGTTTTCAGCCGAAGTCACGGTGATTGCACTGCAGGATTCCGGCCAGCCAGCGCGACTTCCGGCAAATATTCGCCTGCTTTTACACTAACGCGCTCATTTTTTTGCCGATCACGCGCATTTGTTGGATTTTTTCCTGATCATCCGTTAGCTTCTCGTTAAAGAGAGCCGCGATGACGTGGCCAACATGGATGAGCAGGCATATGGAAACCGAAACCCTTGCACTGGCACAGGAGATTGATTTCTCCTTTCTGGCGCTTTTTATGCGTGCAACCCTGACGGTGAAACTCGTCATGGGCTTGCTGATCGTGGCCTCCTTCTGGTCCTGGTCAATCATAATTCAGAAACATATCACTTATCGCAAATCCCGGCGTTCGGCAGAGGTGTTTGACCGCTCTTTCTGGTCGGGCGACCCGCTGGACACGCTGTTTGACAAAATTGGCAATGAGCCCAAGGGACCGTCAGAAACCGTATTTGTCGCCGGCATGCAGGAATGGAAGCGCTCGCACCGCCAGGATGGTGGTCTGATTGCCGGGGCCCATGCCCGCATCGACCGCACCATGGATGTGGCCATCGCCAAGGAATCCGAGGTTCTGAACCGGGGACTGTCCTTCCTCGCCACCGTGGGCTCCACCGCGCCGTTTGTCGGGCTGTTTGGTACGGTCTGGGGCATCAAAAACGCCTTTGAACAGATCGCCATGCAGCAATCCAGCAATCTCGCCGTTGTGGCCCCTGGTATTGCCGAAGCACTGCTGGCCACCGGGCTGGGCCTGCTGGCGGCGATCCCGGCGGTGGTGTTCTACAATAAATTGTCCGCCGACAGTGACCGCATTCTGGGCGGGTATGAATCTTTTGCCGACGAGTTCTCCACCATCCTCAGCCGTCAGTTGGACAGCTGACATGGGGGCAGGTGTAGCGCAAAGATCTGGTGGCAGACGGCGCGGACGGCGCGGCGGTAAATCGCGCCCGATGGCCGAAATCAACATCACCCCCTTTGTGGATGTGATGCTGGTGCTGTTGATTATCTTTATGGTGGCCGCACCGCTGATGACGGTTGGCGTGCCGGTCGAACTGCCAAAAACCGCCGCCACCGCGCTTGATTCGCCGGACGAAGACCCGCTGTCGATTACGCTGACTGCTGACGGGCGGGTGTTGCTGATGGACAATGATACGCCAGAGGTCGATCTGATCGGCAAGCTGCGCGCCATCGCCAGTGAACGTTCGGACGACAAGGTGTTTCTGCGCGCCGACGGGGCGATTGCCTATGAGCGGGTGGTCCAGGTCATGGGCGCACTCAATGCCGGCGGGTTTAACAATATCGGTCTCGTGACGGACACTGGTGGTCCGACACTTGATGGCCGGGACGGATAAGGCCGCGGCCGTGAATACGGGCACCTTCATATCTGGCGCAGCACATGGCGGGCTGGTGCTGTGGGTTCTTGTCGGCGGGGTGTTCCTGCGCGCCGAGGATCCGCTGCCGGTGCAGTCCAGTGACGTCTCGCTGATTTCAGAGCAGGAATTTGCCGCGCTGATGTCGCAACAACCCCAAGTCATCCCGCTGCAACAAGCGCCGCTTGCGCCTCAGCCTGAGACCGCTGCACTGGTGGCGCCGACGGTAGAAGCAACGCCACCGCTGCTGCGCCCGCAACTGCTGCAACCCGAAGCGCCACAGCCGGAGATGGCGCCGGAGCCGCCACAGCCGCTGGCGGCGATCCCCGACGAGGTGGTGGATACCGCGCCCGTGCTGCCGCAGCCGCCGGCCATTGATGCAGGCGCAATGGAACGCCCCAAACCGGACGCGGAAGCCAAACCGGCGCCTGCCCCCCGGGTGGCGCCGGTCCCGGTGATGGAAAAACCTCCCAGCAGCGAAATCGCTGAAACCGCAACACCCGAGGTCCGGCCTGATGAACTGGCCACAGAGCAGTTGCCCGAACGCCCGGCAGCTGCGCCGGAGCAGGCCAGTACGGAAATCGTCACCGAAGCGGAGCAACCGGCCGGTCTGATGGCAACGCCGCGGCCGCGCCTGCGTCCCAACCGGCCAAAACCGGTGCAGAAAGTCGCCGAGGCGCCCAAACCTGAGCCCAAGCCCAAACCGGTTCCAAAACCCGAGCCGGAACAGGTCGCGGCTGATCCGGCAGCGAATGCCGCCGCAGACATTCTGGCCGCACTGAGCAGCCCCGACACCGCTGTGGAAACACCCGTCGCCGTGCCCTCCGGTCCACCTTTGACCCGGGGTGAAAAAGACGCGCTGCGGGTGGCGGTGCAGCAATGCTGGAACGTCGGTTCGCTGTCCTCCGAGGCCTTGCGTGTCACCGTGACCGTTGGCGTGCGCATGGCGGAGACCGGCCGTCCCGAAAACGGCTCGATCACGCTGCTTGGCTTTCGGGGTGGCAATGACGCCGCCGCGCAAAAAGCCTTTGCCGCTGCGCGCCGGGCGGTGATCCGTTGTGGTCAGCGCGGCTTTAATCTGCCAGCGGAAAAATATGCCCGCTGGCGCGACATCGAAATGACCTTCAATCCCGAGAATATGAGGATCAAATGAGAATATTTCAGGCCCTGACCCTTGCCTCGACCCTGGCGCTGGCGGCGCTCATCCAGCCCGTTTCCGCCCAGGAAAACCGAGGCCCTCTGCGGATTGAAATCACCGAAGGGGTAATCGAACCGCTACCCTTTGCGGTGGCTTCTTTTGTGGCGGAAAATGCGGCGGCAGCGGAATTTGCCAGCCAGATCAGCCAGGTGGTGGCTGCCGATCTGACCGGCACCGGTCTTTTCCGCGAAATTCCAGCCGATGCTTTTGTCACCCAGATCACCAATTTCGCGTCGCCGGTGGAATATGCCAACTGGAAGGCGATCAAAGCCCAGGCGCTGATTTCCGGGTCGGTCTCTGCCGGGGTCAACGGTGCGCTGACGGTGAAATTCCGGGTGTTTGACGTCTATGCCGAAGCCCAGCTTGGCGACGGGTTGCAGCTGGGCGGTTCCGCGCGCAGCTGGCGGCGCATCGCGCATAAAGTTGCGGATGTGGTCTACAGCCGCATCACTGGCGAAGGCGGCTATTTTGACAGCCGCGTGGTCTATGTGGCGGAAACCGGTCCCAAGGATGACCGGCGCAAGCGACTGGCCGTGATGGATTATGACGGCGCCAATGTGCAATATCTGACTGACAGTTCAGCGATCGTGCTGGCGCCGCGCTTCTCGCCCAAAGGCGACCGGATCCTCTATACTAGCTATGAAACCGGCTTCCCCCAGATCATGGCGCTGGATGTGGGCTCGGTGCAGCGCCGGGCGCTGCCGGTGCCGGCAGAAACCATGACTTTCGCACCTCGCTTTTCGCCCGACGGTCAGACAGTGGTGTTTTCACTGTCGCGCGGCGGCAATACCGACATCTACAAAATGGCGCTGAACGGCGGAACGCCCCAGCGTCTGACCTCGACAACGGCGATTGAAACCGCGCCCAGCTATTCGCCGGACGGCAGCCAGATCGTGTTTGAATCTGACCGTTCCGGCGGCCAGCAGCTCTATATAATGCCGGCCGGTGGCGGCGAAGCGCGGCGTATTTCCTTTGGCCAGGGTCGCTATGGCACCCCGGTGTGGTCGCCGCGTGGTGATCTGATCGCCTTTACCAAACAAAGCAAAGGCCGCTTCCACATCGGGGTGATGCGCACCGACGGGTCGGAAGAACGGCTGCTGACCGCCTCTTTCCTGGATGAGGGACCAAGCTGGTCTCCCAATGGCCGTGTGATCATGTTCACCCGCGAAACCCAGGGCGCCAGCGGCGCGCCGTCGTTGTATACGGTTGATATCACCGGGCGAAATCTGCGCCGTCTGCGTACCGAGGGCGCTGCGTCAGATCCCGCCTGGTCGCCTTTGTTAAAATAGGTCGCATTCACATGCGGTAATTGAAATGATAATGTCAGGCCAATCGAGCCAAAAAACAGGACAGACAGCAATGAAACATCTTTTCAAAATCTTTCTACTGGTGTCGGCCCTCGGGGTCAGCGCCTGTACCAATCCCGGTCGTTTTGACAATGGCGGTGCCGCCGGTGCCGACACTTTGAACGGCGCGGTGTCTGATCCTGCCTCCCCTGCTTATTTCCAGCAGGTCGTCGGCGACCGGATTCTGTTCCTGGTGAATCAGTCGACGGTGAACGAATCTGCCCGCGCAGTGCTGGTGACCCAGGCCCGCTGGATGCTGCAAAACCCTGAATATACCGCCATCATCGAAGGCCATGCCGATGAGCGCGGCACCCGTGAATATAACCTCGCGCTCGGGGCGCGGCGGGCCAATTCGGTGCAGGAATTCCTGATTTCCCAGGGCATCAGCGCCAGCCGGCTGCGCACTGTGACCTTTGGCAAAGAACGTCCGGTTGAAATCTGCTCAGCGGAATCCTGTTACAACCAGAACCGCCGCGCAGTGACTGTACTCGCCGCCGGCGGGCTGAGCTGAGGACGTGCCGGTGGTGTTCCGTAGCATATTCAGCGGTACAGCAGGGGCTGTCGCTCTCGGGCTGATGTCTGGCATGCCTCTGGCCGCCCAGGAGCAGCCGCCGGCCGTCGAGCTTTCAACACAGCAGGCGCCACTGGAGATGGTCGCGCCGCTTCCAGTGCTGACGCCGGAGCAACAGCAGGCGCAGACCCTGGCCGATATCCGCCAGGAAATGGCCGTACTGTTTGTCGAGGTGCAGCGACTGCAGCGGGAACTCTCTACCACCGGCGCGCCCAATACGGCGATTGGCGGCGGTGGAATGCTGGAGCGAGTCGACCTTATTGAGATCGAACTGATGCGGCTGACTGCCAAAATCGAAGAGCTGGATTTCCGCATCACCCGGGTGGCGCTGGACGGCAGCAACCAGCTGGGCGATCTGAATTTCCGCCTCTGCGAGCTGGAGCCAGGCTGTGATATCGGCGCGCTGCCGGAGCTTGTACCGCTTGGTGGCGTGGCGGCGAACAGGCCCAATGTTGCGGTCGAGCCCGATACCGGCGCCGAACTGGCGGTGAGCGAGCAGTCAGATTTCGAACGGGCTGTGACCACGCTTACCGATGGCAACCCCGTCTCAGCGCGAGATCAGTTCAACGCTTTTGTTGAAAATTACCCCGGTGGCCCGCTGACCGCTGAAGCGCATTTCTGGCGCGGTGAATCCCTGTCTCAACTGGGCGAGACCTCCTCTGCTGCGCGGGCCTATCTGACCAGTTTTTCGGATGCGCCCAATGGGGCTAAAGCGGCGGATGCGCTGTTTAAACTGGGCACATCTCTGGGTGCGCTTGGCCAGTTGAATGAAGCCTGCGTGACCCTTGGAGAAGTCGGGCTGCGCTATCCCGGCGCCGGAGTGGTGCTTGAAGCGCAGTCAGCGATGCTCAATCTGGGCTGTTCGTGACACCGCCTGAAACACCGCCCGCAACATTGTCTGATGATTTTGCCGGCTCAATGGGGGCGCTGTTTGCAGACAGCGCCCCTTCTGCCATTGGCGTGGCTGTTTCCGGTGGCGGTGATTCGATGGCGCTGCTGTTGCTGTTGCACCGCTGGGCACAGGCCCGGGGCCTGGCGCTGCATGTGGTGACGGTCAATCACGGGCTGCGCGTGGAGGCGGCAGCAGAAGCCGCGCTGGCCGGTGCACTGGCGCAAAGGCTCGGTCACAGCCACGACATCGTGAGCTGGACTGGCTGGCAGGGGCAGGGCAATCTGCAGGACGCCGCACGCCAGGCCCGCCGCCGCCTGATCGCGGCCTGGGCCGCTTCAAAACAGATTGAATATGTGGCGCTGGGGCACACAGAGGGCGACCAGGCAGAAACGGTTCTGATGCGTCTGGCGCGCGGGTCCGGCGTGGACGGTCTGTCGGCGATGAGTGCGCGCACAGAGGCGACAGAGGACTCCGAAGGCACCGGGGACACGGCAGGCACCCCGACCACGCCAGTGATCCTGCGGCCGCTGCTTGGCCTGTCGCGCGCCGCCCTGCGGGACTTTTTGCGCAGCGAAAATCAGAGCTGGGCCGATGATCCGTCCAATGAGGACCTCCGTTTTGACCGGATCAAAGCGCGTCAGATCCTGCCGCAGCTGGCGCCACTCGGTATTGATGCCGCCCGGCTGGCGGATGTGGCGGAAAACATGCAGGACGCACGCGCAGCACTTTCTTTCTTTGCCCATGAGGCGGCCCGGGACATGGCGCGGCTGGATCTGGGCGACGTGATTTTTGAACGCCGCGCGCTGGCGTCATTGCCGGCCGAGACCCGCCGGCGGTTGCTGGCCCATGCGCTGCGCTGGATCTCGTCTGCGCGCTATGCGCCGCGTCGCGCCAAACTAGCAACCCTGCTTGAGGCCTTGCAGAACGGGCAGGGCGCAACCTTGCATGGTTGCCTCTGTCTCGCCGGTGAAAAAGAGATCCGCATCTGCCGCGAATACCGCGCTGTCGAAAAATTGATCACCCCGGCCGCGTCGTCGGCGCAGCAGCCCTGGGATCAGCGCTGGCTGGCCGCAGGCAGCGACACAGCCGGGGCCGAATTGCGCGCTCTGGGCGCGGCGGGCCTGGCTCAATGCCCCGACTGGCGTCAAACCGGACGTCCGAGAGCCGCATTGCTGCCAGCCGCGTCATTGTGGCAGGGCGACCGGGTGATCTGCTGCCCCGCCACGCAAATCGGCGAGAAATCAGGCATAACCCCGCGCAAATCGGACATTGATTTCTTTGCGGCCCTTTTATCGCATTGAACTATGGCGCGGGTTCCCTATTTTATGCAGTGACCGCTTTGTTGGCGGAGACCCTGTGACTTTCGAGGAGAATTCCCTTGGGCAACGCGCGAAGTATCGCATTCTGGGTGGTGCTGCTGCTACTCATCCTGGCGCTTTTTAATCTGTTTTCCGGCGGTCAGACGTCGATGACGTCGTCGTCAGTCAGTTATTCTGACTTTGTAAATTCGGTGAACAAAGGGGATATTTCCCAGGTCACGCTGGATGGTGAAGACGTCACCTTCCGTGGCCGCGACGGAAAAACCTATACCACGATCAAGCCGTCGGGCACCGATCTCACCGAGACATTGATTTCGCGTGGCGTTTCGGTGACGGCCAAGTCGCAGAAACAATCTGGTTTCTCGTCTCTGATCACTCTGCTGCTGCCGGTGGTGCTGCTGATTGGCTTCTGGTTCTTTATGATGAACCGGATGCAGGGCGGCGGCAAAGGTGGCGCGATGGGCTTTGGCAAATCCAAAGCCAAGCTGCTGACCGAAAAAGCCGGCCGGGTGACCTTTGATGATGTCGCCGGTATTGATGAGGCCAAAGAAGAGCTGGAAGAGATCGTCGAATTCCTGCGCAACCCGCAGAAATATTCCCGCCTTGGCGGTAAGATCCCCAAAGGCGCACTGCTGGTGGGCCCTCCGGGCACCGGTAAAACCTTGCTGGCGCGTGCGATTGCCGGCGAAGCTGGTGTGCCGTTCTTCACCATTTCGGGCTCTGACTTTGTTGAAATGTTTGTGGGTGTTGGTGCAAGCCGCGTTCGCGACATGTTTGAACAGGCTAAGAAAAACGCCCCCTGTATCGTCTTTATCGATGAAATTGACGCGGTGGGCCGCTCGCGCGGCGCCGGTTATGGCGGCGGTAATGATGAGCGCGAACAGACGCTGAACCAGCTGCTGGTGGAAATGGACGGGTTTGAGGCCAATGAGGGTGTTATCATCCTCGCCGCCACCAACCGTCGTGACGTGCTGGATCCGGCGCTGCTGCGTCCGGGCCGTTTTGACCGTCAGGTCACCGTGCCCAACCCCGACATCAAAGGCCGTGAAAAGATTCTCGTGGTGCATGCGCGCAAAGTGCCGCAGGGCCCGGATGTGGATCTGCGTATCATCGCCCGTGGCTCGCCCGGTTTTTCCGGCGCGGATCTGGCCAACCTGGTCAATGAAGCGGCGCTGCATGCGGCACGTGTCGGCCGTCGTTTCGTGACGATGGAAGATTTTGAAATGGCCAAGGACAAAATCATGATGGGTGCGGAACGCCGCTCCATGGTGCTGACGCCTGAGCAAAAAGAAATGACCGCCTACCACGAAGCCGGCCACGCCATCGTTGGCATGACGCTGCCCAAATGTGATCCGGTCTATAAAGCCACGATCATCCCACGTGGTCAGGCGCTTGGCATGGTGATGAGCCTGCCGGAAATGGACCGTCTGAACTACTTTAAAGACGAATGTGAGCAGAAACTGGCAATGACTATGGCCGGCAAAGCCGCGGAAATCTTCAAATGGGGCGAGGACCGGGTGTCCAACGGTCCGGCCGGGGATATTCAGCAGGCGTCAGGGCTGGCGCGGGCGATGGTGATGCAATGGGGCATGTCGGACAAGATCGGCAACCTTGATTACCGCGAAGCCGCTGAAGGCTACAGCGGTGGTGGGGCTGGCGGGTTCTCGGTTTCGGCCGGTACCAAAGAGCTGATCGAACAGGAAGTCAAAGACCTGATCGATACTGGTTATGCCAGAGCAATGGAAATCCTGATTGAGCGTTCGGATGAGTTCGAACTGCTGGCTCAGGGGCTGCTGGAATATGAATCACTGACCGGCGAAGAGCTGGAACGTGTGATCAAAGGCCAGTCGCCGCAGAAGGATGAGGATGAGGATGACGATGCCGGGGCGGCTGCTTCGGTCACCGCTGTACCCAAAACCAAACCCAAGGCCAAACCGTCCGGCGACGGCGCGCCTGAACCGGCCAATTGAGCCGCAAAACCTCAACAAACTGGGATCCCGGGACCTATAACAGGTTCCGGGATTTTCGTTTGCGCCCGGCGCTGGATCTTCTGGCCGCCCTCGGGCCGTTGCCGCAGGCGGAAGTGCAGGGTCCGGAGCAGAGGGCAGGCACCGTGCTGGATCTCGGCTGCGGCAGTGGCAATGCTGCGCCGGCGCTGAAGTCACGCTTTCCCACGGCTATGCTTCTCGGGCTCGACAGCTCGGCCCGGATGCTGGAAGGCGCGCGCACGACCGGCTGTTATGATGCACTGCACGAGGGTGATATCGCCAGCTGGACACCGGACAGGACGTTTTCCGTGATCTTTTCCAACGCGGCGCTGAACTGGCTGCCGGATCACGCCCGTCTTCTGCCCGCCCTGGTACAGTGGCTGCGGCCCGGTGGGGTGCTGGCGGTGCAGGTGCCCGATCAGGCCCAGGCGCCGTCGCATCAGCTCTGGCACCAGCTGTCAGAGTCGCTGTGGCCTGAGCGCTTTGACTGGTCCGGTGAAGTGCCGCATGTGCTGGCCCCGGAAGATTACGTCTCGATTCTGTCGCCTCTGGGGGATCTGTCGCTGTGGCGCAGCGAATATTTTCAGATCCTGCCGCCGGAGGGTGCCGCCCATCCGGTGCGCCGGTTCACCCAGTCCACCTTTGCCCGCCCGGTGCTCGAGGCGCTCAATGCGGCGGAGCAGGCGCAGATTTGCGCCGGCTATGACGCGGCGGTGGGTGCAGAGTATCCGCTGCGCGCGGACGGGTCTGTGCTGTTCCCGTTCCGCCGGTTGTTTTTCACCCTGACCCGCCCGGCACCGGTCTGAGTGTTGCACCGGGCACCGCGCTGAGGCAGAGTGCCTCAAACCGCCAAAGGAGGCCCGGATGCCCGCATTGCTGCCCACAGAGTTCACCGCTGAAACCACCTGGATCGGGCGTGTCGGCGACCGGGAGGCCACATTGAATTCCG
Organism: Candidatus Halocynthiibacter alkanivorans; assembly: GCF_003333265.1. Classification (GTDB taxonomy): domain Bacteria; phylum Pseudomonadota; class Alphaproteobacteria; order Rhodobacterales; family Rhodobacteraceae; genus Halocyntiibacter_A; species Halocyntiibacter_A alkanivorans. The sequence goes on from NZ_QOLB01000061.1 coordinate 24,702, forward strand.
AGCCGTTACAATCGGTTGAGATGACCTGGGCCGGGATTGACGGCGAACATCATGGCGGCGTGACCAAAGGCTCCTGCGTGCGTATGCGGGCCCAGCACCCGGAAGGCACCGAGATCCGCAATGTGCGGCAGTTGACCATCCTGTCGGCAGAAGAGCTGGATCTGACCGCGGCGGATATGGGGCTGGAGGCGCTGGATCCGGCGCTGACCGGCGCGTCGCTGGTCTTGCGCGGCATCCCGGACTTCACCCATGTGCCACCCGGCTCGCGTCTGCAGAATCAGCACGGCACCACCCTGGTGGTGGATATGGAAAACCGCCCCTGCACGCTGCCGGCGCGCGGCATTGAAAATGTGCATGCCGGCGCAGGCAAACTGTTCAAACCCGCCGCGAAAGGCCGCCGCGGCGTCACCGCCTGGGTCGAGAGACCCGGTCCCTGGAGCCTTGGCGACACCGTCACGCTGCATATCCCGGATCAGCGGGCCTGGGCGCACATGGCGGAGGTTTCTGATAAGAGATAATTTCCCGGATTTGCACCGATATTTGGTCTGTTTTTTTGGCCTGTGGCGATATTGAGCATGGAATGGTCGCGAACGTGTCTACCCCGGTGGGGTCCGGGGGCCTAAATTCCAGCGATATGGCTGCGGCCAAAATTAACCAGAGGACCTTGGCGATGAGCTTCAAGACCGATATCGAAATTGCCCGTGAGGCAAACAAACGCCCGATTCAGGAAATTGGCGCCAAGCTTGGCATCGATGCAAAGCACCTGGTCCCTTATGGCCATGACAAAGCGAAAATCGGTCAGGAATTTATCAATTCTGTTCAGGACCGCAAAGATGGCAAACTGATCCTGGTGACTGCGATCAACCCGACACCTGCGGGCGAAGGCAAGACCACCACCACAGTGGGTCTGGGCGACGGTCTGAACCGGATCGGCAAAAACGCTGCGGTCTGTATCCGCGAAGCATCGCTGGGCCCGTGTTTTGGTATGAAGGGCGGCGCTGCAGGCGGCGGCTACGCTCAGATCATCCCAATGGAAGACATGAACCTGCACTTCACAGGCGATTTCCACGCGATTACCTCCGCGCACAACCTTCTGTCAGCAATGATCGACAACCACATCTACTGGGGCAACGCGCTGCAGATCGATGACCGTCGTGTGGTATGGCGCCGGGTTCTGGACATGAACGACCGTGCGCTGCGTGACACTGTGACGTCGCTCGGTGGTGTGGCCAACGGCTTCCCGCGTCAGACCGGTTTTGACATCACTGTGGCGTCTGAAGTGATGGCGATCCTCTGCCTCGCAAACAACCTCGAAGATCTGCAGAAACGTCTCGGCGACATTATCGTGGCTTACACCCGCGACAAGAAGGCGATTTATGCCCGCGACATCAAAGCGGACGGCGCGATGACCGTTCTGCTGAAAGACGCGATGCAGCCAAACCTGGTGCAGACCCTGGAAAACAACCCGGCATTTGTACACGGCGGCCCGTTCGCCAACATCGCCCATGGTTGTAACTCGGTGATCGCCACCACAACCGCACTGAAACTGGCCGACTATGTGGTGACTGAGGCTGGCTTTGGTGCCGATCTTGGTGCCGAAAAGTTCATGAACATCAAATGCCGTAAAGCGGGCCTGGCGCCTTCTGCGGTTGTGGTTGTGGCCACTGTACGTGCGATGAAAATGAACGGCGGCGTTGCCAAGGCTGATCTGGGCACCGATTCTGTCGAAGCCGTCAACAGCGGTTGCGCCAACCTGGGCCGTCACATCGAAAACCTGAAAAGCTTTGGTGTGCCGGTTGTGGTTGCGATCAACCACTTTGTCACCGACACCGATGCCGAAGTTCAGGCGATCAAAGACTATGTTACCACCCAGGGCTCCGAAGCAATCCTGTGTAAACATTGGGCCAAAGGCTCTGAAGGCACCGTTGAGCTGGCCACACGTATCGCCGAAATCGCCGATGCGGACATGGCAAACTTTGCACCGCTCTACCCGGATGACATGGGTCTGTTTGAGAAAATCGAAACAGTCGCCAAACGCATCTACCGGGCGGACGAAGTTCTGGCGGACGCCAAAGTGCGCAACCAGTTGCACGAGTGGGAAGCGGCTGGCTACGGCCATCTGCCGGTCTGTATGGCCAAAACCCAGTACTCCTTCACCACTGATCCGACCCAGCGCGGTGCGCCGGTTGGTCACTCGGTGCCGGTACGTGAAGTGCGTCTGTCTGCCGGTGCTGGTTTCATCGTCGCGATCTGCGGTGAAATCATGACCATGCCTGGTCTGCCACGGGTTCCTTCTGCGGAAGTGATCATGCTAGACGAGACCGGCAATATTGAAGGGTTGTTCTAACAACCCGGGGCCGTGCCTTGGGGGCATCGAGCCCCCGCGGCACGCGCCCGACCCTTTGGGGACGGGCGGGTGCGGAAAGGAAGGCCATGGGACGCAAATCCCCTGCTGAGATCGGTACGATGGCTGAACTCAGAGACGAAATTGATACGCTGGACCGCGCACTGGTCCGGATGTTGGCAGAACGGGCTGGCTATATTGACCGCGCAGCCCAGTTGAAACCTGGCGAAGGCCTGCCGGCCCGGATTGAAGATCGGGTTCAGCAAGTGCTTGATAATGCCAGCGCAAATGCGCGCGACCTGGGGCTTGATCCTGATCTGGCCCGGGCGCTTTGGCAGCAGATGATTGAATGGTCCATCGCCCGCGAAGAACGCGCCATGGACAGCAATGGAGAGACTCTATGACTGCAGATATTATTGACGGCAAAGCCTTTGCTGCGACCATGCGTGAGAAAATTGCCGCCCATGTGGCACGGCTGAAGGCCGAGCATGACCTGACCCCTGGCCTTGCTGTTGTACTGGTCGGTGAAGATCCTGCCAGCCAGGTCTATGTGCGCGCCAAAGGCCGTCAGACCACTGAAGTCGGCATGAACTCCTATGAGCACAAACTGCCTGCAGACGTGTCGCAAGAAGAGCTTTATGCGCTGCTCGACAAGCTGAACGCGGATCCGGCTGTGCATGGCATCCTGTGCCAGTTCCCGGTGCCGGCGCATCTGAGCGAGACCGAGATTGTTGCCCGTATTGACCCGGCCAAAGACGTCGACGGGCTGCATGTGGTCAACGCCGGCCTGCTGGCCTCTGGTCAGCGCGGCATGGTGTCCTGCACGCCGCTGGGCTGTCTGATGCTGCTGCGCGACAAGCTGGGCTCTCTGTCCGGTCTGAACGCGGTTGTGATCGGCCGTTCCAACCTGGTGGGCAAACCGCTGGCAGCGCTGTTGCTGGGCGACAGCTGCACCGTCACCATCGCCCATTCCCGCACCAAAGACATCGCCGATGTTGTGCGCGGCGCTGACATCGTTGTTGCCGCTGTCGGGCGTCCGGAAATGGTGCCGGGTTCCTGGCTCAAAGAGGGGGCCACCGTGATTGACGTGGGCATCAACCGCATCGACGTGGAAGGCGGCAAGACCCGCCTGGTCGGCGATGTTGATTTCGCTTCCGCCTCGCAAGTGGCCGGCGCGATCACCCCGGTTCCCGGTGGTGTTGGCCCGATGACCATCGCCTGCCTGCTGGGAAATACGGTCACCGCGTGTTGTCGTGCCAATGGTCTGGCGGAACCCGAAGGGCTGACCGCCTGATCCGCAGCACTGCTGGTGTGACTGAATGAAAGGGGGCGTGTCGCGAGGGCGGCGCGCCCTTTTCCGTCTCTGGGGGGCGCCGGATTACGGCTGACGTCTCACCTGATGACGGATGCCAGTGCGCTCCACCTGACGCGGGTCCCAGGGCCTGACACAGGCGCTCTGACCCCATGACAGTGACCTGCACGCGAAAGCGGGGCAGGGTGCCAAAGCGTGTCGAACAAACTATGCATCATAGCCAGGTCTGCGCCGCTCGGTTCTGTGAGCCGGGCGGCGCCCGTCCCATCCCCTGGGCGCGCGCAGTCCCAGCCACGCCGTGACGAGCGCATTTTCAGTCGGTGGAAATCACAGCAAAGGTACACGCTTCTCATCGGCTCAATTTGCCTTAGCGGGCGATTTTTTCGTCACGTACAAACATGTTGGCCCAGGCGCGGTCCACCAGATCCGGAGTCATCTGATAGGGAATGCCCTCAAACTCGCAGATCGCAATCACCTGATCGATCAGGAACACCGGTTGATAATTGGCGAAATTATTCTCAATCGTCGGGTATTTCACCTCCAGCAGATGCATCAGAGACCCTTCATCCAGCGGCATCTTTTTCTTGCGCGCCACCAGAGCAAAGATTTTGAGGAAGTTCTCCTGGTCCGGCCCGTCAATCTTGATCTTGAAGAAAATCCGCCGCAGCGCCGCGCCATCAAAGATTTCATTGGGGTGGAAGTTGGTCGAAAAGATCACCAGCGTGTCAAACGGCACGGTGAATTTTTCACCCGACTGCAGCGCCAGGATGTCTTTGCTTTCTTCCAGCGGCACGATCCAGCGGTTGACCAGAGCCTGGGGCGATTCTTCCTGGCGGCCAAGGTCATCGACGATGAAAATGCCCCCGGAGGCCTTCAGCTGCAGCGGCGCCTGATAGGTGCGCGCGGTCGGGTTATAGACCAGATCCAGCATCGACAGCGTCAGCTCGCCACCGGTGATCACCGTCGGGCGTTCACAATAGACGTATCGGCGGTCATAGCGGCGCGCGGTGCGGCGCAGCGCATTGGGATCGTCCACCTCGGCTGCGGCGGCCGTGTGCACAATCGGGTCATACACAGTGATGACCTGGCCGGAATATTCAATTGCCATAGGCACATAGATCTTGTCGCCGAGCGCGTCGCGGATGCCGTTGGAGATCGAGGATTTACCGTTGCCGGGCGGGCCATACATCAGGATCGAACGTCCGGCCCCCACCGCAGGCCCCAGCTGGCCCAACAGATCATCGGGCAGGATCAGATGGCCCATAGCAGCGGTCAGCTGGTCGCGGGTGATCTGGATATTCTTGATTGACTGGCGTTTCATCTGCTCGGAATAACGCTCAAGCGGCACCGGCATGGCGCCGTAATATTCCGACTGTGACAGCGCATCCAGCGCCCGCGCCTTGCCGCTTTCGGTCAGCCGGTAGCCCATTTCGCTGCCAGAGTTCGCATGCAGGTTGCCGGTGGCTTCCACCAGTTTCTGCTCGCGCGTCAGGTCCATCAGCATCTGGGTGACGGTGACCGGCAGACAGAGGGATCCCGACAAGGTTGAGACCAGATCCAGACTTTGCCGGAACATAGTTTTCAGAAGAATGTCCCGCATCATCACCGTGGTCAGACCGGTGTCTTCCAGGGATTTCGGCGCGGGCGGCGCCAGCACGTTGGCTGTTTCCATGTTCATGGGGATACCTGTGTTCTGTTCTTGCTGCGCGCTTTGTTTTTCTTTGATTCTACCGCGTGTTCGGCAAAACCGCCAATAAAAACGGCAATAAATGTTACTGAGACAAAGGTGACGCGGGAGTGTTACTGAAATCTGAACGGCAGGCCGTATTGCGCCGGGCAAATCCGGTCATTTTTGCGGAGATTTTAGCGGAGCATCGTACCCCGGGCGGCGCGGCGACCCGGCTGCAGCGGGCGGTTGTCCAAAGCCCGGCGCCTGAGCCCGGAGACAGCGCCCCGGGCTCAGGCGCCAAACACTGTGCCGAGCATCAGATAAAACGCCAGTGTGCTGCCTAGTGCCAGCCCCATGGGAAAGTCTTTGCGCTGCCAGGATTGCCAGTCAGCCGTATTGCGCCGCACAGCGGGGATGGCGCGAAACAGCCGGTGGGTGGCAAAAGCGCCCAGCAGCACCGCGGCAAACAGGATCAGCATCAGCCGCATATCGCTCAGCGGCACAAACATCGCCATTGGCGCGGCAAATTTTGCATCCCCCGCGCCCACCAGCCCGGCCATATTGGCGACAAACCCGATCGCCAGTACCACCGCAAAATGGCTGAGCCGCCAGGGGTACTCGGCCAGCGGCAGCGCAATGAGCCCAATCAGCAGAAAAACTGCCGTCAGCGTCAGCACCGCCTGATTGGGAATCTTCATGTATTTCATGTCGTTCCACGCCACCCAGATCGTAACCGGAAGGGCAAACGGCAGGAACACCAAAGCCGAAAACGCGGTGAGTTCCATCAGTTGGTCACATTGGCTTCCAGCGCATCCAGGCTGCGCACCGCGACCTCAAAATACTGAGGATGGGTTTCAATGGCGTCGCTCAACAGCCCTTTGCCGATGGAAACATCGTTCTGTTTGATCGCCGTCAGCGCCAGGGTGTGCAGCAGTTGCGCGCGTTCAGTCTGGCTCATCTGGATGATCGGCAGCACATAATTGCGCTGCGCCCCACGCGCCAGCACCAGGTTGTTTTTCGCAGTGAACAGGCTGGGATCATACCTCAGCGCACGCAGAAACAGTTTTTCCGCCTCCTGGTAATCACCGCGGGTCAATCTGGAAAACCCCCAGTTGTTATAGACGCCGGAGGGTTTTGTGGTCAGCCCCGAGGCGGTTTCATAAAAACTGTCGGCCTTTTTCCATTGTTGGTTGCTGTCGGCAACCATGGCGGCTAGCCGGTAGCGTTTGGCAGTCTCATAGGTGGGCGGCACCGCCTGCAGCACCGATTCTGCCTGGTCCCATTTGCCGGCCCTGATCAGGGTGCCGCCATAGTTGACCTGATCCTCGTTGGTGACGTCGTCGTGCGCGACCACGATTTTCCACGACCGCAGCGCATCTTCAGGGCGCCCGGCGCGCACCAGTGAAAGCGCCAGGCCACGTTGCAGGTCAATCCGGTCCGGATCTGTCGCGACGCTGCGGCTGAAATAGGACACCGCTTCATTCGGGTCAGTGGCCGCCAGCATAATGTCGTTCAGATTGTTCTCATCGATAACATTCACCGAAGTATTGCGGGCTTCGGCATCCAGAAACTGCTCGCCACAAGCAGACAGGGCCAGCATGCTGGCGAGACTCAGAGTGATCATAATGGGATGGCGCATGCTGCGTCCTTTACCTGCTCGATCGCTATTTTTACTGCGACAGAAGCTGGTATTCCCCGGTTCCGCGTCGCTGCAGTGCGAATGAATTCTGCTCAGGTTCAGCGTAGCCATCCTTTTGGAGATTTGCGAGGGCCAGCCTTAAATTCTCGCGAATTTCGGCACTTTCGCCACTGTCGAGCGCAAAGGCGGTGCGAAACACCCGTTCCGCCTCAGCATATTTGCGCTGTTCCATCAGCACCACACCGAGATTGTTCCAGGCCGCCGGGAAGGTCTCGTCCGTGCTGACCGCACGGCGCAGCAGGGTTTCCGCCTGGCCCAGCCGCCCCAGTTGCAGGTTGGCAGAGCCGAGCGACGAGAGAACTTCGGCATTCAGACCCTGGGTCACTGCGGCGCGCAGATAGGATTTAAGCGCCAGTTCATATTGTTCCGCTGCCATCAGCCGGTGGCCGACAAGCAAACCGTCGACAGCTGGCGCGGACGGATCCACGCCTGCCGGAGCGTAAGCCCCGGCGGCCGGCGTGAAAAAGCCGGCTGTTGAAGCACAGCCGGCGAGCAGGAGAAAACTCCCTAATATTGCGGTCAGCCTGGCGACCACGTCAGAAATTGGCTGTGTTCAGCAAAGTCGTAATCCCATAGACCGACGGTCCGATCAGAATGATCAGCAGCGGTGGTACCGTGAGCATCATTGTGGCGAGCGTCATCTTTGTTGGCAAGGTGTTTGCCTTTTCTTCCGCCCGCATCACCCGTTTGTCGCGCATTTCACTGGCATAGACCCGCAATGCATCGGCAATTGAGGTGCCGAACGTGGCCGACTGAATCAGCACGGTGACAAAACTGGACACATCCGCAACGCCGCAGCGTTCCGACATGTCGCGCAACACGGTGACCCGGTCTTTGCCGGCTTTCATTTCAAAACTGACCGTGGCAAATTCTTCCGCCAGCGCCGGATAGCTGGTTTCGATTTCATGGGCGACCCGCACGATAGACTGGTCGAGCGACTGGCCGGCCTCGACACAGACCAGCATCAGGTCAAGCGAATCCGGGAAGCCGTAAATGATCTGTTCTTTGCGTTCTTCCTGGCGCCGCGTGACCCAGTATTTTGGCAGCATATAACCGGCGCCACCCGGGATCAGGATATACATCATCATAACCTGGGTGGTAATTTCCGCATTGGCAGACTTCACCAGCGCCAGCACAACCCCCACCGCCAGCAGGCCGATGCCGAGGATAAACTGGCTGAAGTGATACATGCGCACCGCATTGGGTGACCGGTAACCCGCCTGCACCAGTTTCAGGCGCACGGCGGAGTATTCTTCCACGTCCTGGGGCTCCAGAAAGCTGGAGTATTTCTGCAATTTGTCGTTTTTGCCGCCCTGGCGTAAGCCCTGGATTTTTTCTTTGTCTTTGCCGGCAGGGGCGACGCCGCGACGTTCCGCCTTCAGCCGGTCCAGCGGGTCATTGCGTTTGCGCAGCAACAGCGGCAGCATGAACAAGACCAGCATAAGCCCCAATATGCCTACGAGGATAATGGGGCCAAACGGGCCAAGCTGATCGCCCAGGATCGTATTAAACAACTCATTCATCGGGGCACCTCACACTTTGATATTCACCAGGGATTTCATCACCACGATATTGACCACCAGGAAGGCGGCCACCACCATCGCGGCGGGGATGAAGGCGCCGGTTTCTTTGACTTCATCATAATAGTCGGGCTGCAGCAGAGTGATCATCAACAGGGCCAGCAGCGGAAACACCGACAGGAACATGCCGGACCATTTGGCCTCGGCGGTGATCGCTTTCACCCGGCGGAACAGTTTAAAGCGCGAGCGGATCACCTTGGCGAGCCCATCGAGGATTTCGGCCAGGTTGCCGCCGGATTGTTGTTGAATCGTAACGGCAACGGCGAGGAAACGCAGATCCTGCATGTCCAGCCGTTCCGCCATGTTCTTGAGCGCTTCGCCGACATCCCGCCCATAGGCGCTTTCATCCGAAATCACCCCCATCTCGGTGCCCAGAGGGTCCGGGACTTCCTGGGATACGATCTGCAGCGATGAGCTGAACGGATGGCCGACACGCAGGCTGCGCACCATCAGCTCCACCGCGTCAGGCAACTGTTCTTCGATCATCGCCATGCGTTTTTTGGCCTTGCCATTGATCCAGACAAAGACCCCGACCACACCCATGACAACCGAGATCAGCGCCCGTATCGACGGTTCGGTCTGGGTGCCGATGGTCAGGCCCAGAAAGGCCACCACGCTGAGTCCGCCCATCAGCATGATCAGCTGCGGCGGGGTAAAGGCGATGTTGGCTTTTTGCGCCTTGGAGGCCAGAATCGAATAAAGCGGGATCCGACGGGACTTCATATGCTGGCTCATCTCCTTGCGGAGCTGCTCCAGAACCTGTTCCCGGCCCTTGCCTTTTTCCAACAATTCAAGCCGCCGGTTGACCCGGCTGTTCAGGCTGATGGATTTGCCAAAAACCGTCAGGTACAGCCCTTCCACAAGGACCAGAACCGCGACAAAGATAAGCCCGTAAATCAGGGGTTCGGCACTGATGACCATGGTTTACTCCGGCACAAAAGGTTCAAAGAGCGAGGGCGGCATATCAAAGCCCCACATGCGGAACCGTTCGGAAAAATGGCTGCGCACGCCGGTGGCGGTGAAATGTCCGATGATTTTATTGTCCGGTGTCAGCCCGGTGCGCTGATAGCGGAACACTTCCTGCATGGAGATGACTTCGCCCTCCATGCCGGTGATCTCAGTGATCGAAGTCATCCGCCTTGAGCCGTCCTGCAGCCGGGAGACCTGAACGATCAGATTGACCGCCGAGGATATCTGCGAGCGCATCGCTTTCAGCGGCATCTCAATCCCGGCCATGGCGATCATGTTCTCCAGCCGGCTGACCCCGTCGCGCGCCGAGTTGGCGTGAATGGTGGTCATAGAGCCGTCATGGCCGGTGTTCATGGCCTGCAGCATGTCGATCACCTCTTCGCCGCGGGTCTCGCCCACGATGATGCGGTCCGGCCGCATGCGCAGCGCGTTTTTCAGACAATCCCGCTGGCTCACCGCACCTTTGCCTTCCACATTGGCCGGGCGGCTTTCCATCCGGCCGATATGGGTCTGCTGCAACTGCAGCTCGGCGGTGTCTTCAATGGTCAGGATGCGTTCGGCATCATCAATGAAGGAGGACAGCGCGTTCAGGGTGGTGGTTTTGCCCGAGCCGGTGCCGCCGGAGACGATGATGTTCAGCCGGGTCGACACGGCCGCTTGCAAATAGACCGCCATTTCCTCGGTAAATGCGCCAAAATTGACCAGGTCGTCGATCGCCAGCTTTTCTTTTTTGAATTTGCGGATCGACACCAGCGAGCCGTCCACCGCGATGGGCGAGACCATGGCGTTAAAGCGTGACCCGTCAGCGAGACGCGCATCCACATAGGGGTTGGATTCATCGACCCGGCGCCCCACGGCGGAGACAATTTTGTCGATGATGCGCAGCAGATGTTTTTCGTCCTTGAACGTCACATCGGTCAGCTGCAGTTTGCCGTCGCGTTCCACGAAAATCTGCTGTGGTCCGTTGACCAGAATGTCGTTCACCGTGTCGTCTTTGAGCAGCGTTTCCAGCGGACCCAGCCCGCGCACCTCATCATAAAGATCCTGGTTCAGCGTGCTGCGCTCATCCCGGTTCAGAACCACCCCCAACTCTTCCAGCGCTTCGCCGGTGATATTGGAAATCTCGGTCTTCAGATCACTTTCGGTGGCGGTTTCCAGAGCACTCAGATTCAGATCTTCCAGCAGCCGCATGTGCATCTTGGTCTTGATGTCATTCATCCGGTCTTTGCGTTTTTTATCTTTGTCCTGGGGTGCGGGCTGTGCGGCGGATTTGGGCTGAACCCGGCGCTGCACGGTCTTTTCGGCTTTGGACGGTTCCACCTTGGGTTCCGGCGCGGCGACCGGGGTGGCACCTTTGCCGGCGGGAGATTTTTTATACCGTGAAAACATGGGTGTAATTCCTCAAATCAACCGTTGGCCGCGACCTGATTGTGCTGATGTACTGATACTGCCAGTTTGCTGATTTCTTTGCGCAGCGGATTTTTGGCGGAACTCTGTGACAGGGGCAGCCCGTGGTCGGCGGATTGTGACACCTGTTTGCCGCCGTCGGGCAATTGCAGCTCGATGTCGATGTCGAGACTTTCCGCCAGCCGTTTGGCGCGGGATTTGCCCTGCAGATCGGTGCGGCGCGGCGCCCGGTTCAGCACAAAACGCAGCTTCTCAGTGGGCAGGTCTTCTGCTTTCAGCGCCCGGATCATGCGCAGGGTGTTCTGAGCCGAGCGCATGTCCAGCTCGAGCGTTACAAAATACACACTGGCGGCCGACAGCACGGTCTCCGTCCACTGCACGATAGTCGAGGGCATATCGATGATGACATAGTCGAAATTGACCCGCGCCGCTTCAAGAATGCGGCTGATATCTTCGCTGGTGACAATGTCCAGCGGCAGGATCTCGGAGGGTGCGGTAAACACATGCAGACGCTCATTATAGTTCAGCAGCGACTGCATGAAACTGTCGCTGTCCATCGATTCGGTGTCCGAGAGCAGTTCAAAAATGGATTCGCGGCGCGGCAGGTCGAGGAAGGTCGCCACCGATCCAAACTGCAGATCGAAATCCAGAATACAGACCCGCGGCGGGTTTTTCTTGTCGCTGTTGGCCAGTTCCCAGGCCAGGTTCACCGCCAGCGTGGTGGCACCGGTGCCGCCCGCCATGCCCTGAACCGGCAGAACCACACCGTTGCAGTCGTTGGTTGCTTTTGCCTTGCTTTGCAGCTCAGCCGGCAACTCGCGCGCCTGCGGGGTTTCCGGTGCGCGCAGCCGGTCGATGGCGTCATGCAATGCGCCATCGGGAAGCGGGTAGGGGACAAATTCTTCAGCACCCTGTTTCAGCAGCTGATGCAGGACAATCGGGCTGACATCTTCGGCGATCAGAATAACCCGCACGTCCTGCGCCTTGGCGGCGTCGATCAAGGCGCTGATTTCGGCCAGCTGGTCCTCGTCACCGTCATCCAGCGCCACGGCGATAAACTCCAGCGTCGCAGCTTCAGGCTGGTCCAGAAAAACACGGGCGTCTTCAAAGCTGAGATCGCCCCAGCTTTCTCCAAGCGCGGCTTCCATATCTTCGATCAGCAGACCAAAGTTCTGCACGTCGCGGGACACGGTACATGCCACGATCGGTGCGGGTTCCGGATGCAATGCAACACTGCTCGTCATTGCGACTCGTCCTTTTCTTACAAGAACGCCGCAGAGTCTGCCATTATCTGGTTGTCAGCCAGAATGCTCTACCGGCGCTCATATGCACGACTCACTATCGTGCATACTGATCCCAATAGAGTTAATTTGCCTTTCAATCTGGGCAACATTGGGGCCGAATTCGCGTAATTATCCGCTTTTTCGATACGGTCCCTGTTTTTCAGGTCTATTCGGCAGATATTGAGCCATACAGGGCCAGATCCGAAGCCGGCGCGCCACTGGCGATGTATTCGCGGAACACAACTTCGGCGTATTTACCGTTAAGAAGTTGCGGTGCGTTTTTCACGAATCCGGACACTTCGGTGATGGTGCGGCGGTTGCGCCGTTCCCGCGTTTCGGTGGCCACAACCGGGCGGCTCTCGCCATAAGAGACCACGGCTTCAAGCCGCGAGCGGCTGATGCCCTGCGATACCAGGAAATTCACCGCCGCACGGGCGCGGCGCAAACCCAGTCTTTTGTTGTAACTGTTGCTGCCGACCAGATCGGTATGACCGAACACTTTAAAGCGCACTTCCGGGAACTGTTTGATCCAGTCCGCCTGCAGACGCAATGTGCTCTGTGCCGCCACATCCAGCACCGAGGAGTTGAACTCAAAGTTGATATTGGGCTGAATCTCGCGGGAGAATCTCTCATTCAGGCTGATGACATAGCTTTTCTGACCGGTCTGAACCAACAAGTTGTTCATTGTCGGGTTGCCAAAGCTCCCCTCATCCAGAAAGGAACCCGCCTCACTGAACGTCCAGGACTCGATGGTGCCTTTTTCACAGGCCCCCAGTGCCAGCATTGCGGAAACGCCAAGAATAATTTTGATCTGCCCACGCATGAGTCTTACTCCATCACATAACCATAGGAGCCGCTGAAGTCTTGTTTGGCGACTTCGGCGGCCGGACCGGATTTCGGACGTCCGCCCGAAACTTTGCCGAACAGGAAGAATTCGCTTTCGCTGGGAATGCGGATCCGGTCGGTTGGCAGCGCCAGCGCTTCGCCCCGGGTCGGGGATACAAGATAAGGTGTCACGATGATCACCAGCTCGGACTGGCTGCGTTCATATTCCGCGCTGCGGAACAGGGCGCCCAGCACCGGGATATCCCCCAACCAGGGCACCTGACCGGCCAGATCCTGAAAATCATCCTGCAACAGGCCGGCAATGGCAAAGCTTTCGCCATCGCGCATCTCCACCGTGGTGGAGGTTTCCCGGCGCCGGAAGGCGTTCACGGTAAAGCCGCCGTTGTTGTACGACACGCTTGAATCCAGCCCCGATACCGCGGCTTTCAGTTCCAGATTGATCACACCCTTGTCAACCACCCGGGGGACAAAGGCCATTTCCACCCCAAAGGGTTTATATTCGATACTGACATTGCCGTTGTCGCCCAGCACGGGGATCGGATATTCGCCACCAGCAAGGAATGTCGCCTGCTGCCCGGACAGGGCAATCAGGTTCGGTTCGGCCAGCGAACGTACGACGCCTTTGCTCTCCAGCGCTTCCAGAGCGATCGCCAGTTCCAGCCCGCCGGCGGTAAAGCCAAAGGTGAAACGTCCCTCGGGGTCAGTGGTCGTAACCGGGTTGGTCGACGCATCGCCGTCAAACAAGCTGGCCGCGTTCGAGGCGTCGGTAAAAGCACCGCTGCCGCCGACCAGACCTGTGGAATTGTTGAAAATCGAACCAGTTGCGGCAAAAGACGAAGACAGGTTCTTGGTCACGGAGCGCTGCATCTCGGCAAAGCGGATCTTCAGCAATACCTGCTGGGTTCCGCCGACGCTCATAAGGTTGGACACACGTTCGGGTGCATAGCGTCTGGCCAGGTCCAGTGCCCGGTCCAGCTGTGCGATTGACGACACCACACCGGACAGCACGATGCCATCATTGGCGGTGCGCACTTCGATCTGCTCATTGGGCAGAATCTGGCGCAGCCGCTCTTTGAATTCTGTAATATCAGGGGTGACTATGACCTGCACATTGGTGATCAGCGATCCGTCCGGTGCCAGAATGGTCATCGTCGTGGTGCCCGGTGATTTGCCGAGAACGTAAATTGTCCGGTCCGACAGAGTCGAAATATCCGCAATCGCCGGGTTGGCGATCGACAGTTCTGCAAAGGGTTCGTCACTCTCAACAACCACTGCGCGGTTCATTGGAATATTAAGCGAACCGGATGTGGAACCTGTCAGTACCTGTAATTTGTCAGCCATGCCCACAGGGGCGCTGGTGATTGTTACAGCACAGGATACCAGTGCTGCCTGGAAAATTCTTTTCATGTTCATTGTGATCCTGCCTCTCCGACCACGCCACGCGACAAGGCGGCTTTCCGCCATAGGTACGAGCATGGTGCAAATGAGTTTTTTTTGCAAGAATCAATAGTTTGCGCTGTCTGTTATATGTGGGACATGAGCAACATATCCTTGCAAACCCCTGATAAGACAGGGGCCTCCTCAAAAGGAAGCCCCGGGCCGCTCATAGCAACATGTTTAATTTGTGCAAGGAATCGGGGTTTTGATGATTTCAGAGCCCCTGCGCGTGGTAATGGTGCATACCCGCTCCGTCACAACCTGTGCGGGAGCTTCGTAGATGACACCGAGTAAGGAATTCTGGTCCACTTCAACGGCGCTGGCCAGGTTCACTTCCCGGGCCCCCACCAGCGACAGTGACAGACTGCCCGAAGATTGCGCCTGGGCCAGAACCGCCACCTGTGCAGGTGTCACCTCTGTTGTCACCGTGCGTGCAATAGTGGGGGTGATCCTGTCCATATCCGCGACCTGGTCCACCGCCAGCAGCGTCACACTGGTTTCGATCAGTTTGGTCACATTGCCGCTCGGGGTGCGGCCGGACCAGTAGACATCCACCCGGTCCCCCGGGCGCAGAAAGCCCGAAACGCCGGTCGAGACATCAACCCGGATGGTAAAAGCCCGCATACCGGGGCTCAGCCGTGAAGACACACCGGCGTTTTCGCCCGGTTCCGTGACTTTGATTTTCAGAATGGTCTCATTGGGTTCCATCATGCGCAAAACCGTGCGTGGCACGTCGCGCCCCAGCGGAAACAGCTCTTCTTCAGTGAAAAAGACCCCCTCAGGCAAGGCCGCTTCGGGCCATTGCAGGATCGCCAGGTCTTCCGGCAACAGATATTCGCCGTAGCCGATCTTCCGGGTGACAATAAAGACGTCCCGGGTGGGCACCACCGCTGCTTTTGTGGCGCGCTCCTGCGCCAGCTGGGCCTGATAAGACCCGATATAGCCCCGGGCCATGTAGACGGCAAACCCTGCCAGGCCAAGCCCAAGTATTAAAACGAAGCCAAATACCAAGCGCATCCCATGCCCCTTCACCCAATGCCCGCAGCGGGCGCATTCCATTGTTAACAATATCGCCGGTAATTGTGGCGAAACCGGGGGGATTTGAAGCCGCTCACGCGGTAATCAACGCCACTTGCTGACCCGCGGTGTCTGTGCTGCAGGGCGCGGCTCCGGCCGGCGCTGCGGTATCAGACACCAGAAGGCCGCGTCCCCGACGGGGCGCGACCTTGGTGTTCAATCCCGACTAATCTGGATTACTCGGTGGCGACAGTTGTGCCGATGGTGGTGTCTGTCAGACCGGTGGCAATATTGGTGCCAAGAGTTTCAACGCCACCTTTTACGGTTGCCAGAACGGCGACGCCCAGGCCCACAATCGCGGCTGTCAGTACAACCCAGTCAACGGTGACCGCGCCATCTTCGTCGGACTTGAATGTTTTTGCGAGTTTGAAAAATTTCATAGTGTTTTCTCCGGTGTTCCATTTTGCATTTAATCTGAGCCGCATCTGCTGAGGTCACTTGCCCTGGCCTCATTGCCGCTTTCGTAAAGTTATATAGCCCCCGGAATGGGGCGAGATTGGGGCAGGGGCGGTACAATTTTGAAGCCGTTAATTTTGAATGATAAGTTTTAGGTAAGTTTTTGTTTTTAAAAGGTTTAAAGGTTAATTTAAATTTTAATTGATGCCAGATCAGGGCAACGCCATGGCAGGTTGGGCACAATGGGCCGCCATTAAGGCAGCGATGGCTGGATTTTGCGCCGCAAAGCTGCAAAACTCGGGATATTCACATCCTGAGCTGGGCAGCACCCGCATGAAGCGCCGCGTCGTTAGCAGTATATTCATCCTTTCATGTGCCGTCGCAGGCGCGGTTTTAGCAGATTCGCCAGCACCTTTTGCCGATTTCACCTTCCGGCGCGTGAAGATTCCCGAAACAGGAACGAATCAACGCATCACAGTGCAGATCGCCCCGGTGGCACCAGCCGCGCCCGCCCCCCCGCATGAGGTCGCAGCACCGCCCGAAACACCGGAAATTCCGGAACCGGCCGCGGCCCCGACAGCGGACGCGGCTTTTGCCTGGTTCTGGCGCACCGTGCCGGCCACCTTGCAGGGCGCAGGTCCCGGGCGGCTGTTGCCGGCGCTGGCCGGGCTGCGCCAGTCGCCGCCGGATCAGCCGGTTGCCGCCCCACGCCTGCAGGACATGCGCGATGTCGCCGCCCGCCATGGCCGCGCTATTCTGACCGCAACGCTGGGCACACGGGTGTCCCCGGCAATGGTTCTGGCGGTGATCGGGGTGGAATCTTCTGGTCGGGCTAATGCCACCAGCAGCGCCGGTGCGCGCGGGCTGATGCAGTTGATGCCCGCCACGGCCGAACGCTTTGGCGTCACTGACATCACCGACCCGGTACAGAACATTTCTGGCGGCACCCGCTATCTTGACTGGCTTTATGGTGAGTTCAGCGGCGACCCGGTGCTGATGCTTGCTGCCTATAACGCCGGCGAAAACGCGGTCAGATATTATGCCGGTGTGCCGCCGTTTTCCGAAACCCGCGCCTATGTGCCCAAAGTGCTCTCTGCCTGGCTGGTGGCGCGCGCGCTCTGTGTCAGTGAGCCGGAACTGATGTCAGACGGCTGCGTCTTTGATACCAAAACAAGCACCTCAGACGGTTGATCTCATCCGTCCGTCGGTTTTTTGTATTCCGGGTTGCACTTGGAGCAATCTCAGAAGCTTCTGCAAAGACCTGTGGCAGGTAATTAGGTGTTTGGCATTGATTGAACTATTTCCCTTTATTCAGCCAGAAATATTTTACAATTCCCAAAACCAGCATACCGGCAACAAAAACCGTCAGATCGAGTGAGAGATATCCGTCTGCTCGAAATCGCCAGAACGCAAACAGGCTAAGTAAAACGATATATATCCCAATTACCCTTGGTACTTTCACGCTGAACCTCACCAATCCGCTCTATCAGGCACATTCAGATTGATCTTACGTCACAACGTCAAACTACACGAATCTTTGAGCTTCTGGAGTAAAATCTGCGGTCAGTAAGTCGGGCCGGGAATAAGCATAAATCTGGAAATAGGTACAAGCTACAAAAAAGGGGCAAACTACCGGCTTGCCCCTTTCGAAATTACAGATCCGGTGGCCGGTTCAGTCGACGATTGTCGCCTCGGTGGCGCTGCGCAGCTCGTCTTCCGTGACACCTTCGGCCAGCTCAACGATTTTCAAACCGCCCTCGACCACATCCAGCACACCCAGGTTAGTGATGACACGATCGACCACGCCCTTGCCGGTCAACGGCAGGGTACAGGCCGGGATCAGTTTGCTGACGCCGTGTTTGTTGGTGTGGTCCATCACCACCACAACCCGGCCGACACCAGCGACCAGATCCATCGCGCCGCCCATGCCTTTGACAAGCTTGCCGGGGATCATCCAGTTGGCCAGATCGCCGTTTTGAGCCACTTCCATCGCGCCCAGTATAGCCATGGCGATCTTGCCGCCGCGGATCATGCCGAACGAGGTGGCTGAGTCGAAATAGGCGGTCTCAGCCACTTCAGTGATGGTCTGTTTGCCGGCGTTGATCAGATCGGCATCTTCTTCACCGGCGATCGGGAACGGGCCCATGCCCAGCATGCCGTTTTCCGATTGCAGCGTGACAGTAACGCCCTCGGGAATGAAATTCGGTACCAGCGTCGGAATGCCGATGCCAAGGTTCACATAGGTGCCGTCTTCCAGCTCCATTGCGGCGCGTGCCGCCATTTGATTGCGATCCCACATATCTCTGCCCCCTTATGCTGCGCGCGTTGTGCGCTGTTCGATGCGTTTTTCGTGATCGCCCTGAATGATGCGATGCACATAAACGCCGGGCAGATGAATGCTGTCGGGATCCAGGCTGCCGGTGGGAACAATTTCTTCGACCTCAACCACACAGACCTTGCCACACATTGCGGCTGGCGGGTTGAAATTGCGCGCGGTCTTGCGGAACACGAGATTGCCGCTTTCATCCGCTTTCCAGGCTTTGACGATGGAAAGATCGGCATAAATGCCTTCTTCCAGAATGTAGGTCTCGCCGTTGAAGACCTTTTCTTCTTTGCCCTCGGCAATCACCGTGCCAACACCGGTGCGGGTGTAGAAACCGGGGATGCCGCAGCCAGCAGAGCGCATACGTTCAGCCAGGGTGCCCTGAGGGGTGAATTCAAGCTCCAGTTCACCAGACAGGTACTGGCGCATGAATTCCGCGTTTTCACCCACATAGGAGGAAATCATCTTTTTCACCTGGCGGGTCTGCAGCAGGATGCCGATGCCAAAATCATCCACACCGGCGTTGTTGGACGCAAAGGTAAGTTCTTTGGTGCCCGCATCGCGGATTGCCGCCAGCAGCAATTCGGGAATGCCACAAAGGCCAAAACCGCCGGCAGCGATCTTCATCCCGTCAAACAAAATCCCGTCCAGCGCCTCAGACGCGGAGCCGTATATCTTCTTCATCTTTTCCTCCCCAGAGTGGATCTTCTGCGCAAGCGGCGGCGGGGTCAGCGCACGCCGCAGTGCGGCATGGCGTCACCCTAGCGACAGAATCACGGCGGGGAAAGAATATTTCGTCGCCAATTATTCCCCGGCGTCATCTGCCACGGCTTTGTCGGCCTTTTTCGCCGCCGGTTTCTTTGCCGCCGCCTTTTTGGCCGCCGGTTTTTTCGCGGTGGCCTTCTTGGCAGCTGGCTTTTTAGCAGCGGCTTTTTTCTTCGCCGGTTTCTTTTTACCGGCTTTCTCGGTGATCAGTTCGACCGCCTGTTCCATGGTCAGATCCGCCGGTTCCACGCCCTTGGGCAGGGTGGCATTGATCTTTTCCCATTTCACATAGGGACCATAACGTCCCTCCATCACATTGACGGCGCCGCCCTGATCCGGGTGTTCGCCCAGTTCTTTCAGCGGGGTCGCCGCAGCACGCCCGCCGCCACGTTTGGACAGTTTCTCCGCCAGCACTTCCACCGCGCGGTTCATGCCAATGATGAACACTTCATCCACATCGGGCAGATTGGCATAGAGTTTGCCATGTTTCACGAACGGCCCGTAACGCCCGATGCCGGCTTCCACCAGCTCGCCATCTTCGGGATGCGGGCCCACGGGGCGCGGCAGGCTCAGCAGCAACAGCCCCTTCTCAAGATCGATGTCATCGACCGACCAACCGCGTGGCAAAGAGGCCCGTGGTGGTTTTTTCACCTCTTCAGTGGCTTCGCCGCGCTGCACATAGGGGCCAAAACGACCCGAACGCAGGCTGATCACATCTTCGCCGTCTTCGCCCAGAATCTTATCGCCATTGGGCGCTTCGGGATCGCCGTTGATCGGCCGGGTGTAGCGGCATTCCGGATAGTTGCCGCAGCCGACAAAACCGCCGGTCTTTGAGGTTTTCAGATGCAGCTGACCATTGCCGCACTTCGGGCAGATGCGCGGGTCAGACCCGTCCGCACGTGGCGGGTACAGCTGCGGCGCCAGAGCGGCGTCCAGCTTGTCCAGCACTTCGGAAATCCGCAGATCAGACGTCTCGGAAATCGCCGCCGAGAAGTCGCGCCAGAACCGGTCCAGCACGTGTTTGTAATTGCGCTCCCCGGCGGACACATCATCCAGCTCGCGCTCCAGGTCGGCGGTGAATTCATAGCCGACATATTTGCGGAAGAAGTTCAGCAGGAAGATCGTCACGATCCGCCCTTTGTCCTCGGGGATCAGCCGGTTCTTGTCCTTGGTGACATATTCGCGGTCCTGAATGGTGGTCACGATCGACGCATAGGTAGAGGGGCGGCCAATGCCGAGCTCTTCCATGCGTTTCACCAGCGTGGCTTCAGTGAAGCGGGGCGGTGGCTGGGTGAAATGTTGCGCACCCAGTACGCCGCCATCTTCCGAGAGCACTGCGGATGCGACTTTCTGCATGCCGCCGGTGGTCGCAGTTTCGATCACAGAAGCAGAGCCTTCCGCCTTGGCGAAATCGGCGCTCAGCCCGCCGGCAAACAATGCCGCCGGTTCGCCCTGCATGATCTGGGGCAGCCGTTTGTCATCTTCAGAGGCGACATCGTCGCGCCCCTCTTCATAGACGCGCATAAAACCGTCAAACAGCACCACCTGACCGGTGGCCCGCAGCACGACCTGCTGATCGTCGGAGCCGATATCCACCGTGGTGCGCTCCAGACGCGCCGCTTCCATCTGCGAGGCAATGGTGCGTTTCCAGATCAGATCATACAGCTTGCGCTGATCGGCGTCGGTGATTTTCAGCTGATCGGTGGCCCGCGCCAGCTCGGTCGGGCGAATACATTCGTGCGCTTCCTGAGCGTTCTTGGCTTTGTTTTTGTACATGCGCGGCGACTTGGGCACATACTCGGCACCGTAACGGTCCTTGATCGCATCGCGCGCAGCCGCAATCGCTTCGGGCGCCATGTCGATACCGTCGGTCCGCATATAGGTGATGTAACCGGCCTCATAGAGCCGCTGGGCGGTGCTCATGGTCTGGCGCGCACCCATGCCGAATTTGCGGCTGGCTTCCTGCTGCAGTGTCGATGTCATGAACGGGGCAGACGGGTTGCGGCTGCCAGGTTTGGCCTCCACTGAGGTGACCGACAGCGCGCGGGAGGTGACCGCCTGAACCGCCAACTCGGCTGCAGTGGCGTTATCAATGTCGAACTTGTCGAGCTTCTGGCCGCCGAGCACGGTGAGGCGCGCTTCAAAATTCTTGCCGCGTGGCGTCGAAAATGCCGCTTTCACCGACCAGTATTCCCGGGCGTTGAAGGCTTCGATCTCCATCTCGCGTTCCACGATCAGACGCAGACAGACCGACTGCACCCGGCCGGCGGATTTGGCGCCGGGCAATTTGCGCCACAGCACCGGTGAGAGGTTAAAGCCCACCAGATAGTCCAGCGCCCGGCGGGCCAGATAGGCCTCCACCAGCGGCGCATCCACTTCGCGCGGGTTTTTCATCGCCTCGGTGACGGCCGATTTGGTGATCGCATTGAACACCACCCGGCTGACGGGCGTCGATTTGTTGATCGCCTTGCGCTTGGTCAGGGTTTCCACCAGATGCCAGCTGATCGCTTCTCCTTCGCGATCCGGATCGGTCGCGAGGATCAGTTCGTTGTCGTCTTTCAGCGCGTCGACAATGGCTTTGACATGCTTGCGGCTGTCGTAACCGACTTCCCATTTCATCTCGAATTCGTTGTCGGTATCGACCGATCCGTCTTTTGCCGGCAGGTCACGTACATGCCCATAAGAGGCCAGAACGGTATAATCGCTGCCGAGATAATTATTGATCGTTTTGGCTTTGGCCGGAGATTCGACGACGACGACGGGCATGAAAGGTCCTTTCGCTATGCGCGAGCGTTATGGCGCTGCAAAACAGATTTGGGAAGGGTGGAATGTAAATGATCACTATTATCTAGGGGAGAGTAGCCGCATATTACAAGTTGTTTCAGGCGTATAGGTGGGAGATTGTTAAAGTATGCTAAATTTATTTATTGCGATTAATGTCCTCTTTGCAGGCCAGGTCAGCGCTCAGAGCTGGGTAGAGCCGGCGCGGGGAAGCACCGGGCGGGCCGCGCTGATGGATGCGTTGCGCCCTCATGCGGAGTGGGCTCTGGGCGCGCCGGTACAATTTGTGGTGGGTGAATCGCGCATGAGTGGCGACGTTGCTTTTGCGTCTGTGAACGCCCAGCGACCGGGCGGCGGGGCCATTGACCTCACCCATACACCGATGGTGCTGCGGGACGGCTGGGATCCCCATGACGGGGACGGCACCGCGCTCCAGGCGTTGTATCGAAAATCCGGCGCCACCTGGGTTGCGGTGCATCATGAGGTCGGCGCTACGGACGCGTGGTTCCTGTGGCAGCCGCTTTGTGAGGAATATGATGCGGTGATCGGCGATTACTGCGATTTCAACTGAGCAGATCAACTGCGCGACAACAGTCCGCCCGGCTGGCGGGTGATTTTGCCTTCCAATTCCAGGTTCAGCAGTTCCGGCGCAATGTCGCGGGCGCTGACCTCCAGGTCCCGGATCAGCTGGTCTTCGGCCATCGGGCTGGGCGACAGCCGGTTCAGAATGACCGTATGCAGCGCCGCGGTCTGTTTCAGGCTGCGTTCTTGCGGTGGCGCGGCGGGGCCGGAAACATCGGAGGTGGCTGCTGGCAGGGTCGGGGCAGGGGCGTTTTCGGCCAGATCCTCGATCACCACCGGGTAAGTGCCGCCGGCCAGCACCTCAAGCACATCTGCGGGGCCGCGCACCAGGGTGGCGCCGTCGCGCAGCAACATATTGCATCCCGAAGCACGGGCATCAAACGGGTGGCCCGGCACCGCCAGCACGTCGCGGCCCTGGTCCAGCGCATTGCGCGCGGTGGTCAGGCTGCCCGACCGTGCCGCCGCCTCAACCACCACAACCGCGCGGCTGAACCCGGAAATGATCCGGTTGCGTACGGGGAAATGGCGGGCAAAGGGTTTCATCCCCATTGGTTGCTCTGACAGGCGCAGACCTCTTTCCGCGATCTCCTGGGCGAGTGACGCATTTTCGGCCGGGTAGACCACATCAACGCCGCCGGCCAGCACAGCGATTGTGCCGGTCTCCAGCGCCGCCAGATGCGCGGCGGTGTCGATGCCGCGCGCCAGTCCCGAGACCACCACAGTGCCACTTTCCCCGACACCCGCAGCCAGCGATTTTGCCATCCTCAAACCAAGAGAGGACGCATTTCGCGCCCCCACAATGGATACCGTTTCCCGGCCGGTTAATGTCAGATCGCCAATCGCCCATAGCAGCGGCGGCGCATCGGCAATATCGGCAAGCTCAGACGGGTAATGGGGGCTGCCAATGGCGATCAGCTCAGCCCCGGCCAGCGCGCCGGCCTGCAGTTCAGCCTCGGCGGCCTCCACAGAAAAAGGGGAATAGTCGCGTACACCGGCGGCTTTGGCAATTTTGGGTAATTCTTTTAACGCCTCTGCGGCGCTGCCATGTTCAGCCATCAAGCGGTAGAATGTCGCGATGCCAACACGGCGTGAACGCAAGAGGCGGAGCCAGGATAAACGATAATCCTCGGGG
>NZ_QOLB01000001.1 GCF_003333265.1 Candidatus Halocynthiibacter alkanivorans
ACGGATGCGTTCAAGAGGCAGTTGGTTGCGGAGAACCATGCCGCTGGAGCAACAGTTCCGTTGGTATCAAAACAGCATAGGGTTCCAACCAGCCGGATATATTCTTGGCGAGGTGATGCGCGGTTTCAGCCGACCGAAGTTGAGACGCCTGACCAACGCTGCTGCCGCAGAAATTCGTCAGTGGGAAGGGATTGCGTCCCTCGCTGCAGGTGCGAATCGACCGCCCAATTTCCTAACAGAGGACGTACGGCGCCCGGTTTTGACGGTCTTCAGGACTTCAGCCCAGTTGGGGGGGGACCAGACGCTCACTAGGCTAACGAGTTTTCACCCTAATTTCCCAAAACCAAGCATTCACAAAAATTGGCCACTCAGTCGATAAAAGTTGGCGTTTCCAAAAATCTGAAACCCGACCTTGATGAGCCATACACCTGCTGTCGGTGCCGATGACTTATTCGGTGTATTGCGGTATTCTTCGTGTCAATCCTTCGATAGCCGCCGTTTTTCAAGCAATACGGGCGTAAGGCCTTTGAATACTGACCCATGCAACCGTGGCCTAACATTCATTCTGCAATGGCGGGAACTTGACGTTCAGAAAACTCCGCATCCAAGCCGGTTTGGGTGTTTAGCGCCCGATTTCTGCGGCCTAAAGTGATCAACTTTCTGACTGGATTGTCGTGGGCAAGAAAGCAGGGAGACAACGGACTTGCATAACTTGAATGAAACAAGAGGAGGCAAATGCCGAGATCCACGAGGAATATAGTTGGCGAAACGCCCGCACGGCTGCAGGTCCGACTTCTTGGTGTCGTCGAGATCATTTTGGACGGCCGGCGTCTTCGCGCCTTCAACTCTCTTCGCTTGCAGCGGTTTCTGGCGTTGATCGTGTTACGAAGAGACCTGCAGCACCGCTCAAGACTCGCGTTCGAGCTCTGGCCCGACTCCGACGAACGTCAGGCGCGCACCAACCTCAGGAAGCTGTTGCACGAATTCCGTCATTCCCTTCCCAGCATCGATGAGTTTGTCGAGATCGAAAACGAGACTGTGCGGTGGATTCCGACTGGCCCGAGCGACGTCGACGTGCTGAGGTTTCACGATGCCATCGCGGCCGGTGATCTCGAACTCGCCGCGCGCC
>NZ_QOLB01000063.1 GCF_003333265.1 Candidatus Halocynthiibacter alkanivorans
GCTTCTCTGTCACAAGCATGTTCGAGGGCAAGATATTGAACGCCCCGACACAGACCGACTTTGACCGGCTGGGCGTCGTTGTTGAACACATCGAACGGATCATCCAGCAATTGGACACACGACCCAAGCCACAGTCCGTGCGAACCGCTGTCGTCGAGGTGCTGCGCCTTGAAACCTCTCGGGTGCTTGAAACTACAGGCAGCGCCTTTGACCCGTCCCGCTACGACGCCATGGTGAACGGCATACTGGGGCAGTCGTCATGATCCCAGTTGAATTGGAACAGGCCATCACCGATCTGGCCGAACAATCCTTTGATGCGGCAGAGTTCCCATATGCGTTCCTTGAATCCTTCGGGAACAAAGCGACCACGATCAAAAAACTGCGCAAAGGGGCATCAAACAAGTCCGACATAGATGGCGTCCTTCAGGCGAACCACATCCACCTCAAGACCTGCGAAACTGGCCAGGTACCACAAACCCTGACCGCCCTGCGTGAGAGCAAAGCCACCGAGACCAAGCGTAACAAGGTACGTTTCCTTTTGGCCACCGATGGTGTGGCGTTCGAAGCCGAAGATCTGGTGACCGGTGATACCGTATCCTGCACCTACCAAGACTTCCCCAACCACTTCGTATTTTTCTGGCCACTGGCTGGGCTGAGTAAAACGAAACAACTCAGCGAAAGCGAGTTTGATGTACGGGCCACACTGCGCTTGAACAAACTCTACACCACGTTGCGGGCTGACAATCCCGAGTGGGGCACCGCTGGACGTAGCGCCGACATGAATCACTTCATGGCGCGGTTGATCTTCCTGTTCTTTGCCGAAGACACCGACATCCTGAATGGTGAGAACCTGTTCACCACCACGATACAACAGATGTCCAACGCCGACGGGTCCAACACCCATGAGGTGATCAGCGAACTGTTCCGTGCCATGGACACGCCCATCAAGGACCGTGCCACGGCGAACCTTCCCCGCTGGGCTGATACCTTTCCATACGTGAACGGCGGGCTGTTTTCAGGCCGTACTGACGTGCCACGGTTCAGCCGCATAGCGCAACGGTATCTGACACATATTGGCAATCTGAACTGGACCAAGATCAACCCGGACATCTTCGGGTCGA
>NZ_QOLB01000101.1 GCF_003333265.1 Candidatus Halocynthiibacter alkanivorans
TGTTGAACGCGTGATTGCTGTCGGTTGTGGCCTTGAATTTACGCGTCCTGACAACTCGTATGCCATTCTCACGCATCAGCCGACCAATCCGACGATGGCCAACGTTTAACCCCAGCTCCTGCAATTCGTGAGTCATGCGCGGTCGGCCATAGCTTTGCAGGCTAAGCCGGTGCTGGTCCCTGATATGCGCCAAAAGCACCATGTCATCACGCTGACGTTGACTGATGGAACGGGATTTCCAAGCGCGAAAGCCGCGAGAAGTCACCTGCAAAACACTGCAGAGAAACTCGATAGACCAGATCTTCTTCCAGGTGTCGACAAAGGCAAACCTCACGCCTTTTGCCCTGCGAAGAAGATCGTCGCCTTTTTTAGGACCTCCCTCTCCTCGCGCAGAACCCGGTTTTCCTTGCGCAGGCGGGCGTTCTCTTTCTCTACATCTTCATGTGGGCCAGACATCAGGTCGTCGTTCTGGTGTTGTTGAACCCACTTGTTCAGGGTCGAAACGCCAACCCCCAAATCCGACGCAATCCGGGGTCGCGTCAGGCCGCTGGTCGTTGCAATGCGAACCGCGTCACGCTGGAATTCTTCGCTGTATCTTGGTGCCATTTCTTGTCTCCTTCATTGCGAATATCGCTCGAAAGAGACCGGAACTAAATCGGGACAAGACCAAAATGGGAGACTGGTTAAATTCCGAATGCCCATGCGTCCTCCAGTCAGCGAAGTGACCTTCGATTCATACGGAATTCATTCAAGATTTGTCGCCCGTAACAAAAGAGGAAACTTCGCAGTCATGCCATGGTGGGGCTCTTTTTCGCCTTTCGCCACAAAGTACCATTGACCAGGGGACATCTGACCCAATTTTGCGGGAAGCGAGGGCAAGTTCTGAACATCCAAACCTGCGTCAATGAGAGAGCGGGCGTCAACAAAGTCGATATTGTCCTCTTGGGTTTCAGACGGATCAATCGCGTAATGGGTATGGTGCTTGTCCCACCCTGTGAAAAAGCAATACTCATTACTCACCTGCGAAAAATCGATGGCGGTTTTCGGTCGCAACGACAGATGGAGGGCAATGGTACTGATCTCTGCGCCGACAAGAGCGGCCTGAGTATGGACGTCTTCCGCTGCCTCTAGGCCAGTCGTTGAGAAAGAAGCCAGGGACAGTCCCAACCAGAACCCAGTCCAATAATTAAGTTGCGAATACATTGCGCATCTCCTTCGACTGTTTAACCAGGCTTGATTTGACCCGGCGTTTGAAGGATGGAGCCGACGCCCCACCCTCCTATCGTAAAATTGGTTTTTCTGCGGAAGTGACAGCTCACATAGCAGGCTTGAATATTGCAAACTGAAGATCAACGCAGGGATCATTGGGCCACTCATTTGCACAGCCACCGTTCATCGAGTTTACCATAGCATTGGCCATGCCTGACGAAGGTGCCTGATGATCGCGGATTACGGCGTGAATTTCCGCCGCATGAGCATCGACCAGGCCAGTGCCAAATATCGCTTCAGACGCGTCACCAAGTGGCAAATGCCCCCGGAAATTCGCCTTGCCATCGGTATCAATTATCAACCCGTCCAACCGAAGCACCGAGATATTCGCCGCTTTTATGCCGTCCATATTCATCGGTGGGGCGCCGTCATCAGGAAGGATGAATTCACCGTCCGAGTCCAAATTGAATATATCGTTTTCGCCGCATTCACCTCCGGAACAGGCGCCTGGCTGGTTGAAAACCACAAACCAGGCAGTAACGGCGTGACCCGGTGTTAAACCAACGGTTTCGATCTCCATGTAGACGCCGTTGTCCATGCGCATCAGCATTGCTTCTGTGCCTTCAATTACTGAGGCATCTTCAAAAGACTGCATGGTTGTATTTTGACTCGCCTGGTCTGCGGCGACCGGATTTCCACCGGAAAAAATCAACGCGGTGCTTAACGATATTGCAGCCATTATTTTTTTTGTCATTTCTAGGTTCCTCCCAAAATGGGTTTAAGTAGATGGAACCGCTCGACTGGCGCATGTTAACACATTTACCTCCAATCGTCGCTCGACATTACGTGTTTAAATCCAGTGCATTCTGGTTCAATTGAGGGATTTCAAATGCAATCAGGTGATCAAAGCTCGGTAGCCGCAACTGCAAGCAGACTGTACAGAGGGCGTTCAGGCGGAGCGCAGCGAATGACAGGTTTGAGCCATTTAAGGACGTACTTCTGCTGGCCTCATAGACCACGTTTAGTCGGCGCGCGGCCTCTGTAAAAGCGGGTTAGTTATACGGTGATCGTTGTGGTCTGAGCGTTAGTTCTGTCACGCAACTGGTATTGGGCAGGGAAATGGCAGTCAAAATCATTTCCGAAATGTCCGTGAGTTGGATCATGCGAGACCGGTCTTTGCCCGTATCGTTGACGGACGGCGTATTTACGAAGCCAGGGTGAACAAGCGTTACTCCAACGCCGTGTTCTCTGACGTCTTCGAAAAGAGCCTTCGCAAACCCGGCTTGCGCGTGCCGTAAAGCGCAGTGTATGGCGTGGTTCTTCCATCCGAGCCACGAGGTGGGACCACATATATAAACGAAAGCGCCTTCCGATTTCTGGATATCAGGCAAGATATGTGCCGTTAGCCGAATCGTTGCCCGTAACACCTGGTCGATGGAATTGTCCCAATCAGAAAAACGTTCAGTCGATACTCTCCCGTAAGTGAACTTAGCCGCACAGTGGATTAGGGCGTCCAGGCGGTCAGCAGATGTAGCCCAATCCGCGAGGGCTGCCACAGCAGACATGTCTCCCATTTCGGCTGCAAATGCCTCCCCTGAGCCTCCTGCTTCTCTGACCAAGTCTAGTGTTTCTTGAAGTGCATCTTCGCGGCGGCCATGCGCCAGTATGTGCCAACCTTCCGAAGCAAGTCTGACAGCTGCGCCACGTCCTATTCCGCTTGAGGCACCAGTAATGAGTGCGGTCTTGGCCATCTGCTTGTCCCCAGTCAACTTGCATATGATACCACAGGTCATGGGGTGCGATCCGAACAATATTTGGTGTCCGTTTCGTCCGTAGGGCAGGCATTGGTGCGACGCGCAGCGAAAGCCCGCTTTCCACCCATACTAACCAAATTCTGCGGCGGCAGCATTGGTCACGTCGGGCGCTGAGCTCCCGTTAGATACGATCTAACGAATACCGACACTGGGCCAGAAGCAGAAGGCTCCACACTCTCATAAATGGAAGCGGCCGCCCATAAATTATCTTTGCATCATCGCCGCAAGCGCGGGGTTATCAGACGCAACACTTCATTTGCGCCCTCGATGCTGATGACACCTGCGCTGATCGTGGTCGTGGTTTCATAGCCGATGACTGGAAGGCCGAAATCCGGGTGGGGGTTGTTCCAGTCGATCCCACATTGGTTGCCATCGATCCAGACTTCGCCCAGCCCTTTGACCGGCAAGTCAGACAGGGCTGTAATGCGGGTATAATAGGCATTCGGCGTTTTACCGGTTTCCCCCCATTCGTTGTGGTAGGCCAGAGAGCCGGCAGTCGCATAGCGCCCGGGAATGAAGGACCGCGGCACATCGGCGCCCTGCCGGATCTGCCCAACGATGCCTCTTGCTTCCGGAGCGTCTGACTTGCCTGCAAATACGGCGGCCAGAGCGTTGAAACCAAACCCGATACCAACTTGCAGCAGCGAAGCCGCCAGCCGCGAGAGTTGTGCCCAGCCAGGTCGTCGCGAACCATGTCGCGAGTGAAGAAGTAAGGGCCATTAATTCACCCTGCAATACTTTGTTTCTGCGGGCTGCTATCCGCGCGTGCGGAAAAGCCGGCCGACAACCGGATCAAAAGCCGCGATCAGCGCGTCAGCATCATCGAATTTCAAGCTGTAGGACGCGAAAGTCGCAGTCCAGATCGGTGCGCCAAGATCTTTGGTCTGAACGGCTCCATTCGCCTGACGTGACAGCTCTTGCCGCCACTGCAGGCGAAATTTTGCGACATCCCAGCTGCGGCGGCTGATCATATTACGTGGGAACACCAGTACCATCACAACGCCCTCCGGTTTTTACCAGTCCGGACGGTGCGGATCACCTGACTTTTTAAAATTTGTCGCCATCTGGTTTTGCGTGGCCTCGATGCGATCCACAGCGGCCTGATCCGCGCCAGGGGCATTAATGACTGGTGAGAAATAAAGCGGCACGTTCAGGATCGCACCCGACGTCGAGGGAACAAAAACCTCGCTGTTGGGCGTGTTTTCGTTCACCAGATAACTTTCGCCGGCGCGCACCGGCCCGCCATTGGCCCTCTTGCCGAAGACAGCACCGACAATGCCAGCCAAAAGTCCGCCCCCTCCGCCGGCACCCGACGAAAACGGCCCGGAGCCAAACAGCGCCGCTTCGAGTGCCGCCCGGGCAAACTGCTTGGCCAGATCTTCCAGCACCCCGCCCAGGTTCTCGCCCTCCACGATCGCATCCAACACGCCGTTTTTGAAATCAGCCTGGGCGTCCGCGTAAAACTGCTGCTGCTCGCTCGCCGCGCCATATTCTTCGGTTACCCTCTGCTGTTGTTTGGTCGCTGCTTAAAGCCTGGACCTAAGGTTCTTGATCATGGTGCGGCGAAGCGCAGCGCGGCCGCCGTGTGCTTGTGAACGCCCAACGCGTCTCTGGGTCAGATCTGATAGACGTGGCCTATATGGGCGCCCTCGATCTCATCGAGGCTGCTCAACCGGGTGCGTTTGAGGCGGTGGCCAAGTAAGCTCATGGCGTGGGCTGAGAAACGGAGCGTCCGGCTTGAATATATCCAGCCCCACTCTCACGCATGTAAACATACGTGAGAGTGCAACGGGAAAGCCACAGCAGAACGCCTGTATCGAGCGCTTCAACCGCACAGTTCGCAGCGAATGGATCGGACAATATATCTTTGAATCAATCGAGGAGGCACAGGACCAGGCCACTGAATGGCTTGTCTTATGCCGAGGTTGGCTCCCCTGCGATAGAGGAGCCACTGGCCGCCAAACCAATCATTGCAGTCGGTGGCGGCGGTTGGACCGTAAATGGCTTGGTCGGCAGGGACCGTTTCAGAGTTTGATCAACCGCCGTCTTCACCAAGAGCCTGAACGGATCCCCGCGTATCTCTCGGGGAAGCTGCATTCCTCCCCTTCCTCGCGCGCCAATGTCCTGACGGCGCCCGAGAGTTTTCTTGTTCGATTAGGGCACCAGTCGAAGGGCTTCGAGATTTCGCCCTTTGATGTAGTACCCCCAATTCCCTGGAATACCGAAAGTCCGAATTCAGGCAGAATGGCCAGAATGTGGTCAAAAATGTCGGCTTGAATATCTTCGCAATCGGCCCACGCGGTGGTATCCGTGGAACAGGAAATTTCGATCGGCAATCCTTCAGAACCGGGTTTCAATTGGCGAACCAGAAGGGTCATACCGTGTTGAATTTTTGCATGTGCCTTCAGGTATTGCTGAAGATAGGCCCGGAAGGTTCCGATATTTGTCAGGCGTCGCGTGTTCGAGTGCAAATTACCGGTTTGACGAATTTCGGCCAATGTTTGCTTTACCTCCTTGGCATTAATGTCGTTTTGCCATCGCCTCTTCCCAACCCTTAACCAGGGTAGTACGGCGCGTAGGGTATTTTTCTTCCAGCACTTCCAGTTCCTGAACCCGATCTGTTCTGAAATGCCGGTAGTCCTTTCTCGTTTCGCACCAGGCGACGATAAACCGATCCCTGTCCAGGTAAGCGATGAACAGCGGCCAAACCACCCGATTGGTTACTTTTTCATTTTGGTCTTTGTAAGCAAGTTGCAGCTTGGACCTCTCTCGGATTGCACGTCTTAAAGCGCCGCCGTCGAACGGGTCTTGAATTTTTGACCGCGTAGAGATCGACCTGGAGCCAGCATCCAGGACAATCGGACGCAACTCCTGTGGAATCGCGGCAGATAGTTTGGCAACCAGATCTCTGGCCGCGCGCGTAAGCGAGGGATCGGCTTGTGTTGCGACCCAGGCTGCCCCTAATGCAGCTGCCTCCAACTCATCAGCCGTCAGCATCAGGGGTGGCATATCGTATCCGTCGTCCAGGACGTACCCCGTCCCCGCTTCGCCAGTAATCGGCACGCGCTGTGCCATGAGCTCCGCCATGTCACGGTATAAGGTACGTAGAGATATTTCCAATTCAACTGCAAGGCTTCGCCCCGTCACAGGTGATCGGTTTGCCCTAAGAATTTGGATGATTTGGAAAAGACGTTCGGTACGTCGCATTTTTTGCTCCTGCTGTCACACTGCTGCCATAACGGTGTCAGCAGGGCAACCTTAACAGGGGATGAACACAACAGAGCTATTGCGGCAAATTTGCCAAGAAAGAGAACTCCCAAATGATACACCACCACCGAACACTAGTGATTGATGCCAGCCCTGATGCCGTCTGGGACGTTCTTGGCCGGTTTATGCACGTCGACGAATTTGCGCCGCTCGTTAAATCAGTCGATGCTCTCACAGATGGTGAAGATCAAGTTGGTTCGAAGCGGCGCTGCCACTTTGATGACGGCAGCTCCCTTGTTGAAGAAGTGACAGAATGGGAGGCACACCGCAGGTATCGTGTTCGTTTGTCGGAAACAGCACCCATGCCACTCAACGAAGCCTACGCAGAGTTGAGCATAAAGCCACAAGGTCCAGGGCAGACGCATGTGGAGTGGAGTATGGATTATCGCGTCAAATATGGTCCATTTGGATGGATGTTGGGTCAAACACTGATGAAAATGATGATGGGCAAGATACTCGATGGCAATCTGAAAGGGCTGGCAGACAGGGTTCGGTCAAACCAAACTACAGCAGCTCAAACGCGCTGAACCAAAAGAATCCATGAGTAGCAAGGCCTGCGAAAAGCAGGTTTTGATCTTTCAAGTAACTAAGACCGGAAGTTATATGACAAAGACAAATATAGGCCGCAGTATTTTTGCGCTCATAGCTTTATTCTTCATTGGAATAGGCTTGTCGCTGATGCTTGCTCCAGCCCTCATACTTGATCACATGTTGGTTGAGCCTGTGGAAACTGCGGCTGAACTCTCGAGTATCCGCGCCCTATGGGGCGGGGTGACATTTGCGGTCTGGGCAAGCGTCCTGCTGGGCGCTGTCAAAGCCAATCCTGACTATATTCTCGTCGGCTTCATAGCAATGCCGACGGTCATTTTTACTCGCCTGGTGGGCTATTATGTCGACGGCGCGTTTCCAGAGTTTGTCTCCGCGGTCCTGCCGGCGGTTTTCGTACTTATTCTCATGCTGATTGCTCACAAACTCATGGCGAGTTCGACAAACAAGTAAACCTAGTCAAAACGGAGCTCCTGTCGCGACGGCCGGCGTATGTCCGCTATCAGGGCAGGCTCTTTTCGCTTCTATGGCCGTTTTGTCAGCAGTGGAGTCATTCAAGCTATGCGCTGCGGATGGCGACTCCCCGCCTATACTGACGAAATGTGCCTGGTGCAGCAATCGGACCACTTCCCTCTGCCACCACTGTCACCAACGGCCCTTTACCGACGTTCGTGCACATCGCAGCTAACGGCAGTTCGGAGCCCAATGTGTTGAATGCTGCGCTTGCGATCCAATGACCGTTTTGCTGGTGCTCTGCTGCAAGAGGTATCAGCCTGCTAAGATTGATTCGGACCTTTTCCGACCCTCGGGAGCGCGCGTGTCCCATCTGACATTCCGATGCAAAGCACGATTTCGTCTGCGCGTGGTGCGTCGGGCACCCAAAGGGTCATCGTGTCAATATGATCGAACGACCATGGCTCATCTTTATGTCCAGGCGGGAGATCAATGCTACTGCCCACTCCCCCAACCTTATGGTTGGACGGCATGAGAGCTTTGCCGCCGACAACGGCTTGCCGCACGGGTTTGCCAAGCTTGGGGTGCAGCACTGCTGCGCCGTGCTCCATTGCGCCTGAAGAACCGACAAGCGCGGCTTTGCCATAGCAAATGGGTGGCCCCTCAAGCATTTTCACGAGCTCTTCTGCCAGAGATTGGCCGAGTTTCGAACCAACGTCGAAGAGTTGCGAAAGGTCTTCCTGGTCGATCCCGGCAAATGGATTTTGCACGATTGCTATTGCTGCGACGCGCGTGGTCGGATCACAAGGTTTGCCCATTTCGTCGGCTTCAATGATTTCCTTGGTGAAAACCGTTTTTCGAATATCCATGATCAGACTTTCTTTTCCACACCAAAGGTGCGTGGGTTTTTGAAATACCGGAACGCAATCGACAGTGGATTCACCAACGCCTTGCCGAGATCGTTTTATCATCCCAGCGGTCCGCGAATTGCGGCCAGTCATACAGAATGCGATCATTCACCACATACCAGATCCCGGCCCTGGAATGGCTATCGTTCCCAATACCAGCCGGGATTACCTCATATCCTTCGTCGGCGCTTGCAAACGGTGCTGTGATCGGCAATGTCACCGCGCCGTCTTTGGTCAACTGACTGCCGGCCATTTTTTGCGGTCGGGACTTGCAGGCTAAATACGCACCAGGTGGTTGTCCCAGGACCAGTCGCCGGCGACGGCAATGGTGCGCGGATCGTCTGGCTCCGTCTGGGTCAGTCCACCGTTCATAGTGATGGCAAAACCACCACCGCTTTGCGCCACGCCGCATGCGCCGTCCATCGCGCGGTCGCCCAGTGCATTGCCTCCACTGTCAAAGAACAACACACGCCCTCCCCTGGGACCGGTCACGGCGATCTGATCCCCGCTTGCCGCAATGGCCACCGAGCCCGCATAATTTTTCAACCGCACCGTCTGCGGGTGATCAAGCCAGCGCAGAGCCTGACCGCGTCTGTGCAGCGCGACCAGCGGCACTGGCTGCAGCGGGTTGCCCTGCCACTGGCTGGCGATCGCAATCTGACCGCGGGAGTCCACGTCAAGATGGCGGATCGAATTCTGGTACAGGGCCGGTTCCGGCTCGACGGTTTCAAGCAGGGCGCCGTCACTGCTCAGATAAGTCAGGTTGGGGCGCATATCCGGCAGGTTAAGTTTCGAACGCGCTGAATCCGGACGCGTGCGGATGCCGCCATTTGCCACGGCAAACACTCCGTCGGGCAGACGGATGATTTCATGGGGGCCGATGCCGCCGGAGGCCACTTCTCCTACACGTTTCCAGCCGTTTTCAACATCCCAGATGCCCAGAACCCCGGCACCGTTTTCCCAGTCGTTTTCGGTGGTAAACAGATAGCGCCCGTCGCGCGTAAAGGCACCATGACCGTAGAAATGGCGCCCCTCAACCGCCGCCAGCCGCGTGATTTCACGACCTTTCGCACAGTCAAGAACCACCGCAAAACGTCCGGGTCGGCGCGCGAATGCCACGGCGACAGAGCGGCTGGGATGGGCTGCGGCGGCGTGGCCACGCGAAGGTATCGAAACAGCAAATCTCACCTCTCCCCCTGCCCCGAGCCCCACGAGCCAGGTGGAATTGTCCGCGCGGCTTGCTGCAGTGAGAAAGGCCGGCGCGCCAAGCTCCGCCCAGGAGGGGCCGGCGACTGTGGCAGCGCCGGCGGCCAGCAGGAAACGACGACGGTCCATCAATCGCCATCCGCCGCTGAAAACCCGGTTTCGACCTTCAGCCTGGCTCCGATGTCCCGGTTCAGCACCGACCTCAACGCAAGAGTCATGTTCTGCAGCGATTCGACACGGATGCGGAGTGCAGGGTCGATTACCGCCTCCGGAACCGGCGCTCCAATCTGATGCAGACGGTCCTGGACTGCGGCAAATGCGTCCAGCGCGCGCTGCAGGTTTTGCGATGGAACGGCGGCGCCAAACCCATCCCGCAGCATGTCTGAAACGCCACTGATCTGCGCCGACATGATATCTGCGGTCAAACCCGCACGCCAGGCCTCTGCGCGTTTGGGAAACGGACGGTCAAAACTGCCGAGCGGCCGGCCAAGGCGGGCGTCGCCGACCCGGGTCAGACCAAAATGCAGCGCGGTGTAGAGCGTTTTGGTGAACTCGGCGTCGTTCAGATAGACCGGGTTGTCGGGCCCGGCAGCGCGCACAAGGTCAGCCCAGCCATCGCCAGAGAACCATCCGGTATAGAGCCCGTCAGCGATATCAGACAGATTGGCTGAAATACCGGTGATCGCGGGGCATTCTTCGGCGTCGGTGAACAACAGCCGCTCTATCGCGGGAAGACCCTGGGCCGCTGCCGAGCCTCGGGCGATGAAAGCCGGATCAGATTGCGCCTTCGGAGTGGCTTTCAGAAGCTGATGCAGGGCGCGGCCGGTAAAGTTCTTCTTGTCCGGCCAGAAGTTGACCCGCAAGGCCGCACCGGATTGCTCTACCGGGCCGAACTGATAGCTGTCCAGCGGTGCCCAGGCCAGCCATGCAGTGCGGAACACCGCCAGGTATTCATCGCGTGGCAGCGCGCCGGCGCAGAATAGCACCGAGGTTTTCTCCAGATCGGCAGCTGCGGATCTGAAGGCACCGAACTGGGATTCCAAAACGGCCAGCGCCCGTGTCTGCAACGCACGATGGTCGATGTCGACGGCACCTGGAATGGAGATTTCAACAGGTGAGGTCTGCGCCGATGAAGAACTGGCGAGCGCAAATATCAATGCGGCGGTCAATAAGGGTTTCATGATCAGAGCGACTCCAAAAAAGCGATCAGTGCAGCGCGGTCGTCTGCGGGCATCAGGCGCACGGTTTCTTTTGCGGCTTCGGCTTCGCCGCCATGCCACAGCATCGCTTCCAGCAGGCTCTGCGCCCGCCCGTCATGCAGAAATTCGGTGTGGCCGCTGACGGTTTCGGTCATGCCAATGCCCCACAGCGGCGCGGTGCGCCATTCCTGGCCATCAGCCTGCCATTCGGGGCGGTTGTCGGCCAGGCCAGGCCCCATGTCATGCAGCAGCATGTCAGTATAAGGCCAGATCAGCTGAAAACTTTGTTCCGGGCGGTCAGACAGGCGGTGGGTGACATATTTTGGCGTGTGGCAAGAGGTACAACCGCTGGCATAGAACATCTCTTTGCCCCGCAGCACCCGGACATCGCCTTCATCCCGCCGGGCGGGCACCGCCAGGTTGCGGGCATAAAACGTCACCAGATCCATCACCTGTTCGCTGACTTCCAGATTGTCCTGCGACGGGGTGTTGCCGTCAGGGGCGGCCAGGCAATCAGTTTGCAGCGCGGTACATTCGCCGGACCCCGCCGGGTGCAGCGGATTGGACAGGCCCATATCACCAGCAAAAGCGCCCATGGATTGCTCCTGGATCGTGGCCGCACCGGCTTTGAGACCAAAACGGCCCAGCATCCACTGATTATACAGGCCGGACCAGACCCGGTTCGGGCGACCGGAAATACCGTCATCATCTGCGTCTTCAGGGTCGGCGATGGCGAGGATATCGGCTTCGCGCACAGCTTCCAGCAGGCCCAGGCCGATCATCTGGGGCGATACGCGGGGCGACAGCTGTGCCTGGGGGTGCAGCGCGCCGTAGCCCAGATCAGACAGGCCGTAGGCCGGGGAACGTAATGTGATCACGCCGCCATCTCCGAGCGTCACCGGCAGCGGCGTATAGTCGATCTGCATGCGGGCTTCGATACTGTGCCCGGCGATTGATTTGTCCTGAATCTGGGTGCCGTAATTCGGCTCTGGCGCATTGGCCATGTATGCGAGCAGGTCTTCGCTGAGGTCAGAGGCGTCTTTCGGGATCGAAATGCGCATGAACATCGATACGCCGGTGTCTTCGTCGCCTTGCGGCGTATGACCACGGCCATCTTTGATATGGCAGCGCTGGCAGGCCCGGGCATTGTAAATCGGTCCCAGACCATCGGAAGACACGGTAGAGGCCGGTGCGGTGACCCAGAGTTTTTTAAAAAAGCCGTTGCCGACTTTGAAATCCATTTCCGACGAAAACGCCATGTTGGAGGACGCGAACGAAAACGCGTCGCGGGTCTGGTTATTGAATTTGGTGGAGCCGCCACCCGCCCGGGTCTCAAAATTTTCGGGCGCGGCAAACTGATCCGTCGGCGCAACCAACGGCGCGATCCGCGCCTCTTCAGCCTCCGTGCGCGGAAGGATGTTCAAATGAGGTTCGCCGAGCAGCGTGACGGCGGAACCAGCGGACTCAGCCTGGGCGGATGATGTCGCGAACGTAGCTGCTGCAAGACCCGTCAGAATGGCTGAGACGGGGCGCATATTGCGCCCCGAATTGGCTTTCATAATCATTGTATGCCCTTATTGAAATACAGCTGCCTGGTCGTCGAGACTGTCGGAACCTTCGACAGATACCCCCTCGATACCTGCGACTTCGACCGCGCGCTCAATATTGCGGGTCTGCGCCACAAGCGCGTCGATCGCGTTCTGGATCAATGCTTCTCCGGCGTCATTGCCTGCTGCCAGAAGCTGGTCGTAGCTGGTGCCGGCTTCGGCTGTGGTGCGGATGGCACCCAGAGCGATCATTGTGGTGTTCAGATCATTGAGCAGCGCTGCACCGAGAGCCGGGTCTTTGGCCAAGATCAGATCATGCAGCGACGGGCCGGTCACCACCGAGCCGTCAATGCGCACATAGCGGCCAGTATAGACGTTGCGCACGCCGAGCCCGTCAAAATAGTGGCTGTTGTGGGTGTTGTCGGAGAAACAGTCGTGCTCTTCTTCGGGGTCTTTCAGCAGCAGACCGAGCTTCATACGTTCGCCTGCCTGTTCACCGTAAGACAAAGAACCGAGGCCGGTAAACGCCATCACCAGACCTTTGCTGTTTTCGGCGGTCACGTCTTCGCGGCCCTGCCCCGTCGGGGACCAGTTGGACACCGCGTCTTCGAGGTCGGAAATCAGCAGGTCGGTTGCTGCAACCAGGTAGTCACCACGACGGTCGCAATTGCCAGCTGTACAATTGGCGGTGTCAAAATCCGCTACCGGGCGCGCACCAGCACCATGGTCGGTTCCGTTGAGATCCTGGCCCCAGAGCAGGAATTCAATCGCGTGGTAACCGGTCGCCACATTGGCCTCGATCCCGTCTACTTCGTGCAGCGATTCCAGTAGCGCCGGGGTGATCTCGGTGGCATCAATTTTGGTGCCGGACACTTCAAAGACCGGGTTGGCGATGATGTTAACTTGCGAATAGGGGTTTTCATCGTTGGAGCCGAAGCCCGCGTCGATGTAATCGATCAGCCCTTCGTCCAGCGGCCAGGCGTTCACTTTGCCTTCCCACTCATCCACGGTCGGGTTTCCGAACCGGAATGCTTCGGTCTGCTGGTAAGGCACACGGGCGGCCAGCCATGCGTGTTTGGCGGCTTGAATGTTCGCCTCTGTCGGTGCTGCGATCAAAGCAGAAACAGCCACTTTGAGAGCTTTTGCCAGGGTCAGGCTGTCTTCATAGCCCGCCTGGGCGATGTCGGCGTAGTTTCCCAGGATATCTGCAGTTTCGACTGCTAAGGCCATAACGGCCGAACCAAACAGCAGAGGAGCTGCAAGAAGTGATGTGCGCAGGGTCATAATTTGTCCTTATTACTTTCGCCCGCCGGGCGGATACGGCGACACCACTACCCGACAAAATTTATCAGGTAAAGGGTTTCCGACAAAAATACTCAGAATACGCGCCTCAGACGCTTTTGGGCGCGATCCCCGGTATTTTGTCGCAGAATCAGCACAGTATTCACCAGAGGTGATATCCAGCCTCAACACGTCATGCGTTCCATCAGCGGGGCTGGCAGCGCGACAGTGGCCCCAGCGTCATCTGCAAGCTGTGAACGGAACGGCCGGGCTTAATCGCGGTGTAGCGGGCGTCCAGCGCTTGAGTGTCAGTCGGTGCCAAATGACCGGAGCCACGACCAAATGCCCAAAAGGAAGGAATTGTAAGACCTGGATTGCATTTAATCATGCATGAGTACACCTACAGATTACCCTGGTCTGAAGCCAGAAAACTTGGCGAAAATGAATAGAGAAATGAACTGTGAGTGACGCAGTCCCAAGTTTCATATGTACAATCAACCCAAGCCGGCCGGACCCTGGTTTTGTCACGTACAAACAAATCACTCCCATCGCGTAAAATGGATACAAGAGGACAATTGAGCTGGGAAAGGCGCGGTCCAAGAATTCGTGATATCAAAGTACGGGATAATCACTTTGGATATGGGTGTCCGCGCCGGCAATGATCCCGGGAAGGACTGTGGTTTGCTCTCCGGGTATTCTGGCGGCCTGCATCCGTCAAAATTTAACAACTAACCGGCCGGATGCCTGGGCAGGACAGTAACGGACAGGCCGCCACATGAGCAGACCAGTTCCTCAGAATTCACATTACTGCGCCAATCGTCCACGGTACAAACTCGGCTCCCCCAAACCCCAGGCTTTCGCTTTTTGTGTGCTGCCCTGACGCGGTGATCAATACAAGGTCAAAGATATCCTGTCCTTTTTGGGCCAGGGATACACCGTCCGTGACGATATCACCGCAATTCAGATCCATATCCTCCGCCAGGCGCGTGTACATCTCTGAGTTTGAAGCTAGCTTGATACAGGGAGTTGGCTGGTAGCCCGAGACAGAGCCCCCCCGGTTGTGAAAACAATCAGATTGGCGCCCGAAGCCACCTGCCCCGTTACCGAACACGGATCATATCCCGGGCTGTCCATGAACATCAAACCCGTTTGCGCGGGGCGTTCGCCATATCTCAGCACATCTTTCAACGGAGCCGATCCGGACTTTGAAACCGCTCCGAGAGATTTTTCAAGAATTGTAGTCAGGCCGCCGCGCTTGTTCCCCGGCGACGGATTGTTATCGAGTTCGACAAAGTTGCGGGCGCAGTAATCCTCCCACCAGTCCAGCCGTTCAATCAGTTTTTCGCCGACTTCCCGCGACACGGCCCGTCTGGTCAAAAGATGTTCTGCGCCGTAAATTTCCGAGGTTTCAGACAATAAAGTCGTGCCGCCCTGGGCAACAATCAGATCAGAGGCCACACCCAGAGCCGGATTGGCGGTAATCCCGGACAAGCCATCTGAGCCACCGCATTGCATCCCGATCATCAGGGCAGACGCCGGAGTTGGTCTGCGTACCGCTTTGTCAGCTTCTGTGGCCATTTCACGGAGTAGTTTGGCGCCCTTTTCGACGGATTTGCGGGTGCCTCCGGAATTCTGGATTGTCATATAACGAAACCGGGCTGACTCTTTCATCCTGGCGCGACCGATCAGGTCAGGGATTTGCATCACCTCGCAGCCCAGTCCGATCAACAGAATTGCACCGAAATTCGGGTTGCGCGCGTAGCCTGACAACGTCCTGAAAAGCGTGTCATACCCTTCGCCGGTCCCAGACATGCCACAACCGGTGCCGTGCACAATCGGCACGATACCATCAATACTTGGATAGTCGCTCAGCCAACCGTCACGTTCGACAGTTTCCGCAATGAAACGCGCAACGGACCCTGAACAGTTTACCGAAGTCAGTATGCCAAGATAATTGCGGGTTCCGACTTGCCCGTCAGGTCTCTGATACCCCTGAAAATGTGCTGTTTGTTGTGCTTTGGGATGGGCTGCGACGGCGCTTGCAAACCCATAGTCCTGTTTGTGATCTCCCATCCCGAGATTATGGCTGTGCACGTGATCACCCGGCACAATCCCCATACTGGCCTGACCAATTGTCTGCCCATATTTCAGCACCGGCGCGCCTGGTTGCAGAGTGCTGATGCTGATCTTGTGCCCCATCGGAACAGCCGTCGAAAGCGTCACTCAACCGCGCTGAATTCTGGTCCCCGCCGGCAGATCACGCAGCGCGATGACAACATTGTCCCGGTCGTGAAGTTTCAGTGTAGCGCGGTCAGAATGTCCCAAAACCGGATCCCTCTGTAGTGCGGTTAAAGGGTGACAATGGCCTTGATCAGATTGTCACGATTTTCCGCAAGCTGAGCCATGCGTTCCGGTACATCGTTCAGAGAAAGAACTTCAGAACACAGGGCCTGACTGTCAATTTCGCCCGATTTGAGCGCGGCAATCACCTGTGCGAAATCCTCGCCCAATGCGTTGCGGCTGCCAATGATGCGCATCTCGCGCTTGTGGAATTCGGAATCAACAAAGGAAATATCCCCCTTCACCACACTCACCAGAACGTAACTGCCGCCGTGGGCGAGCATCGGAAATCCGGCTTCAATCGCTTTGCCGTTTCCGGTGGCATCAAAAACCGCGTCGAACCCGTCAGCCAGATCCCCATGCAGAATTGGGTCCCCCACTTTGTGCAACTGCTCGAAGCCAAATTTATCGCGTGCGCCGTCCAGCCGGGTGGCGCTGATATCAAGCAGATGCACCTCTGCGCCCTGCAGCCGCGCGAACAATGCGGTTCCGATACCGATCGGCCCTACACCGGTGACAAGAACCCGGTCGCCCTGCCCGATTTCCGAGCGCCGCACAGCGTGCGCTCCAATCGCCAGGAATTCCACCATGGCCGCTTCCAGCTCGCTCAGCCCTTCTGCGTCGTAAAGGTTTCCCGCAGGCACAGCGATCCGGCCACACATGCCGCCGTCCCGGTGCACACCCAGAACTTCGATCTGACTGCAGCAGTTTGGCTTGCCGCGCAAACAGGCTCGGCAGGTACCGCAGGACAGGTAGGGGTTTACCACCACCAGCTGCCCCGCGTCCCATCCATCAGTGGAGGTCACTACCCGGGCCGACAGCTCATGGCCGATCACCCGCGGGTATTCCAGAAACGGGTGTTTGCCCTCAAATATATGATAGTCGGTGCCGCAGATTCCGATCGCTTTGATATCCAGAAGCACCCAACCATCCGGGGCGGACTGCGGCAGATCACGGGTGCTCAGTTCAAAGCGACCTGGTTCAATACAGGTGCCGCAGGTCATCACGGGTGTGGGTGATATATTCATTGCGGCCCTCAGTTCAGCTGCTTGTTACGTGGGGTCCAGCCGTCAGGAAGACCGCCTTTGATAATGAGGCTCAGAACGTCATCCTTGCTGACTTCATCAATGGGATGTGCACCAACCATGTGTCCCTTGTTCATCACCATGATCCGGTCACAGAGCTCAAAAACATCATGCATATCGTGGCTGACCAGCAAAATTCCGATGCCCTCAGAAGACAGGTGCCGGATCAGTTCGCCCACCATCGCGGTTTCCGAAGGGCCAAGCGCCGCGGTCGGCTCATCCATGATCAGAATTTTGACGTTGAAGTAGATCGCGCGGGCAATGGCGATCACCTGTCGCTGGCCGCCTGACAAGCTGGACACCGGATCGGACAGGTTTTTGAAATTTGGATTGAGGCGATGCAGCACTTTTGCGGCTTCTTCCATCATCCGTTTCTCGTCGAGATTTCCAAAGCGGGTTTTCAGTTCCCGACCGAGGAAAAGATTGGCCGGCGCGTCGAGATGATCAGCAAGTGCCAGAGACTGATAAATGGTTTCGATGCCGCAATCTCGGGCGTCATGCGGCGTATGGATGGTCTTGTCTTCGCCCCCGACTTTGATCCGGCCTTCGTTCGGAATCATCGCCCCGGACAAGATGCGCATCAGACAGGATTTTCCTGCCCCGTTGTGACCCAATACACCGACAACTTCGCCGGGAAACAGGTCGAGCGACACTCCGTTGACCGCGCGCACGCCGCCAAAGTGCTTTTCAATGTCGATCATTTCCACCAGCGGGGTGTTTGTTTGAGAGGCTGTAGCCATATTGGTTCTCCGGAATTCTCAGAGGTCGTGAGAAGAGCGGGGCCGGCGGAAAACCGGCCCCGAAGGCGGCAACGTCTTAGTAGAGAACGTTCTGCGCGACTGGCGTGTCGATGTTTTCTTTGGTCACAGCGACCACACCGGTGTCGATGAAACCATCCACAGAATTACCAGAAATCAGGTCGATCATGGCATTGACGCCAAGTTCACCCATCTGGAACGAGCCTTGAACCAGTGTTGCTTTCAGCGTGCCGTCACGGACGAAATCCTGAAGGTCGCCATTGCCGTCAAACCCGACAGCCACGACCGAGCCAGCTTTGCCAGCCTGAACCAGGGCGCGCCCCATACCAACTGCAGTCGGCTCATTGGCACCATAGATGCCTTCAAGATCAGGGTTGGCGGCCAGGATATCGGTGGTCTGGTTCAGCGCGGTTGCCATCTGCGACTGCGAATAGAACGGACCAACGATTTCAATCGAGGAATTGGCCTGGACGTAATCAATGAAGCCACCGACACGGCCGATCTCGGAACCCACACCAGCGACGTAGGACATGACCGCAACTTTACCGTCGCCACCAACAGCTTCGATCATCATCCGGGCAGCAAGTTCACCCGCCGCTTTGTTGTCTGTGGACAGGAAAGCCTGAAAAGTGCCTTCAGAACCTTCTGTGAGACCGGAGTCGATGATCGCAACCGGAATACCGGCCTCATAGGCACGTTTGACCACCGGGGCCAGCGCGTCGGGATCGGAGGGCGCAAGTACAATAGCGGATACGCTGCGATTGATGGCGTTCTCAACCAGGTTCACCTGATCTGCAATGGCGGATTCTGAAGCCGGACCGTTGAAGGTCATTGTATGCTCGGCCTGAGCTGCAATCGCAGCTGACGCGCCCTTGTTTACGTTTTGCCAGAAATTGGAATTCGTGGTCTTCACGATTACAGCAATTTCGCCGGCCGTCGCGCCCAGTGGGCTGAGGGCCAATACGCTTGTCGCG
Source organism: Candidatus Halocynthiibacter alkanivorans (assembly GCF_003333265.1). Taxonomy (GTDB): domain Bacteria; phylum Pseudomonadota; class Alphaproteobacteria; order Rhodobacterales; family Rhodobacteraceae; genus Halocyntiibacter_A; species Halocyntiibacter_A alkanivorans. The sequence continues at coordinate 18,588 of NZ_QOLB01000101.1, forward strand.
AGTGCTGCGCCTATAAGATTCTTCATGATTTCCTCCCTATGAAGATGTAATTTGGATTGTTGCGGAACCGGTTCAGCGCCGGTTTCTGATCTGATCGATATAGACGGCGCCGATGACGACGAACCCGATCACGATTTGTTGGATGAAGGACGAGACGCCCCCCATATTCAGCCCGTTGCGAAGCACGCCGATGATGAAACCACCGATCATTGTGCCCGAAATACTCCCCACGCCGCCCATCAGGGACGCGCCACCGATGACGGCTGCGGCAATGGCATCAAGTTCGTACATCACGCCTTCATTGGGCTGCGCAGTGATCAGACGGGACATCAGAACGATGCCGGAAAGCCCTGCCAGCGCACCCGAAAGCGAATATGCGATAAGTTTGGTCCGGTGCACTTCAACACCTGCGAGACGCGCGGCTTCTTCATTGGAGCCGACAGCGTAAATGTGGCGTCCGATCTGACGCCGGTTGAGCAGATAGGCCGCAATCACCGCCACCACGACCAACAAAATCGCCGGGTAGGGAATGCCGGGAAATACCACCCTGGGAAAGCCGTTATTGCCCTGCTCAACAATCCGGAAAAGCGCGCCGTTTCCAAGCACTCCGAAAGCATCACCAAGGCGCGAAATTGGGGCCGCCCCGGTCAGTTGAAGCGCAAATCCACGCGCGATCAGCATCATGCCCAACGTGGCGACAAATGGAGTGATCCGCATTTTTGTGATGACAAAACCGTTGAACAGCCCGCACGCAGCGCCCGTCAGCACCCCCAGCAGCATCGCCGGAACCACTGGCAGGCCTGATTTAACCATCATCCCGGTTACAGTGCCCGACAGGGCCAACACCGAACCCACGCTCAGATCAATACCGCCAGTGATGATGACCATCGTCATGCCAATGCCGAGCAATCCGATCACGGACGTCTGCAGCAAAATGGTCAGGCCATTGTTGACGGACAGAAAGGCGGCGTTTCCGAAAGAAAAAACAACCACCAGGATCACCAGCGTCAGCAGCGCTGAAAACTTGTGAAAGGTGCCTGCAGAAATATTAAATCGCAACGCGCCGACCTGCGCCTTTTCGATATGTGCCACGATCTTTGTCCTCCCAAACGTACGGAACGGGTTTTTCTGATTAAAAACATATTGGATCGCGGCTTGACTTTGGTCAATAGTTTTTTATCTTTTAATACAGATCAAAAATTTAGATATGTACTTTCAAAGCGTTAACTGGAGATTGATAGATGGCAAGGACCGATACGCGGTTTAGAACAGCGTTTAACCAGCTGCTGGACCTGTGCGAATCCTTCGAAGTGAATCAGACGCTGCCCTCGGAGTCAGCGCTGGCAGAGCAGTTCAACGTCAGCCGTACGGTGATCCGGAGCGCACTACAATCCCTGGACGAGCAGAAAATCATTTCCTGGCAGGGACGCACCAAATCTCTGATCCGTGCGCCCCGCGATGAAGACAGGCTTCAGATCAACGATGACTTAATTTCGCTCGATGAGCTGGAGACGCGCTTTCTCGAATGGGTGTTGCGATTTGATGTGCCGCCAGGCACGCCGCTCAACGTCACGCAGCTGGCACGCCAATTTTCAGTCTCGCCCCATATGCTGCAGGAATTTTTATCAGGGCTGAGCCGCTTCGGGCTGGTTGAGCGGCGCGAACGGGGGGGCTGGACCTTGATGGGATTCACCGAAGAATTCGCGATCGAGCTGTCAGATTTCCGCGCGGTGCTGGAACTGAACGCCGTCCGGCAACTGAGCACCCTGCCCGCAGCGCATCCAATCTGGTCCCAGCTCGACAGGTTGGAAGAAAAACACCGGTCGCTGCTGGATCGCATCGAAACTGATTATCACGACTTCTCGAAACTCGATGAAGACTTTCACACCACAATCAACAATGTGGTCAAGAACCGCTTTGTCTCCGAGTTTCAAAAAGTAATATCCCTGATATTCCACTATCATTACCAGTGGGACAAATCGAGTGAGCGCACGCGAAATGAAGCTGCTATCCGCGAGCATCTGTTTTGGATCGACGGGCTGCGCACTGGTGACCCCGAAAAAGCAGTTGCGGCGGCGACAGTTCACCTGAAGACATCCAAGAACACACTTCTGGACTCGCTCAGAGTGCATAATTTTCCGTAAAAAGATGCCGGTTCAGACAAATAGCGCCTTGGCCTCATCGGGAAAGGGCGCTGCGATGCTGTCGAGATTTCGGGTGAGTGAAGACACTTTGGTGGTGCCAAGCAAAACGGATGCAACCCCCGGATGATGCTGCGCAAATTGCAAAGCCGCCGTCGCCAGCGAGATGCCATATTCCTGCGTATTTGCCTCAAGCGCCCGGACTTTGTTTACAATATCCTCTGAAGGGGGCGCATAATCATAGGTTGCGCCTGTGACCGCGCCCCGCGCCAAAATTCCGGAGTTGAATATTCCACCCAGAACCAGGCTCGTACCAGCATCACGGCAGCGGCCAACCAATTCTTCCTCAGCGCTGCGATCCAGAAGCGTCAACCGACCAGCCAGCAGGATCACGTCCAGATCGCAGTGTTTCATGACCTCAAGACAGACCTCATTCTCGTTCACCCCAAGTCCGAACGCGCCGATCTTGCCGCGCGCCTTCAATTCCTGCAACTTCGCGATCCCACTGCTCAGAAAGTCATCCATATGTACTTCATTTGCCACGGCCCCGTGGCAATATTCGCCGATGTCGTGCACATAAAGGATATCGATCTCCGAAACCCCAAGCCGCGCACAGCTCTGTTCAAAAGCCGCATCAATCCCCGCAGCGGAATAGTCATAGCGGACATCATTGGGCAGCGGCTCCAGAAACCCATCGGCCTCGTGCTGGCCTGAACCGGGCGACAGCAACCGCCCGACTTTGGTTGAAATGACATAGTCTTCGCGACGCTTCCCCTTCAGAAAACCTCCGAGACGTTGCTCTGAACGTCCGCGGCCATAGTGAGGCGCGGTGTCGAAATAGCGGACTCCGTTGTTCCAGGCGCTTGAGAGAACCGCGTGTGCCTCTGCATCTGAGATTTTACAGCCCAGGTTCCCGAGCCCCGAACAGCCAAAGGAAACATGGCTTATTTTAACATCGGTGCCCCCGATCCGGTTGGTTTTCATGGAATTTCCCTTCAAGCGTGGCGTGCAGCAATGGCAGACAGAACTGGCTTGGGCCTCTCGTCGCCCCGAAGCTGTGCCCAATTCAGGAAAGCCCCGATGCGGCGCCCAACCTTTTCTTTGTGGTTGGTGGCGATGTCAGCAATCCGGTGATCCAAAAACGGGTTGGCGAATCGGTCAAGCGTGACTGTCTGATAGTCTCTGGCCTCCGCCCTCAGCCCCGCAGCCTCGAACGCAGGTAACACTTCATCCTGATACACAGCGTGCAATTCGTTCAGTTTTTCCTCATCTGCGAGAACTCCCCTTACTGTTGCGCCCGGGGTGTTCCAGTTTTCGGCCATGACCGTATGGCCAAGGTTCAGGACAAACAGCTTCAGCGCTTCGACCGTTGCAAGCCGCTCAAACACGCGGACCGATGCATGTTTGCAAGGCAGTTTTAACCCAAGCTGATTTTCGACCGCCCAAAGCGCATAGGGCTCTGCCACCGCGCCTGCCGGCTCCAGCGGCTCGGACACAATGCGGTCGACCAGCGAATTCACCCAGGTCACATCGCGCTCCAGATAGGTCCTGAACGCCGGGCTCCTGTCTTGCGCAAGCTCACAGGTCCGGGCCTTCAAAACCGCGCCGTTGTCGACAATCAGCTCAAGCGGCATGATCTGTATCGGGTCGGCATTGTCTTCAAACCGCGCCAGCAGCAGGTGAAGAAGCTTGGCCGGATAGGACATTGACGGATGGAAAGCAGCGTTCAAGTCCTCGGGTTTGGGCTGATACCCAGCGTCGCCGGTGTTTGAGAGAATAAATGCGGCCTCTTCAACAGCGACACGTTTCACCTCCGCCCAGTCGGAATGGGTGGAAAGTGTCCGCTTTACACTGGTCACGCGCGTCTCTTTGTTCACGACCTGACCGTCCTGAAGCCCACGGATACGTACTGTGTACCCCCCGGGCGCAGCCAGTGCGCCAAGCCTGCGGGCGCGATCCGGGTCCCCTGAACTTTGCACAACCGTTATCGGCCCCACCGCTTTTCCAGCAGTCAGGGCCTCAGACAGAAACAGGTCGGCATGCGCCTGAAGAAAGCGACTGGTGCCGAATTGCAAAACAGGAGTGATTGTCATGTGCGGTGTCCGTTTGAGAGGTGACTTAATTGTTTTTTATTATTATGCACAATTTTTGTCAATGGCATCTTGCACATATTCAGTCATTGTGTACTTTATCATTTAAAACAGACAAGGGAGAGGCACCTGTGCTTTCGATCGACGCTCACCAACATTTCTGGCGCATCGCGCGCGGCGACTACGCTTGGATGGACGACTCAGTCTCCCGGATCCGAAAAGACTACCTGCCTCAGGATCTTGCGGCGCTGACAAAGCCGCTCGGTATTGACGGGACGGTGGTGGTTCAGGCCGCTGCAACCGTCGAAGAAACGGAGTTTCTGCTGTCACTTGCCGACGCAACCGACTGGATTCTAGGTGTTGTTGGCTGGGTCGACCTTGAAAGACCAGACGTTGAAGAGACTCTGGTACGACTGGCAAAAAACCCCCGGTTCAAGGGGATCAGGCCAATGTTACAGGATATCCCTGACACCGGCTGGATCCTGAAACCGGCGGTCCTAAAGTCATTGTCGAAAGTCGCTGAGCTGGGTCTGCGCCTTGACGCTCTGGTCACGCCCAGGCACCTGGAAAACCTTGCAAAGCTCGCAGCAACTCTGCCTGATCTGCCAATCGCAATCGACCATTGCGCCAAGCCAGAAATCGCCGCCGGACAGGACGCGGGTGACAACTGGCGCGCGGCCATGGCCCGGCTTGCCGCTTACCCCCAGGTACATTGCAAACTGTCCGGACTTGCCAATGAGTACGGAGAAGGTTGGTCGGCGCAAACGCTAAAACCGGTCTTTGACCATGTCGTCTCCATTTTTGGACCAGACCGGTTGATGTGGGGCAGCGACTGGCCCGTTCTCGAGCTGTCAGGACGTTACGATGACTGGTTTGCGACAGCTGCCAGCATGGCCAGGGATCTCGACCCGGTGGCGCGCCAGGCCCTGTTTGGCGGCACAGCGACCCGGTTTTACAAACTGAAAGGTATGTCTCAATGACACGCATAATTGCCATCGGCGAAGTCATGGCCGAGATCTGCCGGAAAGAAGATGATTTTTCGGTTGGATTTGCTGGAGATTCATTCAACACCGCAGTCTATTGCAGACGGATGTTGCCGGAAAAATGCGCGATTTCCTACGTGACCCGCCTTGGCCCCGACCCGCTTTCAGAGGGTTGCATAGCCCGGATCGAAGCCGAAGGTGTCGACGCCGCTTTGGTATCCCGCGACGCAACAGCCAATATTGGGATATACTCTGTCGCGACCGATACCGCAGGCGAACGCAGTTTCCGGTACTGGCGCAATCAGTCCGCCGCCCGCAAGATGTTCACAAGGCCTGACGATACGGTATTTGAAGCGATGGCCTATGCAGATGTGATCTATTTTTCCGGGATCACGCTCGCCGTTTTGCCACCAGAAAACCGCAGAATACTGCTCGACTGGGTGAAAGCGGTCCGGGAAACTCATGGTATTCAGCTCGCATTTGACAGCAATTACCGCCCTGCCCTCTGGGAAGATCGCAAGACCGCTCAGGACACCATCGCCAGCGTCTGGTCGATGACAGATATCGCCCTGCCCTCAGTTGATGACGAGATGGACTTATTTGGGGACGCTGATGCCGGGAGCGTCGCAAACAGGATCAACGCTGCGGGATGCACGACCGGAGCGCTCAAACGCGGGGCAGAAGGACCAATGCCACTTGGCGCGCATCCGTGCGCCGATCAGAGATTTGCCAGCGCAACCAAAGTGGTCGACACCACCGCCGCCGGCGACAGCTTTAACGGCGCCTATCTTGCCGCGTTGGCCAATGGAAAATCACAATATGAGGCTCTGAAGTCAGCGCATGACCTGGCCTGTCATGTCATTGGACACCAGGGCGCAATTGTTCCGCCGCAAGAGGTAAAAACGTCATGAAACGCATGGGTATGGTGATCGGAATTGCACCAGAACATCTCGACGAATACAAGCGCTTGCACGCGAATGTATGGCCCGACGTACTTCAACGCCTCGCGGCGTCAAACATCAGCAACTATTCAATATTCCTGCGCGAACCCGAGAATCTTCTGTTTGGGTACTGGGAGTACCTTGGTGAGGACTTTGAGGCCGACGACGCCGCAATCGCTGCAGATCCGGTCACGCAGGAATGGTGGAAAATTTGCAGCCCAATGCAGCGTCCGTTTGATACACGCGACGAAGGTGAGTGGTGGGCCCCGATGGAGGAAGTGTTTCATCTGGGCGCAAGCAAGATGTGATCGCAGCGCTCTCCGAATGCCAACAGTTTTGGTCGCAGTCGCAACTGCACTCTGGAATATAGCTTCACAGGGCAACTTCTGTCCCATCAGGACTGGTGACGTCAGACGAGACTTCCAGGTCGCGCTAATGCCTGGCAATCAACGCCAGAGACGGGGTTTCCTGCAAAAGTTGGCGGCTGTAGTCCGCTTTCGGACTGGCAAAAAAATCTTCAGCACTGCCGGTTTCAATCAACTGCCCGTTCTTTAATACAGCGACCTGGTCTGACATTTGCCGGACCACGGCCAGATCGTGGCTTATGAAAAGTATTGAAAGACCAAACCTGGCCTGTAGCTCTTTGAGAAGATTCAGTATCTGGGCCTGTATCGACACATCCAGGGCAGAGGTCGGTTCGTCGCAAATCAGAAACTCAGGGCGGGCCACCAGTGCGCGGGCAACCGCGATGCGCTGGCGTTGGCCACCAGAAAACTGGTGAGGATATTTCAGCATTGCCCGTTGCGGCATCTCCACGAGACTAAGCACTGACGCGACGATGCGTCGTTGCTCAGCCCGGGACTTGGCCAGTTTAAAAAAACGAATGGGCTCACTGATGATTTCTTCGATCGTGCGTCGGTTGTTCAGCGACGAATACGGGTCCTGAAACACCATTTGGATCTTACGCCGGGCAGCGTGGTTGCGCGGCCGATCCCGGCCCAAAGGCAAGGGCGCGCCGTTAAAATCGATGCTACCCGCAGTGGGTCGTACCAGTCCGACGACAGCCTTGGCCAGCGTCGACTTGCCCGAGCCACTTTCGCCAATCACGCCCAGTACCTGCCCGGGCAGCACATCCAGAGAAATGTCCCGCAAGGCGCGCGTGCCCTGCTTTTTTCCCCAGGCAAAGGGTCTGTCAGCATAAAATGTCACGTCCAGATCACGCACCGACAAAACAGGGCCGTCAGCGAGCGTGGGACGTTCCCCTTTCAACAACCAGTCGGATGCAAATTGTTCGGAAGCGCCAACAACATTCCACTGCAGTTCAGGAGTCGCAAGCGCGGGTTCATCGGCAAGAATGTTAACGAAACGGTCAAGTTTTTCATCTAGTCGCGGCACCGCCGCCATTAACGCTTTGGTATAGTCGTGGCGCGGTTCGCCCAGGACCTGAGCAGTCTTCCCCTCTTCCACCAATTTCCCGTTGCGCAACACAGAGACGCTGTCGGTAATTTCTGCGATGACGCCGATGTCGTGGGTGATCAGGATGAAGCCCACGCCCCGGTCCTGTGCCAGTTGCCGGATCAGTGCGAGGATTTGTTTTTGGATCGCCACGTCCAAAGCAGTGGTCGGTTCATCGGCAATGATCAGGTCCGGGTTGGTGCACAGGGCCAACGCGATGACCACCCGCTGTCGCATGCCGCCAGAAAACTGATGCGGGTATTCCCCAAGACGGGCCTCGGCGTCCTGAAGCCCGGTTTCTTTCAACAGCTCAATCGCTCTTTCCCGGGCGTCGCCATAGCTGGCATCAGAATGCTGGCGGATCGTTTCGACCAACTGATCTTCGATGGTCAACAGCGGGTTCAGCGAAGTTTGCGGATCCTGAAATATCATCGATATTTTTGCGCCGCGCAGTTTGTGATACGCGGCGTCGGACAGGCTGCGCAAGCTTTCGCCATGCAGTTTCACATCGCCCGCGGCAATGTAACCCGGCGACTGAATCAGGCCGATAATGGCGGCGCCAATGGTTGATTTTCCGGCCCCGGATTCCCCGACCAGCCCGTGAATTTCACCGGGCTCAAGCGACAGGTCCAGCCCTTCAATCGCGGTAAAAGTGCCAAACCGCGTCGGGTATCTGACGGTCAGACCGGTGACATTTAACAAGCTGCCCATCAGCGAAGCCTCGGATTTAGGACTGTGCGAAAAAAGTCGCCAAGGATATTCACCGAGATGATCATCAGGATCAGGGTCATCGAGGGAAAGATTACGATCCACCACTCGCCGGAGAAAATATACTCGGTGCCGATCCTGATCAGTGTACCAAGTGACGGCTGGTCAGCCGGCACACCGACACCAAGAAAACTGAGCGTGGCTTCCAACAGTATCGCGACAGCCAGATCGATTGTGCCAATGACCATCAACGGCCCAAGAATGTTCGGCAGAATTGCAACCAGCATAATGCGGACCGGGTGCTGCCCCATGATCTCAGCCGCCTGCACGTATTCTTTGTTGCGTTCAACAAATGTCGAAGCACGCGCGACTCTGGCAAAATTGACCCAGAGCGACAGGCCGATGGCAATCGTCAGCACGATCAACAACAGATCTTCGTGCTGTTCGCGCGGTAGAATTCCACGGGCGACCCCATCCACCAGCAGGGCGGTTAATATAGCGGGCAGGCTAAGCTGCACATCAGCAATGCGCATGACGACAGCGTCAAAACGGCCGCCCAGATACCCGGCCGCGAGCCCGAGGCTGGTGCCCAGCACGGCTGCAAAGGCGACGGATGACAGACCGACCAGCAGGGACAGCCGGGTGCCGTACAGGATTGCGGAGAGCAAGTCACGTCCCTGATCATCGGTGCCAATCAGAAAACGTGTATCACCGTCCTCAGTCCACGCGGGCGGCAAAAAACTGTCGAGAATATCAAAGCTGGCCAGGTCATGCGGGTTTGTCGACGCTATGAGAGGTGCAAAAAATGCGCCAAAAATGGCGACAGTTGCGATCACCGCCGCCACTTGTGCTACCCGGTTGTGGAGGAACAGATAGAGCAGTTCGTTTTCAATCCGGATACGACGCCAATAGCTCAACATCAGCTGCCCTCTGCCTTCAGGCGCACGCGCGGATCAATAATAAAATAGAGAATATCGACAGTCAGATTGATGATCACAAAAATCAGGGCAATGATGACAAGATAGACAGACATCACCGGGATATCGACGTAGCGGATACTGTCAAGAAACAGCAGACCCATACCGGGCCATTGAAATACGCTTTCGGTGACAATGGAAAACGCAATGATCCCACCGAACTGCAGCCCGATTATAGTGATCACCGGCACCATGGAATTGCGTAGCGCATGCCGATAGTGCACCGTGCGGTAGTCGATGCCCCGGGCGATGGCAAATTTGATAAAATCCGTGTTCATCACATCCTGCATTTCCGAGCGCACCATCCGCATGGTCAGCGTCAGCTGGTATACCCCCAGGGTGATCGCCGGAAGGATCAGGGCGCGCAGGCCACCAAGAGACAGGAAATTTGTTTTCCACCAGCCAATTTCCACAACATCGCCTCGGCCAAATGTCGGCAGCCAACCCAGTTGCACTCCGAACAGGTAGATCAGAAAGATCCCGATAACGAAGGTGGGAATCGAAACACCAACCAGCGTGACCACCAGAATGGCATTGGCCAGCACCCCGTCATTTCGCAGAGCGGTGTAAATACCGGCGGGGATGCCGACAGAGAGCGAAATTAACAGGGATACAATGCCCAGTTCCAGTGTTGCGGGCATACGTTCCAGGATCATTTCACCGATGGGCTGGCGCGTGCGGTAGGAAAAACCAAAGTCACCACGCACCAGACTGCCTACAAACCGTGTGTACTGTACCACTACAGGGTCATTCAGGCCCAGTTGTTCGCGCAGCCGTTCCTGATCCTCGACGGAGGTTTCCTGTCCAACCATGACGGCGACAGGATCCCCCACAAAGCGGAATAGAGCGAAGGCCAGCAAGCTGACTGCCAGCATAACAAATATCGACTGAATAAGGCGTTTGATGATGAATGCGGCCACATGCGCCCTTTCAATTTCGAAAACAACTTTGGCTGAGAGCGACCGGAGCGACGAGTGAATAATAGGTTGGACAAGGCATTTCCGGAAACAGAACTGTTACTTTTTCTGCTGCCTTAAAATTAGACAGCTCCGGATGATGTGTCTAGTCTTCAAAATGTGAGCTGCCAATTTGTAGCTGCGGTTAAATGGTTCCCGGGGAGAAAAACAATGAAATTATTTACCAAAACAGCTGTTGCAGCGCTGGTGCTGGGACTGTCCGCCAGCGCGGTTTCAGCCGAAACATTTAAATGGGCGGGATCAACGGATCCACAGACCATGGATCCGCACGCTGTAAATTCTGCGCCGGTTCTGGGATTTTTGAACAACGTGTATGAAGGCCTGGTGCGCCGGAATAAAGAGATGAAGATTGAAGCCGCTCTGGCCGAAAGCTGGGAGCCGCTGGGCAGCGGTGGCTGGCGCTTTCACTTGCGCCAGGGCGTGACCTATCATGATGGATCAGCCTTCACGGCAGAAGATGTACTGTTCTCTTATGAGCGGGCAAGTTCAGAGGAAGCAGACGTGAGATCGTGGTTTTCACCGGTCTCTGAAGTGATCGTACAGGATGAGTACACCATTGATTTCATGACCAAAGCACCTAATCCGCTGTTTCCGGATTCGATCGCCAATTTCATGATTATGGACAAAGGCTGGACCGAAGGAAATGACGCGGCCCGCCCGGCAAAGGACGCCGAGAACTTCGCCACGCGAAACGCCAACGGTACCGGTGCGTTTGTGCTTGCGTCCCGCGACCCGGGCGTGCGCACGACTCTGACACCGTATAGTGGTTGGTGGGACGATCTTGAAAGCAACATTACCGAAGCCGTGTTCACGCCAATTGGTGAAGCGTCGACCGGAATGGCCGCTTTGCTGTCTGGTGAAATTGATTTCATTGCACCAATCCCGTTGCAGGACGTTCCCCGCATGAAAGAACGCGCTGGTTTCACTGTGCATGAAGGCGTCGAAGCACGGGTGATCATGTTCGGCTTTTCTCATGAGTCAGACGCGCTGAAATACTCTGATGAAACAAGTGACAAAAACCCGTTCCAGGACCCACGTGTCCGCCAGGCCATCTATCAGGCCATTGACGTGGACGCCCTGACCAGCCGCATCATGCGTGGCACAGCTGAGCCGGTGTCGCAGCTGGTTTCCAGCGAAATGAAAGGGTTTTCAGAGGGGCTGTCTGATCGTCTGCCGTTGGATCGCGACGCTGCAAAGGCATTGTTGGCGGAAGCCGGTTATCCGGACGGGTTTTCTTTTGGCCTGATGTGCCCGAATGACCGGTATATCAACGACGAGGCCATTTGCCGGGCCACGGCATCCATGCTGGCGAAAATCGGAGTGACCGCGAAATTGTCCACGATGCCGGTGCGCAATTACTGGCCGCAACTGCGGGAAGACAATTTTGATATGTATCTGCTGGGCTGGTCACCTGGCACATTTGATGCTGAACATCCACTGCGCTTTCTCGCCTCGACACCAAACAGCGAGAAGAAGCTGGGATCGTGGAACTTTGGCGGCTATTCGAGCGCCCGTATCGACGAACTTCTGCCGATGATTCAGACTGAAATCGACGACGGAAAACGGCAGGCAATGATCGATGAGGCCCATAAAATCCTGCAGGATGACGTGGCCTATGTGCCAATGTTTGTTCAGCCTCTGATCTGGGCGACCAGGGACAACATTTCTTTAACCCAAAGAACCGACAATTTCTTCATCCTCAGATGGGTTACCGTGAACGGGTAACAAGCACCAGACAGAACAGGGGAACTCTGGCGGGAGTCAGGGTTCCGATACGCAACCGGCCCATCAATGTCCCGGGCAGTCCGAAGGCGATTTATAACCCGGCGCCTGCCCTTCCTCGACATATCCGCCCGAAACGCCCACAGATCACCGGGAGTCGCCATACCGGGAAAATGGCCCGGGAACCGCGTAAACTCACGCATCTCACACAGATACATAGTCTGCGTTTCGGGTCGGAACCCTTGAACGTACAAATTTACGAGAAATGCTGGCGCAGAAGCGGAGCATGTTGATCAGACATGGAAACCTCCTGTCACCTGGTAGCGTAGGGCCCAATCAAGTGACACCCACACCCACCCACAAAATCAACCGTCCAGATCCCGCACCGCGCATGCGGAAGGAGACCCTGTGCGATAGCCGTTTCGCCCTTGACCGCTCACTGGTTGTTGACGAGCGTCTTTGGCCGATGCCATCTGAAGGTCCGGTCTGGGGACAGTGATCAAGTGACATTGCACCCGCAGCGAGCGCCGGTTTGCCGCCCTTCCCTACAAACCGTTGCGGGCGCAGCATCAGTCACTAAGGACGGAGAGCATGCGTAACTGGGCCACCTCTGTTCTGAGGTCGAGCTTCCGATACGATCACAAGGTGGCTTGTGAACAAGGGAGATAGAATATGGAATATTTTGCCCGACCAGACGTATCGCTACGATCCTGAGCGCTTTGCATTGTTGATAGCGAGGGGACGATGCTGTTGGAGCGCGAATTGCCTTGTGAGATCAAGGATATCGCTGAGTGCCTTGCGAACTTCCCGCATCCGATTGAACGGATCGGCTTTGAAGCGGGCACCATGAACCAGCACCTGTACTTCGGTTTGAAAGCAGAAGGCTTCGACGTCGTCTGCATGGAGGCACGACAGGTGAATGCCGCGTTGTCAGCGATGCGCAGCAAGACAGATAAGAACGACGCATGTGGCATCGCGCAAGTGCTCCGTACCGGCCAGTTCAGCCCGGTGCATATGAAGAGCCGGGAGGCCCACGGTGTCCGTGCCTTGCTCAGCACGTGTAAGGCATTGCTGAAGAAGACAATGGATCTGGCGAATGAAGTGCGAGGCTTACTGAAGATATTTGGCATTCGCTTGCCAGGGACCGTGAAGCACGGCAGTTTCGATGCCCTCGTTCGGCCGATGATCGAAATGGACGATGTTCTGGCTCATGCTTTGGTTCCGCTCCTGGACGCACGTTTGGTTTTGTTTCAGCATTTTCTGGAACGGGACCGGCGTGTCAAACGCGCAGCCAACCATGATGAGGTTTGCATGCGGATGATGACGGTGCCGGGCGTCGGACTGATTGCAGCATTGACCTTCAAAGCCGCTGTCGATGATCCGACGCGCTTCAAACGGTCACGGACTGTTGACGCACATTTTGACCTGACACCGAGACGGTATCAGTCGGGTGAGCACGACAATCCTGGGCGTATATCAAAAGCGGGCGACCGGGATGTCCGCGCAACGTTGTACGCAGCCGCCAACGCTTTGCTCATGCGAACGATGGCCGGGTCTCAGATTAGATCGTGGGGCATACGGCTGATGCGCACAAAAGGCCGCCATCGCGCCGTTGTTGCAGTCGCCCGTAAGCTCGCCGTCTTGCTGCACAGGATGTGGAGCGATGGCACGGAATTCCGTCAGGGTCAGGTGGGAGACACAGCATGATCTAAAACGCTAACCACCCAATCCTGACGGGGTCGTCCCTCACCGCACGAGGTGCGTGCCCTCTCGGGCATGTAAACATGCCCTGTCAGGTAATAGATGAAGCCGGAAATGTCTGCTGCACAACTTGAAGCGCGCCGGAAAGCGGGGCTCTCCTCTGCCAATCCGACATATGCGTGCTGCGGGGCCATCAGAGCGTCCAACAGACTGCGGAGCAAAGCGTGACCCGGATGAGCGACTATGACCCAAAAGAAACAAAGAAGGAAAATGAGCTTGACCCAAACACCCAATTAGAGACGCGGCCTTTCGCTGCGCGTTCCACCCTTGCCTGCGGTGCGGACAAAAACGGTCGTTGGCAGCAGATGTGTTTTCGCATTAGCCCCTTAGTCAAAGAACGCAGAAGCATAAGTCACCCATAAAAAATGTGAATACCGAGAAATCGTTTCTCGTGTGCAAGCCGGCGATGCAGTTCCTCGCCCTTACGCCTTTCGTGTTCCTGGAGCATCGAACCGTGGGTCGGCGCAAGGTGGTGGCGCTCTCGGATACTGCGACGTTTGGCATTTTTGAGAATTGAAGATAATGAAATTGACATAATGCACCTCCTTGATATTGACGTGTTGTGTTTTCAACATATGGAAAATAGGCTCTTATGAGAAAATCAATATGCTTTCATAAATGTTAGTACAGGTATCAAATAATGGATTGGACACGAATTCCGTCACTTGCAGCGCTACGGGCGTTCGAAGCAGCAGCCCGCTGTCAGAGCTTTAGCAAGGCTGCACGTGAACTGAATGTGACGCATGCCGCAATTGCCCATCATGTTCGCAGTCTCGAAGCCGAGTTTTCGGAAAACCTGATTGTCCGGCAGGGGCGCGGTGTTGCGGTCACTCCGACTGGCCTGCAATTGGCAGAGAGCCTTCAGTCCGGGTTTTCGATTATCGCCAATGGAGTTGAGAAATTAAGATCACAAAGCGAAGACAGGCCGCTCAATATCTCTGTTACACCGGCTTTTGCCACGAACTGGTTGATGCCGCGCATAGGAGAGTTCTGGGCCAAACACCCCGAGGTTTCCTTGAACATCAATCCGAGTATTAGCCTGGTCGATATTCGGAAAGATGGATTTGACCTGGCGATCAGGTATGGCGACGGGGGATGGCCCAATGTCAAATCCGAACTACTCACAGACGGAGATTTCTGGGTCGTGTCCCATCCTGATCTGGTCCAGGGCAGGACAGTTACCTGTTTGCCGGATGTGGTTGGTCTTCCGTGGTTGATGGAAAGCCATATGGTGGAACGAAAGGCTATTGTCGAACGAGAAGGCATTGATTTTCAACAGATCAAGCTCACGCTTTTGAACACCAATGGTTTGGTATTATCTGCCGTGACAGCAGGGTTGGGGATTTCCGTCCAGCCCAAGTCTCTTGTTGAAAGGGAAGTCGAAGCTGGAGGGTTGATCAAAATCTGTGAACTCAATCAAGAGAACCTAGGATATTACATGGTTGTGTTACCGGATCGGCAACCTAAGGGGTTGCGGGCATTCCAGTCCTGGCTTCGGGCTAAAGCTTCTTAAGCGGGCGTTCGCGGAGCAACGTTGGTCAATCAGGGCTCTAACCGGCCATTAGCCGCGCCTTGTACCAAGGCCCGCAAAGGGCCGTTCTTGACAGTTATGGTGGAGGGAAGTGGTCCAATTGCTGCGCTACGCACATTTCGGCGTGAAGGGCGGTGAGCTGCCACTCGCTGCGAGGTCAGTAAAGGTCAGCTGAGCGGATGAAGTTGTCGTTTATTGATTGCCTCCTCAGCGTAGTATCTGGTTGAAAATGTTCGGCAACCCATCGCTTAAATGGGTTGCCAACTCCCGCCTAGAAGCCTTCGACCACAATCTTGCCCTTTGCCTTGCCGGTTTCAATCAGCCGATGCGCTTCACGCATAGTCTCAGCATTAATCGGCGACAGCACGTCCGACACAGTCGTTCGAATACGCCCTTCATCAATTTCTTTGGCGACATAGCTCAGCAACTTGTGCTGCTCTATCATATCAGGTGTTTTGTGCATGGATCTTGCAAACATGAACTCCCAGTGAAAACTGGCCGCCTTCATTTTCATTCCAGCCATTGGCATCGGCAAATCCGTATTATCGATAGAGACAATGCCGCCTTGCGGTCGGATCAGCTCAACAGCCGCGTCCCAGTGGTGCATGTCGTTGAAGATAGCAATATGATCAACGTGATGCATTCCAAGTGCGCGCACCTGAGCCACCATATCTTCGCGATGGTTGATCACATGATCCGCGCCCAGCTCTTTCACCCACGTGGTTGTCTCTGGCCGCGATGCTGTCGCGATGACGGTCAGGCCAGCCTGTTTGGCGAGTTGAATGCCGATCGATCCGACACCACCGCTTGCGCCGATGATCAGAATCGTCTGGCCCTTATCCGCGCCATCACGGTCAATGCCGATACGGTCAAAGAAAGCCTCATAGGCGGTAATCGTTGTTAGAGGCAGTGCCGCAGATTCAGCATGTGACAGCGACGTCGGTTTGTGGCCCACAATACGCTCATCCACGAGATGAAACTCCTGGTTGGTGCCTGGGCGCGTGATGTCACCAGCGTAATAAACGTCGTCGCCAACTTTAAACAATGTCACATCAGGCCCAACAGCTTCAACGATACCAGATGCATCATAGCCGATCACGCGCGGGCTTGGTTCAACCTGATCTTTTGGCGCCCGGACCTTGGTATCGACGGGGTTTACGGCAACCGCCTGGACTGCAACCAATATATCGTGGCCCGCAGGGGTTGGTTTTTCCAGTTTCACATCGAGAAATGCATTTGGATTCTCGACGGGTAAATAATGAGTAAGAGCAACGGCTTTCATACTGTTCTTCCTTAATAGTTGCGCCCGGCTTGCGGGCAATTTCTTCGGAAAGGGGGGCTAAGCCAGCAGAACAGGCCGGCACCGGGCAATCGATCCCGGCCTGTTCTGCTGGCTTAGCCGGTTTTGCTCATCTCATTGAGAACAAATCTGATTACGGCACCGTTAGTCGCAGTCATGTAGGCGGCGAGGTGAGGCGCACCCATGTGTGTTTGCCATAGTTCGCGGTTTTCCCATGTCTCGTAGAAGACGAAAAAACCGGGTTGGTCGTTGTCCATGTGCAGGTCGTATTGGATGCAACCTGCTTCGGCGCGGGTGATGTCGATCAGTTTTTCCAGCTCTGCGCGAACAAAGTCCTCTTTGCCGGGGGCTGCAGTGATTTGTGCGAGGATTGTGAGTGACATAATTCTGTCCTGGTTGTTTGTGCTTCGATTACAGGCTAAGTGTCAGCTGCAAGCGTGTTTCGCAAGTACGCACAAATTGTGCATATAGGTACAAAATGGATACTGTAAAATGATCATTGGTCCAAAGGTGACGCGGTTTGCCGATTACAACTGCAGTAAAGGTTGTCCGGTCGAATCCGCCCTTGAGCAGATTTCGGGCAAATGGAAAGGTCTGGTGATTTACCATCTGCTTAGTGGCACCCACAGGTTCTCGGAACTGAAGCGCAAAGTAGGTACCGTCACCCAGCGCAGCTTGACCAAGCAATTGCGTGAACTGGAGAACGACGGGATCGTTGATCGCACTGTCTACGCTGTCGTGCCCCCCAAAGTAGAGTATAGCCTCACGGATAAAGGCAGACGCCTGCTGCCTGTTATCGAAACACTGCACGCCTGGGGGCAAGAAGATGCGTTGAGCGGGAGCAACAGACAGCCAGGTTTTGACATTACTTCGTGAATCCGCTCTGGGCTCAGAGCCGACCTTCGCCGCAGTGGTCACGACCGGCCACAATGGGCCGTTCGTTACAGTGATGGCAGAGGGACGTGGCCCGATTGCTGCACCATGTACATTTCGGCACTTTGGGCGGGGAGCGGTCCTCCGATGCGCGTCGCGCCAATGACTGCTGTGCCGGACGAAGTGGACCTTGCCTCGCTACAACATGTCAAGGATACGAAGTTCTTCAGCTGAGCTTGGCGAAAACTGCTGCAACTCATCAACGTTATAGCTCGAAAACGTGTCTGTAATTCCACTGTCAAAGTTGAAACGGAACGTCCAGTTCATGTCTCGCACAAACTTGCTCACATTCAATGCGCAAGTGTAGTCTCTGAACGGAAAGTATTTGCGCGCTGTGACACCCGTTGCTTGGGCCTCGCCTGAGACAACCTTCAATTCTCCACCTGACAAAGCGGCCACCTTTTTGACCCACGTCTCAGCGTTCATCATCTCAGGTTCTGCAACGTTGTAAATGGCGCGTTTACCAAAGTCAGCATCGACAAAATGAGCGACTATTTCCGCGAGGTCCTGGACATGAAGGAACTGAAATTGTGCTGCCCCATCACCGGGAACGATGACTGGCCTCTCGCTCAACACGCGTGACCATACGAAGGTTTCCCGATCATTGGTGTTGTTTGGGCCATATAAATAGGGCGGGCGAAGGATTACGAGAGGACATTTGGCCCGTCCGATCAAGAACTCATCGGCTTCCGATTTATCCACCCCATATGCGCCCCAAATATTGGCACCACCAAGAGGGTCATCTTCGGCAGGTAAGCGATCAGGTGTCTCGCGATAGACCGCAGCACTGCTGAGATGTATCCAATTTCTGGCAGTTTCTCCGAACGCAGAGAACGCAGTTTTAACCTGCTGTCTCGTATATCCACTTGTGTCAACAACGACATCAAAAACGCCCGATTGTTGGGTCATGTCTTCGTGTCGATCACGATCAGCTACAATCTGAGCGACCCCATTAATTCTTCGATTTCCACGGTTCAAAACAGTTACCTGATGGCCAGCTTCTTGTAACGTTGGGATGAGCGCTGCCCCGACAAAACCTGAGCCGCCAATCACTAGTATCTTTTTCAAATAATCTCTCGCTTGTTCTGTTTTTCAAATACAGATGAACGATAGCTGCGGTGCAGAAAATAGTCAATTTGGGCTCATTCCTGCCCTTCGCCGCAGGCGTCACAAACGGCCGCAATGGGCGTTCTCGACAGTTAGGGTAAAGAGAAGTGGTCCGATTTCTGCTCCATGCATATTTCGGCGCGAAGGGCGGTTTGCGAACCTTCGCTGCGTTGAGCGGCAATGGCCACTATTCGAGACATTGCTGTCATTGCAAAACCTGCAGTTTGAGGGCGACACCGATTAGAAAAGCTGTTCGACTACCAGAAGAGAAAGCGGCAATGTAAGGAATGCCAACGCTGTCTGAATCGTAGTTATCGCCGCCATCAGTGGCGCGTCACCGCCCATTTGGCGGGCAAGCGTATATGACGACGACGCCGTTGGCGAAGCACTGAAAATTAAGGCAACGAGCGTCTCGAGTTCCGTCAGCCCAAGAAGCATCGCCAAAACCACTGTGATCAGTGGAAATACGATGAACTTTCCGGCTATCGAGAGCGCTAGTAGTATGACAGAGGCACGCATCACGTCCAAACGTAAATTGGCACCGACGCACATCAATACGATTGGCAGCGCCGCATTGCCTAATAGCCCGGCCGAATCGTGCAGAACCGGGACCTCTCCGACACCGAAGATGTTAAATGCAACACCGGCCAGCACCGAAACGATCAACGGATTGCGCCCCAGATCACGAAGCACCATCGGCAGGATTCTGCCCTTGCCATCGCCCTGATTCAGCACGACCATCAGGGGAACAACGGCCAGATTTGTTGCCGGGATCAAAAGTGCCATTGCCAGAGCGCCCAACGACAGGCCGGTAGCCCCGAACAAACTCCCGGCGATCGAAAGCGCAATGAATGCGTTGTGACGCGACGCACCCTGCATCATGGAACTGGCACTGCCACTCGGTAAGCCCACCAACTTTGCTGACCCAAGGCCGAATACCAGCGTTACAAGAAAACCACCAATGATGACCACTGAATATGATCCGACCAGTCCCGGAGACAGCTCAATTGTCGAAGTCTTGTGAAACAGCAGCGCTGGCATCAGCACCCAGTAAACCAGCTTGTCGTTCATGTTCCAAAATTCGACATTCGGAATGCCATTGCGTCGCAATATGTATCCGAGAACGATAAGAAAAAAAATTGGAGCCGTTGAGATGAGAACAGGCATCAAGGTCATCACCCACTTCTATATCTTCTAATCCGGTAATCCCCCCTAAAATTAGTGGCGTTCAAAAGTAGAATTTTCTCGGCAAGATATCTGAGGAGATTTTTGATGAAGACAGCACGATTTAGCGACGCCCAGATTATGTCGATCCTGAAGCAGGCAGAGGGCGGTGTACCGGTGTCTGAGCTTTGCCGCGAACATGGGATGAGCAGCGCCAGCTTTTATATCTTTGGACGTCTCTCCCGTTGCAAGAGTTTCTTCGAAGCGATCTGACGGCATTCCCTGGTTGCAAACATCTATCCGGCGTCACCGCCTGGATGGTGCGCTCAAATGGGAATTCCGCGTGGTGAGCCTCAACAAATGGTCGGCCTCAGCGGGCCATTATAAAAGCCAGGTTCCTCACACACCGGAGCTTGCCGGTCGGTTCATTTCTCTGATCTTCCTGCAATCCTTTCCCGCGCTAAAAGTTAGCGCGGAATTCTTCGTTTCTGCGCAGCATGGCCCAGATGATGCGGGCGTTCTTGTTGGCAACGGCGACGATAGCGCGGTTCATGCCCCGTCGCTCTCTCAGCGCATTTACCCACTGACTGAACGGGTCTGTCTTAGCAGCCGCGACACGAACAACAGATCTGGCGCCATGGACCAGAAGCGTTCGCAGATGTTTGTCACCCCGCTTGCTGATCCCCATCAAAACGCGTTTGTCTCCGCTGGAGCGTTGCCGGGGGACGAGGCCCATCCAGGCCGCCATATGCCGGCCGTTCTTAAATTCAGCACCGTCACCGACCGCCGCAACAACAGCTGTCGCCGTTTTTGGACCCACACCACAGATACGCGCGATCCGCTGGCAATCCGGATCCGATCTGAAGACAGCATCTATGCGCCGGTCAAACGTCTTAATCCGGGCATCAAGCTGAGCCATAAAGTCAAACAGATCACCAATGATTTCGCGCGTCATTGGGCTTAGTTCATTGTTCTTGTCAGTAATGATTTCCGGAATGGCGCGGCGGGCGCGACCAATTGACAGTGCGATCGGAACGCCGCGATCAAGCAACAATCCGCGCATCTGGCTGACAAGCGCTGTCCGGTGGTTCACCAGACGGCGCCGTGCTCTGTGCAGCGCCTGAACGTCTTGCTGCGCTTCGCTTTTGGGCGGCACAAATTTCATGTTGGGCTGTTGCAATGCTGTACAGATCGCTTCGGCATCGTTCTGATCGTTCTTCTGGTGTTTTAGAAATGGTTTCACATATTGCGGGGCGATGACCTTAACCTTGTGGCCAAGCTCTTCGAACCGGCGCTGCCAATAGAATGCGCCGGTACAGGCTTCGATCCCAATAACACAGGGTGCCAGTGCAGAAAGTTCAGGCAATAAGGCCTCGCGCCGAAGTCGCCGCCTCAATACCTGTTGCCCATCCCCGTCAACGCCGTGAAGTTGGAATACGTTCTTCGCCAAGTCGATCCCGATATACGCAATTGTCATATCTTCTCTCCAGTCTGTTGCATCGCCCACAGTGTTCCCGTTGGTGGGAGAGGCGTCCATCCCATTAAATGGCGGGCCAAGTTTGGCGGCATGGACGCGTCTCTTGTGGCTGAAATGAAGGACTTGGCTGAGCAGAACCGTCGGCTCAAAAAGATGTATGCAGAGATGAGCATGCAGAATGACTGGCTGAAGGAAGCACTCGGAAGCAGTTCATTTTCCGCCATTGGTCAGAGGACAATGGACGAGCGCGTTAAGGCCATCCCTGCGCAAGGAGATGGCCGTGAGAGCGGTCGGGAGCATGGCGTCAGCGTCGCACTGGCGTGTCGAACGTTTCAGATCAGCGAGACCTGCTACCGGTATGAGCGCAAGTTAAGTGACGAGAATGAAGAGATTGCCGACTGGCTGGAACGCCTGACCATCAACAGGCGCGCCTGGGGTTTTGGCCTGTGTTTTCTGTATCTGCGCAATGTGCGGGGCTTTGGCTGGAACCACAAAAGGGTTTACCGGATTTACTGCGAACTGGCGTTAAACCTGCGCATCAAACGCAAGAAACGGCTGAAGCGGGACAGGCCCGAACCGCTGAGCGTCCCTGTCATCCCAAATCACACCTAGTCGATCATTGCCCGGCAGGCGATGCAAGCATCGCCGAGAGGGGATTTCATGGCAGACCAGCTGGCAGACGGTCGTTCGATCCGGACGCTGAATGTTCTGGACGACTTCAACCGCGAAGGTCTGGCCATCGAAGTGGACTTTTCTTTGCCAGCAGAACGCGTGGTTCGAAGCCTGAACCAGATTATTGAATGGCGCGGAAAACCTCAGGTCATCCGCGTTGATAACGGCCCGAATATGTCAGTGGGACTTTGATGCTATGGGCTGAGAAACAAGGTGTGCGGCTGCAATATATCCAGCCCGGAAACCCCCAACAGAACGCTTATATCGGGCGCTACAATCGCACGGTTCGCCCCTCTCAGCGATGCCAGCATCGCTTGCCGGGCAACGGGCGAATGGCTGGCGCAGACCATCTTTGGAACGATAGAGGAGGCACAAGAACAGGCCACCGAATGGCTCTGGACATACATCAACGAGAGACCCAACATGGGCATTGGCGGGATCACTCCAGCAATGAAACTGAAAACGGCCGCGTAGTTCTACAGGCGGACCCCATTAGAAATGGGGGGATTACCATCCCTCTGCACCATGCTCCAATGCAAGGATGCCGAAACCAAAGCCCAAGGCTGGTCCCAATGCGGCCTTTCCAACACTTAACCAAAACTCACACATGCGCCCATTGTGCAGCAATTGGAAATAGGGGCTCAGAGCGGACCTTCACTGCGCAGTCCACGAATGCCTGCAAAGGGCCGTTCTAGACAGTGGTGGCAGAGGGAAGTGGTCCGATTGCTGCACCAGGCACATCTCGGCGCGAAGGGCGAAGAGCGGAAGTTCGCTGCGGTCAGCATCAACGGCAGCTATGCGCCTGTAAGCAGGCGAAGCGGCGCAGACAAGAACGATGACACTGCCCCTGCTAAATTGGCAGGGGCATTCGATTTTCAATCGTGGCCAGCCGAGCTCGAATATATGAATAAGTCAGTTAGACAAATAACAACAACAACCCCGAACGCAGTGGGCCTGATCCGAAATCGTGTTTCCTTCTCAGACCATTGCAAGGATTCGGGCAGGCCCTCCAGAACCGCCTCTGTGGGTTGGGGCTCCTACAAAGAGAGTTGCGCCAGCAGCGGGCACATTGTCGAGGTTGGCTATGTTTTCAATGCCGTAGCGGTTTGTGGGCAACCAAGCGTAGTGCGTGTCGAAGGTCTGTGTCGAGCCGATATCGAGCGAGAGTGAGTCAGTGGCAATTGCGACCGAACCAGTTTCCTCAATCAACATTTTGGCTGCCTCAACATGAAAGCCCGGATAGTGTCGAACGCCAGCATCGTTGAAACCTGCGAATTTTGGGGTAGTGACGTGCTTTTGCCATCCGGAATTCATTGCAATACACGCGCCGTTGGGAATTTCACCGTGCTTGGAAATCCACGCCCTTAAATCGTCTGGAGTGACTTGGGCTTCATCATTTGCCTCCGCTTTCTCCCGAATGTCTATGACACAAAGCGGGCACACCAGGCTTTCGACAGGGATTTCTTCTACCGACTGCCCGTCGGCTGAAAAATGAAGCGGAGCATCGACATGAGTGCCGGTATGCTCAAAAATCTCAAGATTGAAGGCGTTGAAGCCACTCTCCTCGAATTTTGCCGCCTGAGAAATCTTAATGCCTGGAGGGCCAAACCATGTTGGAAAGGCTTCGTCAATTACGTAAGTCATATCTACTATTCGCTTTGCGCCAGCAGCCAGACTAACCTGGCCAGTTCCAGCTCCAATTACTGCGGCTGCAGTAACCGCCGGCGCTGCCTTCAGGAAATGTCTTCGCGAAAGCATCCTATTTTTAACGCTTTTCATCACGCAGTGATGGCACATGATACTTTCCTCCAAATGTTGCGCCTGCAATTTCAGGTGGTCCGTACTTCAAATCGAATAGTCTTGTGTCGCTGTGCTTGCAGTTCACGGGACCAGAGCCGATGGTGTTATTATCATTCTTGCCACAGCCAGCAGTATTCTGGCATTCTTTGCGGGCATCTTCGGTACCAAGGGCGCTACCATCGGCATCGCCGTAGCAAACTTCACATTTGTCCACTCGAAGTAAACAAAGTATCACATTCCTCGGGAGATGCGAAATTGGCGGAGTGTATTATTCCGTGGATGGATTCCAGACTTCAAGGAGCCGGATAACAGTCCCCACAACCGCAACGAGTGCCGTCAATCCCCCCGAAGCCGCAAAAGAACCAACCTTCTTAGGTCTGCTAAGTGCTCGGAGCGGACCTTCGCCGCATCAGTCGCTAAGGTCCTGCATACCAACTGCGAAGTTGCGGATATAGCCGCCGTCTGGGTCATAAAAATCTGCCGAAGGGCATGTAAGGGCAGCATGTTTTCTCAACAGCAGATACAGCTCGACACCAGAAATCATCGATTAAAGTCCAAGTGGAACGATTAAGCGCATGTCAGTCAAGAAGAACGCGCCCCAGCGGCGCATTGATCTGGCACGCAGCCCGTTCTTCCTCAATCCGACTTGGGTCGTCACCATATTCGATCAACGGGTTTCGCCGCACCTTGCTCTCAATCAAATCGAGCACTGCATCAAATTTTGGCACGTCTGCTTTATCATGCCGGACTTTCCGCCATTCCTTCATATCCCGTTTGTTGACGTAAAACATCACAATGACATCACGTTCAATTGTCGACGAAAAGCCGTGGTATGAATAGAAATGCGGCACAAACACACACACCGAGTTTTTACGGAAACGGGCACCATAAACTGGCTTCATAGATCTGTCGTAAAGGATAGTTGCGTTCTTTTCTTCAGCTTCCGGCGACAAGGTTTCGCTCGGGAGATAGAAAACAAAAGACATATACTTCGGCGGGATATCGACGTGGATATTCTGAAACCGGTCAGGTTTGCAAAAGACAAACTCGAACTCTTTTTCATGAATTTCTACATCCTGCAGCATTGCCTCATCCGGGGCCACATAGAATTTCCTGAACAATTCCCGCTTGATTTCCGCATCTTCGAAAAGCGCGCGAAACTGCCGAATGACAAGCTGCGGCGCACCAGGAAGCCGGCATCTTTGATTGGTAAATTCGGCGTTGTCTTGTTTCCGGTCCTGAATTTTACCCGATTTTTTGAAGTCCCGCATCTGGCGATGAAGCTGCTCATAAAACTCGCCCGGAAGGATATTTTCGATATATGCGTGGAAGAAGGGCGCGTCTCCAACCGTCAGTTCTGCGATACGAGC
The DNA here is from genome assembly GCF_003333265.1 of Candidatus Halocynthiibacter alkanivorans. GTDB lineage: Bacteria > Pseudomonadota > Alphaproteobacteria > Rhodobacterales > Rhodobacteraceae > Halocyntiibacter_A > Halocyntiibacter_A alkanivorans. The sequence goes on from NZ_QOLB01000101.1 coordinate 43,697, forward strand.
CAGCACATGTTTGCGCAACACAGGGTATTCCGGTCCAAGCGACGACGGACGGCTGTCAGTCTTTTTCCCTGCAAATAAGTTCGCAAACACAAGCGCTTCCTTCCAACAAATTACTTACAACAAACCTGACCTGCCATCGAACTGATCAGGAACACTTGAGGATTTTTAACGATGTTCATCTGTAGATATCTACAGATGAACATATTTCAATTCAGGATTCCCCCCCCCGGCGACCTGGCAAATGTAGCAAAGTTAATAATTAGTTAAAGAGAAATCTGCGACAGGAACCTATCAATCGGTTCAGCGTTAACATTGAGATGGAGTTTGGGTGGGCTGGCAATAAAATCCGGCAATCTTGTGGCCAGCTCCGCCCTTGGAATCGTTGGCAGGTTGACACCAGAACCGATATCGCGGGCGCGGTTGTCAATGGCAACAACGCCGATCCGGCAGCCATGGGACAAGCCCCTTATGCCGCCATGAAGACGTGTTCCGATAACGTCGGCATTGGTCGTCGACAGGAAGTCATCATACGCTATCAGATTTGGCGCCAGGATGCGAATATCCTCAAGACCCGTTATGGACTTCAGGTAACCGAGGTCTCCTGGCATTTGAGGCCAAAACGCGATCCGTTTGTAACTCTGTCGCAAAATATCGATCATTTGCCGGTCAGACGTATCAGGTTTGTTGCCGGTCAGTGTGAAACACACATCATCCGCCGGCGATGTCCGGACCACCGGTTGCGAAGAGCGATATTCCCACAGCGTAGGACAGCTGGTATTTATCGCCTCCCGCCCACAATGAGAAAGTATCTTTGCCGCAAGATCGTCCCGGACGGAATGGCGGTGAGTTGGCGACAACAGCCGGTTGATCAACCAGCGCTGACGCCACGCCACTCGTTTAAAATCTCTGTTCGCGCCAACACCAACAAGAACAACCTTGCCCTGCAGCGCCGTCACATCCTGCGCTTTGACCCGCCAGATAAATTTCCGGCCCCGGTATCTGGCAGAGAGTGCATTTGTACCAAGCAACAGAACGAGATCGGCTTCCGCAGCCAGCCGGCGCCCGAACGGTCCCAAGCCATCATGGCCCGAAGACGTGCTGATATAGGCGTCCCCGATCACCGGCATCAAGTGATGACGCGCTTTTTCAACGATAATTTCATCGCCGAGATTGTCCGACGCAACCGATGTGTCGATTAAGTGGATGCGCCGTATTTTGTCGTCAGTCATATTGGTCTCGTCTGCGTTAGCTGTGGTTGAAGGAACAAAAGTCCACTCAGCCACTATATCAGTTATTGGCCGATTGGCATTGTTTCCGCAAAATGTTTCCACTCTTCCTGCCAGCGCCGCTCTTTGAGGTTTTTGCGCGTCTTGCCGCTGTGCCAGGGTTTCATTGGTCCGGTGAAGTGTATGATCGACGGATCGTCACGCGAAGGTGCATAGGTGCTGATTTCGGGTTGGGAAAACGGCCAGGACGATGTCTTCACGTTGCCCCAGATTGAATTCCAGGTTGGATCAACCAGCGCCACCCGATCCTTGAATATTATGTTCAGATGATCCTGGTCGAGAGAAGGAAACCGGGTCGCAGCTTCCCAATCGGCCATTTCGGTATCAAGACCAGCGTCGCGTATACACGGCATGTCGAAAAGGATGACGCCTGCGTTGAAATATTGGGAAGGGTCGATGCCCTCGATTTTTCCAAGTTGCTCTAGGCGACGGCGGTGCGGTCTGCGCCAGCGGAAGAGCGCGCTGTCATTAAGCGCGGAGACGGAACGCCAGACACGCGGATCACGGGACGCGGCTATCAAATTTCCACCCAGGTCGGTGTCCCACAGGGGGCCAACATCGGAGCGGACCAGCGTGTCTCCGTCCAGGTACAGCACCTTGCCGTCCAGTTCATTGGGAAGCAGAAGTCGCCCAAGTGTTGCGGCGGAAATATGGCCCCGCCCGCCTTCCATACGTTTCATTGCGTCGCTGTATCGCAACTCCAGCTCAGCGTCGGAAAACAGCGCGGTGAAACGCTCCAGTGCCCGCTCTACATAGGCGCAGTCCTCAACGAGGAACAAGGTTACGCGGATGTCTTTTGGACGCGCGGTCAGCAGCGAATACAACGACACCATTGTGCAGGCAGCAAAACCACTGTCCAGTACATATGCAACGTGAACTTTTTCCAACAAAATACCTCTGGCACTTGAATTGAGCGGTCTTTAGAAACGACCGAATTCGACTTGTGATCGGCGGGCGGGTGCGCCAGCCGGGTGCTTGTCTCCGCTTCAGACTTACGCAAATATCATCGCAACCTTCGATCAGGTCCATGCCGCAAAGTCGCCAGGATGACATCCGCGAAACCTGAATTGAGTTCGGGCCGGCACCGGCTTCCCCGCCAGGTGCAGCGCGCTCACGTCCGCATCTGCGGGTCGCGTCAGCCGTAGATGCGAAACCCAACTAGTCATCAAATGTATAGCCGTATTCCCGAATTTCCTCGCTGAAAATTCTGGCGGCACATTCTCTCATATCCGGACTATAAGCTTCTTTATAGTTACTGCCGCCACCGCTGACGATATGCGGCAGCTCTATTTGCGGAATTCCAAGATGTTCACAAACAGCCCGGAAATCCTGCTGAAGCGTTTCGAAGCGACCCGTAAAATCCAGATCCGCCCTGCCCCGCCGGTCCGTGATCCAATACAGCTGAGGCTTCAGGTAACCGGTGCCTCCAAAGCGGTGAAGATATTCTTTGAATGTACAGTCAGCAGTAATCCCATGCCTGGCAATCTTGCGTTCGTCTCTCATCACATTGCGATACCAGGAGTATGATCTCGCCCAGGGGTTTCGCACAAATGTGAATTTGAAATAGTCCCGGTACTGTTCGCTGTTTACAGTAAGGCCATTGGCTGGATTTGAATGCTTTTTAAAACGCCATCTCAGCCTTTTTAACTCGGTGCGCGTATCGAACTCCCGGAGGTTCAGCGAAAGTGGCTGGATCTCGCCAAGCGTACGGTGGTCCTGCATCCCCCGTTGTGTTCCCGCGCCCAACATTTCGTGATGCCCCAAAGCGGCTTCGATACTCGAACCTGCACATTTCGGGATATGGATGAAAATACATTTGTACTTATGGCTGATCATGGATGATTCCAGGATTGGGAAGGTACGGTATTGTTATCGGCAGATGGTCTTTACCTCTACTGGAAAGTGGGTGTGCTGGAAGAAATTAGCATGGTGCGCTGCGATCGCGGACTTTTTACAGGTACGCACTGATTGGTCTTGTCCCGATTCAGTTCCGGTCTCTTTCGAGCGATATTCGCAATGAAGGAGACAAGAAATGGCACCAAGATACAGCGAAGAATTCCAGCGTGACGCGGTTCGCATTGCAACGACCAGCGGCCTGACGCGACCCCGGATTGCGTCGGATTTGGGGGTTGGCGTTTCGACCCTGAACAAGTGGGTTCAACAACACCAGAACGACGACCTGATGTCTGGCCCACATGAAGATGTAGAGAAAGAGAACGCCCGCCTGCGCAAGGAAAACCGGGTTCTGCGCGAGGAGAGGGAGGTCCTAAAAAAGGCGACGATCTTCTTCG
>NZ_QOLB01000023.1 GCF_003333265.1 Candidatus Halocynthiibacter alkanivorans
TTGATCTGCAACACCACCTCGCCGGCCCAGGGATTGCCACAAGCGCCACCGCTGGCACCCGCACGTCCGCCGCTTCCCGAACCGCCGTCCGGAACGCTCAGATTCCCGCCCGCGCCAGCGTTCACCCCGGCGCCTCCTCCCAGAGCGCCGATATCCCCACGGCCGGCGCCCCCGCCTTTGCTCAAAGCGCTCACAGCGCCACAAAGCTCAGCGCCCCGGCCGAGGCCATCGACAGCTCATAACTTGCTTCGCCATTGTGGGAGCCGGCATATTCGATCGAGGTGATCTGAAACGCGCCTTCCACCACACCAAAATCCGGGATAATCACCTGAAAATCCGGAATTTCACTGTCGAAGAAAATCTGCCGCGCCCGCGCATCCGTGGTCTCATCGCGAAACACCCCCGAGCCGGAAAGTGAGGCACTCTTCACCCCGGCCCCCGCCAGCAACTCGCGCCAGCCGCCAGCGCTGTCCATCGAGGTCTCATCCACACTCTCGGCGTTGAAAGAGATGCGCGTGGCACGCAGCCCCGCAATGGTGTCAAATTGACCGGCTCCGTTCATGTCCAGCTTGATCAGAAGATCCTTACCGTTCTGGGCGACCATATCCGTCCCTCCATTCTCTGTGATTAATCGTCTTCCACCAGCGCACGAAAGATCAGATCAATGCGCCGCACATCGCCCTGCTGCACCCGCCGCGCTTTGGCAGTGCGAAACATCAGCGCCACCAACACGCCACGTGTCAGGCTCAGGGACGCGGAGCTCAGCAGATCTGACACCCGCGCCGCCACCTCTTTCGCCACCAGAAATCCCGCCGAATCGCTGACCACGCTGACGGTGAAATCATGCGTGGCGCCCTGGCTGCTCTGATCTGAGCGGTCCACGACTTTTTCCGGTCCCAGGCTGACATAGATCGGCGGTGCCACCCCCGGAGGTGCGGCGTCAAACACCTGGCCCGAGACCAGCGCCCCCAGCGCAGCATCTGCCACCAGCAGCTGAAACAGCGCGCTTTGCAACGCACCGGAAACCCCATAGCTCATGTGACCACCTCCTGACGGGTGTGACAGATCAAGTAATGTGCATTCTCCGGGTGATCCGCCACCGCATAGATGGAAAAAATGCGCCCGCCTTCCCGCAACCGCTGATCTGGTTGCGGCCGCGAAACCGCGCCTTCCTCCGAGGCCCGCACCGTGATGCGATAGGGCACCGATGAAACGCTGACAGTGTCCTCGGCCCGCGCCCGGCCGGCGCCGGCATGGATCGCTCCCCATAACATGCCAAGCGGCTGCCAGAGTTCGGTAAACCCGCCGGCACCATCCGCGACACGCTGCCGCTGCTCCAGCACCAGCTTGCGGTTCAGATGCACTACCTTCGTTTTCATGTCCCGAACCCGCCACCCAGACCACCGCCCGGTCCGGGGTCAGCACCGATGCGCAGATTGCGGTGGCGCTCAATCAATGCCGCCACCGCGCCCGGCATCTGCCCTGTGCCCGCTGTGTCTCCATGACGGTGCTCATAATTCCACGCCGCCAGCATGAAGGCGGCCTGGGCGATGTCCGCCGGCACATCGCTCCAGGAAGCGCCATAACCGGCGTCAAACGCAATCACCACCTGGCTCTGGCTCGCAATCGTGGGCAGCCGCGTGCCGGTGGCCATCAGCCAGGCCCCATGCGCCACCCGCTCAAAACGGTAAAGCGCCGCGTCCACCACCGTGGTGGCGCCAGCCGCATCCTCCATCTGCACCGCGCTCACATTCGCCACAGGCCCCACCGGCAAGAGCTGCGCCTCAGCGCTGCGCCAGCGGCTCAGCCGCAGCTCAAAGCCGCGCTGTAAAATGGCCTTGCCGGTGCGCGCCTCAATCAAAGCCAGCGCCGCACGCAGCCCCGCCTCCAGCACCGCGTCCTGCACCCCGTCATCCGCAAACCCGGTGCCCAGACGCAGATGATCTTTAAACGCAGTGATTGGCAGCGCCGCCACCGGCACCGTAGATGTCTCAACTAACAGCATGAAATACCTCCGCTAACTCCCGACAGGGATGCGCACCGCCCACGTAGCTAATACCGAGGGGACCAGCCAGGCGCCGCAGGCTGTCGTCAGACACGCACCCATCCGAAGCCGCCCCCGCAACGGGAGCGGCCGCGCATGCGCGATCAGCTGACCGAGAACTTCAGCAGTTTGATCGCGGCAAAATCGCTCACGTCACCGCCCACCCGTTTGGTGGCATAAAACAGCACATGCGGTTTCGCCGAGAACGGATCGCGCAGAATACGCAGGTCAGGGCGTTCCGCCACCGTATAACCAGCAGCAAAATCACCAAATGCAATCGCCGCCGCATCGGAAGCGATATCGGGCATGTCCTCCGCAATCAGCACCCGGTAGCCCATCAGCAGCGCCGGTTCTCCCGCCGCCAGCCCGTCAGACCACAGGAACCGCCCGTCGCCGTCTTTTTGCTTGCGCACCTGACCTGCGGTCTTGGAATTCATCACAAAAGTGCCGTTGGCCCGGTATTGTGCCCCCAGCGCATAGACCAGATCCACCACCGCATCCGCCGGGTTGGTGGCGTCAAAGCCACCATCGGTTCCGGTGGCAATATAGCCCAGCGACGCCCAGGCCCAGGCGCTGTCCGCAACCTGGGTGTGGGCCAGAATGCCCATCGGCTTGTCCACCCCGTCGCCGTTGATAAAGGCCGACGCCTCGGAGCGGGCAAACTTGTCCGCGATCCGGTCCGCCAGCCAGGCCTCAATATCAAAGGCACTGTCATCCAGCAGCCGCTGCGACGCTTTGGGCAGCGCCGACAGCTCGTGCAACGCGATGGAGATGCGGTCGATCGCCGGGGTGCCGGTCTCGCCCGCCGGCCCGGCCTCCGTGGCCCAGCCAGATCCGATATCAGTGTGGTCCACCAGCACGTCGTAGCTGGTTGCATCCACATTCACCACATTGGCCACCTGGCGCAGCGAGGCGGTCGCGCGCAGCACTGAGCGCACCGTTTCCGCTGTCTGCGGATCCACCAGATAACCGCCGTCCGCCGCCACCGCGGTGCTCATCGCTTTGCCAGCCAGATCCAGCCCGCGCAGCGCGTCTTCATCGCCCGAGCGCACATAGGTTTCAAAGGCTTTCTGATGCGGTGCCTCCACGCCGGCAGCGGTGGAAAGAGACGGGCGGCCCAGCTGGGTCGATTTGCGGTCAATCATGGTCAGTCGCGCCTTTTGTTGTTGAAGTTCAGCCGTAATGTCGCCTTTGAATGATTTGATTTCACTGACAAAATCACCCATCACTTGCTGCAGGCCCGACAGATCTGTTTCTGTGGGCGCCCCGCTCTGCTCCGCTGCAACCGCCGCGCTTTTTGCCTCACTCATATGCCACTCCTCTGTTGGATAATTTGCTCTGATCCCGCCGGGCAGCACGCAGCGCCTGACAGCCCTGATCAAGTATCGCCGCCAGCTCCTGCACGGCACCTGCGCCCGACTTGACCGCGGTGCCGGCACCAATCCGCGCCTGCTGCAGCATCGGAAACGTCACCAGCGACACTTCCCACAGTTCCAGATCGCACAGCGCCCGTCCGCCGCCGGCATGCTTTTGCGCCCGCAGCGTGCGGTAACCGATCGACAACCCGTCAATCGCCCCCGCCGCGACCAGCGCCGCCGCTTCACGCCCCCGCGCCACATCGGCCAGGATGCGGCCGCGCACAAACAACCCACGGCTGTCCTCGCGGACTTCATCCCAAACCCCGATCGGCTGTGCCGGATCATGCTGCCACAGCATCTTTACCGATTGACCCGCGGCTGTAAGCGCCGCCAGGCTGCGTTTATACGCCCCGGCCATCACCAGATCGCCGCCCTTGTCGCGCAGCCCGAACAGGCTGGCGTACCCCTCAATATTCAACCCGTCGCAGATCAGCGTTCCACCGCCACTGGCGCAGAACTTCCATTCAAGATCGGTGTAATTTTTCTCTGACATTTCAATCAACTCCACCCGTTACCTGATCCGGATCCGGCAGCCCCAGAAGCGCCCGTTTTTCCACATCCGACAGGAAATCCGCCGCCGATATGCGCGCCCATTTCTGATCACGCTCGCTGGTCAGCGCCGGCACCTGATCCAGATCCGGTGCCAGCGCAAGTGCCGCGCCGGTATAGCTGGCCAGCCAATGACCGATTGCCGCCGACACGCGGCTCACCATCGGCAACACCGTCAGCCGGTAAAATGCCCGGTTGGCCTCCTGGTAGTTGGCGTAGGTTGCATCGCCCGGAATGCCCAACAGCATCGGCGGCACCCCAAAGGCCAGCGCAATTTCCCGCGCCGCCGCATCCTTGGTCTTTTGGAACTCCATGTCGCTGGGCGAAAATCCCATCGGTTTCCAGTCCAGCCCGCCCTCCAGCAACATCGGCCGCCCGGCGTTGCGCGCGCCCTGATGATGACTCTCCATCTCCGCCAACAACCGGTCATACTGTTCCGGCGTCAGGCTGGCAGCGCCGTCAGACCCCCGATAGATGATGGCGCCACTCGGACGTGCCGCATTGTCCAAAAGCGCCTTGGACCAGCGTGACGCCGCGTTATGCACATCCACCGCCGACGCCGCCGCCTGCATCGGCGACAACCCGTAATGGTCATCCTGCGGGTGAAACGATTTGATGTGGAGGATCGGCGACGCCCCGGCCCCCAGGGTGAACCGATGTTTGCGCGCACCGACAATATAGTCATATCCCACCGGCCAGCCATCCGCCCCCGGGATCAGATGCATCCGGTCCGAACGCAGAACATGCAGCTCGGCGGGCAACTCCCCCGGGCCAGCTTCAGCATCAAAACCGCCGCCAACTGCCTCCAGATAACCGTCACCAGACAGCAACAACTGCCCATAGAGCGCCTCCAGCAGTTCTGCCCGCGCCAGCGCCGGATTGGGCCGCGCCATCAGGCGCAGCACCGGATGTTGCTGATAGCGCACGCCCTCTTCCTGCAGCTGCAATTGCAGCGCCGCCGCCGCCTCAGCGATCAGTTTGACACAGCGAAACCCCACCGGATTGCCGGCAAATCCCACCCGCGTCAGCGTCACCGTATCGCGCGCGCTCCAGGCCACCCGCCCGGCGCCGGAAAAACTGACCACCGGCCCGGTGGCAGAGGTTTTCACCGCCTCCGGTCCCCTAATACCAACCCGCCCAATCATTGACCGGTGGTTGCCCAGTTTCGCGTTGCGATTGATTTGATGCGCCCGGTTTCAGCGGCCAGGCGGTTCCAGGCATCGCAACAGGCATCAACGATCGCCTCCCAG
>NZ_QOLB01000025.1 GCF_003333265.1 Candidatus Halocynthiibacter alkanivorans
CTCTGTACCAGCAGACCTGTCGGTGGTCGGGTTTGACAACGTGGAAATGGCAGAGTTTTTTCAACCGCCCCTTACCACGATTCACCAGCACCGCAACCAGTTGGGCGCCGCGGCCGCACGCGAAGTACTGGAGCTTCTGAACCAAAATAAACGCTCCGGAGCGCGGATTGAAACCATCCCGGTTCGTTTTGTGGAACGCGGCAGCACCGCGCCGCGCCCGCCTGCTAAATGAGTTTTCTGACTTCCAAAAAAGGACATGACATTAGATACGGTGCAGTCCTCTAAGGCTCAATCCAGCGCTTCGCCGCAGTGGTCACGAGCAGTCGCATTGGGCCGTTCGTGACTGTGATGGCTGAAGGAAGTGGTTCGATTGCTGCACCCGCGAGATTATCTCGATTTGAAATGCTGCTTCTTGGACAAATTTTTCATTCCCGCGCCCACCGCTACCGAAAAAATGCTCCTTCCAAATCAGTGATGGAATTGGGCCAGGTAATTGAATTGTCAGTTGTCCGACAACTTACTTGCAAAGTTGTCGGACAACTGACATAAGGCAATAGGTACACATTTTCTGATTGGGAATCGCAGGTGTCAAAATTGGTCGACTCGGACGAACGTAGAAAAATTGGCGCGCATCAGGTTGCGGCTGAGTTCCTGACCCCATTGCGGGCAAAAAGTCGCACACAGGAAGTGCTTGAGGCACTGGTAAGGATGATCGATGCGGCGGGGCTTGAAGTTGGTGACCAGTTGCCCGCTGAGACGGCGCTGAGCGAACAGCTTGGTGTTGGGCGGTCAACCATTCGCGAGGCGTTAAACCGATGGGAAGGGCTAGGTCTGGTTAAGCGGCGCCGCGGTTCGGGGACGTTTCTTACTGCAAATATTCGAGCCGCACGCGGACAGATATCTACAGAAACAAAGCTTGAAGCTGAGGGCATGTTGCGAATTATCGACGTGCGCCGAACCCTGGAAGTAGAAGCGGTTTATCGTGCCGCAACAGTCGCGACCGAAACCCAGAAAAAGAAAATCCAGGCAAGCTACGCCAAGCTGAAGAAGCGGGTGGGATC
>NZ_QOLB01000073.1 GCF_003333265.1 Candidatus Halocynthiibacter alkanivorans
GAGCACCACAACCAGCGGCCTCCCGCCCGGCCCCCGCCCCCGCCAGCATTCCTCCAGCAGCGCCGAGGGATTCTCCGACGTGTCCAGCCCGTGCATCACCACCAGCTTGTCCACATGGCCGGTCTGCAACGGCCAGAGCGTTTCTTCGCAGAGCACCGAGATGTTCTTGCCCCCTGCAGGCCAGTGCATCACCCCCTGCTGCCCCGGCATCAGGCCGATCACGCGGCGCGCCTGGCCCAGATAGGGGCGCAGCAGCGGCACGGCAAAACCAAAACCGGCAACGGTCTGACCAGAGGCTTCGGGCCAGAACCGCAACACCTGGTCACGCACAGCGCGTTGCGCCGCCCGGCCCAGGTCGGTGCGGTAATAAAAATTACGCAGGTCTACGACGTCGAGATGCATTGCAAACAGGTCTCAAAAAGGCAATCGTTAGGACAACCATACCGAAGGAAGCGCGAAACGCCATGCCCCTTGAGATCGTTACCGTCGCCACGTTGCAGGACAATTACAATTTCCTGATCCACGATTCTGACTCAGGCCAGACCGTCTGTATCGATTGCGGCGACCCGGAGCCGATCCTGGCGGCGCTGAAGGCACGGGACTGGACGCTGAATGAAGTCTGGCTGACCCATCATCACTGGGACCATGCGGATACTGCACCGGCGCTCTGCGCTGCCACCGGTGCGTTGCTGAAAGGCGCCGCCCAGGATTCCCACCGGCTGCCGGCGCTCGACCATATGGCAGTGCCGGGAGAAGATTTCGAATTCGCCGGCCATACGGTGCAGGTGCTGGACGCGACGGGACATACCGCGGCCCATATCGCCTATTATATCGAAGCCGCCTCCGCGCTGTTTTCCGCCGACAGTCTGATGGTGCTGGGCTGTGGTCGGCTGAATGACGGCAGTCCGGCGCAGATGTTTGACACCTTGCAGCGCTTTGCCGCCCTGCCCGCTGAGACCCTGGTCTGTGCCGGCCATGAATACACCGCCAACAACGGAAAATTCGCACTGACCGTTGACCCGGAGAATTCCGCACTTATCTCTCGGTGTGAACAGGTTGCGGCGCTGCGGGAAAAAAGCCTGCCGACGGTGCCGTCGCTGTTGTCAGAAGAACTGGCAACCAACCCCTTTCTGCGCTGCGACAGCGCCGCCATCCGCCACCAGATAGACATGGCTGACGCCTCCGATCTTGAGGTCTTCATTGAAATTCGCGCCCGCAAAGACCGGTTCTGACACAATTAACACAATCTCTCGCCAATAAGATGAGAGAAATTCCGAAAAACAGCTTGAAGCCAGGCGAATTCAAGCAAACTTTAATAGTATGAGGCCACGGTTGACACCGGCCATGAGACCGCTGCCGACCCAGATCAAGGAGCACTCCCGACGTGCCGTCATTTTCGAACACCCTCGAACAAGCAATCCACGCGGCGTTGGCGCTGGCCAATGCGCGCCGTCACGAACTCGCAACGCTGGAGCATCTGCTGCTGGCGCTGCTCGACGAGCCTGATGCCGCCAAGGTGATGAAGGCCTGTTCCGTCGACATGGAAGATCTGCGCAACGTTCTGGTGGTTTTCATCGACGATGAACTCTCCAGCCTGGAAACCAGCATTGAAGGCTCCGAAGCGGTGCCGACCGCCGCGTTCCAGCGGGTGATTCAGCGCGCCGCCATTCATGTGCAGTCTTCTGGCCGCACTGAGGTCACCGGCGCCAATGTGCTGGTCGCCATCTTTGCTGAACGCGAATCCAATGCGGCGTTTTTCCTGCAGGAACAGGATATGACCCGCTATGACGCGGTGAATTACATCGCCCACGGGGTCGCCAAAGATCCCAGTTTTGGTGAGAACCGCCCGATCCAGGGCGCTGAAATCGAAGACGAATTCAACACCGAAGAGGCCGCACCTGCCAGTGGTGGTGCCGAAAAGGAATCGGCGCTGGCCAAGTATTGCATTGATCTGAACGCCAAGGCGCGCGAGGGCGAAGTGGACCCTCTTATTGGCCGCATCCATGAGGTTGAACGTTGCATTCAGGTGCTGTGCCGCCGGCGCAAGAACAACCCGCTGCTGGTGGGCGACCCCGGCGTCGGCAAAACGGCCATCGCCGAAGGGCTGGCGCGTAAAATCGTCCAGGGCGAAACCCCGAAAGTGCTGGCCGGTTCCACCATCTATTCGCTGGACCTCGGCGCGCTGCTGGCGGGCACCCGCTACCGTGGCGATTTTGAGGAACGTCTGAAAGCCGTGGTCAGCGAGCTGGAAGCGCATCCGGACGCGGTGTTGTTCATCGATGAAATCCACACTGTGATCGGTGCCGGCGCCACCTCAGGCGGCGCGATGGACGCCTCCAACCTGCTGAAACCAGCATTGCAGGGCGGCAAGCTGCGCTGCATGGGCTCCACCACGTATAAAGAGTTCCGCCAGCATTTTGAAAAGGACCGCGCCCTGGCGCGCCGGTTCCAGAAAATCGACGTGAGTGAACCCTCGGTGGACGATACCATCAAGATCCTGAAGGGGATCAAAACCTACTTTGAGGACCATCACGACATCAAATACACCACCGATGCGATTAAATCGGCGGTGGAACTGTCGGCGCGTTATATCCATGACCGCAAACTGCCCGACAAGGCGATTGACGTGATTGATGAGGCGGGCGCCGCCCAGCACCTGGTGGCCGAAAGCAAAAGGCGCAAGACCATCGGCATCAAAGAGATCGAAGCCGTGGTCGCCAAGATCGCCCGCATCCCGCCGAAATCCGTATCCAAGGATGATGCGGAAATCCTGAAAGACATGGAAAAGACCCTGAAACGGGTGGTGTTCGGTCAGGATCCGGCGATTGAAGCACTGTCTTCCGCGATCAAACTGGCGCGTGCCGGGCTGCGTGAACCGGAAAAACCCATCGGCAATTACCTGTTTGCCGGCCCCACGGGTGTGGGCAAAACCGAAGTGGCCAATCAGCTCGCCGATACACTCGGCGTGGAGCTGCTGCGCTTTGACATGTCCGAATACATGGAGAAACACGCGATCAGCCGGCTGATCGGGGCTCCTCCCGGTTATGTGGGGTTTGACCAGGGCGGCATGCTGACCGACAAGGTCGACCAGCATCCCCATTGTGTGCTGTTGCTGGATGAAATCGAAAAAGCCCACCCCGATGTGTTCAACATCCTGTTGCAGGTGATGGACCACGGCAAGCTGACCGACCACAACGGGCGCACTGTGGATTTCCGCAATGTGATCCTGATCATGACCACCAATGCCGGGGCGATGGAACAGGCAAAATCGGCGATCGGCTTTGGCCGCGACCGGCGCGAAGGCGAAGACACCGCCGCGATTGAACGCACGTTTACGCCAGAATTCCGCAACCGGCTCGACGCGGTAATCAGTTTTGCGCCGCTGTCCAAATCGGTGATCCTGCAGGTGGTGGAAAAGTTCGTGCTGCAGCTTGAGGCCCAGTTGATGGACCGCAACGTGCATATCGAACTGACCCTGCCCGCAGCCGAATGGCTGGCCGACAAAGGCTATGATGATAAAATGGGTGCCCGCCCACTGGGCCGGGTGATTCAGGAATACATCAAAAAACCTCTGGCGGAAGAATTGCTGTTTGGCAAACTGGCCAAAGGTGGCCTGGTCAAGGTCGGCGTCAAAGACCGCAAACTGGATCTGCGCATCGAAAAACCAGCCAGCCCGCGCATTTCCACCCGCAAGAAACCGCCACTGCTGACCGCAGACTGATCCGCCCGATGCGGACCGCTCAGCTAGCTGCCGTATTTATGTCCCTTGCCGCCCCCGCGGCGGCAGGGGTACCGGTTTTTAATCTGCCGCTGGAGTGTGAGCCCGGCGTTGATTGTTTTATCCAGAATTACATTGATGCTGATCCCGGCGCTGGCGCGGCCGATTACACCTGCGGGCCGCTGACCTATGACGGGCACAAGGGCATCGATCTCGCCATCCCCGACATGGCGGCGATGAAGCGGGGCGTCAATGTCATCGCAGCGGCGCCCGGCACCGTGACAAAGGTGCGCAATTTTGTGCCCGACCGCAGATCGCCTTCTGACCCGCTGAGCGACATGAACGGGCGGGAATGTGGCAATGGTGTTGAAATCAGCCACGGGGGCGGCTGGACCTCGAAATACTGCCATATGAAACAATATTCGATCACCATGCGCCAGGGTCAGAAAGTGGCCAAGGGCACGGTGATGGGCCAGGTTGGCCTGACCGGGCGCACCCAGTTCCCCCATGTGCATATGTCGGTCTATAAAGACGGTAATCTGGTCGATCCGTTTAACCCCTCCGGCATCGTCTCTTGTGATCCGCGCCCGGCAAGCGACAGCCTGTGGCAGGACCCGCCCGCCTATCTGCCTGGCGGTATCGTCAATATGGGCACGACCTCCAAACTGCCCAAATTTGAAGCCGCCAGAATGGGCATGGTCCAGGCCAGCAGTTTTCCGGCGGATGCGCCGATGTTGGTGCTCTGGGTCCAGGCCTTTGGGGTGCGCGACGGGGACCGGCTGGAAATGAAGATTTTGGGGCCGGGTGGACCGGTCATTGATGACGTGGTGGACCTGACCCGCGAGCAAGCCCGGGCGTTTCGTTACCTGGGCAAACGTCAGACCGAAACGACGCCGTCATTCTGGCCGTCAGGAGACTACGTCAGTTCGGTCCGGCATATGCGTGGCGACAGCGAGATCGACTACCGCGAGCAACGTTTTACCATCGGTGATTAGGGGCTGTTGACGCGCACCGCCCCTGATCAGCGTTCCGTCAGTTTCAGCTCAATGCGCCGGTTGCGCGCCAGCGCTTCGGCACTGCTGCCGGTATCAAGCGGCTGAAATTCACCAAAGCCGGTCGCCGCCAGCCGCCTGGCCGGAAAACCAAGCTCGTCAATCATATAACGCACCACCGACAGCGCCCGCGCCTGGCTGAGTTCCCAGTTGTCGGCATAGATAGTATCATGCGCCAGCGGCACGCTGTCTGTGTGGCCGTCAACGCGGATGATCCAGTCGATTTCCGGCGGGATCTGGCCGGCGACTTCCATCAGCATATTGGCGACCCGGGTGATCTGCTGCTGGCCGCTCTCAAAGAGATCGGCAGAGGCGGAGTTAAACAACACTTCCGAGCTGAATACAAAGCGGTCGCCAACAATGGAGACGCCCTCACGGTCGCTGAGGATTTCACGCATGCGGCCAAAGAATTCGGAGCGGTAGTTTTCCAGGTTTTTGGCCTCGGCTGTCAGGCGGCGGGCCTCTTCTTCCAGACGCTGGCGCTCGGCGGCCTCCAGTCTGGCACGCGCGCGTTCTTCGCTGGCGACCTGGGCCAGGGCGGCGTTGAGACGCGAGGTCAGCGAAGTGATCTGCACATCGGCCGCAGAATCCCGCCCCGCGGAGTCATCCAGAATGTTCTGCAGAACCCCCAGCTGGTTGCGCATCTCAGCCACCTGCAGGCTCAGCGCTTCGACCTGGCGCAGACTGTCGGCAGACACCGCCTCTTGTTCGGCCAGGGTTTCATTGGCCAGCTTCAGCAAGGCAGCCTGTTTCAGCGCCTCGTTCAGATCTTCCAGCGATTCATTTTCGGCGGTCGTGCGGGCCTGACGTGCGGCGGCCAGCAGGGTCAGCGTATCCTCGGCCTTTTTGCGTTCAGCCTCCAGCGCCAGGGTCATCGCGCTGAGCTCGGCATCGGAATTCGCCAGTTTCTCGCGCAGGGCTTCCGCGGCGGCAATTTCAACCAGGCGTGCGGCCTCTGCTTCGCTGAGCGCCGCGCTGGCGTCGCCCAGGCGCTGGCGCAGGGTTTCTGCCGCCGCGAGTTCTGCAAGACGGGCGCTTTCCGCACCGGTCAGTTCGCTCTCCAGCGCCGTCAGACGGGCCACGGTTTCCGCCGAGATCTGTTCTGCTTTGGCCAGCCGCGCCCGGATCAGCGCCGCCTGTTTTTCGGCCTCGGTCAATTCGCCGGCGGCGCGCGCCGCTGCGGCGTCGGCGAGGCGCAACCGTTCTGCGGCCAGCGCGGCTGCAGCTTCCGCGTTGGTCAGACGGTCCGCCGTCAGTGCGACTGCGGCTTCTGCCTCGCTCAGCTGTTCGGCTGCCAGCAGCGCCTCGGCGTCAGCGTTGCGCAGCAATTCCGCCGTCAGCAGCGCCGCAGCATCCGCCTCGCTCAGCTGTTCGGCCGCCAGCAGTGCCTCAGCGTCAGCGTTGCGCAGCAGTTCCGCCGCCAGCAGCGCGGCAGCATCCGCCTCGCTCAGCTGTTCTGCCGCCAGTGCCGCATCAGCTGCGGCAGCAGCCGTGGTCTCCGCCAGCAGCGCGGCGATCCGTGCCGCTTCCGTCTCAGCACTCACCAGCCCCGCGGAGGCAGCGGCCACGGCCTGTTGCGACAGGTCCAGCTGCGCCAGCGCCTGGCTCAGAGACAATTTATCGGCTTCTGCGCGGGTCTGAAGATCGGCCAGCAGTGCCTCAAGTGCCTCGCGTCTGGCGGCGGCCAGACGGGCGGCCTGGCTCTGCTCATTGATTTCGCTGCGCGCGGTGGCCAGCGCCAGCTCCAGCGCCGTTTTTTCGTCCAGCAAGACGCTTTGTTCGCCCTCCAGACTGGCGACACCGGCCAGTGCTGTGTCGCGTTGTGCCAGCAGGCTGGCGACCTGGGATTCAAAACTGGCGATTTGACCGGATTGTTCGTCTGAACGCCGTTGCAGCGAGGCGATCAGAGCGGCCTGGGCCTGGATCTCACTGCTGCGTTCCTGCAGGTTGGAGCGCAGCCCCGCCACCTGGCCCTCGAGGCCGAAGGCGCGTTGCTGTTCCAGCCCAAGCGCCCGGGCCAGCGCGTTCATTTCAGAGGTCAGCGAGCTCAACTCGGTTTCCTGACCGGTGATGGTTTCTTCCTGGCCGGTGATCGTCTCGCGCAGAATGAACTGGATCACCATGAAAATGGTCAGCACAAACATCAAGACCAGCAACAGCGCCGTCATCGCGTCCACAAAGCCGGGCCAGATGCTGCCCGACACACGTTGGGTGGAGCGGCGCACCAGGGCCATTTTAGCGTCCGCCCAAACGCATCGCCTGCGCCAGCGCGCTCAGATCCGAGCGCAGGTCGGCAACAGTTTCCTGACGGCCGGCGGAGAGTTCTTCCAGAATACGCAGCAGTTGCACGTCGATGGAGCGCAGGCGCATCCGGCTTTCGGCGTCAATACCCCCGTCGGCCCCAATACCACCGCCGCCGGCATCGGCCTGGGCTTCGAGCGTCGACAACAGGCGTTCCTGGCCCTCTGCCACCCGCATCATCACCTCTGTTGCGGAGCGGTCGGCTTCCATCTGGCGCAGCATACGCTCCATCGAGCCGGCAATGCCGGTCTGTGATCCCAGTGTCGCCAACAGACGGTCCTGGCCCTCGGCGATGCGCAGCATAATGTCAGATGTGCCCTGCTCGTTTTCCATCCGCAGCGTCATGCGCTCCAGCGCGCCCGCCAGTTGACCGAGCCGTTCATCGACCAGCGAACGACTGACATCGGACTGGGTGAACAGCTGTTGCAGCGCGTCCATCTGTTCGGCCATCTGATCCATCACCGCGCCGGAAATACCGCCACCGTCATGGCCAATACCGTCATGGCTGTCGCCCTCAGCAAAGCTGATGCGGGTGAATTTGGACATCCATTCTTCGAGTTCGCGGAAAAACCGGTTCTGACCGTGGCTGGCAAACAGTTCCAGCAGACCGACAACCAGCGAGCCGGCGAGGCCCAGCAGCGAGGAGGCAAAGGCGGTGCCCATGCCGCCAAGCTGGCTTTCCAGCCCGCTCATCAGCCGTTCCAGCACCGAGATAGAAGTCTCGCCGTCTTTGGGCGTCAGCGAGCGGATGGTTTCGACCAGCGCCGGAACCGTCGTTGCCAGCCCGTAGAACGTACCAAGCAGGCCCAGAAAGATCAGCAGGTTCACAATGTAGCGGGTGATGTCCCGCGCTTCGTCAATCCGGGTGGCAACTGAATCCAGGATCGAGCGCGACGAGGTGGGCGAAATCTGCGACCGCGCGCCACGTCCGCGCAGCAAGGCGGCCAGCGGCGCCAGCAGGCGCGGCGCTTTTTTGCCCGCTACTTTCGGGCGGACACCAATGAAACGTTCGATCCACAACACCGAGCTGACCAGCTGAATCATCTGGGTGAAACAGGCACCAACGCCGATCACAAAGACAAAAACGATAAAGCCGTTCAGGTAGGGGTTGGTCAGAAAGACTGGCAGCACCCGCGGCAGCGCCAGCGCCAGACCAGCGGCGACCAGCCCGAGAACGACCAGCATGGTCAGAATCTGGCGTACAGGTTGAGAAAAATGCAGCTCGACGGTGCGATCCGGCTTGTCCATGGGGACGGGTCCGATCCAATTCTTGATTATCTGCCCCAGGATAGGCACAGATTGCGCCCCTGCCAACACGCAATTTCAGCTCTGCGCGCACTGCGGCATTGGTTGCGTGAATGACACAGTCGCGGCAGCAGCCAGTGCCCGGCGGCGGGTTAAGGGCCTGGTTAAAGGGCCGGGTCAGCGGTCAGAAATGAGGCCGGATAAACGCGTGTTCCGAGGCGGCATCAGACGACCCTCAGAGGCCGCGCATTTCACGCACCCGTGCCGCCAGCCAGCTTAAATCCTCGTCCTCAATGCCCAGCTCCTGCAGATGGTCTGCGGTATTGAACAGATACTCCGTATTGGGTCCGCGGCCGCCAATGGCGCGGGCGATCACATCGGCCTGATCCTGCAGCGACAGGTTCCTGCAATACTGGATATGATGGGGATCAATCACGTAGGAGACCGCTTCCACTTCGCGCCCGTCCGCAAGCTGCACCTGCAGGCGGCGTTCCAGATAGGCGGAGGACACCAGTTCGCGTTCCCGCAGCACCGCCATGGTTTCATCGCGATGCTCTTCGGGCACCTGAAACGCCAGCCCGTGGCATTCGCTGCCCGCATGCTCATCCAGCGCCAGCACCAGGCCCGGGTTCTCTTCAGTGCCGCGGTGATGGATCGACCACATGCAGAAGCTGCGGCTGTATCCTGGCAGGGTCGCCACTGCGCGATCCGCGTACTCAAAACCCGGGTTCCACATCAGTGAGCCATAGCCAAATACCCAAAGTGATCTCACGTCCATTTCACTGGCCCTCCTTCTCTGCCCCCTGTAGATACGAGCGCAACGAATTACGAAAGGCCCGGATGTGCGGAAACTATTGTTACTTTTGATTATAGCGTCTTCACTGTGGGGGGGATATTGGTTTGTCGGAAAATCGGCGGTGGAAACCGGGCTGCGGAGCTGGATCGATCAGCGCCGCAGCGACGGCTGGGCGGCGGATTATGCCGAGCTGAAAACCCGCGGCTTTCCCAACCGTTTTGATACCAGCATCACTGATCTGTCGCTGGCGGACCCCGCCACGGGTCTGGCCTGGGAGCTGCCAGTGTTTCAGATCCTGGCGCTGAGTTATAAACCCAATCATATCATCGCTGTATTCGCACAAGACCAGGTGTTGGCAACACCAAATCAGCGCATCAATATCAGCAATGAGACCATGCGCGGCTCGGTGGTGTTTGAACCCGGCACCGACCTGACCTTGCAGCGCAGTTCTTTTATTCTGGAGGATCTGAAGTTCAGCTCCAGCAAAGGCTGGAGCAGCAGTCTGGGCAGCGGTAGTTTTGCCACTCGTCAGAGCGTCGCCATTCCGCTGGCGCATGACATCGCCTTTTCGGCGCAGGGGCTGACACCCTCATCCACGCTGCGCGACCGGCTGGATCCGACCGGCGCCTTGCCCGAAAGCCTCGATACCCTGTCGCTTGATCTGACCGCCGGGTTCACCGCGCCCTGGGACCGGTTTGCGATTGAGCGCGCCCGGCCACAGCTGACCTCGCTGGATGTGAAAAATATCAACGCGCGCTGGGGCGATCTGGATCTGCGCATGGCGGGAGAATTACAGGTCGGTACGAACGGCGTGCCCGAGGGCAAAATCACCATACGGGCGGAAAACTGGCGCGACATGATTGCGCTGGCCAAAAACAGCGGCTCCCTGAGCGATGGTCTGGCCAGCGGGCTGGAACGCGCCCTGGCACTGGTGGCCGGCATGTCGGGAGACAAGGATGTTCTGGAAGCGGATCTGACTTTTTCGCGCGGCCGCATGTCGCTTGGCATCCTGCCGTTGGGGCCGGCCCCAAAGCTGATACTCCGCTAACGGCAATACCTGCCGCCGCGGTTTCGCGCGGTGTCAAAATGAAAATGGTCCCGGTGAAACCTGTCGGCATCGGGGCCAAGTACAGTGCCAAAGGGCTCACAAGCCCCCCGGTGCATTGCGCGCAACAGCTTGCCCTTCAGCGGGTCTTGCCAGCCCGAAAGCACATCCAGCGTCACACCGTTTTTCAACCGGATCGCCGAGATGTCGATGGCGCTGCCTTTGCCATGTTCAGAAATTTTTGCCCCGGGCTGATTGTTGCGGCTGCGGCAGGCATAGCTGGAGGCAATGCGCAGCTCTGCCGGACCGCCGCCAAGACGGCCGAGCGTCGGGATGACGCTGCTGGCGACCCAGGAATTTAACGCTTTGGCGCTGCGGCAGCTGAGGGTCGCCGGTGGCGACAGCGCCACGCCGGAGACCGAGACCACGCGCACGCCATCCTTCAAGCCACACCCAGGAAGCGCGGCGGCAATATCGGGCAATTGCTGACCCCGGATGGCACGGCTGTTGCAGATCCTGCCCACCGGGCCGGTGTTTACCGGGGTTGAATAAAGAGTATTTGAGAATGGCGCGACACTGCGGGCCGCATTCTGGCCCGTGTTTTGGGCTGTGTCTGCAGCACTGGCCTGGGGTTTGTTTTGACGCAAGACCGGCAGCGGCGCGCGTGTCAGCCCGGATGCCTGCGGCGAGGCCAACACCGTTTCTGTGTGCGGATCAGACGGGGCAGCGGCAGGATCAACGCTGCGAACAGCGGCGGGCCCCCTGGCAGGTGTCAGAGCCGGAAGCACCCGCACCGGCACATAGGTTCTTGAGCCGGGCCGCAGGCTTGGCAGCGGTGAGCGCCACATTTCAGAGGTGTTTTGCGCTGCCACCGGCGCTGCGTACAGCGCCACAACGACACTCGGTACCAGGCCGGGCATCGGGCCGAGCAAAAGGCTGAGTGCCACGGCCGCTGCCTTCTTCAGGGCAAGACAGGGCAGCCGGTCAAGGCGGGGCGCGCGGCCTGTGTCAGGCGCCTTACCCCGCATCAGCTCTTGGGTCCGCCCCGGCCGAAGTCTGGCGCATCAGTGTCCTGGCCAGCGTCAATAATGCCACGACGTATGGCACGCGTATGGGTGAAATAGTCAAACAGGTGGTCGCCGTCGCCGGTGCGGATGGCACGCTGCAACGCGAACAACTCCTCGGTGAAACGACCGAGAATTTCCAGCGTGGCGTCTTTGTTGGTCAGGAACACATCGCGCCACATGGTCGGATCAGACGCCGCAATGCGGGTGAAATCGCGAAAACCTGCGGCGGAGTATTTGATCACTTCGCTGTCGGTCACCCGGCGCAGATCGTCGGCAACGCCCACCATGGTATAGGCGATCAGATGCGGCGTGTGCGAGGTCACCGCCAGCACCAGATCATGATGGTCGGCGTCCATCTCATCCACATTGGCCCCCATCGCTTCCCACAGGCTGCGCAGACGGGCGACGGCTTGCGGCTCCGTGCCCTCAACCGGCACAATCAGGCACCAGCGATTGTCATAGAGTTCGGCAAAACCGGCTTCGGGACCGGAATGTTCGGTGCCCGCCAGCGGGTGCGCCGGGACAAAATGCACCCCGTCCGGGATGTGGGGCGAAACGGTCTCGATCACCGCGCGTTTCACCGAGCCCACATCGGTCACCGTGGCACCGGGTTTGAGATGGGCTGAAATCTCAGCAGCCACCGCGCCCATCACCCCGACCGGCACGGCCAGCACCACCAGATCTGCGTCTTTTACCGCCTCGGCAGCGCTGTCACAGACCCGGTCCACCAGGCCGATGTCTGCGGCGGTGGTGCGGGTCTCAGCGGAGCGGGCATAGCCGGTGATTTCCCCGGCAAGACCACCGCGCTGCATGGCGCGTGCCATTGATCCGGCAATCAGTCCCAGCCCGATCAGGGCGACCCGTTGGTAAATCACACTCATTCAAGACCCTCTTTGAATTTGGCAATCGTGTGGGCGACGCGACGACAGGACGCTTCATCCCCCACTGTGATGCGCAGACAATGGGGCAGCTTGTAGCCTGCCACCCGGCGCACAAGAATACCGTGGGTTTTCAGGAAGTCGTCACAGGCTTCGGCCTCGGCCTGATCGTGGAAACGCGCGAGGATGAAATTGGCGCAGGAGGTGTCAGACGATACCCCGAGTTCGGCCAGCGCTTCGGCCAGCCAGGCCCGCAGACGGGTGTTTTCCAGCCGGCACTTTTTAGCGTAATCCGTATCACGCACCGCCGCCTCCGCCGCCGCCATCTGTACTTCAGACAGGTTGAACGGACCCCGCACCCGGTTCAGCACATCAATGACTTCGCGTGGCGCATAACCCCAGCCGATGCGCAGACCGCCAAGGCCGTAGAGCTTGGAAAAGGTGCGTGTCATCACCACGTTGTTGCGTGCTTCAACCAGCGCTTTGCCACCGTCAAAACCTTCGACATATTCCGCGTAAGCGCCGTCCAGCACCAGCAGGCAATTCTCCGGCAAACCTGCGGCCAGACGTGCGGCCTCATTGCCGCCGATCATAGTGCCGGTCGGGTTGGCCGGGTTGGCGATGAACACCAGCCGGGTCTTATCCGTCGCTGCTGCCAGGATCGCATCCACATCGACAGTGCGCTCATGTTCGGCGACTTCCACAGCTGTGGCCCCGGCGGCGCGCGCCGAGATTTTATACATCGAAAACCCGTGTTCGGTATAGATCACCTCGTCCCCGACCCCGGCATAGGCCTGGCACAGAAAAGTGATGATTTCGTCAGAGCCAACACCACAGATGATCTGCTCGGGGTTGATGCCATGCACCTCACCGATGGCTTTGCGCAGCGACGCATGATCGGTGTTGGGATAGCGGTGCAGCTGATGCACGGCCCGCTCAACCGCACGTTTGGCGGCATCGCACGGGCCGGCCGGATTTTCGTTTGAAGACAGTTTTACAACATCGCTGACGCCGTCAATCACTGAGGCTCCGCCCTGGTACAGGGCGATTTCCATGATTCCGGGCTGTGGCTGGATCGTGCGGGACATTTGGCTCACTCATTAGTTCTCCGCCCCGTCTTAATTCGCCGGCGGCGTTGTGGCCAGCCGCATCGTCATCAAAGCGGAATTGCTGCAGCTGCTGCGCCCCGTTTGCAACGAAAAAGGGCCGCCCCTGAGGGCAGCCCTTTAACAATATCTGACGCGGCAGAATTAGTTCTGTGCGTAGTATTCGATGACCAGGTTTGGTTCCATCAGAACAGCGTATGGAACATCGCCCAGACCCGGTGTGCGCACGAATGTGGCTTTCATTTTGGAATGGTCGGCGTCGATGTAGTCAGGCACGTCACGCTCAGCCAGCTGAGTGGCTTCGATCACAACAGCGATCTGCTTGGAACGGTCCCGCACTTCGATCACGTCACCTTCAGACACGCGGTAAGAAGGAATGTTGACGCGCTTACCGTTGACGGTCACGTGGCCGTGGTTCACGAACTGACGTGCAGCAAATACGGTTGCAACGAACTTGGCGCGGTACACAACAGCGTCGAGACGGCGCTCCAGCAGACCGATCAGGTTTTCACCAGTGTCGCCTCTTACGCGCTCAGCTTCGCCAAAGATGCGACGGAACTGTTTCTCGGTCAGGTCGCCGTAGTAGCCTTTCAGCTTCTGCTTGGCGCGCAGCTGCAGACCGAAGTCAGACAGTTTGCCCTTGCGGCGCTGACCGTGCTGGCCGGGGCCATATTCACGACGATTTACCGGGGACTTCGGACGACCCCAGATGTTTTCGCCCATACGGCGGTCAATTTTGTACTTGGCAGATGTGCGTTTGGTCACGATCTGGATCCTTTCTCAAGGTTTCAAGAAAGGTGCTGTCCTTTCCCCGAAGGGCGACAGGACATCCCTTGCGGGAGCCACCAACACCAAAAATAAGGCACCCGACGGTGTTACCACTGCCGGGAATGGCGGCTTATACCGCGCTGATTGGCGGAGTCAACAAGCGCCGGCACCCATTTACATCTCAAACGCCATTATTGCCGCTTCGGCCCGGCTTAATGTGCGCCGCGCATAAGCGCCATAGCCATGCGGTGTTGCTGAGACGCCGGGAAACCGTGCCTCCATCCGGCCAAGCTGATCGGGTAGCAGCTGCGCCATATCGGCACTGGCCGGGTGAAAGCTTTCGCTTTCCACCCCATTGGCCCAGACGATCTGATGCGCGTCGAGCATCAGGTGAATATAGGTGATGTCGCGCACCCGGCGGTCCACCAGAATGGAACGGTCATTCACCAGATCCCCGGCGGCAACCAGAACTTCATCGGTGTTAAACAGTGCCCGGGCGAAGTCGCCGCGCACCAGCAGCCGGTGCTGTGGCGAGACCAGCAGATCCCGGTCCGGCTCCCCCTGCCCCAGCGCCGCAGCACGCAGACGCACCGGGCACAGATGTGGCATCGCATAAAGCCGTGCGCCCGTCAGCCGGCGCTGACCGATCCAGCGGAGCTGCTGCGCGCCATTGTCTTTGGTTGAGATCAGATCACCTTCCTGCAGGTCCTGCACCAGACGCCGGCCCGAAGGCGTTGCGATCCAGGTGTCCGGGGTGAAACAGATCACGCCGCGGGGGCTGTGCACAGGGCCGCCGGGCCGCTGCGCCCGTTCCACCCGGTTGACCACCCAGAAATCCGTATCCGCCGGCGGCACCGCGCTCCCAAAGACCAGCAGCGGCGGTTTGCCCCGGCTCATTTCGATGACCTGAACGTGGTAATGTCTCTGGCCATCGGTGACATCAAACCCGCCGTCAAACAGCCAGTCCAGAGGCTCAGGAGCCGCTGAAGTCACCGGGCTGCTGCCAGCCCCGCCCAGAATTCGTTTTACCTTTTGCGCTGCATGGCGATGAAGTTCTGTGACCTCTTCCGCCCCTTCCAGCCGCAATATGTCGCGTCGTCCGTCCAGGCACAGCGCCTCACCAGACCAGCGCCACGCCACCCCGGCAGCCAGAGCCGCAAAGGGTGCGCCGCGCAAACCATCCAGTTCACACTGCGACCAACAAATGACAAACGCGCTGGGAAAGCCCGTTTTCATGCCTGTAGTACCTGCCATCTTCTTTTATTATTATCGACAGGTTAACACGGCGTCCCCCCACCTGAGAAGAGGGGAATTCAGTTTGCCTGGCAGAATGAATTTCTGTCGCAGGCGGCGCGTCAGAATTGAAACTGTATTTTCAGCGAGCCAATGGTCTGACCTTCGGACTGGGCTTCGAATTCTTCGCTCAACCAGGTCAGCCCGTAAAACACCGTGGTATTTTCAGACTGCCAGCGCAGGCCGGCGCGCAGACGCTGGCGGCTGTCGGTCAGCACATAGCCGTCCGACTCGGCCAGGTACTTGCTGTCGGCAACATAGGCGATATCGCCCCCGAGCACGAAGCTGGTGCCGGTCTCTGCACTGCGCGTGCCTTGGTACAGCTGACCGGTGCCGGAATCGCGCAGGAACAACTCATCACCGCCAAGCCGCCCGACAACCATATCCGCGCCGACCCGCAACAGCGTTTCGGGGCCGGCCATAGCCTCGACAAAAGGGCGCACCGTGCCGGTTTCGCCCAGGCTGTAGGTGCGCGCGGCCTCAAATGTGGCGGTCGGATAGATGCTGTCTTCAATCTGGTTGCTCAGATCCGGCTCGCCCGCGTCGATCCACTTGTGAACCGTGGTCTGAAAATTGCCAAGTCCGGTCTGCGGCCCGACGAAAGCCAGACCACCGCCTGCGGAATATTCAACAGATGCTTTTTGCCAGTGGGTGTAGGCCTCAAACGAAAAAATACCCGCATAACGGCGATCACCGGCGGCGGGGGTGACCAGATTTTCCGGAGCCAGAATGTCGGTGCGCGCGCGCCACTCCAGGACTTCTCCGAATTCTGAAGGCCGGGGGGCGCTGCCCTCATACCCACGGATCTGGCTGAAAACATAAGAGCCGCTGCGCCAGCGATCCTGGCCATCGCCGAGAAAATCATTGGAGAACAATCGGCCGTAGCCCAGCACCGCGCGTCTCTCATCAAACTGCATATGAATGACGTCTTCCTGAGCGGCGACCGGCGCGGCCAGAGACACAAAACCCAGTCCAAAGACCGCTGAAAGAACTGCACATGAAAACCGCATTGTGTTGCCTCTGAATAATTTTCCGTTTGCGGGACCATAGGTCAGTCACGCCTTCGTTAACATTCTCACACACAACAAAGCCGCAACTATGGCGGTAGCGCCACAGTCACGGCTTGTTCAGAAATATATTCCGGCGCAGAGCCGTTTACATTTCAATCGCTTCGGCAACTTCAACTGTGCCGCTGTCAAGGATCGGGCAGCCCTGTGCCATCGCCACGGCTGCGTCAAGCGAGTCTGCAGTGATCAGCGAATAACCCGACAGCGGGTTGGCGCCGCCGTTATCGTCAACACCGCCAGAGGTGACAGTTTTGGACAGGCCGACCGGACCGCCACCGTCTACAACAGCGTCGCCCATGCCAGCGAACCATGCGCGCCAGGACGCCATGACTTTTTCGCCTTCTTCGGGGCTCTCGGGTTTCTTGCCACCGTGATATGCAAATACAAATTTAGCCATCGTTTTTCTCCTTGGTTGAGATCAGGCCAGCAGCCGCTCGAGTTTGCGCAGCGACGAGGTCCAGCCCATGTTGTGGTTGGTTTTGCTCTCTTCATCGACCAGGTCCTGGTGGCTCAGCACCAGCTTGCTCTGACCATTGTCGGTTTCCGAGATTTCAATCATCACGTGGCTTTCGTGGCCCCGTGCATCTGTTTCGTCATGCCAGCCCCAGGTGAAAGCCACCAGGTTGGGTGCTTTCACTTTGGTCACCTGGCCGCTGACTTTGAAGCGTTTGCCTTCGGCATTCATCATCACCGAATGCCAAGGGCCGGTGGCGGAAAAATCCAGCTCGTCTTCGGGCACATGCATGCCTTCAGGCCCCCACCAGTTCAGCAGGTTTTCCCGCCGGGTGACAAAATCAAACACCAGGCTGACCGGTGCGGCAAAAGTTCGTTCCAATACGAGCGTTGTCATTTTCGTTCCATCTCCTGCTGAAGCGCCAGTTCCAGGCGTTTAAGGCTGTTTTCCCAGAATTCGCGATGTCCCATTGCCCAGGCGCTGACAACACCGATGGTTTCGGGGCGCGCCGAATAGAGACGTTGCTGACGGTTGACCCGTTTGGTCACCAGGCCTGCGTTGCTGAGCACGTTGAGATGCCTCGAAATCGCGGGCGCCGAGATGTCGAAGTCATCGAGAAAAGCACCGGCTGGCAACTCACCTTCGGCCATCAGCCGTTCAACGATGGCAAAGCGGGTGGGCTCGGAGAGCGCGGCAAATATGAGGGGTAATTCTGACATAGGCTTATATTTATCCATTCCGTTAATTAACGCAACCGTTAAATTGCAAAAAATGTGCAGATTGCGCAAAAACCTGCCTGCACGGGCTGCCCCGCTCACAGCGGTCAGGGCCGGATGCCAGAACAGCCAGAGCGGCGCGGCAACCGGGTCATATCAGGGGGAAAGGAGGGTTGCCACAGGCGTTGAACCGACGGCAGGGCCCGCAAATATGGGCCGGGTGCGGAGACCGGGGAGCCGGTCTCCGCAGTGTTACATCAACGGCTTAGCCGCATTTGGAATGGCCGCAGCTGCCACAGGTCATGCAGCCTTCAACCATACGCATGTCATAGCCGCCACATGAGGGGCAGGCTTTGCCTTTGGGCGCACCGACCTGAACAACTTCCGCCTTAGGATCTGTCTTCAGCCCCATGCCTTCGCCTTCGATAAAGCCGATGTTGACCAGGTGATGTTCGATCACGCCGCCAATCGCCGCCAGAATCGAGGGGATATATTTACCCTGCATCCACGCACCGCCACGGGGATCAAACACCGCTTTAAGCTCTTCAACCACAAAGGAAATATCACCGCCACGCCGGAACACTGCCGAAATCATCCGGGTCAGAGCGACGGTCCAGGCGAAATGCTCCATGTTCTTGGAATTGATGAAGACTTCAAACGGACGACGGCGGCCACCAACGATAATATCGTTCACGGTCAGATAGATTGCGTGCTCCGAATCAGGCCATTTCAGCTTGTAGGTCTGGCCTTCCAGCGACTGCGGACGATCCAGCGGCTCTGCCAGGTAGATCACATCGGCACCGGCATCGACTTCCGGCGTTTTTTCGCTGGCTTCGTTCACCGAAAGCACAGAGCCGGTCACATCATTGGGGCGGTAGGTGGTGCAGCCCTTACAGCCGCTGTCCCAGGCTTCCATATAGACCGATTTGAAGTCATCAAAACTGATGTCTTCCGGGCAGTTGATGGTCTTGGAGATCGAACTGTCGACCCATTTCTGCGCCGCCGCCTGCATGCGTACATGATCCAGAGGTGCCAGGGTCTGCGCATTGGTGAAATAGTCGGGAAGCTCCACATCGCCGAATTTCTCGCGCCACATCTGCACCGCGTAGTCAACGACCTCTTCTTCAGTGCGCGAGCCGTCTTTCTGCAGCACTTTGCGGGTATAAGCATAGGCAAACACCGGCTCGATGCCCGAGGACACATTGCCCGCATAAAGGCTGATGGTGCCGGTGGGCGCGATTGAGGTCAGCAGCGCGTTGCGGATGCCGTTTTTGCGGATGGCCTTTTTGACTGACTCATCCATCAGCTGCATCGAGCCGCTGTTCAGATAGGCGTCGGTATCCAGCAGCGGGAAAGCGCCTTTTTCGGCCGCCAGATCAGAGGAGGCCAGGTAAGAAGCGGTGGCGATCTGGTGCAACCAGCGTTCGGTCAGTGCCGCCGCTTCGACAGAACCATAGCGGCTGCCGACCATCAAAAGCGCATCCGCAAGACCGGTGACACCAAGGCCGATACGGCGCTTGGCATGGGCTTCACGCTCCTGGGCGGGCAGCGGGAAACGCGACGCATCCACCACATTGTCCATCATCCTCACCGCGGTGGCGACCAGATCGCCCAGCAGTTTCTCGTCCAGATCCGCGCCCTTTTCAAAGGGGCGGTCCACCAGACGTGCGAGGTTGATCGAGCCCAGCAGACAGGCACCATAGGGTGGCAGCGGCTGCTCCCCACAGGGGTTGGTGGCGGCGATGTCTTCGCAATAGTTCAGATTGTTCATCTGGTTGATACGGTCGATGAAAATCACGCCCGGCTCAGCGTAATCATAGGTGCCCTGCATGATCTGGTTCCACAGATCCAGCGCCTTCACGGTCTGGTACACGCGGCCGTCAAATATCAGGTCCCAGCTGGCATCTGCCTTGACCGCTTCCATGAACGGGTCGGTAATCAGCACCGAAACATTGAACATGCGCAGCCGCGCCGCATCGGATTTCGCGGTGATAAAGTCAAGGATATCGGGGTGGTCACAGCGCATGGTCGCCATCATCGCGCCGCGGCGCGAACCGGCAGACATGATGGTACGGCACATTGCGTCCCAGACATCCATAAAGGACAGCGGACCAGAGGCATCTGCCGCCACGCCTTTCACATCCGCGCCTTTGGGCCGGATGGTGGAGAAATCATAGCCGATGCCGCCGCCCTGCTGCATGGTCAGAGCCGCTTCTTTCAGCATGTCAAAAATGCCGCCCATGGAATCGGGAATGGTGCCCATCACAAAACAGTTGAACAGCGTCACGGCGCGCCCGGTTCCGGCGCCGGCGGTGATACGGCCTGCGGGCAGGAATTTAAAATCCTCCAGCGCGGCGTAGAATTTATCTTCCCACTCAGCCGGCTTTTTCTCGACCTTTGCAAGCGCGCGTGCAATGCGGCGCCAGCTGTCTTCCACGGTCTGATCCACCGCCGTGCCATCGGCATTTTTCAGGCGGTATTTCATATCCCAGATCTGTTCAGCAATCGGTGCAGCAAAGCGAGTCATTCGGTCATCCATTCAGCGAGTCGTCAGTTTGTTCAGAGCGCTGTTTACCCAGGCCGGTCGCGTCGGGCAATGGGGCAGCGCCGCAAATCTCACCACATCATATGGGGTGAAAATGCGGGTCGGACAGTAAATATAGTATATTTCCACCCATCCGTCGATATGTTTGCGCCTCCAATGCGCCTTGAGAGCTGTTTCGGGCGCATGAGGCGGCGATTCACCGCCGTTAAGATTAATCTGAATAATGTACATTTTCCGGCGGGATCTTGCCGGGACCGGAGACAAAAGACGAACACCCTTCTGCCGTCTTTTCTGCACCGCCACCCGTACCATTGCCACGCCCTGCCGGCGAAGACTTGAAGCCAGCCAAAAATGCGCTAGATTTGCACTCCGGTCCTGGCTGGCAAGTTGCGCAACCGGGGCG
Organism: Candidatus Halocynthiibacter alkanivorans; assembly: GCF_003333265.1. Lineage (GTDB taxonomy): Bacteria > Pseudomonadota > Alphaproteobacteria > Rhodobacterales > Rhodobacteraceae > Halocyntiibacter_A > Halocyntiibacter_A alkanivorans. The sequence goes on from NZ_QOLB01000073.1 coordinate 20,455, forward strand.
GTGAGATGAATATGAGCGATACGGTTGGAGCGAAATATGACGGGTCAGGTCAATCTGATAAAACTCTGCGTTGGCGTAGACAGTGTCGAACAGCTTGAAGCCTGGCAGCATCAGCGCGGCGGTACAAACACCTCTCACACCACCCGCATGCGCCCCAAGCGCCAGGACGAATTGCTCAACGGCGGCTCCCTTTACTGGGTGATCAAAGGGGTGATCCAGGCCCGCCAGCCGATCCTGGCGCTGGAAGAGGTGGTGGGCGAGGACGGCAAAACCCGCTGCCGCATCGTGCTGGGCACGCCACTTACCCGTACGCTCGCCGCGCCGCGCCGCCCGTTTCAGGGCTGGCGCTACCTGAAGCCTGAGGACAGCCCGCCAGACCAGGCCCGCGTGCGTCAGGCCGACAGCGAGCTGCCAGCCGAACTGGCCGCCGCACTGGCCGATATCGGGCTGCGCTAAGGTCCGGATTGCAGTCGTCTTTGATGGCTGAACGCCGGGATCAAGGCGCAGGAAACGGACATGGCGACACCGCGGACTGGTTTCGCCTGCCCGCCCCTGCCGACAGGCTTCCCTTGCAACCCTCGCCGCACGCGAGTCCGACGCAAAGCCCGGCACAAAGCACCGGGCCGATCCTCAATAGCTGCGCCTGTCCGGCGACTGAAAATCATCAAGCCTCCTGGCGCAACACACCGAGCGCAGCGAGGCGCGGCCCAACGCTTTGCGTCTCATCTCTGATGTGGCGCCAAAGGGGCGGGAGCCTGCCGCCGTCCGCAACCTCCCCGATACCAATAAAAAAGGCGCCCCGCGGAGGAGCGCCTTAATTCAGTCTGACCCCGGGCCGCTTCCGTCATCAGCCGCTGAGACCGAGCTTTTCTGCCAGCACCCTGAAATTACCCCGGTCACTGTCGGACCACTGCGCCCGGCGCGATTTAAACAGCGTTGCCTGGCTCTTGTGCACCACCGCGCCCGAAAGTATTTTCAGGTGGTTGGCGCGCAGCGTTTCCCCGGTCGAGGTGATATCGGCCACCGCTTCGGCAGTCAGGTTTTTCACTGTGCCCTCTGTGGCGCCCTGGCTGTCCACCAGCTGATAATCAGCCACCCCGTTGGCGCGCAGATATTCGCGCACCAGGTGGTGATATTTGGTGGCAATGCGCAGGCGGAACCCGTGTTCGGCCCGGAACGAAGCCGCCACCGCATCCAGATCGTCAAGTGTTTCCACATCGGCCCAGCATTTGGGCACCGCGATGATCAGATCCGCATGGCCAAAGCCCAGCAACGCCATTTCCGTCACCTGTTCCTGCCACAGCGCCAGCTTGTCGCGCACCAGATCCGAACCCGTCACCCCCATATGGATCCGGCCCGCGGCCAGTTCACGAGGGATTTCCGAGGCCGACAGCAGCACCAGTTCCAGCCCGTCTACACCTTCGACGGCCGCAGCATATTCGCGCTCCGAGCCGGTGCGGCGCAAACTCACACCGCGTTCCCCGAACCAGTCAAAGGTCTTTTCCATCAGCCGACCCTTAGAGGGCACCCCAAGTTTGATTGTCATTGGCTCAGCCCTCCTTTGCCTGCCGCGTAATGATCGCCGGTACCGGTAAGCCCGCCAAGTTCAAGCACCTGCGCCGGACGGATCACCCCGCCCACTGCCGGAATTTCGCTGCCCTGGCCCAGCACTTTTGTCAGCGCATCATAACGTCCGCCGCTGCCAACGGGCGGCAGGTCAGGACGCGTCGGTGCGTAAAATCCAAAGACAAACCCGTCATAATATTCCATCGAGCTGCGGCCATAGCTGGTCTCAAACGCGAGATTCTCCACATCCACCCCAAGCGCATCCATCGCATCCAGACGGGCGGCAAGCGCCGAAACGGCGGGTGAGATCGCCGGCATATCCACCGCAATATCGCGCAGGTTGGACAACACATGGGGCGCGGTTTCGCGCAGCGCCAGAATGTCATCCAGCAGTGCCATTTCAGTATCGGAGATCGGATCGGTCGCCGCGTCTTCACGCAGCGAGTCATAACGCAGTGCCACCTCAGCAACTGAGCGCAACCCGACATGGGGTGTGCCCTCCATCGCCGCCGCATTGTTTACGGTACGCTCCAACATCAGCTCGCGCTGCGCGGTGCCTTGCGTGCTGTAGCGTTTCAGCAGGCTGCGGAAACGGCGCGGCCGCCAGATGTGGCGCAACAGTGCCGCCTTGCGCCGGTCGGTGGTTTTCAGCCCGGTGATCGCAGCTTTGAGAATGCCGATGTCACCGGTGGCGGCGCGCAGCTTCAGAGGCGCCAGCAGATCGGCGAACAGCGCAAACACTTCTGCATCTGAGGCGGCGGCATTGTCGCGCTCAAACACCTCATAGCCGACCTGGATATATTCATGGGCGCGTTCGGGCGCGTCTTCCTGACGGCGGAACACTTCACCGGCATAGGCGTAGCGCGCCGGATCGGCCCCGTGCTGCATATGCATCTGCACCACAGGCACGGTGAAATCCGGCCGCAGCATCTGCTCGCCACGCCAGGCGTCTGACGTCACATAGGCGCGGCCCCGGATGTCTTCGCCATAGAGATCAAGCAGCACATCCGCCGGCTGCAGAATGTCGGCTTCCACCGCGGTGGCCCCGGCCTGTTCAAACCGGGCCAGCAGCCGTGCGGCCTCGGCCCGGATATCGGCTTTGGAAATCATCAGCCTTCGCCTTCCAGAATTTGGCGCACCCTGGCAACCATCTCAGCGCGCGGCACCTCATATTGCGACGGGCGCTCTTTCCACTCTTCCAGCGTTGCGTTTTCAGCGATTTTGGCGCCCAGCACCAGGTCTTTGATCTGCACCATGTCCCGCTCTTTTTCGTCGCCGCCCTGGATGATCGCCACCTGAGAGCCGCGTTTGTCGGCGTATTTCAACTGATTGCCAAAGTTCTTCGGATTGCCCAGATAGACTTCCGAACGGATACCGGCATTGCGCAGTTCGGTGACAATTTCCATGTAGTCCGCCATGCGGTCCCGGTCCATCACCGTGACCACGACCGGACCTGGCGCCTCTTTGCCGGCGCGGCCCTTGGCACGCAGTGCTGCCAGCAGACGGTCCACCCCGATAGAAACACCGGTGGCCGGCACCGACTGGCCGGTGAAACGCTTCACCAGGTCGTCATAACGGCCACCACCAGCGACGGAGCCAAACTGACGCGGCCGGCCTTTTTCGTCCTGCACTTCAAATGTCAGTTCCGCCTCATAGACCGGACCAGTGTAATAGCCCAGGCCGCGTACAACGGACGGGTCAATTTCAACGCGGTCAGAGCCATAGCCGCCCGCCGCCATCAGTTCTGCGATGGTTTCCAGCTCATTGACGCCTTCTGCGCCAATCACAGAGCCTTGCACCAGCTCATGCAGCCGCGCCACGGTGGCGGCCCCGCTGTCGCGTTTTGCTGCCATAAAGCCCATCACGATCTGCGCCTGCTCGTCCGACAGGCCGGCGCCTTTGGTGAAATCACCCGACACATCTTCGCGCCCGGCACCCAGCAGCGCCAGAACCCCGTCATGGCCCAGCCGGTCCAGCTTGTCGATGGCGCGCAATACGATGCCACGCTCATGTTCGAATTTTGTCGGATCAGACGCGTCCAGCACCCCGGCCACTTCCATCACCCCATTCAGAACCTTGCGGTTGTTGACGCGTACGATGTAGTCGCCGCGCGAAATACCCACCGCCTCGAGCGTGTCCGACAGCATCGAACAGATCTCTGCGTCTGCCGCGACTGACGGCGCACCGACAGTGTCCGCATCACATTGATAAAACTGACGGAAGCGGCCAGGACCGGGTTTTTCATTGCGCCAGACAGGCCCCATCGTATAGCGACGGTAAGGACTTGGCAGATCATTGCGGTACTGCGCCGCGACCCGCGCCAGAGGCGCCGTCATATCATAGCGCAGCGCCAGCCAGCCGCTGTCTTCTTCCTGCCAGGCAAACACACCGTCATTGGGCCGGTCCACATCGGGCAGAAACTTACCCAATGCCTCAACCGTTTCCACCGCCGAGGTCTCCAGCGCGTCAAAGCCATACAGATGATAGACCTCTGCGATCTGATCGAGCATGGTCTTACGCTCGCTCACTTCAGAGCCGAAATAATCACGGAAACCCTTTGGCGTGACCGCCTTGGGCCGGGGTTGTTTCTTCTGCTTGGCCATCGCATGTGGCTCCTTCAAGGTCTTTATCCAGGCAGGCTTCGCATAGCCCAAGGCGACACCAGGGGCAAGGTGGCAGCGCCCGCAGCGCAGCAATGCGGCGATTTGACGTGCATTCCGCCGCGTCTTTTCATATGGGGGAGGCCAGATACAAAGGAGTTCAGCGATGTCAGAGACCCGGATCACCGCGCTGGAAGAACAGATCGCCCATCTCAGCCGGGCGGTGGATGACCTGTCCGAGATCGTGGCGCGGCAGGAAAATGAGCTGGAACTGGCGACCCGCAGGCTGGGCATGCTGATGCAACGCGAGGCCCACCGCGAGATGGACGGTGGCGGTTCGGTGCCGCTGGCCGATCAGCGCCCGCCGCACTGGTAGAACTGGCGCCATACCGCCCCGTGGTCCCCTGGTGCCACAGTGGCAGGGGCGGTAACCGCGCCGCTGCACGCGGCCTCTGCCGTCACAACGGCGATGGGGAGACGCACAGCCCTCCCCCTGCGGCACGCCGGGCTGCGGGGCTTCAGATGGAGCGCCTTCAGACCGGGCGGCATCAGACCGCAGGTTTTCAGACGGCGATCTTCTGGCAGAGGCATTTTCTCGCAGCATGACCTTCTGGCCGCGGGCGTTTCCGGCGGCGGCGCTTTTCGGCGGCAGGTTCAGAATTCCTCCACCATCACCACGCCCTCGATGCTTTTCACAGCGCTTTTAATCTGCGGGTTCAGCGCGAAATCACCGCCCAGATCCAGCTCGACCTCGCCGGGCAGATCGGGTGACATCAGGCACATTGAGACCGGGCCGCGGGCGCGGGTCTTGGCTTCACTGCGCGCCCGCGCCAGCATCTCTGCCACCACCACCACTGCCGAAGCGTCTTCAATCCAGACCCGCAGCCCGGCGCTGCCTGCATCGGCCACCACCATATCCACCGGCTGCACCGCGCGCGCCAGCAGCTTCAGCTGATCGGCGTCCACCGTGGCTTCCACCGTCACCACCACATTGGCGCCGGTGGTCAGATGGTCGCGCGCCAGTTCCAGCGTGTCAGAAAAAATGGTGATCTCATAGCCACCGGTCGGATCTGACAGCTGGGCAAAAGCAAATCGGTTGCCCTTGGCAGATTTGCGTTCCTGACAGCCCGCGACCGTGCCGCTGAGCTTGGCCAGACAGGCGCCTTTCTGCGCGGCCATCACTTCCAGCTCTGCCAGGGTCAGCACTTTCTTGCGCTTCAGCGCCGGCATGTAATCGTCCAGCGGATGGCCCGACAGGTAGAAACCCACCGCCTTGTATTCTTCCGCCAGCCGTTCGGCGGCCAGCCAGTCATTGACCTGGGTCATGCGCGGCTCGGGCAGGTCATCGCCCGCCTCGCCAAACAGCGACACCTGGTTGGAATTGCGCTGCTCATGCACCGCGGCGGAATAGGCCACCAGCCCGTCGAGACTGGAGAACACCCGTTTACGGTTGGGGTCGAGCTGGTCAAAGGCACCGGCGCGGGCCAGCATTTCCATCGGCCGTTTGCCCACCCGTTTCAGATCAGCACGCCGCGCCAGATCATAGAGGCTGGCAAAAGCACGATCACCGCGCGCGTCCACAATCAGCTGCATCGCTTCGCCGCCGACGTTTTTCAGCGCCCCCAGCCCATAGACCAGATCGCCGTCTTTGGTGAAAAACGTCGATTTAGACCGGTTCACGCAGGGTGGGATGATGGTCAGGCCCAGACCGTCACGCTCTGTCGAGCGCATCACCTCATTGGCATAGACTGACAGTTTGTCGGTCAGGTGAATATCGCAGTTCATCACCCCGGCCATGAATTCTACCGGGTGGTTCGCCTTGAGCCAGCCGGTCTGATAGCTGACCACCGCATAGGCGGCGGCGTGGGATTTGTTAAAGCCGTAGTTGGCGAATTTTTCCAGCAGATCGAAAACCTCAGTGGCTTTCTTTTTTGGCACCCCGTTATCGGCCGCGCCCTTCTCAAACTTTGGCCGTTCGGCGTCCATCGCCTCTTTGATCTTTTTACCCATAGCGCGGCGCAGCAGGTCGGCGCCGCCCAGCGAATAGCCCGCCATCACCTGGGCGATCTGCATCACCTGTTCCTGGTAAACAATAATGCCCTGGGTTTCGGCCAGAATATGGTCAATCAGCGGATGCACTGATTCCAGTTTCTTGGTGCCGTTTTTCACCTGACAATAGGTCGGGATGTTTTCCATCGGACCGGGACGATAGAGCGCCACCAGCGCCACGATGTCCTCGATACAGGTCGGTTTCATCTGCCGCAGCGCATCCATCATGCCGGTGGATTCCACCTGGAACACGGCGATAGTGCGGGCGTCGGAATAAAGTTTGTAGGTGACATCGTCATCCAGCGGGATGGCGTTAATTTCGTTGACCGCGCCCTCGGGCGGCTCGTACAGCGTGGTGCCATCCGCCGCCTGGTGCAGATCGCGGCCGCCGGCGCGGACCTGATCCACGGCATTTTGAATCACCGTCAGGGTCTTCAGACCCAGAAAGTCGAACTTGACCAGGCCGGCCTGTTCCACCCATTTCATATTGAACTGGGTGGCGGGCATGTCCGAGCGCGGATCCTGATACAGCGGCACCAGCTCATCAATCGGCCGGTCGCCGATCACCACACCGGCGGCGTGGGTTGACGCGTTGCGCAGCAGGCCTTCGACCTGCATGCCATAATCCAGCAGCCGCTTCACCACCTCTTCATTTTTGGCCGCGAAGCGCAGCCGTTCTTCCTGGTCCAGCGCTTCGCGGATCGACACCGGTTTCACACCTTCGACCGGGATCATTTTGGACAGGGCGTCGACCTGACCATAGGACATCTGCAACACGCGCCCGATGTCACGCACCGCCGCTTTGGACAGCAGCGCGCCGAAGGTGATAATCTGGCCAACTTTGTCGCGACCATATTTCTCCTGCACATAGCGGATCACCTCTTCGCGGCGGTCCATGCAAAAATCGATGTCGAAATCCGGCATCGACACCCGTTCCGGGTTCAGGAAACGTTCAAACAGCAGCGAATAGCGCAGCGGGTCAAGGTCGGTGACGGTCAGCGCATAGGCCACCAGCGAGCCCGCACCCGAGCCCCGGCCCGGCCCGACCGGAATGCCCTGATCTTTGCCCCATTTGATAAAGTCGGCCACGATCAGAAAATATCCGGGAAAGCCCATGCCTTCGATGATATCGAGCTCAAAATCCAGCCGCGCCTGGTAGTCTTCCAGCGACACCGCATGGGGGATCACCGCCAACCGGTCCTGCAGACCTTTGTTGGCCTGACGGCGCAGTTCCACCACTTCGTCATCGGCGAACTTGGGCAGGATCGGGTCGCGGCGATAGGCTTTGAAGGCGCAGCGCCTGGCGATTTCCACCGTGCTCTCAATCGCTTCCGGCAGATCGGCAAACAGGGCGATCATTTCCTCAGGCGTTTTGAAATAATGCTGCGGCGTCAGCCGGCGGCGGTCAGCCTGCTGATCGACATAGGCGCCATCGGCGATACAGATCAGCGCATCATGGGCCTCATACATGTCCGTTTTGGGGAAATAGACATTGTTGGTGGCGACCAGCGGGATCTCCATCGCATAGGCCATTTCCACAAAACCACGCTCGGAAGCCCGCTCGGGCGCAGTACATCGCCCGCCTTCGCCCGGGTGACGCTGCAATTCTACATAAAGACGGTCGCCATAAATGCGTTTCAGCCGCGCCATCAGCGCCTGGGCTTTGGGCAACTGCCCGTCCACCAGCAATTGCCCGACCGGGCCTTCGGCACCACCGGTGAGACAGATCAGCCCGCCGCCATATTGCTCAAGCTCATCCAGCGTCACCTGGGGCAGCTGATGGCCCTTGTCGATATAGAGGCAACTGTTGAGCTTCATCAGATGCTCATAGCCGGTCTCGTTCTGCGCCAGCAGCACCACAGGCGCGGGATCCCGTTGTTTTTCCCCCGGCGCGGCAACCTCATAGCACAGATCAATCTGGCAGCCGACAATCGGCTGAATGCCGGCCTCACTGGCGGTGCAGGAAAATTCCAGCGCCGCAAACAGGTTGTTGGTATCGGTCACCGCCACTGCGGGCATGCCAGCCGCAGCACACATGCCGGGCAATTTCTTGGCACGCACCGCCCCTTCGAGAAGGGAGTATTCAGTGTGCAGACGAAGGTGGATGAATCGTGGGTCCTGGCTCATAGCCGCATCCTATGTCAGCGCGCCGCCGGCAGAAAGCCACCATTTGGCGATTTCACTCCGCTCACCCGGCGGTTGCGTCCGGAGAGTTGGTGGAATTGATGCCCGTTTTGCAACTGCTTAGCGGGAAAAGCCTGCTGCCCAGGGTAAAAACTTGCCCGGGCGGTACAAATTGGCAAAAGGTTTTGACCGGACAGTCACAAATCAGTGTTGTTTGCGGCTGGCTGGCAGTATGGTCATTGAAAGAAATACAGAATCCACAAGGGGATGGCACCGTGACAGCGACCAGCCTTCTGTCAGTCAAGGGACTGACCAAAGCATATCCGGGGGTCGTTGCCAACGATCAGGTCGGGTTTGAAATTGCACCGGGGGAAGTGCATGCGCTGCTGGGGGAAAACGGCGCCGGCAAGTCGACCCTGGTGAAAATGATCTACGGTCTGGTGCGCCCGGACAGCGGCAGCATGGTGATGAACGGCGCGCCCTTTGAACCGGGCACGCCCTCGGCTGCGCGCGGCGACGGCGTCGCGATGGTGTTTCAGCATTTCTCGCTGTTTGATGCACTGAACGTAGCGGAAAACGTGGCGCTTGGCATGGATCAGCCACCCAAAATGCGCGAGTTGTCACGCCGTATCCGTGAAGTCTCCGAAAATTACGGCCTGCCGCTGGACCCCGACCGGATGGTGGGCGATCTGTCGGCCGGCGAACGCCAGCGGGTCGAGATCATCCGCTGCCTGTTGCAGGATCCGAAACTGCTGATCATGGACGAACCCACTTCGGTGCTGACGCCACAGGAAGTGGCTATCCTGTTTGAGACGCTGAATAAGCTGTCCGAAGAGGGCACAGCGATCCTGTATATTTCCCACAAGCTGGAAGAGATCCGCACCATTTGTGACAGCGCCACTATCCTGCGGCTGGGCAAGGTGGTGGGCCAGTGCAACCCGCGCGAAGAATCTGCCCGCTCCATGGCCGAGATGATGGTGGGACAAGAATTGCTTATCCCCACCCGCACTCCCGGGGAGCCGGGCGAGGTGCTGCTGGAACTGAATGATCTCTCGGTGCCGGCAGACAACCAGTTTGGCACATCGCTGCGCAACATTTCCCTGACCGTGCGGGCGGGCGAGATTCTGGGCATCGGCGGCGTCGCCGGCAATGGCCAGGACGAGTTGGTGCTGGCGCTGTCAGGTGAAGTCCGGACCGAGTTAAACGACATCATCTTCAAGGGCATTCCGGTCGGCACCCTGCCGCCGAACCCGCGCCGGGCGCTGGGACTGCTGACCGCGCCTGAAGAACGGTTGGGCCACGCTGCAGCCCCGGATATGAGCCTCACTGAGAACGCTTTGCTGACTGCGGCGATCCGTCAGGGCCTGGCCCGCAACGGCTTTCTGAACTGGCCCAAGATCCGCAAATACGCCAGCGAAGTGATTGAAACCTTTGATGTGCGCACCCCGGGGCCGGAAAACGCCGCGCGTTCGCTTTCGGGAGGTAATCTGCAGAAATTCGTCATTGGCCGCGAAGTGCTGCAAGACCCGGATCTGCTGGTGGTGAACCAGCCGACCTGGGGGGTGGACGCCTCTGCCGCGGCTTCGATCCGTCAGGCGCTGATGGATCTGGCGGCCAAAGGCGCGGCGGTGATCTGTATCAGCCAGGACCTGGACGAGCTGATGGAGATTTCCGACCGGTTTGCCGCGCTGAATGAAGGGCGCTTAACACCGCCGCGCCCGGCCCGGGGGCTGAGCGTGGAAGACATTGGCCTGATGATGGGCGGCGCGCATGATATGGAGGCCGCACATGTTTGATCTGACGACAGCACCGGAGGCGCGACTGTGATACGTCTGGAAAAACGACCGCAGCCGTCCAAACTGTGGATCGCGCTGACGCCGGTTCTGGCGGTGATCGCGACGATGATTGCCGGCGGCATCCTGTTTGCCATGTTGGGCAAACCACCGGTCGAGGCGATCCGCACCATTTTCTGGGATCCGCTGTTTTCCGAACAGTTCGCCGCCTATTCCAGGCCGCAACTGCTGATCAAAGCCGGGCCGCTGATCCTGATCGCGATCGGTCTTTCACTGGGCTTTCGCGCTGGCATCTGGAACATCGGTGCGGAAGGTCAGTATATCATGGGGGCGATTTTTGGCGCCGCTGTGGGGCTGGCCTTTTATCCGATGGAAGCGTTTTACATCTTCCCGCTGATGGTGATTGCCGGCGCGTTCGGTGGCTGGCTCTGGGCGATGATCCCGGCTTTGCTGCGTACAAAGTTCAATACCAATGAGATCCTGGTGTCCTTGCTGCTGGTCTATGTGGCGGAGTTTCTGCTGCAGTCGATGGCGTTGGGAGCGCTGCGCAACCCGGACAATTCGGGTTTTCCCGGCTCGCGCAACCTGAGCCAATATGCCTCCGCCAGCAATCCGGAACTGTTTACCGGCACCGGCATTCACTGGGGCGTGCTGACCGCGTTTATCGCGGTGATCGGCGCTTATATCCTGCTCAGCCGCCATATCCTCGGCTTTCAGATCCGCCTCACCGGGCAATCTGAGCGCGCGGCGCGCTTTGCGTCGGTCAATCCAAAACGGCTGGTGATCTTTTGTCTCGGTATTTCAGGCCTGCTGGCCGGGCTGGCGGGCATGTTTGAAGTCTCCGGCCCGTCCGGGCAGATTTCGATCGATTTTAACGCGGGTTATGGCTTTACCGCCATCATCGTGGCCTTTCTCGGCCGGTTGAACCCAGTGGGTATTCTGCTGGCCGGCATCCTGATGGCGCTGACCTATGTCGGCGGAGAACTGGCGCAGATCATGCTGGGGTTACCGGCGGCAGCAATCCAGATCTTCCAGGGCATGCTGCTGTTTTTCCTGCTGGCGCTGGACGTGCTGTCCAACTTCCGTATCCGCTTCAGAAAAGGGGGCATTGCCTGATGGATCTGTCATCAATTGATCTGGTCACCCTGGTGGCTGCGCTGATGGTCGCCTCAACCCCGATCCTGCTGGCCGCAATCGGCGAGCTGGTGGTGGAAAAATCCGGGGTGCTGAACCTGGGTGTCGAAGGCATGATGATCACCGGAGCCATCACCGGCTTCATGGGGGCGGTCGCCACCGGCAGCCCGGTATTTGGTTTCTTGTTTGCGGCACTTTCGGGCGCGGGTATGGCGTTTTTGTTTGGCTTTCTGACCCAGTATCTGCTGTCCAATCAGGTCGCCACCGGTCTGGCGCTGACCCTGTTCGGGCTTGGGCTGTCTTCCATGCTGGGCCAGGGCTACCAGGGTGTGCGCCCGCCCTCAACACCGCGTCTGGACATCCCGGTTCTCTCGGACATTCCGGTGCTGGGGCAGATGTTCTTTTCTCATGACCTGATGGTCTACCTGTCACTGGTACTGATTGTGCTGGTCTGGGCGCTGTTAAAATTCACCCGTGCCGGGCTGATCCTGCGCGCGGTGGGAGAAAGCCATGATGCGGCCCATGCGCTGGGCTTTAAAGTGGTGCGCATCCGCATGTTGGCCATCATGTTCGGCGGCGCCTGTGCCGGGCTTGGCGGCGCTTACCTGTCGCTGGTGCGGGTGCCTCAATGGGCCGACGGCATGACCGCCGGCGCCGGCTGGATCGCGCTGGCGATTGTGGTGTTCGCCAGCTGGAAGCCGGTCTGGATCCTGGTCGGTGCGTATCTGTTTGGCGGCATGACCGTGTTGCAGCTCAAGCTGCAGGTTGCCAATATTCCGGTGCCGGTCGAATATCTGTCGATGGCACCTTTTGTTATCACCATCCTGGTAATGGTCGTCGTTTCGGCCCTTCGCGGACCGGGATTTGTCGGCGCACCTGCGGCGCTGACCAAAGTTTTCCACGCCTCAAATTAGAGGCAGAATAGTCTGAAAGACCCACAGGGGTCTCATTCAAAACACAACGGGAGTTTGCACAATGAACTTGAAAACAATCCTGACCGGGGCGACGCTTGCCCTTGGCGTGGCGGTCTCTGCCCAGGCCAACGAAGTGGTCAAAGCAGGTTTTATCTATGTCGGTGTGCCGGGTGACGGCGGCTGGACCTATGAGCACGACCAGTCGCGCCAGGCGGTTGAAGCCTATTTCGGCGATGAGGTCGAAACCACCTATGTGGAAAGCGTGCCTGAAGGCCCCGATGCGGAACGGGTGATGACCCAGATGGCGCTGACCGGCGTTGACATCATCTTCACCACCTCATTCGGGTATATGGAAGCCACCAACAACGTCGCGGCCAAATTCCCCAATGTGAAATTTGAGCACGCCACTGGCTTCATGCGCAACACGCCCAACGTCTCGACCTATTCGGCGCGTTTCTATGAGGGCCGTGCGGTTATCGGCACCATTGCCGGTCGCATGACCAAGAGCAACAAAATCGGCTACATCGGCTCGTTCCCGATCCCGGAAGTGATCCGTGGCATCAACTCCTCATATCTGAGCGCCAAGAAGGTGAACCCGGATGTGGAGATGAAAGTGGTCTGGGTTTACACATGGTTTGACCCCGCCAAAGAAGCCGATGCGGCTCAGGCACTGATTGACGATGGTGTGGATGTGATCCTGCAGCACACCGATTCCACCGCGCCCCTCGCCAAAGCAGCAGATGCTGGCGGCGTGATCGGCTTTGGCCAGGCCTCTGACATGGCCGCCTATGCCCCAGCGCCACGGGTATCCTCAATCATCGACAACTGGGCGCCTTATTACATCCAGCGCGTTCAGGACGTAATGGACGGCACCTGGGAATCCACGGATACATGGGATGGCATTTCCACCGGCATGGTGAAAATCGGTGACATCACCGATGCGGTTCCGGCCGATGTGAAAGCTGAAGCGATGGATCTGATTGCGCAGATGAAAGCCGGCACATTCAGCCCGTTCACCGGTCCGATCAACAAGCAGGACGGTTCTGTCTGGCTTGCGGATGGCGAAGTTGCGGATGATGGCACACTAGCAGGCATGAACTTCTATGTCGAAGGCATTGTCGGCGACATTCCCAACTAAGTTTGTAACTGACTGCAAAAAATTTGAGGCCCGGCACCCGTCGGGCCTTTTTTCTTGCCGCCGCCCAGGGCAGGTTGCGCGCATGGATATAGATTTTCTGATTATCGGCGCCGGCATTGCCGGATTGTCAGCGGCAGTTGAGCTGTCCGCTTTGGGTCATGTGCTGGTGCTGGAGGGCGAAGATGCGCCGGGCTATCACGCATCGGGGCGCTCGGCGGCGCTGTTTGACGGCAATTATGGTGCGGCACCGGTGGTGGCGCTGAGCGAGGCCAGCCTGCCAGAGCTTCAGGCCGCAGGCGGGCTGTTGTCTGAGCGCGGCATCATGTTTGTCGCCGCCGCGCATCAGGCCGTGGAATTTGCCGGGCTGGTATCGGATCACCAGCTTCAGGTGCTGAATTTCGAACAGGCCGCAAGACGCGTGCCTTTACTCAAACCCGGCGCTGTGGCCTTTGCCGGTTACACCGATCAGGCCTGGGATATGGATACCGATCTGATGTTGCAGGGTTATGCCCGGGTATTGCGCGCCGCCGGCGGCAGGGTGGAGTGCCGCCAGCAAGTCAACGCGATTACCCGGGTGGCTGAGGGCTGGCTGGTCCGCACTGTAAGTGGTGCAGAGTATCGCGCCCGCAACATCGTCAATGCCGCTGGTGCCTGGGCTGATCAACTGGCCGTCATGGCCGGGATCAAACCCATCGGCATCACCCCGATGCGCCGCTCTATGGCCCGCATTCCGGCGCCCGGAGGCCTCGATGTGAAGAGTTGGCCAATGGTGGTGGCGGTGGATATGTCGTTTTACTGCAAACCGGACGCCGGCAGTCTGATTGTCTCTCCCGCCGAAGAAGATCTTGTCGAGCCGCATGACGCCTGGGCCGATGATATGGTGCTGGCCGAGGGGCTGGCCCGTTACGAGGAGATGGTCACGGAACCGGTGACCCGGCTTGAAAGCTCCTGGGCCGGACTGCGCAGCTTTGCGCCAGACGAAGTGCTGGTGCTGGGGCCGTCGCTTCAGGATGAACGTTTTGTCTGGGCCGCCGGCCAGGGTGGTTACGGGTTTCAGACCGCCCCTGCCTCTGCGCGCCTGATTGCGGATCTTGTAGCCGGGCGTGTGCCGGAACTGGCACCGGATATGGTGCGGGCTCTGTCAGCAGAAAGGTTTGGCTGACCCGTTCAGGACGTAGCCACGCTGAAACCGGATCGGCCAGGATCAAGGTGGTGGGACTTCACGCCTGCCATTGCTGCACAAACGTCAGCAATGGAGGGCACCATGGCCTGGGCCAACAGTATTGGATCCACCCGCAGCCAGTTGTGGTCCCTGAACAAGGCGATGCCGGACACCAGCCGCGCCTTTTCTGCCCTGACCAGCACGGTGCATGCGTCCGGGGTGCTGGATGCGAAGACAAAAGAATTCGTGGCGCGGACCATCTCGGTGGCAGATCGCTGCGAACCCTGTACCGGCTTTCACATCCTGGCACTTGGCCGCGCTGGCGCCCGTCGCGAAGAGCTGAACGCGTGCTGTCGCTCACGATCCGGATGGGCGGCGGACCGTCCCTGATGAATGCCGCCAAAGCCCTGGAGTGCTGGCATCAGATGGTGAAAAAATAACGACGGAAAGACGGCACTGCTGCGTATTACCCTTAACGATACAAAACAGGGGCAATGATCATGCGTTTAATTCTGACCGTGGTGGTGATTTTAATCGGCGCAACCGTGCAGGCAGAGCAAAGCCGCGCAGAGGCGGGTGAGTCAGCCAGAGGCGCATCGCATTGTGCCCGGGCCGCCGCAACCGCGTAGTACCCCCCGCTGCCGGCAGACCGCATGGCATGGCCACCGGGTTTCCCGACAAGCACGCGCTGAAAAACGCAACGCGGAAAACAGGGGCCGGGGGGGAGGCGCGTCACAAAAAAAGGGCCCGCAACGCGCGGGCCCTTTCACATTATCCGTTCATGCGGATGGTTTCGTTTTTCGGGTCATACGGGCTGTCCGCCGTCACCTCTGCATCCCAGAGCTTGTTTTGCATCATGACTTTGACTTTGGTGCCCGGCACCGCCAGTTCCGGTGGCATGTAGCCCATGCCGATGGACTTCTCAAACGCCACCGAATAACCGCCCGAAGTCAGACGACCGACCTTTTTACCATCAAGGAACAGTGCTTCGCGGCCCCATGGATCCGCATCATCCGGCCCGTCAATCAGCAAGGTACAGCATTTAAAGCGGATGCCGGTCTCGTTGGCAGCGTCTTTGCCGTAAAACTCTTTGCCCTGGTCAAAGAAACGCGGCAGATCGGCTTCAAGCGGGGTCGCGTCGCGGCCCAGTTCCGTGCCGAACGCCCGGTAGGATTTCTCCTGACGCAGCCAGTTCTGTGCCCGGGCGCCAACCAGTTTCATCCCGTGTTTCTTGCCGGCTTCTTCCAGCAGGTCGAACAGGTAGTTCTGCATCTCGATCGGGTGATGCAGCTCCCAGCCCAGCTCGCCGGTATAGGCCACACGGATCGCGTTGACCGGGCACATGCCCAGCTCGATCTGACGCGCCGACAGCCATGGGAAACGTTTGTTGCTCAGCGCGGTTTCCGGATCGGCATCTTTGATGATCTCTTTCAGAACATCGCGCGATTTCGGGCCGGCAATGGCGAACACGCCCCATTGAGTGGTGACGTCCTGGATCTCGATATAACCGAACTCTTCTGCTTTATCTTCCGCAGCTTTGCGCAGGTAATCGGCGTCATATTCAGACCACCCGCCGGCGGAGACCAGATAGTAGTTGTCTTCGCCATTGCGCACGATGGTGTATTCGGTGCGGGTGGTGCCGGCCGAGGTCAGCGCATAGGTCAGGTTGATACGGCCGATTTTGGGCAGTTTGTTACAGGTGAACCAGTCGAGGAACTGGGTGGCACCGGGGCCCTTGACCACATGTTTGGTAAAGGCGGTCGCGTCGACAAGACCAACACCTTCGCGGATCGCTTTGGCTTCTTCCACCACATGGGGCCACCAGCCACCACGGCGGAAGCTGCGGGACGCCTCGTCATCGAAACCTTCGGGCGCGTAGTAGTTGGGACGTTCCCAGCCGTTGACCCAGCCAAATTGCGCGCCACGGGCGGCCTGACGGTCATAGGCGGGCGATGTGCGCAAGCCGCGCGCGGCGGGGCGTTCTTCATCCGGGTGGTGCAGCACATAGACGTGCTCGTAGCACTCCTCGTTTTTGCGCGCGGCAAAGTCGGTGGTCAGCCAGTTGGAGGAATAGCGTTTGGGGTCGAGCGACGCCATGTCGATCTCGGCTTCGCCGTTCACCATCATCTGGGCGAGGTAGTAGCCGGTGCCGCCAGCCGCGGTGATGCCAAAGGAAAACCCTTCAGCCAGCCACATGTTGCGCAGGCCAGGTGCCGGGCCCACCAGCGGGTTGCCGTCAGGCGTATAGCAGATCGGACCGTTGAAATCGTCTTTCAGACCGCTCTCTTCACAAGACGGCATCCGGTGGATCATCGCCATATACTGGTCTTCGATCCGCTCCAGATCGAGTGGGAACAGGTCGGCGCGGAAACTGTCGGGCACGCCATATTCAAAACAAGCCGGTGCGTGTTTCTCATAGACACCAAGGATCCAGCCGCCGCGCTCTTCACGCACATAGGACTGGGCGTCGGCGTCGCGGATCACCGGGTGCTCCGGGTTGCCTTCGGTACGGTATTTTTCCAGCGCCGGGTCTGTGTCCATCACAATGAACTGATGTTCCACCGGAATCGCAGGCATTTTGATGCCGAGCATTTTGGCGGTGCGTTGCGCGTGGTTGCCCGAGGCGGTAACCACATGTTCGGCGGTGATCACAATCTGCTCTTCAGACGGTACCAGGTTGCCGCCCTTTTCGACCATTTTGGTCAGGGTGACGTCCCAGGCTTCGCCGTTCCAGTTGAAAGCGTCGGCCTGCCATTTGCGCTCAATAACTGCGCCGTGCTGGCGGGCACCTTTGGCCATCGCCTGAGTCACATCGGCGGGGTTAATATAGCCGTCGGTGTTGTGATAGAGCGCGCCTTTGAGATCATCGGTCTTGATCAGCGGCCAGCGGGCTTTGATCTCATCCGGTGTCAGCCACTCATAGGGCACGTCGCAGGTTTCGGCGATGGACGCATAGAGCATATATTCGTCCATACGCTCATCGGTCTGCGCCATACGCAGGTTGCCCACCACAGCGAAACCAGCGTTCAGACCGGTTTCTTCTTCCAGCGATTTGTAGAAATCGACCGAATATTTGTGAATATGCGTAGTGGCAAAGGACATGTTGAACAGGGGCAGCAGGCCCGCCGCATGCCAGGTTGAACCGGACGTCAGCTCGTCCCGTTCAATCAGCATAACATCGTCCCAGCCCGCTTTGGCCAGGTGATAGGCAATCGAGGTCCCGATGGCACCGCCACCTACAACCAGAGCTTTGACATGGGTTTTCATAGACCGACTCCGCAAATTCTATTTTGGGACAGATTGCCGATTTCGCCCTGATTCAGCGACAGAATGACGACCCAATAATGAGCGAAACCGACTTTGTACCCGGTTGCCAGAGTGCGATACCGTATTTATACGGTACCGGAGCTGGTGATCTGGAGGTTTTATGAAGATTTTGCGGACAAAACAGGCGGCACGGGACTGGGCGCGGGCGGGGCGCCAGCAGGGCAAGTCTCTGGGCCTGGTGCCGACTATGGGTGTGTTGCACGCCGGCCATATGCAACTTGTCGCGGCCGCAGCGGCGTGTGACCGGGTGGTGGTGTCGCTGTTCGTCAATCCGATGCAATTTGGTCAAGCCTCTGATCTTGCGGCTTATCCCCGCGATGAGGCCCGCGATTTTGACCTGTTGCGCGCCGCAGGTGTGGACGCCGTTTTTGCACCGGATATCAGCGAAATCTACCACGCAGAAACCCAGACCACAGTGCTGACGGAACAGCTGGACACCGTCCTGATGGGCGCGTTGCGCAAAGGGCATTTCCGCGGCGTCTGCACCGTGATCACCAAGCTGTTCAACATTCTTCAGCCTGATTCTGCCGTTTTTGGCGAAAAGGATTATCAGCAATTGCTGGTGATCCGCACCATGGTGCGCGATCTGGATATGCCGGTCGACATTATTGGCGTGCCGACGGTGCGCGAAAGCGACGGGCTGGCGATGTCCTCGCGCAATCTGCGTCTGAACGCAGCGGACCGCGCAGCAGCACCGGTGCTGTCGGCCGCGCTGGATTATGGCCAGACGCGGGTTGCCGACGGCATCACCGCTGCAGCACTGGAGGCGGAGGTTGCCGACTTCATCACCAGGGAGCCGACGGCGATGCTGGAAACGGTGGACGTACGCGATGCGGAAACGCTCGCCGAAGTGGACGGGTTGATCATGGTGCCGGTGGTGATCCTGCTGGCGGCCCGGTTTGGCGAAGTCCTATTGATAGATCAACGTGTTGCCGTGCCTGCCCCGGTGCTTGAAGGAGTGAAATAATGTCGAGCCAGAAACAACAGATCCGCCGCACAACCGTGCCTCAGATTGCCGGGCGTAAAGGGGGGGCACCGATCGTATCGCTGACCTCATATCACGCCCACACGGCCGCGATCGTTGACAAATATGCTGATTTTATCCTGGTGGGCGACAGTCTCGGCATGGTGATGCACGGCATGGACAGCACCATTGGTGTGCCGCTTGAGTTGATGATCATGCACGGGCGCGCTGTGGTGCGTGGCACAGAACGCGCCCTGATCGTGGTAGACATGCCTTTTGGCAGTTATGAGGAAAGCCCTGGCGTGGCGTTTCGCAATGCCGCCCATGTGATGAAAGAAACCCAGTGCGGTGCGGTCAAACTGGAAGGCGGCGCGCGCATGGCGGAAACCATCCGATTTCTGAGCGAGCGCGGCATCCCGGTAATGGCGCATATCGGGCTGACGCCGCAGTCCAGCCATGTGATGGGCGGCTTCAAAACCCAGGGCCGGGATGAAGACAGCTGGGCGGCGCATGAGGCGGACGCGCGCGCGGTGACTGACGCCGGCGCCTTTGCCCTGGTGCTGGAGGGTATGGTCGAGCCATTGGCGGCGCGGATCACCGGCCAGGTTGAAATCCCCACCATCGGCATCGGCGCCAGCGCCCGCTGTGACGGTCAGATCCTGGTGCTGGAGGACATGCTGGGCATGAATCCCTGGGTGCCGAAATTCGTCAAAAAATACGGCGATCTGGGGCCGATGATTGAAAAAGCAGTGTCTGACTATGCTGAAGATGTGAAATCGCGCGTCTTTCCCGGCGAGGAGCACCTCTACCGCTGAGGACGGCGTGTTCATGAGATGGGGGCGGGAGTTTCCCGCCTCACCTGCCCCATTGGCCCGCGCGCACAATTGGGATGAGCCCGATGATACACCCCACACGGCAGCCAGAGGTTCAGCTTTGCCCGGTGGTTTCGCTGCGCCCCTGCACCGCCATCAGGGTCGCGGTCATTGAAGCGATCAGTTTTTCACGCCCGCCGGTCACCGCCCAGGCTTTGCCTTCGCTGATGATCAGCGTTCTGCCGGCCTTCAGAACCTCGGCGCGAAACAGAAACCTCTCGCCCCGGGCCGGGGAGATCAGGTTGGTTTTGAATTCCACCGTCAACACCGTCGCCTCAACCGGCATCAGCGAATAGGCCGCGTAGCCACAGGCGCTGTCCAGCGCGGTGGTGACAATGCCGGCGTGCAGGAAACCATGCTGCTGGGTGAAATCGGCGCCAAACGGCATTTCCAGCTCAATCAGCCCCGGCGACAGAGTGTTGATCTGCACTCCAAGCGTACCCATCACCTTCTGGCGTTTAAAACTGGTTCTGACGGCCTGGTCAAAATCCGGATTTTTGGGGCTGTGGCGCGTCCCGGCCAATGCGGTGTGAGTCGTCATATCAAATCCTGTGCGCTGTCTGGCGCGCGGGTAAGCCGCGCAGGGAAACGCTACAGCAGCAAAGGCGATACGCAAAACCGGGATCTGCATCGCGCCGCAACGTCACAACCGCGCCGGGAAGAACGACGTCTGCCGCGCGCGCTGATCCAGACCCGGCGCTCCCCCGCGCCACGGTCTTCGCATTTTTGCACAGGCGGCGTTTGGTGGCAGGTGTTTCCCCGGCCCCGCTTTCGCGCCATATTATGCCCTGAAACACGATATTGAGGCTCAGAAAAGGAGCACCGCCATGACATTCAGACCAGTTACATCCCAGACCATGGCCACCCCGACCATGGAAGGCGCCGGCGTGCATTTGCAGCGGGTGTTCGGCTTTGGCGACACCAGTGAGAGCGACCCGTTCCTGTTGCTGGATGATTTCCGCAACGACGATCCGGCGCTGTATGAAAAGGGCTTTCCCTGGCATCCGCACCGCGGCATTGAAACCATCACCTATGTGCTGGACGGAGAGGTGGAACACAGTGACTCGCTTGGCAACAGCGGGCTTTTGGGCGCCGGTTCGGTGCAGTGGATGACCGCCGGCTCCGGCATCATGCATCAGGAAATGCCGCGCGGAAACACCAAAGGGGTGATGCACGGGTTTCAGCTCTGGGCCAACCTGCCCTCCAGCCTGAAAATGACCGCGCCGCGTTATCAGGACATTCAGTCCAGCGATATTCCCGTGGTGATTGACGATGACGGCACCAGCGTCAAAGTGATCACCGGCGGTTTCTGGGGCAAACGGGGCCCGGTGGACGGCATTGCCGCCGACCCGCTGTACCTGGACATCTCGGTGCCGCCCAACACGCGGCGCTCGCTGCCGATTGATACCCGCGCCAACGCTTTTGCTTATGTGTTCGCGGGGGCGGCCAGCTTTGTCGATGCCGCCGCGCCGCTGGGCGTACGGGTGGAAAAAGAGGTTGCCGGCCAGGAAATCAACATCCGCGACATGAGCGGCAACCGCACGCTGGTGCGTTTTGGCAGCGGTGATGAGATCACCGTGCAGACCGGGGCTGAGGGCGTGCGCTTTCTGCTGGTGGCGGGACGGCCGATTCAGGAGCCTGTGGCCTGGCACGGCCCGATCGTGATGAACACCCGCGCCGAGCTGCAGCAGGCGATGCGCGAGTTGAACAACGGCACCTTTATCCGCGATCAGAGATAAAAGCGAAGGCGCGCATCTCTGGCGGATTAGCCCTTTGGAAGCCGCTGACGCCAGAACATAACTTCATTAGGCGCCCTCCGGGGCGCCTTTATTCATGCGTAGAATTGACGGTTTTCTGCGATTTCACTTTCACACCGCCGCCCCGCCAGCGCGGTTACACCCGTCACTTCGCGGCACCTGCTGCATCGGGGGAAAGTTTCTGCCGGCGAGTCGCTTCCATCGCCCCCAGCAACACGCTGCCATATGCGATCAACTCCAGAACTTCTTCGTAAAGGCCTGAATTGGCCACAGGAATCAGATGTTTTTCAAATAGATCCGCAAAAACAAACACCACCAGTCCAAAGGCGATCCAGCCCCAGGAGCGCGATCTGAAAAACACACGCGCTGAGGCGAGGCGCCCGGATGTACACATTACCCACAATGCTAGCCCGTAGAGCAGCATCGCCGCAAAGATAACAATTGAAATGTTGGTCAGCATCAGTTCCGTCGTTCTGGAGACCCCGTAAACTGCGCCCCAGGTTGTTTCGCGGCCGATCCCTGCAAAAGACACCGCCGCAAACACTGCTGCGAAAGCATGCAATGCGTTGCTCTGGACATGTGCCACCGTGAGCGGGCGCAGCGCCAGAGCCCCCCAGGCCAGCAACATGGCCGCGAGCACCACGATTGAGCCAACTTCAAATATGCCGGATTCGCTGGCGGCGAACGGGCGCACTGAATTTATCAGCGTGATGACGCCAAGCAGCGCGCCAACAATCAGGAAGTTGCGCAGCCAGTAACGGATATCCATAGGTCAGAATTCTCCAGCAAACTCTTATAACATCGAGGGCACGACGAGGTCCGGCGGACGGTGGCCGTCGTCAAAGGTTTTTATATTGATCAGGACTTTTTCGCCCATCTCAATGCGGCCCTCTACTGTTGCCGAGCCCATATGTGGCAGCAATACCACGTTTTTCAAGGCCCGCAGCCGCGGATTGATCTGATTGCCGTGTTCAAACACATCCAGCCCGGCGCCGGCGATTTCACCTGCGCGCAAGCCCCGGGTCAGCGCGTTTTCATCGATCACTTCGCCGCGCGACGTGTTGACGATCACCGCATCCGGCTTCATCAGTTTCAGCCGCCGGGCGTTTATCAGGTGGAAGGTCGACGGCGTATGCGGGCAATTGATTGAAAGTATATCCATGCGCGCCACCATCTGATCGAGACTTTCCCACCAGGTCGCTTCAAGCGCGGCTTCGGTCTCGGCGTGCAACCGTTTGCGATTGTGATAATGCACCTGCATGCCAAAGACCCGGGCCCGGCGTGCCACCGCCTGCCCCACACGGCCCATGCCCAGAATGCCCAGTCGCCGCCCGGCAATACGCCCGCCCATAAAGGCCGTCGGCGCCCAGCCTTCCCAGTCGCCGTCCTGCTGCATCACCGCCAGGCCTTCGGGAATGCGCCGGGTGACCGCCAGAATAAGCGCCAGTGTCATATCGGCGGTGTCTTCGGTCACCACATCCGGGGTGTTGGACACCAGAATGCCGCGCTGGCGGGCGGTGGAGACGTCAATATGGTCGATCCCGGCGCCATAGCTGGCAATCAGTTTCAGCCGGTCGCCAGCCTGGGCAAGCATCGCCGCGTCGATCTGATCCGTGACACAGGGCACCAACACATCACTGCGCTTCATCGCCTCAATCAACTCGGAACGGGACATTTTACTGTCCTCATCGCGCAGCTCGACATCAAACAGTTCTTTCATGCGGGTTTCGACCACATCAGGTAAGCGTCGCGTGATAACAACACTCAGACGTTCAGACGACATACGCCCTCTCCCCTTGCTTTCTTTTTCTGCTCCATACTGGCAAACTCTGGCCAACCGGGGCAAGTCCATATAGCACCCGCAGACAGATCTTCCGCGGTGACTGAGCGCATCAGCGGCGGCGATTGAGGAAAGACAGATTGCGCATGAAAAAGATGTTGGCACTGATTGTTGTTGCCGGGGTAATGCTGAGCGGGGCGCTGGCGCCGATGGCCAGCGCGTCCCCCGCCGCCTCTCCGGACGCGGCCAGCGATGGCAAGGCGCGCGGCGCGGTCACCAATCTGCCAATCCCGCGCTATGTGTCAATGAAAGCTGCCAGCGGCAATGTACGCCGGGGCCCGTCGCTGACCCACCGGATTGACTGGGTGTTCCAACGCCGCAACATGCCGCTGGAAGTGGTCGCTGAATATGACAACTGGCGCCGGGTGCAGGACCGTGACGGCCTGGGGGGCTGGGTGCATTATTCGTTGCTGTCGGGCGAACGCACGGTGATTGTCGAACCAGACATCCTGACGCTGCGCCGGACACCCGAAGCCAATGCACCGGTCACGGCTGAACTTGAGGCCGGGGTGGTGGCCTTTCTCGACCAGTGCCGGATCGACTGGTGCCGCGTCAATGCGTCAGGATATAAAGGCTGGGCCAAAAAGACCGCGCTCTGGGGCGTGGACCCCGAAGAAATCCTGGAATGATGCGATGCTGGAACAGAGCGCGATGCGCGATCTGACCTGGCCCGGCGGCGGCATCCGCAAAATGCAACAGCCCGGCGCGCGCGGCCGGGCGGTGTTTCGACCACGCAAAGACCTGCTGCGGTGCATTTCCGGCGGCGACAACGGCGTCTTTTCCCCCGTAAGCCGCACGCCGGACCGCAGCGCCATCCCCGCCGCACCGGTAACAACAGTCAGCCGGCGGTCAGCAAACCGGCCTCACCCCCACCGTTTTCAGAGCAGGGTGCACGCCGCCTCTGTGCGCCTGTGGCGGGGGCTGACCCAGGGCAGCTTTTCTGTCAGCAGCGCTTGGTCTCCGGACGGTACCAGCGCCGCGACGCGCTCAATGTTAAGTAATCACCGTATTGCCCACGCCCGCATTGATACCGCCAGAAGGGGTTGTTTTTTCAACGGCTCCCCCAGGACCCGCGCTGCGGGAAAATACATCGCGACTGCCGCAAAACATGCCATTGTGGCGGGCCACGCGCCTGCCGGCATTGCCACAGCTTCGGTGGCGCTGCCGGAGCTGCTGCATCGGCCGGGGGCAAAGTTGAAAGTGGGATCTGATGACAGATAAATTGCAGCTGAACCTCTCTGCCGCACTGGCTTCTGCGGGCGTGGCGCTGGTATTGGTGCTGGCCAAACTCTGGGCGCTTGGCGAGACCGGCTCGCTGTCGATTGCCGCTTCGCTGGGCGACAGTGCGATGGATCTGATGGTCTCGCTGGGCGGTCTGGCGGCGATCACCTATGCCGCCCGCCCGCCGGATGAGGACCACGCGTTTGGCCATTCCTCGGCCGAAGATCTGGCCGCGCTGGGCCAGGCGATCTTTATCTTTATCACCGGGCTGGTGATTGCCGGATCTGCGCTGCTGCGGCTGAGCAACGACAACCCGCCGCCGCTGATGGCCGAGGGGCGCGGCATGGTGGTGATGGCGCTCTCGGTCACGCTGACCATTGGCCTCGTGCTGTGGCAGCGCCGGGTGGCGCGCCAGACAGGCAACCGGGTGATCCACGCTGACAGCCTGCATTACATCGGCGATCTGGTGCCCAATACCGCAACACTTCTGGCGCTGTTCGCCTCGGCGCGCTGGGACATGGGGCAGGTCGATTCGGTGGTGGCGCTGAGCGCGGCCGGGGTGCTGGGCGCCGGCGCGCTGCGCATCGGCAAAGGCGCCTGGGACGCGCTGATGGACCGGGCGGCACCTGACGCTCTGGTGGCGCGGATTGAAGAGATCGCCGGCAGCTGGCCCGGGGTCTACGGCTTTCATGACCTGAAAACACGCACCTCAGGCTCAAAACTGTTCATCAACCTGCATATCGAAGTTGATGGCGAACAAAGCCTGCATCAGGCGCATGATATTGGCGCTGGGCTGCGCCGCGCCATCCTGCATACTTTTCCCGAAGCCGATGTGATCATCCACAAAGACCCGGTCGGCAATGAACCCCATCCCGACGACCCGAGCAAAGCAGCAAAATCCTGAACACGCAGCGGGGCAGCTCTCCCGCGCCTCAGCCCCGCATCAGAGATGCGCATCCCGACTTGGGCCGCGCCCCGCATTCCATGCGGGGCCACAGCCTGATTGCACCGCAATCAGGCTGCCAGCAGTGGGCGGGTCCGGCGC
>NZ_QOLB01000094.1 GCF_003333265.1 Candidatus Halocynthiibacter alkanivorans
CGCAGCGGTGGCGGTGGCGGGGGGGGCAGCGGCGCCGGAAATGGACAAACTCGAGGATCTGGCCGGGCGATACCCGGGCTGGGCGGCGCTGATCCGGGCGCAGCACGGGCGCATTGCGGCGCTGGAACGCACGGTGGAAACTCTGACCGACCGGCTGACCCATGATCCGTTCCTGTCGGCGTCCCTGCATGAGATGCTGTCCAATGTGACAGCGATCCGCTCCAGTTCCGGCATTCTGGTCAACAGTGGTGACATCGATCCGGAATGGCAGGCGCGCTTTCACCGCAATATTTACGAGGACAGTCAGCGGCTGGCGGAAAGCTCGCGCGCGCTGGTGTCTTATCTGGATGCGGGGGCGGATGAGGACCAGGGCACCTCCGCGCCCCAGGATGAAGTGGATCAGTGGCTGCAGGACCAGGGCTGGCATGTGGCGGAGCTTGAGGGGCCGGGGCCGGCCTCGGTGGACACGGTGCTGGCAGAAGCGCCACCGCTGGACAGCCGGCCGGCGCGGAGTCTGGCCACAGCCTGGCTCGGGCGCTACCGCGAGGATGCATTACGCCTGCCGCTGCGCAGTTTCCGTACCCAGGTGGCGGCGTTGGCGGGCGATCCGGCGGCGCTGGCGGAACGCTTTGGCACCGACCTGGCCCGGATCCTGCGCCGGCTGGGCAGCCTGCCGGACGAGGCGGATACTAAAGAGGGCACGGGTGGGGCCGGGCCTTACGGGCTGGTGATCTGTGACGGGTCCGGCACGCTGACGCAGCGCAAACCGGCGGCCGGGTTTTCCCTGCCGCGTTTTGGCGCCGCCTGTCCGCTCTGGCCGCTGTATCAGGCGCTGGCGCGGCCGATGGTGCCGTTCCGGGCGCGGCTGGAACTGGCCGGGCGCGAACCGCGCCGCTTCATGGCCTGGGCGGTGGCGCAGCCGCTGGGGCCGCCGCGCTTTGACGCACCCCAGGTGCTGGAGGCCACCATGTTAATCCTGCCCGAAGACGCCTCGCAGCCGGGCAGCACCTCTGCTGCGGTGGCGGAGATGGCGGCGGGTCTGCCGCTGCAGCCGGTGGGCACCTCCTGCCGGATCTGCCCGCAGGCCGGTTGTTCTGCGCGGCGCGAGCCTTCAATCCTGGCGGAGGGGTTTTAGGCGGGCAGGGCGCGGCTCCGCCAGCAAGAGAGGCTGAAATAAAGAGATACAGCTGAGATGCAGCGTTCCAGCTGAGGCAAGGTTGTGATAATGAACCAGGGCAGAAATGCGCCGCTCCTGCACAGATGCGGCTGAGATGCGGCTGAGATGCCGCGATACGGCAGCATTACAGTTGAGATACCGGCGCGGGGATCTGGTTGGCCTTCAGCCGGGCTTTCAGGCAGGAAATTGAGCCGGATCGTGAACGGGGTTTTGACAGCAGCGCTTTCAGGCGGCTAGGATCGGGAAAAATCCGGCCCGTCATGCACGGGCGCTGCACAATCACACAGGGGGGAGATCGGCTGATGGGCAAACGCGTCCTGCTGATTGAAGACGAGCCAAATATCATTGAAGCCATCAGGTTCATTCTGTCGCGTGACGGCTGGGTGGTGGAAACCCATGCCGACGGGGCGACGGCGGCGCAGGCGGTGCGCGACAAGGCACCGGATCTGGTGGTGCTGGACGTGATGCTGCCAAACCGGTCGGGCTATGACATTTTGACCGAACTGCGCGCGGAGCCGGAGCTGGCGGCGCTGCCGGTGCTGATGCTGACGGCGCGGGGGCAGAAAAAGGACCGTGAGCTGGCAGAACGTATCGGTGCCAGCCGTTTCATGACCAAGCCGTTTTCCAATGCCGAAATGCTGGCGGCGGTGCGTGAGCTGCTGGAGAACGTGTGAAACGGGGGCTGGCGCCGCTTTTTCTGGAGCGCCGGTCGTACCGCCGCCGCCGGCTGTCGGACGCGGCGCGGGTGCTGCCGTTGCTGGGCATTTTCCTGCTGCTGATGCCGCTGCTCTGGGTCCATGCGGAGCCGGACAGCCCGGTGGGCACCGGTGAAACCACCCGCTATATATTTGCGATCTGGAGCGGGCTGATTGTTGCGGCCTGGGCCGTCTCCGCCGGGTTTGCCCGGGTGGGGGGGCGCGATATTAATGAGGAGAGCGGCATGTCCGCTGCCGGGCGTGTTGAACGGCCAGGGGCAACGCCGGGAGCCGGGCCCGGTGGCCGGTCCGGGGACAGCTTTGCTGCCACTAACGATGCCAGCCCGGATACCAGACCGGATGCAGGCGCCTCTTCCCTTGCTGGTGAACCGTATTCAGACGGGACCGGTGGCGCCGGGCGTGGCACAGAGGATGCGGGCACAGAGGACGCGGGCACAGAGGACGCAGGCACAGAGTTCGGCGGAACAGAAGATGGCGGCGCAGAGCATAGCGGCGCTGAAGAGGGGACCGCACAGGACGACGGCGTTGAAAGCTGGAGCGCGGAAGACGGCCGGACAGAGCACGGAGGCGCCGCACGCGGGGGCGGTGATGCGGCGCGGCGCGGCGGGCCCGCCAGTGGATCAGACGGGGCGTCATAATGGTTGCCTTTAACGTCCTGATCCTCGCCCTGGTGCTGTATGTGGCACTGCTGTTTAGCGTGGCGTTTATCGCCGAGCGCCGGGCGCGCGCCGGGCGGTTTGGCTGGTTGCGTTCGCCCTGGGTCTATACCCTGTCGCTGTCGATCTACTGCACCGCCTGGACCTTTTATGGCGCGGTGGGTTATGCGGCGCGCTCGGGGCTGGAATTTGTCACCATTTACCTGGGGCCGACGCTGGTGATGGTGGGCTGGTGGTGGGTCGTGCGCAAGCTGGTGCGCATCGGGCGCAGTCAGCGCATCACCTCGATCGCCGATCTGATTTCCTCGCGCTATGGCAAATCGACCCAGCTGGGAGTGATTGTCACCCTGTTGGCAGTGATCGGCACCACGCCGTATATTGCGCTGCAACTGCAATCGGTCAGCCTGTCGTTTTCGGTCTTTGCCCGCCAGGCGCCGGGACAGCTTTATCTGGCCGATCAGAACGCCACCGCGCTTTGGGTTGCGGTCGGGCTGGCGGTGTTCACCATTCTGTTTGGCACCCGCAATCTGGACGCCAATGAGCGCCACTACGGGGTGGTCACCGCCATCGCGCTGGAGGCGGTGGTCAAGCTGGTGGCTCTGGTGGCGGTGGGGGTGTTTGTGGTCTGGGGCATTGCTGGCGGGCCGGCCGACATTTTCGCCCGTATTGATCAGTCCGACATTGCCACCTGGCAGATGCGCCCCGGGCGCTGGGCGACGATGATATTCCTGTCGGGCGCGGCCTTTCTGACCCTGCCGCGCATGTTTCAGGTGCTGGTGGTGGAAAACACCGGCGAAGAGCACCTGTTCACCGCCAGCTGGGCCTTTCCGGCCTATCTGATGGTGATGAGCCTGTTTGTGATCCCGATTGCGGTGGTCGGGCTGCAGATGATGCCGGCGGGCGCCAATCCGGATCTGTTTGTGCTGACACTGCCGTTGAGCCTGGATCGCGGCGTGCTGGCGACGCTGGCGTTTCTCGGCGGGTTTTCCTCGGCCACCTCGATGGTGGTGGTGGCGGCGATTGCGCTCTCCACCATGGTGTCCAACCATATTGTGATGCCGATCTGGCTGAACATGAAGCGGCAGGGCGGCGCCACGATGTCGGGCGATGTGCGCCATGTGGTCCTGACGGCGCGGCGGGCCTCCATCGCCGGGGTTCTGGCGCTGGGCTATCTCTATTTCCGCCTCTCAGGTGGCTCCGAGGCGCTGGCCGCCATTGGCATCGTTTCTTTTGCTGGTGTGTCCCAGGCGCTGCCGGCACTGCTCGGGGGCATTTTCTGGCGTGGCGGCACCCGGGTTGGCGCGGCGGCGGGGCTGGTCACCGGCTTTGTGGTCTGGGCCTATACGTTGTTTCTGCCCTCGTTCGGCGCCGGGGCGATCCTGCCGGCGGAGCTGTTGCAATCCGGGCCCTGGGGTCTTGGCTGGTTGCGACCCCAGGCGCTGTTTGGGGTCAGCGGGCTGGACCCGGTGGTGCATGCGGTGTTCTGGTCGATGGTGCTCAATACGCTGGCCTATGTCGCCGGTTCGCTGATCAGTTTCCCGCAGCCGGTGGAGCGCTTGCAGGGGGCCCAGTTTGTCAATGTGTTTGAGCATTCCGCTGCGCTGCGGAGCGGGGCGCATTCCGGGGTGGCCACCGCCGAAGACCTGTTGGTGATGGCGCAGCGCATCATGGGGGCGGAACAGGCGCAGAGCCTGTTTCAGCGCGCCGCAGCTCAGCAGGGAAAACACGGCTATCTACCTGATACAACAATGGAATTTGTCGACAGTCTGGAGCGGGAGCTGGCCGGTTCCGTCGGCGCGGCCACGGCGCATGCGATGCTGAGCCAGATCGCGGCCGGGGCCTCGGTCTCGGTGGAGGATCTGATGGCGGTGGCGGATGAGGCGGCGCAGATTCTGGAATATTCCAGCCAGCTGGAGGCCAAATCCGAGGAGCTGAGCCGCACCGCGCGCCAGCTGCGGGAGGCCAACGAAAAGCTGACCGCGCTGTCGGTGCAGAAAGACGCATTCCTGTCCCAGATCAGCCATGAACTGCGCACGCCGATGACCTCGATCCGGGCATTTTCCGAAATCCTGATGGAGGGGCGCGCGCTGGAGCCTGCGCAGTTGCAGCGCTATTCCGGCATCATCCATGAAGAGACGCTGCGTCTGACCCGGCTGCTGGATGATCTGCTTGATCTGAGCGTGCTGGAAAACGGTCAGCTGACGCTGCAGCGGCAACTGGCCATGCTGGTGGATGTGCTGGACCGGGCGGTGGAGACCAGCTTTCCGGCCAATGAACAGCAGCTGATGCTGGTGCAGCGGAACCGTGCCCGCGAGGCTTTGCCGCTGTTCACCGACAGCGACCGGCTGCGCCAGGTCTTTATCAACCTGATCAGCAATGCGCGCAAATATTGCGATTCCGACACGCCGGAGCTGCGCATTGAAGTACAGCGGCGCGGCGACGATATCTTTGTGGATTTCATCGACAACGGCAGTGGTATCGCCACCGCCAGCCAGACGGTGATTTTTGAGAAGTTTTCACGACTCAGTGACCAGGCGGCGGCCGGTGGCGCCGGTCTGGGGCTTGCGATCTGCCATCAGATTATGGACAAGCTGGGCGGCAGCATCGCCTATCTGCCCGGCCAGGGCGGGGCGGCCTTCCGGGTGCGGCTGCCACGGCTGAAACAGCAGGCTGTCAATGCGGCCGGGATGGCGGTACAGCAGCAGAAATAAACCGCACGTTAACCATGTGATGTCAGGGTGACGGCTGAGTTGGGACGGATGTGCAACCTATGTCTGAGGACGAAACAGTAACCGCAATGCGGCGCAAAGCCGGGGCCGGGCGACCGCCGCCCGAAGTCACCGCCATGTCTCCGGACAAGGCCTGGCGGCTTGCAGTGGCGCGTGCGGCCGCAGAATTTGACGATCTTGTGGCCAGTGTCCGCGAGATTGCAGTGGCACGGCTGACGCTGGCGAAGCTGGATTCTGATATGCCGGACCCGGCGCTCTATGCGATGACCGAAGCGGCGGACGGCAGCCGTGGTCTGGTGATGCTGGACCCGGGTTTTGTCGCCGCGGTGATTGAGCAGACCACCATCGGCAAGGTGCTGGCGCGACCGGCGGAAGAGCGCATGCCAACGGCGACCGACGCGATCATGTGTTCCGAACTGGTCGACCGTATCGTGGCGATCTACGAGGAAATCCTTACGTCTTTCAATGCGTTGCCGGATGTTCGCGGCTATCGCTATGTGGCGCCATTCACTGAGAAACGCGCCATCGGGCTTGAACTGGACGACGTGCCTTACCGTTGTTTTCAGCTGAAAATTGATCTTGGGCCAGGGGGCGCCAAAAAGGGAAGGCTCTGGGTTGTTCTGCCCTGGAGCCTGCCGATGAGCCATGCAGAGGAGCAGGAATCCAGCAGCTGGAGCGGCGAGATGGAAGCCACGGTGTTGCAAACCGAGGCGGTCATCGAGGCGGTCTTGCACCGGTTCTCGCTGCCGATCGAAACAGTGCTGTCGCTGCAGGTCGGCGATGAAATTCCGGTGCCGCGTGCGGTGTTGTCGCGGGTGTCGCTGGTAGGCAGCGACGGGCGCCGGGTGTCTGGTGCACGGCTGGGCCAGGCCAATGGCATGCGCGCGGTGCGCATCCGGTTTGACGCGCCCGGCGAGGGTGCGACGGGCACCGATTTTGCGGTGCCGACGATGCCATCAATGGCATCGATGCCGCCGATGGGCGGGGCCGCGCCGGCGCCGATGGCCGGCATGGCTGATTTGCCCCCGCCAGGGGGCTTCCCGGCTGCGGGTGATCTGCCGCCGCTGGGAGACCTGCCACCTTTGGGCGATTTGCCGCCACTGGGAGATCTGCCTGCGCCAGGTGATTTTCCTGCGGCGGGCGGGTTGCCGCCTTTAGGGGATCTGCCGCCGCTGGGAGACCTGCCTCCGCTGGGCGATCTGCCACCGCTTGGCGACCTGCCGCCGCTGGACTAAGCTGCCGCGCACCCGTGCGACCCTGACATAATTGCCTGATCCCGTCCTTGATATTGCGCAAGGTCCGTTTAGCTTATCTGGTACATCATGGCGCAGGATAAGGAGGGGATCATGATTGAAATCACAGGTAAACGCGAGGTTTTGCAAGCGCGGCTGGCAGAGCTTGACTCGCGTTTGCACGAGATTGAAAGCAGTCTTGAGACCCGGAAATCCAACGATTGGGAAGAGGCGGCGGTCGAGCGCGAAGAAGACGAGGTTCTGGAGCGGATGGGCACCGCCGGTCAGACGGAAATGCGCATGATCCGGGCGGCGCTGGCGCGGATGGACGCGGGTGAATACGGCTATTGCACCGAATGTGGCGAAGAGATTTCACCGGACCGGCTGGATCTGTTGCCGGGCACGCCGTTTTGCAAAACCTGTGCCGCGAAGCACCGCTGAATGCTCAGATAGGTGATCGGGCCCGGCTGTGGTAGGCTGAGGACGGCTGGTGTTCCGGCCGCGCGGATGGTCGGCTAACGGGAGGATGAGATGGCCCATCGCAGACAAGATGAGATTGACGGTATTGTCGATGAGATGGTTGGTGACGCGGACCGCGCTGCCAGGCTGAAAGAAGCGTTGCATCAGAAACTGGACGGGTTGCAGGAGCCGGGCAAAAGGTTTGCGCCGCGGTCTGAGGCTGATGAGACGGAAGATGATTTGTGGGACAATTTGCCCGTGTGAGGGCAGAAAGGGGTGCGTATGGCCTTTGAAGCGTTGCGGGCGTCGGCCATGATGATCCTGGATGAAATCGCTAAATGTCCGGACGACCGCCATGTGCTGCAGGAGCAGCTTCGCGAAAAAATTGCAGAATTCCGCGGTCTGGGACTGCCGGTGCCGGAGGATCTGATCCGGTTTGAAGCCGAACTTTCTGAGGCGGACGCGCCGGAGATATTTCCGGGCAGCTGATCCGCTGCACTGCGCCGCACCCGCGAGCCGTCCGGCCAGGCTTGTGCAGGCTAAATCCGCGCAGGCATGTGCATGTAAGTACCGGGCGGGGGGCTGCAGAATGAAACGGGCAGCTACGCGCCGGCGGGACGCGGCCGGGCGCAAACTGAACACTCTGACACCCCCTCTCTGAACGATTTTCTCGCCCAGCCTGTTGCCTCCGTGGCGCTGGGAGGGTCTCAGCGGAAAAGCGGGAAAACCTGGCGGGCGGCGGGGGAACTCCCTGTGGAAACCGGGCTGACACTGGTGGCGGTGGCGGCTGTTTCTGCGGAAATATCAGCACCAGGTCTCTCTGTTCTGCGTGAGGCGTCTTTGATAGCCACTGCACCGGGCGCCAGGTCCGGCGGCGCATCGCCGGCTGCGGTTAACCCGGCATCCCTGTTGCCATCTTCATACACTCAGGCGCAGCGGACCTGATTGCGACCGCTGTTTTTGGCCAGATACAGTGCCTTGTCCGCATCGCGGATCCAGTGGCTGGTGCTTTGATCTGCGCGCACCTCTGCAACGCCGATGCTGACCGACACCGGCCGTCCGGTCAGAATGTCCGCCCTCTCGATGATCCGGCGCAGCTTTTCGGCCCGCAGCATGGCGGTTTTGCTGTCGCTCTTGTCCAGCAGCAGGATAAATTCCTCGCCGCCAAGCCGGAACAACGGCGCGGTCCCGGCACTGTTTTGCATCAGCAGATCGGCGACTTCACAAATCACCGCGTCGCCGGTGGTGTGGCCGAAACGATCGTTGATGCTTTTGAAATTGTCGATGTCGATCAGCAGCAAAGTGGCGGTCTGGCCGCCGTCGGAGAACTGGTCGGTCGCGTCCCGCAGGCAGGTTTCCATATGGCGCCGGTTGAAAACCCCGGTCAGCGGATCCAGCAGGCTTTGTTTGATCAGCCGCGTCTCCTGGCTTGAAATCACCCCGACCGCGACATTGAGAAACAGAATGGTAAGCCCGGCGCTGGCCACCAGGCGGATGACGATCTGGTGGTCCAGCATCGGCCAGGACATTGCGGCGGTCAGCCCGGTCAGGCTGAGCGCAAACAGGTTGGCGGTCGCGCGCGGCAGCAGGAAAAAACAGACGATCGCGCTGGGGTAGATCCAGAACACGCCGTAGAGGCCGAGGTAATGGATGCTGGCCAGATTGGTGGCCACCATCAGGACCAGCACCACGACGCCGGTCAGCTGGGCCTCTTTGCCGGCTTTGATTGCCAGCATGCGGGTGATGATGGCGACAATGAACAGCAGGATCAGCAGGCTGAGCACGTATTTGCCAAAGAACAGGTTTTTGATCGCCAGAGGGGTCATCAGGGCAATGCTGAGAGCGGAGAAAAGATTTGAAATGGAGGGGTTGAGAAAAAACGGGCGGATCCGGGTCCTGTCGCGCAGCGTCAAGGTAAATTCCAAACATCATTAATAAAATTTTCGCCAGGCTAACACCCGACAGCCTGCGTCACAAGCCTGTGCCCATCTGCCCTGAGGTCAGGGTTGCCTGATTGTGGCGTGCTAGTGTGCCGGTATTGCCAGCGACTATGCATACCGACACCGGGGCGCAGTGCGATTGGGGTGCCGTCGGGCCGGGGCGGCCGATGGGCAGTTGCGCAGCCTGACGGCTTCGCGGTGGGGGGCGCGTGGGACCACAGGTCCCACGCGCCCCCTCTGTCATGGTGTCCGGATGCCCGGGGTTGCAGACCTGCGGGTGTCTTTGGCGAACATAGGCTGAACCGGTGCGTTGCGGGCCAGTGTTGTTGCGACGCCGTGACCCGTACGGCAGGGCGGTTCCTGGTTCAGGGCTTGCCTTATCCGGCGCTGGCCGCGGTCTTGAGGCACAGGTGATCATCGGCGCCCGGGCGACGCCTGAGAGCTGCCGGGAGCGATTCAGCAAATTTGGCAGGGGGCTTGCGGGGGCAAGGCCCGCTGGCCAAAAACCGTCCATTGATGCCGCCCTGGCCTGCACCGAACTTATCGGAGCTGCACGGAGCTGCAAGGTCGGGGATATGCAGATTGGCACAAGGCGGCTGTGGGCGCGGCGCTGTCAGTGCGCCAGGCTCGGGGCCGGACATAGCGGCCGGACATAGCGGCCGGAAATGGCGGAAAACCTGGCCAGGTTGACGCGAGTCACCTGGCCAGGACGGGCGCGCCAAAAAGGGGAGAGATCCGCGCCGCAGCTGTCGCGGCTGCAAATTGCAGCAAATCCCTGCAATCTGACGCAGAACGGGCGTATGCAAAGCACCGCCTGTCGCAACAGGCAGCGTGTTGCGTCGTGTCGGGCGCCTTCTCAGCCGCCCTGGCTGATCCGTGCGAGACTTTGCAGCCGACCCATGGCCTGGCCGCTGTCGATTGCCTCGGCGGCAAGCGCAACACCCTGTTTCAGGTCCGTGGCCTTCTCTGCCAGCATCAGCGCCGCCGCCGCGTTCAGCAGCACCGCATCGCGGTAGGCGCCTTTTTCCCCGCTCAGCACCGCAGCCATCGCCGCGCCGTTCTGCTCCGGTGTGCCACCGGTGACGGCGGCAAACGGATGCACCGGCAGACCGGCCATTTCGGGGTGGATCTCATGCTCACGCACCACCCCGTTCTTCAGCTCAGCCACCCAGGAGCTGCCGGTGATGCTCAGTTCATCCATGCCGTCTGCGCCGTGCACCAGCATCGCCGCTTCTGATCCCAGCGCGGCCAGCACTTCCGCCATCGGGCGGATCAGATCGCGGCTGAAGGTGCCGGTGAGCTGGCGTTTGACCCCGGCCGGATTGGTCAGCGGTCCGAGAATGTTGAAAATCGTCCGGGTGCCAAGGGCCAGGCGCACCGGCATCACATGTTTCATCGCCGGGTGGTGCATCGGTGCCATCATGAAGGCAATGCCGGCCTCTGCCAGCGCTTTTTCCACCACTTCGGCATTGACCATCACTTCGACCCCGTTGATCGCCAGCGCATCTGCGGCGCCGGAATTTGAGGTCAGCTTGCGGTTGCCGTGTTTGGCCACAGGCACGCCGGCACCGGCGACGGTAAAGGCGGTGGCGGTGGAAATGTTCAGCGTTGGTTTGCCGGTGCCGCCGGTGCCGACAATGTCGATGGCCCCGGCGGGGGCCTGAACCGCGACACAGCGGGCGCGCATCGCCGCGGCGGCGCCGGTGATTTCGGCAACGGTTTCACCGCGGGTGCGCAGCGCCATCAGCAGCCCGGCGATCTGTGCTTCAGAAGCCGCGCCGGTGAACAGCACGTCAAAGGCGGTCTCGGCCTCAGCCCGGCTCAGGGCCCGGTCTGCGGCGAGGCCGATCAGCGGTTTCAGCAGGTCACTCATGCGTTTGCCCTCATTGTGTCCAGAAAGTTTTGCAACATGGCATGCCCGTGTTCTGAGGCAATGGATTCAGGGTGGAATTGCACGCCGTGCATCGGCAGTTCACGATGGGCCAGCCCCATGATGGTGCCGTCCTCCAGTTCTGAGGTCACTTCGAGGCAGTCGGGCAGGCTTTCGCGCTCCACAATCAGGGAATGATAGCGGGTGGCCTGCAGCGGGCTGGGCAGGTCTTTGAACACGGAACTGCCGTGGTGATGCATGCTGCCCATTTTGCCATGTACGATCTCGTGGCAGCGGGTGACGGTGCCGCCAAAGGCCTGGCCGATGGTCTGATGCCCGAGGCAGACCCCCATCAGCGGGATTTTGTGCTCTGCTGCTGCCGCGGTCAGTGCGAGGCAGATGCCGGCCTCGTCCGGGGTGGCCGGACCAGGCGAGAGCAGGATACCGGCCGGTTTCAGCGCCAGCGCGTCTTCCACACTCAGAGCATCATTGCGCCAGACCTGCACATCTGCGCCCAGTTCGCCCAGGTACTGAACCAGGTTATAGGTGAAACTGTCGTAGTTATCGATCAGAAGCAGCATGGCATCGCCTTTGGTGTGACGGGCAGGGCCCGCGAATTAAGAGAGTCTGAAACAGGGCTGTCCCCCTGCGTCTTTGTCCGGCTATACATGGTCATAAGGCAGTACCAGGGGTCAAGGCTTCAGCGCCGGGAAACACCTTGAAACAGGACGGAGAAGTCAGATGGCACGCGGAATATTTGCAGGAATTGTCTGGGGCGGGCTGGTCTCGTTTGGCGCCTTGTCGGTGGCCAGTCAGATTGGCGGATATGTCGTGCTGAATTCCGACGCGCCGCGGCCGCCGGCGATGGCGGCGCTGGCGCCGGATGTACCAGGGGGCGAAGACAGCCTGCCGGCGGCGCCGGTGCCATTGGTGGCGGATGTGCCGCTGGGAGACCCGGTGTTGCCGGTGGCTGATCCCAGCGCTGCGCCGGTGCCCGCCGGTGCTGACACCAGCCCTGCGGCGCGCCCGGCGCTGGTGCCAAACCCGCAGGCACCTGCCGCGCCGCCTGCGCCCGGTCTGATGCCGGATGTGGCGTTAAACCCGGTGCAGCCGGTGCTGCCATCGCCTGAAGCCATGGCACCGGTGGCCCCGGCCGGCGAGGTGACACCGGTGACGGTGGGGACCGCGCCTGATGCGCCTGCGCCCGATGTTTTTGGCGGCGCGGATATGGCCGGCGTGGTGGCAGAGACCGGCGTTCGGGCGGGGGCTGACACATCTGCCGTGCTGCAACAGGAAAACCCGCCCCACAGCAGTGCTGTGCCTGCCGGTGAAGCGGCAGCGGGCGATGTCGCGCCCGCACCGGCCGTAACAGAGCCTGCAACGACTGTCGTGCCGCAGGCGTCAGGTTCTTCTGCCGCATCCGACCTGAAATTGGCGCCGGAATCGCCGAAGCAAAGCACTGCGCCGGCGCCGCAGGGAAGTGCGGCGCGCGTCGCGCGGCTGCCCCGAATTGGTGACACAGGAACCGGTGCCAGCGGTGGCACACCCGGCAATGGCGACCCCGCGGTTGATTTTGGCGATGTGGCTGAGGCGTCAGACACCGGGGTCATGAGCAATCTGTCTCAGCAGGACGTGCCGGCGCGCACCGGGGTGGCGATCACCGATTTTGCCGCAGCGTTTGAAAATCCGCAGCAGCGGCCGCTGATGGCGGTGGTCTTGCTGGACACCGGCGAGATGCAGCTGAGCGCAGCTGAGCTTGCGGCTCTGCCGTTCCCGGTCAGTTTTTCGGTGGATGCGAGCCGGGCGGACGCAGCGGTGCGGGCAGCGCAGTATCGCGCCGGCGGCTATGAGGTGCTGGCCCGGGTCAGCCTGCCGCAGGCGGCCAGTGCGTCGGATGCGGCTGTGGCGGTGGAAGATGCCCGTCGTCAGGTGACAGAAGCGGTTGCGCTGATGGATGTGGCGCGCGGCAATTTTCAGCTGTCGCGTCCGGTGGCGGCCCAGATCGTGGCCTCCGCCGCCCAGTCGGGTCTCGGGCTCCTGACTTACGCGCGCGGGCTGAATGCGGCGCAGCAGGAGGCCGCGAGCACCGGCACCCCGGCGGCGCTGGTGTTTCGTGAGTTTGACAGTGCCGGCCAGGATGTGGCGGCAATGAAACGGTTTTTGGATCAGGCGGCGTTTCGCGCCGGGTTGCAGCCTTCGGTGATCATGGTGGGCCATCTGCGGCCTGAGACGCTGCAAGCGCTGGCGGAATGGCGGTTTGGCAACCGCGCTTCCCGGGTGGCGCTGGCTCCGGTCTCTGTCGCTTTGCTGGCTGGGGTTGCGGGCGGCAAATAACCAGGCCACAGGCCAATTAAAAGGAGTGGCCTCGCGGCCACGCTGGTCTTTTTAGGGGCGTCCGGGGCCAGCCAGGCGCCCTTTTTGCATTGTTGTTGCGGGTGGCACGGTCTGGTTCTTGAGACGGGTGCACAAAATCTCTCTGGCGCAGAGGGGGCGCTTTGCGCAGGCCCGGCCGGTTCTTTTGCGGCGCCTTAAAACGGGTGCCAGAACAGGAGCGGGCGTTGTTCCGCCGGTGCTGCCACAGAGACCGGGCGATGATGTCACCGTGCTGCAAAGCTGGGGCGGCGTTGCTGTCGCCCGTTTTTGCAGCCAATGTCTTTCTGCTTTGTGAGCGGGCAGGGAGAAATGCATTTCAGAAAGTTGCCCGGGTCTCACCCAAACGGAAATCCGTTTGCGCTGCCGCCCTTCGCCCAATGTCCCTGACAGATCCTCCGGCGCGTTCAAGTGAAATGACGGTGTCCCCGCCTGGCGGCGCGGAGCCTCCGTAATTTCACCTGAGCGCTTCGCCGGATCTGTCTGTACGGGACCGGCGAAGGGCGGCTCCGAAACGGAAACCCCCAGGCGCAGCCGGTGCCGTCTTATAGCGCGCCAGTGCCAAAATTCGCCTCTTGCCGCGCGTTAGCGCGGCGCGGCCCAACGCGGGCGCGCTCAGTTTACTGAGTGGGGCGGGGGCGGGAGTTTTCCTTTACCCGTTGCCACGGGCAAAACGGCCGGCGTTTTGTGCGGCAGCGCGGATGGCTTTGGATTTGTTCACCGTTTCCTGAAACTCAGCTTCGGGGTCTGAATCATAGACCACACCGCCACCGGCCTGGATGTAGAGTTTTTCATCCTTCACCACCGCAGTGCGCAGGGCGATGCACATGTCCATATCGCCATTGGCCGAAAAATAACCCAGACCGCCGCCATAGACGCCGCGTTTCTCCGGCTCCAGCTCGTCGATGATTTCCATAGCGCGCACTTTGGGTGCACCGGACACGGTGCCGGCGGGCAGGCCGGAAAGCAGCGCGGAGAGCGCGTCATGTTCGTCCGAGAGTTCGCCGGTGACGTTGGAAACAATATGCATCACGTGGCTGTAGCGCTCGATGATGAACTGCTCGGTGGGTTTCACCGTGCCAATTTTGGAGACTTTGCCGGTGTCATTGCGGCCCAGATCGAGCAGCATCAGATGTTCGGCCAGCTCTTTGGGGTCCGCCAGCAGGTCCTGTTCCAGCGCTTTGTCCTCTGCAGGTGTGGCGCCGCGCGGCCGGGTGCCGGCGATCGGGCGGATGGTGACTTCACCGTCAAACACCCGCACCAGAATCTCCGGGCTGGCGCCCACCACCTGAAAACCGCCGAAGTTGAAGTAGAACATGAACGGCGACGGGTTGGTGCGGCGCAGCGAGCGGTAGAGTGCAAAGGGTGGCAGCGGAAAGTCCTGGGTCCAGCGCTGCGACGGCACACATTGAAAAATGTCCCCGGCGCGGATGTAGTCTCTGGCTTTTTCCACCGCCGCTTTATAACCCTCATGGGTGAAATTTGAGGTCAGTTCCGGCAGTTGCACCGCGTCGCCGAGCGTTGAGCTGGCATCATGTGGCGCGCGTTCCATGTCGCGCACCGCGTCCATCACCCGCTCTGCCGCCTGCGCATAGGCCGCGCGGGCCGAGAGGCCGGAGCCTGCCCAGGCCGGTGACACCACGATCACGTCGCCCTGCACCCCGTCGAGCACAGCCACCACAGAGGGCCGCAGCATCACCGCATCGGGCAGGCCCAGCGGATCCGGGTTCACATCGGGCAGATGTTCCACCAGCCGTATCATGTCATAGCCGAGATAGCCAAACAGCCCGGCGGAGGCCGCCGGCAGATCCGCAGGCAGATCGATGCGGCTTTCGGCGATCAGGGCGCGCAGGCTGGTGAGCGGGTCGCTGGTCTCGTCGACAAACGCTTCGGGATCAAAGCGGGCCTGACGGTTGATGCGGGCGGTGGTGCCGTGACATTGCCAGATCAGATCGGGTTTCAGCCCGATGATGGAATAGCGTCCGCGCACTTCGCCGCCAGTGACACTTTCCAGTATAAAGGCGTCTTTGGCCGCATCCGCCAGTTTCAGCATCAGCGAGACCGGCGTATCAAGATCGGCGGCCAGGCGGCTGTAGACCACCTGGGATTTGCCCGCGTTAAAACCGGCTTCGAAATCGTCAAAAGACGGGGTCAGATTGGCCACAGGTCAGATCCTCAGGGGAAGGAAGCGTTGACGGCATTGATCGCTGCCTGGTCGTAGGTGGTGCCAGCATCCTGGCGCACGGCATCGGTGAAAGCCGTGAACAGGTCCAGGGACAGGCTGTTGGCGGTTTCATCGTCCAGACGGGTGCGAATGGTGGCGTTGTCTTCATCTTGTGCGTCGGCGGGCGTGATCGCGCCCAGCTGCATCAGGATGATGCCATCGGTATCTTCGATCACCGACAGAGCACCGCTTTCCAGTTCAAAAGCGTCGGCCAGCATCGCTGGTGGGGTGCCCTGAATAAACTCGGTGCGCTTCAGGTCTTTTTCTGTCTGCACCGGGCTGCCCTGGTTGATAAAGGCTTCGCCGGCCTCCACGGAAGTTTTAATGTCTTCGGCGCGCGCCGTCAGAAGGCGGGAGATTTCTGCGATTTCCCAGGCCTGGATCACCGGCACTTTGACGTCGTCCAGCGGCCGCAGGAATTCCGCCACCTCGCTGTCAAGGCGCAGCGCGGCGAGCCCGCCGTCGGCCAGTTCGATCACTTCCGCGAAATCGTCTGTCGCGGCTGCGGCTGCGGCTTCGTTAAAGGCGTCAAAACCGGCGATGTCGGCGTCCACACCGTCAAACCATTCCAGTGTTGCCAGCTGCATCGGCGTCTCGTCACTCAGCTCTTCCAGCGTGGCGCCGCCGGCCAGCAGGTCGTCGATCTCAGTAAACTGCGCCGACAGATCCTTGCGCGCCTGCAGGCTGCGCAGCTCCGCTTCCAGCTCAGAGCGGACCTCTTCAAAGGTGGTGATCTGCTCCAGCAGCACCGCGTTCATGCGAAACAGCGCCGGGCCGATATCGGTCATCACCGGGCCGACAATGCCGGGCTCGTCCAGCGCAAACACCGCGTCAGCCGCCGCATCGAGATCGTCTTTGGCGACATCGCCGAGATCAATATCGGCGAGGTTCAGGCCCCGCGCGGTGACCAGCTCGTCAAAGCTCTTTTCGCCGGCGTCAATTGCGGCGCGGGCGGCCTGGGCGTCTTCCTCGGCACCAAAGACCAGCCGTTCCAGCAGGCGGCGTTCCGGTCTTTGATACTGGTCAATGCGCTCGTCATAGAGGTTTTGCACCTCCTGTGCGTCCACCTCGATGGTGTCGGCCAGCATGGAGGGCGACAGCCAGACATAGGTGAGAATGCGTTTGGCGGGCACGGTCCAGGCTTCGGGCGTGGCTTCATATTGCGCCAGCAGCGCCTCTTCGGTGGGCTCACCGGTGCCCTCAGACAGATCGGCTGCAGTCAGTTTGATCCAGGAGATCGAGCGCTGTTCGCCAATCCAGGACATCAGGAAATCGCCATAGGGATCGGGGGTGGTCACACCGCTCATGATGGCGCCTTCGACGATGGAGCGTGCGGTCTGGCGGCGCAGCCCGTCTTCAAACTCTTCGACCGAGAGGCCGGTCTGTTCCAGAGTGTACAGGTAAGCGTCACGGTCAAACGTACCGTCGATGCCACCAAACGCCGGGATGTCGCGCAGCTGACGTGCCACTTCCTGATCGCCGACGGAAAAACCGGCGCGGCTGGTTTCAAAGTCCAGCGCCGCCTCGGCGAACAGGCGCGAGATGACCTGGCGGTCGATGCCAAAGATCTGGGCTTCGGCCATTGTCATGCGACGACCCAGCTGGGCCTCATAGCCGCGCAGCTCCTGTTGCAGGGCGCGGGCGTAGATATTGATGTCGATTTCGCTGTCGCCGACAGCTCCGATCGAGCTGATATTGCCGTTGAAATTGGTGGCGCCAAAGCCGGCAAGGCCGACAATAAGGAGACCGAGAAGCCCGCCGCCGAGCAGTTTGGATGTCTTGCTTTTTGCCGCACTC
Organism: Candidatus Halocynthiibacter alkanivorans; assembly: GCF_003333265.1. GTDB lineage: Bacteria > Pseudomonadota > Alphaproteobacteria > Rhodobacterales > Rhodobacteraceae > Halocyntiibacter_A > Halocyntiibacter_A alkanivorans. Next base: position 17,171 of record NZ_QOLB01000094.1, read on the forward strand.
ATGGTCTTGCCTCGCCTGCAAATTATTAATCGTCTGAGAATGTTTAGGGGGGATGTGGGGTGGGGGCAAGTCAGAGCGTGAGCTTTTCCAGCCGGGTAAACAGAGATTTGATCCCCGCGCGGTCGATATTGGCAAAGGCGATGCGCAGACAGCGCTGTGCCGCCGGATCGGATACGGGCATAAACATGGTGCCGGGCAGGGCCAGAATTGCGGCCTCGTGCACCAGTTTGCGCGCCAGATCATCTGAGGCGATGTCAAACGGGTGCTCCAGCCAGGCGAAATAGGCGCCGCAGCCCAGCAGGCGCCAGCCGCGGGCTTTGAGGCGGGGGAATTCGTCGTGAATTGCGGCGCGGCGGTCGAGGATCTCCAGCCGCTCGCCCGCCAGCCAGTCCGTGAGGTGCTGCAGGCCCCAGAGCGCGGCGCGCTGGCCCAGCTGATTGGGGCAGATCGACACGGTGTCGAGATATTTTTCGATCTCGGCCAGCCGGTCCGGGGCGCAGATCACTGATCCGACCCGGTGGCCGGTGAGGCGGAAGGCTTTGGAAAAGGAATAGAGCTGGATCAGGGTCTGGTCCCAGTCCGGCGTGCTGAACAGGTCGTGCGGTGCGCCCTCGCGGCTGTCGAAATCGCGGTAGGTTTCGTCCACCACCAGGGCGATATTGTGGGCGCGCGCAAGGGTGTAAAATTCGCGCAGCAGCGCGGCCGGGTATTCCACCCCGCCGGGATTGTTGGGGCTGACCAGCAGGATGGCGCGGGTCTTTTCGGTGATCAGCGCGGCGGCCTGCGCCGGGTCGGGCAGCAATGTGTCGCCGGTTGCCAGCGGCACTGCCGTCACGCCGTTCATATCCGCCCACATTTTATGGTTGAAATACCAAGGGGTTGGCAGGATGACCTCGTCGCCCTCCTCAGCAAGGGACGCCATGGCAGCGGCAAAGGCCTGATTGCAGCCCGAGGTGATGGCGACCTGATCCGGGCTTATGTTGCCGCCATAGGCTGCGGACCATTGCAGCGCGATTTCTGCGCGCAGTGCCGGCAGGCCCAGCACCGGGCCATAGAGATGGGCTTCGGTGTCGTTCAGGGCAATATCTGCGATCGCCTGGCGCAGGGCGCGCGGCGGCGGTGCCACCGGTGCGGCCTGGCTGACATTGATCAGCGGCATGTCGGCGCTGAAAGTGACACCGTCCAGCCAGCGGCGGGCTTCCATCACTGGCGGGGTAAAGGTTGCGGCCAGATGCGGGGCTTTGGGCGATGTCATAATTTTTCCTGTAACAGCATTGTTTTGTGGGAGCTTAGCGCCGGTACTGCCGGGGGAAAAGCTGAAATATCAGCCTGGTCCCGCAGCGATTTGAGCGCTGTTCACGATGATAGATGAAGTCGGAGGAAGGGGGAGGGGGCGCCGCGCCTTTGGCGCGGCGCCCCCTCCCCCTTTACTGCTGTTGCGACAAAGCGCTTCTGGGAACGTGGTGAAACCACAGCAGGCCTGAAAACGCGCCGGATTTATGGTAAGCTCGGCGCGCCGCATATGGGCCGCAGCGGCGCTGCGGCGGCATTTCTGAACCGTGAAAATTAACAGTTTTGACAAGGGAGAAATAGCAATGGCAACTTATATTGTGACCGGAAATTATACTTCAGAGGCGATCAAAGGCCTGATTGCAGCGCCGAGCGACCGCAGTGTCGCGGTGAAGAGCATCGTGGAATCTGCCGGTGGTTCGCTGGTGTCATACCTGGTCACCACCGGGGAAAGTGATTTTTCAATGGTCGTGAGCACCGACGATGTGGAAGGCATGCTTGCGGTGCTGATGGTGGCCGGGGCCAGCGGTGGCGTCTGCAACCTGAAAACCATTCAGGCCTTCAGTGGTGCTGAATTTGAGGCGGCACAGAAACGCGCCGGGGGACTGGCGGCGGGCTACAAATCGCTGGTGAAATAGCCGGTCGCAACGGCAGCAGGCGTGGGGTACAGGGTTGGGCGCAGGGAAGGGGCCAAGACAGGGCGTGAGGACCGGAACAGGGCGTAACCACAGGGCGTAACGACCGGGACAGAGCGTATAGACCGGGGCCAGCGCCCGGGGGTGACGGACGTTGACGCCAACAATGAAAACAACAGAAGCAGAAGCAGAAGCAGAAGCAGAAGCAGAAGCAGAAGCAGAAGCAGAAGCAGAAGCAGAAGCAGAAGCAGAAAATGCTCCTGGCTCACCAGAGCAGCAACAGCTGCTGCAGCGGTGCCGCCCGTCCCCTCCTGACCTGACCGGCGGCGCCGCCCCGTTCAACAGCAATAGCGGTGTCCCCGCCTGCGGCGCGGAGCCTCCGCGATTGAAGTTGAGCGGCTCTGCTTTGCCGGCCCGGGGGAGGCGTGACGGGCGGCTCCGGAGCAGCAGCAGCCGGCGGCCTGCGGGCGGGCGCTTGTCGATGCGGTTGGATGTCGGCGGAGAGGCGCGCAACAAGGCAGAGAACGACCAGAAAATGGCCGCGTAAGGGGCAGAGAATAAAAGAAAAAGCAGAGACCGTCACAGCCCGGCAGAGCAGACGCTCAGGTATGGGGCTGGCGCCGGGCTGCGCGCCGGAGGCGCGGTCGGCTGCAAAGCAAAACGCCCCGGCCAGGTGGCCGGGGCGTTTGAATAGTCAGTATGCCGACCAAAAGTCAGGTCGGAACGCCACAGCGCTCAGTCGTTGCCGCGGTAGGGCTGTACATATTGCAGCGCCATATCCCAGGGGAAGAAAATCCAGGTGTCCTGGCTGACCTCAGTGATGAACGTATCCACATCGGGGCGGCCTTCGGGCTTGGCATAAACGGTGGCAAAATGCGCCTTTGGGAACAGGTCGCGCACCAGCTGCAGGGTTTTGCCGCTGTCGACCAGGTCATCGATGACCAGAATGCCGGTGCCGTCGCCCATAATGGCGGCGTCCGGTGATTTCAGCACTTCCGCCAAGGACTGACTCTTGTGGTCATAGGATTTCACCGAAATAGTGTCGACGGTGCGGATGTCGAGCTCGCGGGCCACGATCATCGCCGGCGCCATGCCGCCGCGGGTGATGGCGACCACGGCTTTCCAGGTGCCGCCCTCTTCGGGTCCATTGCCGTCGAGCCGCCAGGCCAGCGCCCGGCTGTCGCGGTGGATCTGGTCCCAGGAGATGTGGAAGCCTTTTTCATGGGGCAAACGATCATTCATTGGTCGGGTCCTTCAGCTCGCCGCGATTTTAACGCCAAGGGCGGCGAGCAGCCCCCCCAGCACGCGGTCGATTACGGATTTCAGATTGAGGTAAGTGGTGCGGGCCCGTTCGAAGGCGAACAGGCGGGCGACAAAGATATTCCACACGGTCTCATTGGCAAAGACGATGGCCAGAATGGCGCTGTAAAGCGGCCAGCCGCTGTCCTGAGGCACCGCACCGATAAAAATGGCGGCAAACAAGACCGCTGGTTTCGGGTTGGCAAGCTGGGTGGTCAGGCCCAGCAAAAAGGCGCGTTTCAGCGACATCGGCGCGCGGTCGGCCTCCGTGCTGCTGGCCAGCGGCGCATCGGCGCCGCGCCACATGCCGATGGCGAGCCAGAACAGGTAGAGGGCGCCGGCAATTTTCAGAAAGGTCAGCGCGGCGGGGGCCATCTCAAACAAGGTGGCAAGCCCAAACAGCGCCGCCGCCGCCCAGGCCACTGCGCCGGTGCCGATCCCCAGCGCCAGCGCCGTGCCGCTGCGCAGGCCCCGGGTCAGCCCGATGCGCGCCGCCATCAGTACCGCAGGGCCGGGGCTGACCGCGGCCATCAGATGCAGCACAAATATGGGGGCGAGCACCGCGAACACTGGATCAGCCTTTGCTCATGTCAGGCGCATCGACCGCCTTCATGCCGACGATATGGTAGCCCGCATCCACGTGGTGGGTTTCACCGGTCACACCGGCGCCGAGATCAGACAGCAGGTAAAGCGCCGAGCCGCCGACATCATCGATGGTCACATTGCGGCGCAGCGGTGAATTGTATTCGTTCCATTTCATGATGTAACGGAAGTCGCCGATGCCGGATGCGGCCAGGGTCTTGATCGGGCCGGCGGAGATGGAATTGCAACGGATACCGTCTTTGCCAAGGTCTTCGGCGATGTAGCGCACCGAGGCTTCCAGCGCCGCTTTGGCCACGCCCATGACATTGTAATGGGGCATCACCCGCTCCGCACCATAGTAGGTCAGAGTCAGCAGCGAGCCGCCTTCGGGCATCATTTTCGCCGCGCGCGCACAGACGGCGGTAAAGGAATAGACCGAGATATCCATCGTCATGTTGAAATTGTCACGGCTGGTATCAACGTAGCGGCCGCGCAGCTCGCCCTTGTCGGAAAAGCCGATGGCGTGCACTACAAAATCAAGCGTGCCCCATTTCTCTTCCAGCGTATTGAACAGGGTGTCGATCGAGGCCGCGTCCGAGACGTCACAGGGGATCACCATGTCAGAGCCCAGCTTGTCTGCCAGCGGGCCGACCCGTTTTTTCAGCTGCTCACCCTGGTAGGAAAAGGCCAGTTCAGCACCAGCACCGGCAAGCGCTTTGGCTATGCCCCAGGCAATGGATTTGTCATTGGCCAGGCCCATAATCAGGCCGCGTTTGCCCTTCATCAGGTTATTTGACATCTGTGGTCCTCGACGTTTTTTATATAAGAGTTATGTTCGTGTATGCGGTTTGAGCCTTTGCTTCAAGTCTTGCCCCACCGGAAACACTGTTGCGGATTCTGATCCGGGCGTGCCAGAACACCGCATAGAGAATGAACCGATTGAGGCAGCGATATGGGCAACAGACACGGAATATTTGCAGGGGATGACCCGTTTGCAATCACTCGCAACTGGTTGGCTGAGGCGGAAAAAACCGAGCCCAACGATCCGGATGCAATTGCATTGGCGACGGTGGACGCGTCAGGCATGCCCAATGTGCGTATGGTATTGCTGAAGGCGGTTGAAGGCGACGCGCTGGTGTTTTTCACCAATTACGCCAGTGAAAAAGGCGCGGAGCTGGCCGGGGGCAAAGCCGCGTTTGTGATGCATTGGAAGTCTTTGCGCCGCCAGGTGCGGGTGCGCGGTCTGGTGGAAAAAGCCGATGCGGCCACGTCGGATGCTTATTATCAGTCACGCTCGCTGGGCAGCCGGATCGGCGCCTGGGCCTCAGATCAGTCCAGACCGCTGGAGAGCCGGGCGGCGCTGGTGGAAGCGGCGGCACGCGAAGGGCTGCGCCACGGGTTGAAACCGGCACGGCCGCCGTTCTGGGGCGGCTACCGGATCCGGCCACTGGAATTTGAATTCTGGGCCGATGGCGAGTTCCGCCTGCACAACCGTTTTCAGTGGCGGAGATTACAGCTGCAGGAGGCTTGGAAGGTTCAGCGACTGAATCCGTAAGCAACTTAACGCTGCTTCGTAAGTGGTTGAGCAAATTGCCTTAAATAAAACTTGCAAGTGGAGCCGACCTGTCCCAGGTTTCTTCTGGGATGTGGGGCATTGGGACCCCCGAAATGGTGTTATGGATGAAGATGTCGCGGCCGTTGCCGTATTTGGACATGTAAAGTGGTTTGATCCTTCAAAAGGGTTTGGTTTTGTTGTCACTGGGGATGGCGGGCCGGACATTTTGTTGCATGCAAACGTTTTGCGAAATTTTGGCCAGAGTTCAGTGGCCGATTCTGCGGGTATTGAACTGACTGTGCAGCAGACAGATCGCGGCGTGCAGGCGGTGGAGGTGCTGAGCATCGAACCACCGGAGAGCAATTCGATCTATCTGATGGAAGACCCTGAGCTGGGGCTGGGGGAGTTTCCGGATGATGTGCTGCTTGAACCCGCGCGGGTGAAGTGGTTCGACAAGGCCAAGGGATTTGGCTTTGCAAATGTATTTGGCAAAGAGGACGATGTGTTTGTGCATATAGAAGTCTTGCGCCGCTCGGGTCTGGCTGATTTGCAGCCGGGAGAAGCCGTCGGCATCAAAGTTGTGGATGGCAAACGCGGGCGCATGGCCGCCCAGGTCTGTGCCTGGGATTCTGCGCCGAGGTTTGACGAATGAAGGCAGGTCGCATCGCGCTGAGCCTGCTGCTGTCGCTGGCCACCGGCACTGCCGCCCTGGCCGGCGGTTGCCGCAATGATATTGTCGAGCTGCGCGGCGACTGGGGTTCTGCCCGCTTTACGGTTGAAGTGGCGGACGACAACGCGGAGCGCGCCCAGGGGCTGATGAACCGCAACTCACTCGCCAGCAGCGCCGGCATGTTGTTCATCTTTGATGCGCCACAACCGGCCAGTTTCTGGATGAAGAATACGCTGATCCCGCTGGATATGATTTTTGTCGATGAGAGCGGTCTTGTGCGCGAGGTCAAAAGCAACGCCATCCCCGGCGATGAAACGCCGATTTTTGGCGGCAATGACATTCTGATGGTTCTGGAGATCAACGGCGGCCTCGCCGGCCGGCTTGGAATCACGCCTGGCAGCGAAATTCGCCACCCAGGGCTGAGCCCGGAAAAAATTCTTTGGGATTGTGGCGAAAAATCGTAATTTAGCTCTTTCCATTCCCGGGGGCTGAGTATATTCAGCCCTCAGTCGGGGCGTAGCGCAGCCTGGTAGCGCGACGGTTTTGGGTACCGTAGGTCGCAAGTTCGAATCTTGCCGTCCCGACCATTAAAAACAATGACTTACCCGGTCATTGATGCAGCGAGAGCCAGCCGGTTTACAGCTTGGTTTACAGTTTTGTTCTCGCATCGTACCGCTCAATCTTCGCGCCAAGACCGTCCGCCATGTCCGGATGCAAGCGGACATATGCCTCGATGATTTCGGTTGCGTGTTTGATCGACCAGCCCATGGCAGTAGCGATTTCACCTATCTCTCCACCAGCCCTCAGCAGTCGCGTTGCGGCAGTGCCGCGCGCATCATACAGGCGCAGGTCAGGGCGGAACGGGTCAGGCAGGCCTTTGTCTCGCGCACCCTTGATTATGTCGTCACGGGCCGTTGAGACAGCATCGCCCAGATAATTTGGATTCTTGTAGGGTTGCCCCTTCTTGCCAACCAGAATGGTGGCTTGGCCCGTTGGCGTTTCAGCAATCAGTTTTGCCATGCGGCGGGTGACCGGGATCGAGGCGGGGCGCTTTCGCTTGTTTGTGCGGACGACAATGCGCTGCCCCTTTGGTGTTTTTTCGACGTTGAACAGGCTGAGCCGGTAAAGATCGCCGGGGCGCAGGCCGGTTTCGCAAAGCGCGACAAGGATCCGCCCAATATGTTTGGGCGCCATTGCCTCAAAGGCATCTATTTCCTCCGGGGACCAGAATATGTCGGCGCGATCCGCTTTGTAGACCGACTTAATATCCTTTAGTCGATTTTCCGTCAGCAGGCTGCGGTCCAGGCCGAATTTGATGATCCGCTGAAGGTGGCGCAGCCGGTCGTCTCCTACCTTCCCCCCGATCCGGTCCCTCCATTTCAGGACAACGCGTCGGATTCGGGGGTCATTGATGGCAGCGAGGGGGCCGTCGCCGAACTCCTGATCAATGCCATTAGTTGGATGGAAAAGGGATGTGCGGATGTCTTTCTGGTATCGCGCAGAGAACTTCATAAAGTCCTGGCTGTCCATAAATTCTGTAATGACGCTTCTGAATTTTCCCTGAGCCGGCGAAGCGGGGGCGCTTGCCGCGAAAGCGGCTATATACTCGGCACTGCCGATCTTGATTTTGCCGTCACTGTTCCAGAATGTTGGTGCGCCTTTGCCTCTCCACGCCCGGTGATATTCCATGACTTTGCCGCTGGCCAACGTCTTCCTGACCTTGTGAATCCCTTTGAGATTAACCCTTGGCATCGAAGAAATCCTCCACTTCATCAGGCTTTGTCTGCTGGCCCGCCTGAGGTGGCAGGATCCTGATTGTACCATCTTTGGTGACTTCGACCACGCCGACCTCAAATCCAGCGTCTTGTGCCCCGCTGATGGCGCGCGTGACCTGCGCCTTGGTGAAACGTGTAGAGCTCATGGCGCGCCTTTATGTGTTGCCCCGCCTGCGGTCCAGATGCAGACGGGGCGGGCCTCCCGTGAGTGGGATCTTGTTGTGAGGTTACTCGGCTGCGATTGCGGCCGGTGGTGACAGGTCAGTCAACTGGCGCGCGATGATGGTCAGCTCACTGCCCTGAACCATCGCGATCTGGGCGTAATGGCAATGCCGGCTGATGGCCTGATTGAAGTGGCCGCTGGCGAAGTCATATTCCGAGCAGCTGTAATATGTCGGCTCGCCATCGGCCTCGATGATTGAGACTTTGAACAGAGTCTGGCTCATGCCGCGCACCGTCCGCTCAGGGCGACGGTCTGCAGCATGATGCGCTGGCCGTTGAACCGGCAGCCGCGGGCGTTCAGCAAGGTGCGCCATGCCATCGCGCGGATGGTGGGGGAGTGGACGGCACCATGGGTCGCGATCATGCGAGCGCCGGAAAGCGTATTTGCACTGATTGGTCGGTTGACGAGATTTGACATCTGAGCCTCCTTTTCACTACTGGAAGCTTTAACTAAGCAAATTGCGTAGATCAAGTTTAAAAGTAAGCAAATTGTTTATTTTTGTTTCTGAGGGCGACGAGCAGAGCCCGAATCGTGACAAGTCGGACGTATTAACTGGAGCTCAGGCCATCGTCGGCAATCTCTGGTTGAACCGCTAAAACTTGGCTCTTCGCAAAATGCAATTGTTTTGCTAATGTTCTAGTGTCATGGAGATCGCGCTGTGGATGAGAAAGAAATACTGGAGATGTTGAAAGAGGCCCGAAACCAATCCTGGTTGCCACTGGATTTTTGGGTTGATCTGACCGAAGGTCTTGATCACAGGGCCATAGCTATCCTGTGCGGCAGGTCGGCGATTTTTCCAAAATACATGAATTCTAAAGGCAAGCCGTAGGTTTTGCGGAGTTTCTTCGCTGCAGAGAGGGAGAGTTCACGCCGCGCATTTTCAAACGGGCCATAGACTTGCTCGCTGAGGCCCGCGCGTTCGGCAAAATCCTTCTTAGACATGTCCAGGATTTCCCGGACCCGTTTCAGTCTCGCTGCGACTGCTTCAATATTATCTTCTAGTTCTTCGAGCATTTGGAGATACTACCGTCTACGCTAATTTGTGGCACTGAGCAAAATGCGTATTTACAAACTAAGCAAAATGCATATTTTGTTTCACATGATGGATATTCGGGAATTTTTAGAACTGGTTGGTCGTGATGAAATCACGTCGTTTGGATTTCGTGCGCAGGATGTATCCCGGGCTATCAAGGACGGGATGTTTCCCGCTGGGTGGTATCCCTTTATCCGCCAAATGTGTGAGAAAAGTGGTGTCGAAGTACCTGATCACCTTTTCAGGTGGTCGAGGGTGCCAGGGCGCCAGGCAATTCCCAACATTGGGGATGTTACATGATTTGCCGGCTTCTGTTGTCATGTGTCCATTATCGCTTGAAACTGTACTCGCGCCCAGGAAATGGGGTTGCCCATGTCTGATCTTCGTCAGATCGCGCGGGCGAATATCAAATCAATTATCGACTGGTTTGGCTGCTACGACGCTGTCGCTGAGACGATCAACGCCCGTTGGGGTGGGGGGGCCAGCAAGGGAACCATCAGCAAAAAGGTCTCCGGCCATCTGGACTGGACCATCGCGGATCTGATCGCGCTGGAAGATGCCTCTGGCCGCTATCCCGTGACGCGGTTGCTTGCGCGGCGGTTGGAAAATCGTGCTGATAATGCTCCGGACTGCCTGCTGATTCAGACTGGTCTGATCGCAAGGGAAAGCGGCGAGGCGATCGCTGCGATCCTTGCGGCCGAGCAATCTTCCTGTGCTGCAGAAAATGCGCAGGCCATCAAAGAAATAGACGATGCGACCGATGCGCTCCGTTCGGCGCGGGCGGCACTGGAGCGGCAGAAATGAGATCCGCCCCGTCACATCGTGTCAAACAGAACTGCCCGGGTGCGACCTCGAGGGTCGGAAGGAGGCCACACCGAACCAGAGGGGGGCGTGGCTGCCCGGGACGTGTGTTCCCCCTCAACCTCCCTGTGGAGACCTGGCGCGCAGTTCACACTGCGCGCCCTTTTTTACAGTCACTGGTCATCACTGAGGTGGCCGCGTGAGCGCCGCTGTGAACCGCAACTACCGTGGGGGTGTGGGGCCGGCGGCCGCCTCGTCCGGGCATGCGCTTAGAAATGAATTATGGGGTGCGTCGTGAGCCACAAAGCAACCAACTGGCTTTCGCAAATTGAAGCGACTGATCTGGGCAACAGTGAGTTTCGGGTCTTGTTTCACCTGTGCGACTGCCACAACCCGTCGCAAGGATGTTTCCCGACACAGGGTTACCTGATTGCTGCGACCGGCGTCTCAAACGGGACGCTAAACAACGCTCTGAATTCGCTGGAGAGGAAAGGCCTGATCCAGCGTCACCAGAGTTGGGATAACAAAACCAAACGGCAACGACCAACCAGATATCTGCTGGGTTTTGAGATTGCAAAAGACGCTGAGCCGTCTCCAAAAACTGGAGTCGGGAATGTGGCGAAGCCGACTCCAAAAACTGGAGACGGAGCCGACTCCAATAAACACCCCGACCCGTCTCCAAAAAACCGCAAAAGCCGTCTCCAGCCCACTGGAGAGGAACCTGTAAAAGAACCAGTAATTAACCGCCCGCGCGCAAGCGGCAGGAAAAAAAACCAAATGGAACGCGGCTCCCCAGAAACGTTCTGGGCAGGAAAAGTTAAGTCAGGTTCATTCGTTCCTCCGTCAGCAATCAAACCAAACCTAGCGCGAAGAATGCTGGCCCAAGAACTGGTGAGCGAGGCGGATCTTCGTGATCGTGGAATTTCATTTTGACTTCTGAATGCTGAGAGAAAGGCAGAGCAATGGAAAGTGAGGAACGGGCCAGGGGCCGGGACGTGGTGAGGCTGCATCTGATCCAGCGTTTGGATGAGGTTGGTTTGAAACGGCAGCGGGGCACCACGCTGGATGCCCACAAAAAGATGGGCGCGCGGCTTGCGGATGCGCTGGCCTATATGGCGGAGGCGAATGTGAAAACGCTGGCGGAACTGATCGAGGAAAACGCGATCCGCGCCAACAAGTTCATTTGGCCATCGGTGATTGAGATCCGCCGGGATGCCGCCAGCCTGCAAAAGCCACCTGCTGAGGAGAAGCGGATTATCAGCAGCTGGTTCCGCTCGGTTGAGGGGCCGCGGGCGCAGGCCGGCGGCTATCTGGCGGAGCTCTATTCGGACCTGAACAGGACAGGTCTGCCGCCGGGCTCCTATCAGCTGCAAAAGATCCGTGAGCGGGCGGCGGAGAACAAGCGCCGGGTTGAAATGATCAGCGACAAGATCCGGCGCGGCTATGCCACGGATGAGGAGCGGACGTGGCTGCACGGCTATCGGGACCGGGTGCGGGTTTGCGAACAAATCGTGGAAGCGGGCGAGGCGGGGCGGCTGGAAGACACGAATGCGCAGCAGCGCTGATAATGAAAAAACGGAGACTTGAGGATGGGTTTGATGACGACAGTGGTGATAGGCAAGGCGGTGGTTCCGGCGCGGGGTGCGATTAAGGCGCAGGTTTCCATCCAGCAACTGCTGATATGGGCGTTTCAGAGCGAGAGGGCTTCGATCGATTTTGGGGACGATCTGGATGAGGCACCGCCGGCATATGGCGTTGAGTATGTGATCCACCAACAGGGGCTGCTCGGGTGCAAGGTAGACGGCGGTGGCCGCTCCTCTTCACACCCGGATGCCGATCTGGTGGCGGACGCGCTGGCTGTGTTGCCAGATGTGCGCGGTGGGCGGCGCATGGCGCTTTTGATCGCCGAACTGGCGCGTGCGGGGCGCACACCGGACGTCATGGCCGATGCGGTGCCATACGTTGCGCCGAGAGAGATGGCGCACAACCAGTTCGGGCAATATGCCGTGACGGAGAGCGGCACGTTCACGGCCGGTGGCAAGGCCCACAATGTGCGCTATTGCCCGATCAGGTATCCGGTAACGGCGCCAATGATCGGCCGCGCCCGCCGCGCCTATCTGGAATGGTGGGGCGCGCTGCTTGAGCTGCGCCACACGTTCCATGCCTATAGTAATCTGAGCGCCTTTGAGGTGAGCAATGAGATGCCCCGCCAGCGGCCATGGCAAAAAAAGAGGTGACGACAGAGAGGGGGCGTTGACATCTTGCGCTCACTGCCGGACGGCTCAGTGAGCGTGTGTCCGGGCTGCGCAGCACGGTCAAAGCTCAGCTGGAAGCGGCGGATGAGCCCGCCCAGCTTGAAGTCATACTGGAGACCGCTAAAAAACGGGCGGTGTTGATGGCGGCTGAACTGGGGCTGTAACATGTCAGCATCCACAGACGCGGTGGGCTGGTACAAGGCGGCGCGTGGTGGGTTTTCCTACACAACTCAGCCGTTGCATTGGGAGAACCGCCTTCTCAACAGAGACGAACGCCAAAACCGTTGTTACAGCGCGTTGGAACACATAGTGTCGCCAACATTCCCCGCCACTTGGGAAATATTAATTTTAAGAAGAAGGAAATTATGGAAAAGAAAGCTCCCGGTCTTGGGTTCGCCGTCGTGATTTTTTTGCTGGTCATTATTTTGTGGGTTGGCAATTGGTTCTTGGTTCATTGGCTTCCCAATAGGGGCACATTTGGAGACATGTTTGGTGCAGTGAATTCTCTATTCACAGGATTGGCGTTTGCTGCCGTTATCTACGCAATTTTGTTGCAAAGGCATGAAGTGGACTTGCTGAAAACTGAATTAAAGCGGTCGAAATCTTTGTTGGAGAAGCAGCAAGATCTTGCGACTTCGCAACTGCAAGCGCAGGAGAAGCAGATCTTTGAGGCAACATTCTTTCAATTTTTGGAGATTTTTGTCCGCATCGTCGAAAGCATGGATTTAAAGTCCACGGATAAACCTGACGTCGTTGGGAAGGACGTTTTTCCGGTGTTTCTTGAGCGGATTCGAAAAAGCAATCAACTCAAGTATCGCGATATGTATGACTCGCACGGTGACAAGGACACTTCGGAAAGCGCGTATGAAGAGTTCTACAGCAAACAAAAGTCCGAGCTTGGGCACTATTTTCGAACGCTGTATAACCTGTTCAAATTTGTCGACAAAAGCGATATTGTGGACAAACGATTATATACTAACCTAATTAGAGCTCAACTGTCGGACGACGAGGCGATGTTGTTGTTCATGAATGGCCTTTCGCGACGAGGCGAGAAATTTAAGAAGTACCTTGAGGAGTATGCGGTTTTGAAGAACGTGGATGAAACTGACATACTGTACAAATACGCCGAAAGGAAAAAAGAATATTCCCCGTCAGCGTTTGAATAGTTACTGTACAATATTGTTAAGCTTCAACCGCTTGGGTCCAGCACATCGGCCCCCCAGACGGCGTTTTTCGTCTTCTTCGTAATCTTCAAAGTTGCCCTCGACCACCCACATTCTCGCCTCTAAAGTGAGGATTTGGGTGGTCGAGGAAGAAACGCTTGTGCGTGATCACCACAGCACACCCGGCGAATTCGACCACCGCGTCTTCGAACGCGCGGAGGAATTCCATGTCCAAATCGTTCATCGGCTCATCGAGCTGTAACACGTTGCCGCCCTCTTTTAGCAAGCGCGCTATGTAGACGCAGTTGCACTCACCATCATACGCATTGTCGCTGGGACAGGGTCTTCGCTGCTTGAGCTGCGCCACACGTTCCAGTCCTATGGCAATCTGAGCGCCTTTGAAGTGACCTGTGCGATGCCCCGCCAGCGGCCTTGGCAGAAAAGGGGTTGACGAAAGAGAGGGGTCGTTGACATATTGCACTCAATCGCATTGCGCCCGAAGCAGAGATCCTGCCTCGGGCGTTTTCGTTTGTCGGGGCCGAGCAGTCGGCCGCTCGCGTGGCTCTTAACACTGATGCCGCGGGTTCAATTCCTCCCCCCGCAACCAGACATCAGGTGATCTCTATGGGACGATTGAAGGGCCGTGGCATACCCACGTCCAGGCTCGGCCGTGCGCCGGGCGCGCGCTTTGGGGCTGGGCCCAACCAGTGCAAAGCCGGCGCGGGCAATGACATGCAAGAGGTGCCAAAGCCAAAACCAAAGCGGCGCTACCGCCCGGAGCCGTGGCGCAAGCTCTACGCATCGGCGCGATGGAAAGCGTTGCGGCAAGAGATCCTGCTGCGGGATGGCTGGATCTGCCAGCAGACGGGTGTTGCCCTGATTGGCAGGAGCCCCGCAGCAAACAGCCCGGTGATCGACCACAAGATCCCGCACCGCGGTGACCTCGATCTGTTCTGGGACATCGACAACCTGCAGGCGGTGGCCAAGCACTGGCACGACAGCGAGAAACAGCGGCAGGAGCGTGCCGGCGAATTCGATTAGATATCCGCGCGCCCATAGGGAGGGGTGGGTCGGATCCCTTCGGGGATTGAATTTGCCCAAACCCGTCTTCCCCACATTTGGAGATTTTTTTCATGGCCGAGGAATTTTCAGGCGATGTGGACCTGTTTGGCGACCCATATCGGCTGCCCAACGGGAAGCGGGGACGACCTGCACATGTGTGGACACTGAGAAACAGCAATAAAATCAAACTGTTACTTGCTTTGGGGTGGAGTAATTCCCGCATCGCCGGGGCGGTGTATGTCACGCAACCAACTCTGCGGAAGCATTATTTTTCAGAGCTGAAGGCGCGGATGATTATGCGCGACCGTCTGGATGCGCGCCGGTTTGAGCAAATGATGGATGCCGCGAATGATGGCAATGTTGCTGCGATGAAGGCGCTGGAAAAGATGATCGAGAAATCCGACCTGATGCTCATGGCGCGCACGTTTGACCCAGTCGCTGCGCAGAAATCAGAGGAGCTGAAGGCCAGACCGCTGGGCAAGAAAGAGCAGCAATTGCTTGATGCACAATCCGCCGGTGAAGGCTCGGGCTGGTCCAGCGATCTGACCCCCGGCTTTCAGGTGAACTGATGGATCTGGCGCCGGTGCATCAGCCGGACCCAAAATGGGCCACCGCGGTTCCTGACTGGGAGGCGCGGATCATGGCGCGCAGTTCGCTGGTGCCGGAGCTGCCGCTGTTTGACGCGGTTGCCGAAAAAGCCCTGCGTGTTTTTAAGCGGCTCCGGGTGCCGGATATTTTTGGGCAGCCGACCTATGGCGAGGCTTGCGACGCGTGGACCTTTGACCTGGTGCGGGCAATATTCGGCAGTTATGACCCGGAGCTGAAGCGCCGGATGATCCGGGAGTTCTTTCTCCTGATCCCGAAGAAGAATGGCAAGTCCTCGATCGCCGCCGCCATCATCGTGACCGCGGCGATTTTGAATGAGCGTCCGGAAGCCGAATTGTTGCTGGTGGCACCGACCAAAACCATTGCCGGCATCGCGTTCAAACAAGCCAAAGGCATCATCGCGCTCGATGCAGAACTGACAAAACTGTTTCAGGTGCAGGACCACATCCTGCAAATCAAACATCGCACCATGCTGGCGGTGATCTTTATCAAAGCCGCGGACAGCGATGTCATCACCGGCTCAAAAGCAACCTATATCCTGATTGATGAAACCCATGTGTTTGCGGCTAAAGCAAAGGCGGCAGAGCTGTTTGTTGAAATCCGCGGCTCTCTGGCGTCGCGCCCAGACGGGTTTTTGTTGCAGATCACCACCCAGTCCAAGAAACCACCGACCGGCGTGTTCAAAGCGGAGATCGAGAAAGCCCGGGACGTGCGCGACGGCCGGCTTGTCCTGCCCCTGCTGGCGCTGATGTATGAGCTGCCACTGGCTGTGTCTGAGAAAGACGGCTGGAAAGATCCGCAGAACTGGGCGCGGGTCAATCCCAATCTTGGCCGTTCCGTTGACCCCAGCTGGCTGGCCGATGAATTGCTTGCGGCGGAGCGCACGGGTCCGGAGGCGCTGGCGCTGTTTGCCTCGCAGCACCACAATGTCCAGATCGGCATGGCGATGTTGCACGACCGCTGGGTCGGGGCGAATTTCTGGGAAGACACCACTGACAGCTCGGTGACGTTTGAAAGCATCCTTGCGCGCTGCGAGGTGGTTGTGGCCGGCATCGATGGTGGCGGGCTGGACGATCTGCTGGGGCTGACATTGATCGGCCGGGAGCGGGAAAGCCGCCGCTGGCTGAGTTGGTCAAAGGCCTGGGTGAACAAGCCGGTTTTAAAGCTGCGCCAGAACATCGCGCCCAAGCTGCAGGAGTTGCATCAGGCCGGGGAGTTGGTGATCTGCGAGACGCCCGGTCAGGACGTGGCGGATCTGGTCGCAATCATTGAGCAGGTGAATGAGGCCGGACTGCTGCCCGCAAGCAATGCGGTGGGCATGGATCCGGAAGGCATTGCTGAGATTTTTGATGCGCTGCTGCAGGCGGGGCTTACTGAGCAGCAGATGTGCGCGGTCTCTCAGGGCTACAAACTCAACAGCGCGATCAAGGGCGCGGAGCGCAAGCTCTATTCTGGCAATCTGATCCACGCCGATCAGGCGCTGATGATCTGGTGTGTGGCGAATGCAAAGACAGAGCAACGTGGCAATGCGGTCATCGTGACCAAGGCGGTGTCCGGGTCGGCAAAGATCGACCCGGTAATGGCGCTGTTTAACGCGGTGCTGTTGATGGCCTGGAGCCCGGTGGTGACGCCGCTGGTCTCCTCCCCCTGGGATGATCCCGAGTTCTCGATAAGAAAGGCTGGATGATGAAGCTATTCAGACGGTCGCGCGGGAAACCGGCGATTGAAAACCCACCTGTTGAAACGCGCTCAGATGCGCCGGTCCAGATCATGCACAGCAGTGACCCAAACCTTCCGCAGTTTCTGGGATTGCAGGTTCTCGGTGGGGCAGGCGAGGAAGTCACGATCGAGACGGCGCTTTCAATCCCGGCGCTTTGGTGTGCGGTAAATTTTCTGGCCAGAACGCTGGCGAAACTGCCGATCGGTATCTTTGAGAAGTCAGATAATGGCCGGGTCAAAGTCCAGGGGTCGCGGATCTCGGTTCTTCTCAACCGGGCGCCAAACCCGGAGACAACCGCGTTTGACTGGCGCTTTGCAGCATATGTCGATGTGTTCACCAAGGGGCGGCACATCTCCTTTATCGAACGGAATGGCAAAGGCGACGTTGTTAACATCTGGCCTTTGGATATCGACAAAGTCACGGTCTCGCGCCGCAACGGGCGCAAAACCTATCACTACAAAGAGAACGGAAAGTCGCACGACTACGCGGCAAAAGATGTCATCGATCTGGCGTTTATGCCGTCCGCCAACGGGCTGCAGTCCAGATCGCCCATCTACTCCCACAAGCTGACGATCGGTTATGCGATCGCGGTGATGAAATATGGCGCCCGCATTTTTGGCAGTGACGGTGTTCCGCCCTTCGTGGTGACCGGGCCTTATACATCACCAGGCGCAATGGATCGGGCTTCCGCCGATCTGAAAGAGGCGTTTAGTGAAGCCTCTGCCAAGGGACAGGCTTCAGTCAATATTCCCGAGGGCCACACGGTCAAACCTGTCGGTGTTGATCCAGAGAAAATGCAGATGAATGAGACCAAGTTGCAGAACGTGGTCGAGATTGGTCGGATTTATTCTTTGCCACCCGTGTTCGTCCAGGATCTGACCAACGGCACATTTTCCAACACCGAGCAGCAGGATTTGCAGCTGGTGAAACACACCCTGTCTTCCTGGCTGACCGAGTTTGAGCAGGAGATCAATCTGAAGCTTTACGGTCGGGACGAAAGCAAAATCTACGCCGAGGCCAATCTGGATGCGCTGCTGCGCGGTGATCTGAAAAGCCGGATGGATGCGCTGGCGCAGGGGATCAACAGCGGCCAGCTGACGCCGAATGAAGGCCGGGCTCTGAACAATCGCGAGAACAAGCCGGGCGGCGACGAGCTGTTCATGCAGGGCGCGATGGCGCCGGTCACACAGCTGGTCGGTGGTGAAAAACCAAATGAAGGGAATGACGATGGCGAAGCGTGAAGTCAGGCTGGCGCTGCCGGCCGAAATTCGTGAGGGCGAGGGAGACGATGGCGAAGGCGTGCGTGTCGCAGGTTATGCCGCCGTATTTGGGGAAGCTGCTGACATTGGCGGCTGGTTCACTGAGGTTATTGAGCGCGGCGCCTTTGACGATGTCCTGCAAGATGATGTGCCGTTCCTGATCAACCATGAGGGGCTGCCGCTGGCGCGAACGCGATCGGGCACTTTGACCATCACCCAAGATGATCGGGGCCTTTACATCGAGACGGTGTTGGATCCTGCCGACCCCGACGTGGCCCGGATCATTCCGAAAATGAAACGCGGCGATCTGGACAAAATGAGCTTTGCCTTTTCGGTCGGGATTCATGAGTGGGACGACACTGGAGACATCCCCGTCCGGACAATCAAGAAATTCGATCGCCTCTATGACGTCGCGATCGTCACTTCGCCTGCCTATGACGGGACCGAGATCGGTCTGCGGTGCCTTGAAGAGCACCGTGCGGAGCGCGAAGCAAAACCAGTTTCATCCAGTACGCTGGCACGCGTCCGGATGAAGTCGAAACTTGCCGGGATCCGGTAAGCCAAACGGGCAGCGGAAGCGCGCGCCCACATCTACCTGAAAACCTGAGAGGAAAATGTCATGAGTGTTCTTATCAAAGAGCTCAAAGAAAAACGTGCGCGCATCATTACCAATGCCCGCGCCAAATTCGATGAGATCAAAGACGATACGCCGGCAGCCCGCGCCAAAGAGCTGGAAACAGAATTTGACGCGGCGATGACGGAAGCGGACGCGATCGAGGCGCGTATCGGCCGGTTGGAAAAACTTGAGCAAGCCGAGCAGCGCCTGAACGCGGGCGATCCGCGCCGCCCATTGGGTGAAGACGGCGAGGGCCGCGGCGTCCAGGATCCCGCGCCGATGAATTACCGCGCGGCCTTCCATGCCAATCTCGCCGCCATCGCCGCGGGTGATGCTTGCCCGGCGAATGTCCGGGCCGTGCTGGCTGCGGGTTATTCGACAATGGAGGCCGCCGGTGAGGCTCGCGCACAAATCGCCGGCGTCCAGGCCGCTGGTGGCTACCTTGTGCCCGATGAGATGCATCAGGAACTGATCAAAGTTCTGGCGGCCTGGGGGCCAATGTATGACGACAACATCTGCACAGTGCTTCCGACCACCGGGGGAGGAACCATGCCGCTGCCCAGTGTTGATGATACCGGCGAGGAGGCGGTGCAGAACACAGCAGAAGGCGACCCGATCGCGGACACCGGCACCAAAGATGTCGTGTTCACCAAAACGGATCTCTCAGATTACCTGTATGATACTGAGTGGCTGAAGATCTCCATTCAGCTGCAGACCGGCAGCTATATCGGCGTGGAAGCTCTGATCAATTCTCTGCTGGCAGAGCGCCTTGGCCGTAAGCTCAACCGGGATCTGACAACTGGTGACGGGGCCGGCAAGCCGCTGGGTATCAACGCTGGGTCCGCGCTTGGTTACACCGCAGTCAGCGCATCTGCGATCACCTCTGATGAAATCCTGACCCTGGTGCATTCGGTCGATGCGGCCTATCGCGCCTCGCCCAAAGCCCGGGCGATGTTCAACGACAGCACTCTGCTGGCGCTGCACAAGATGAAAGATGGCCAGGGCAATTACCTGATCCAGGAGGCACCGGACGGTCTGGGGCGTCTGAAGGTCGGGGCTGTGACTGTTCCCTATTCGGTCAACCAGGCGATGCCCTCGATCGCGGCCGCCGTCAGCCCGATCGTCTATGGCGATTTCTCGCGCTACTTCGTGCGCAAAATCGGCGGGATCTCGATCATGTCAATTCAGGACAGCAAGTTCGCACCTGGTATCGGTGTGATGGGCTTCGCACGGATGGGCGGCACGGTCGGGGATGCCAAAGCGATCAAACGCCTGAAGATGGCCGCTGCATAAAGCGGGGTTTGCACAGGGAAATCAGGGGGGCGCGACATTCGCGCCCTCTCTCAAACCCCACTTTTGAAAGGAAAGACCATGGATAAAATCAAAGTCGAGATGGCGGTTCCGCGTTCGGGCCCGAAAGTGAACGATGCCATCGGGGACACGGTCACCGTTGGCATGAATGAGGCCAAGCGCATGTTGCTTGCCGGCCAAATCACTGCGCCTAACGCTAAGGACAAAAAGGCAATCATGGCCGTGGAATTGCCTGAAGAGCGTGAAGCACGCGAACGTGCAGAGCAGGACGCCCTTAAGCGCGCTGAGGCGAATGAAGCCGAGCAAAAAAAGGCAGAAGAGATTGCCGGCGTGACGGTGACGGTTTTGGCTGAGCAGCGGGCCCATGAGATGCTTGCCGAGCGCCGTGATAGTGACATCGATCTGCTGAAATCTCAGATTGGCGAGGCCGAAATCGTTGCCGGCAAGGTCGAGCTCGAGCGTGATGATGCCCTTAAACGGGTGACGGAATTGGAACAGCTTCTGGCTGATGCAACGACCACCGTCAAATCCGCAGAGGCAGAAGTTAAGTCGCTTTCGGACACCAATGCAGGGCTCGTTCAGAATGTCGCTGAGTTGCAGAAGGCTATGGAGGCCGATGCCGGCAAGCCTTTGAGTAAGGGGTAAACGATATGTGGTCTGGTGTTCAGGTTACGACCCCGCCGGCGCCGGCCTCGCTGCCGATCGAGATCGACGTTATGAAGCTGCGCCTGCGTTGCGACGAGGATGAAGAGAACGCGGTGATCACAGATATGATCCGTCAGGCAGTCGATCGGATCGACGGTCCTGACGGCATCGGTGTGGCGATGATGACGCAGACCTGGACCCGGACGCTTGACGCCTTCAGCGCTGAGATCAGGCTTCCCGGTTCGCCCATCCAGTCGGTGTCCGAGATCCGCTATATGGACAGCGCCGGCGATTGGCAGACCCTGGCCTCCGCGACCTACCGTCTGTGCAAAAGCACCCACCCCTGGATCGTGGTGCCGGCACCCGGTGCGCACTTCCCGACCACATTGCGGGGCCGCGCGGTGGTCGAGATCGACTATGTGCTGGGGAATGCACTGGCGGCAGATGTGCCGGCCGATCTGGTGGCTGCTGTCACGCTTCTGGTTGGCCACTATTTTGAGAACCGCGAGGCGGTTGTGACTGGAACAACGGCGACTGAATTGCCAATGGGTGTCGAGCGTATTCTTGCCCGTCATGCCCGGATCGGGGCGGTGGCCTGATGGCGCGCGGTGGCAATTATCGGGACCGGGCGGTGTTTCTTCGGGAAGCGCCCGGAGTGGTCGACAAATATGGAAACGAAGGGGATGCGCCGGCTGAGTTCCTGCGACTCTGGGCGGATCTTCGGGAAACGCCCGGGCGGGAAAAACTGATCGCCGGCCGGCTCGAGGACAAGGTGACGGGGACACTTCGGATCCGCTCCGGTGCGAAAGCCCGATCGATCCTGGCCAGCGATACAGTTTCGGTGCGCGGAGCTACCTGGTCGATTACCGCAGGGCCGGCACAGGTCAGCCGCAAGGGTGATGTTCTGGAATTCCTGATTGAGCGGGGTGGCGCGCTGTGAAAATTGACGCCACAGGCCTGACGCGGCAACTCAAGCGCCTGCCTACCGCAGTGCAGGAAAACGTAAAGCAAGCGGTCTATAAAAGCACTGAAGAGGCCGCGCGGGTTGCAAAAGTGCTTGCTCCCAACACGAGCGGCGATACCAAAGCTGGCATTCGCACCGAGTATAAGTCGGACGGCATGATGGGCACCGTTGTCGTAATCGACAGCAATGCGCCCCGCGCCGAAAAAGACCGGGCCTATTCGATCGAGCATGGCCGCAAGAAGGCTGCCAAAATCGGCAAGGTGAAGGGGCAACGCAAAGAGGTCTGGCGCGGCACGACCGAGGGCTATCGTTTTGTCGGCCGGGCGCGCCAATACATGGGCAAGCGCTGGAGCCGGCGCATCAGGCGCGCGGTCAGAAAGGCCGCAAAGGAGGTGACCGGTGGCGGATGACTATGAGCTGGCGCTGCAGGTCGCGGTTCGCGCGGCGCTGGTTGCTGACCTGACATTAAGCGGCCTGATCGCGGGGCGGATCTATGACGAGCCGCCCGACAACGTTGAATTCCCATTTGTCCGGTTCGGAGATTTTGAACCACAGCCATTTGATACCGGCGACACAGAGGGCGCCGAGATCATCTTCGGGCTTGAGATTCATTCCCGCCCGGAAGCCGGCCGGGTGGAAGCAACGCAGATCGCGGGCGCCTGTCGCCGGGCGCTGCATCGTAAGCAAGACACCATCGCCATTGTGGGGTTTCACCTGCTGGAGCTGCTGTGGCTGACACAGACAGTCGGCCGCAAGCCGGATGGCAAAACTTACCAGGGCACGCTGGCCTTTAAAGCCACCCTGGACAGCCTTTAACGCACCGCTCACGGAGCGGATCAATCAATCGAAAGTGAGGATATTATGGTCAAGACACTTGGGCGCGCATTGCTGTTGAAAGTCGGAGACGGGGGTGGCCCTGAAGTCTTCAGTGCGTTTGGCGCGCTGAATTCAAAAACGTTCTCGATCAACAACACACAGATCGATGTGACAACGCCGGACAATACAACGCCGGAAACCAAGATGTGGTTTGCAAGTCTGCCGGGTGTGGCAAGCGCGGCCTTCAGTGGTGACTGTCTGATCGAGGACCTGGCTGTGTTTAAGCAGTTGGTGGCACTTTCCATGGCGGATGACAACTCGGTCAATCTTGAGGTTGTCGTGCCCGGCATCGGGACTTTTGCCGCCGCCTTCCGGCTGGATACGCTTGAGTTCTCAGGCGAGCAGGAGGGGGCGCAGAAAGGCTCGATGTCGCTTTCCTCAACTGGCGCCGTTGTTTACACGCCTGCTGTCTGATGGGGATCGCAAAGAAAGCGCCCCGTGGCGGCGTGGTTGAAAAGCTCGGTTCTTCCAGGCAGATCCTTTTGCTCCGTAATGAAGAGATCGAGCGGTTTGAAGATCAGCACCGCGGTATCTTTGAAATCTGGGATGGCTTCTTTGGGCGATCGACTTCGCCCAACAGTACAGAAGTCCGTGACCTGGTTGCTCTGGGTCTGGTTGGCGGCGGTATGAAAGACGCGGACGCAGACGCATTGGTTGCGGAACAGGGGCCCGACCAGCTCCTGCATCTGCGCACGTTGGCACAAGGCGTTCTCGGGGTCGCATTCGTGCCGGACGCCCTGGCCGAGTCTGACGATGCCGGTACTGATGAAGATCAAAAAAAAACGGAGACGCCCTGAAGAATTGGGGCGTCCGCACCCTGATCAAACGGGGGGCGACGATCGGATACAAGCCAGCGGAGATCCGGGCAATGATCCCTCGCGACTGGATGCTGGTTGTCGAAGGGCACCGCGAAATGAATGAGGGATCGGAGCCGGGTTCCTCGGCCCCATCGTTAGAAGAATATCACAAGCTTGTTGAGGAGTATGGTTGATGGCCGAAAACGATTTCGAGCGGCTGAACATTATCCTTGCGGCGCGCGATCGGGACTTTGCCAAGGCGATGGATCGCAACGTGCGCCGCATCGAGCGGTTTGCGAAACGGGGGCAGAAAGATCTCTCAAAGGTAACAAGAAAGTTTGATCTGATGGGGACCGCGGCTAAATCGCTTGGTCTCATCCTTGCCGGGGTGTTCACGCTGAATGGCATCCAGAACGCGGTTGATCAGGCCACCGAGATGGCGGTCGAACTGGAGAACCTGTCCCGGCTGGCGGGCGTGAGTGTCGAGACATTTCAGGAGCTGACCTACGCCGCGGGCAAGTTTGGTATCGGCCAGGATAAGATCGCCGATATTCTGAAGGACGTGAATGACAAGGTCGGTGATTTCATGGCCACGGGCGGCGGGCCGCTGCAGGACTTCTTTGAAAACATTGCGCCAAAGGTGGGCATTACTGCCAGTGCGTTTGCGAAGCTGTCGGGTCCGGAAGCGCTGCAGGCCTACGTGAACGGGCTGGAACAAGCGGGTGTCAGCCAGGCCCAGATGACGTTTTACATGGAAGCGCTCGCCAATGACGCAACCATGCTGACTCCGCTCTTTGCCAGCAACGGCGCTGAGATGCGCCGTTTGGCAAGCGATGCTCAGGAACTCGGCATGGTTCTGGACAGTGATATCATCGAGCGTAGTGCTGAAATGCGCCGGCGCTGGGACGATATCATGGGCAAGATGCGCGCCTCATTTAATGGCCTGATATTTGACGTCGTCATGGGGCTGGATGACGTGTTCGGCATTTCGCAGAATGCTCAGTTTAACAAGCTTGCTGAACAATATGACGAACAGGCCCGGGAGTTACAAAATCTGGAAGACAAGCGCGCCAGATTGAAAGACATGAGCATCACGCCCTGGTTGCCCGAAGATACACGCTCAAATATCGATACTGATTTGCGTCGCCAAGTCGCGGACCAGCATGCGCTGATGAACATGACCACTGCGCAGATGGATGAGGTCGAGCGGGTTTTGACGGCTCAAGCACGGTTGCGGGACAAATACACGAATCCGACCACATCTGGTGGCGGGGGTGGTGGCAGCAAATCAGAGACCGATGCGCTGGAGAAAATCATCCAGGCCTATGAGGCTCTGACCGCCTCGCTGGATCCGGCGGCGGCCGCAACGCAAAAATATGCGCAGGCGCGTGAGGCGGTCAACGCGGCGCTGGAGGCCGGGGTGATTTCTGAGGAAGAGGCGGGGCAAACTCTGTCACTGGCCAAAGAGCGCTATGACGCGGTGACGGATTCCGCGCTCGATCTGGCTGGCGTGATGGGCACGGTGAAATCGTCGACGGAAGAGGCGTTCACGTCGATCTTTGATAATACCAAAACCGGCAAGGAGAAGTTTGCAGATTTCGCCAACTCGATCATCTCGGAGCTGATGCAGGTTCTGGTGGTGCAAAGGATGGTGGGCGATTTCGCTTCAAAGACTTCAGCCGGCAACGGCATACTCGGCGCGATCGGAAAGGTTTTTGACATCACGCGCGCGGGCGGTGGATCTGGCCGCGCAGGCCAGCCCATGTTGATCAACGAAGCCACGCCCAATTCCGAAATATACGTCCCCAGCCAGAATGGTGCGGTGCTGAATGTCGCGCAGGCGCAGTCGGCGTTGCGCAGCTCTGTCGCCGGCGGCAGCTCGTCGCTGAGTATGCCACAGACTTTCTATATTTCAGTCGACGGTGGTTCCAACAATCCCGAGCGGATCGTCGCGGCGCTGCGCGGTCCAATGCGTGATGAAATCCAATCAGCCTTAGCACGCTGGAACAGGGTGAGAAAATAATGGTGACAACAGTTCCTGATAGCGTCCGGCTGGCATCCTGGCGTTTTACCTTGAAGACCAACTCACACCGCGCAGCGTCTCCCTATTCCTTCATGCAAACGCCATATGATTTTATGGGTGGGATGTGGACGGCGACGCTCGACATGACCCATATGATTTCCAGCGATGCATCTGCGGTGCTGGCCTGGGTCGCTGGGCTTGACGGTGTGATGGAGTCGTTCACATTGCCGGTTGTGGATTACGCTGGCCCGTTTGGACTGGTGACCGCCAATCCAACTTTTGCGGACGCCGCGCAGGTCAGGGGCAAAACCATTGTTCTCCAGCTTGCTGCCGGCGACAGTGCAGCGGTTGGCGATTATGTGACCATCGCCGGCCATCTTCACATCATTACAACGGCCGAGGCGCCGGACGTCTCAGATCAGCAAAGTATCGGGATCAGCCCGCGTCTTCGCGCAGATGTTGCCGCCGGGGCGGCTGTTGAAATGCTGGCGCCATATGGCACCTGGGCTCTGGCCAAGGGCGATGAGGGCGCTTCCCTTTCTCAGACGGGTGTTCGCAGCCGGTCGCTTTCTTTGAATGAGGCGCTGTAATGGAGGCGGTCGGCAAGCAGCGTGTCGGGCTGTTGGTTCGCGGTCAATTTGACAGCGGTGATTTTGCTATGTTCACCGGCTTGGGAAATGTCACCTATGGCGGTGTAACCTATACCGGCGCGGGGCAGTGCCTGCAGGTCGGCGATACCACTGGGGACACCACCGATGGCAGCTCTGGCCTTGCTGTCACTCTTTCCGGCATCGATGCTGAGATCATTTCACTGGCGGAGCTCGAGGAGTTCCAGCGCCGGCGCGTGACGGTTTATCTGGCGCTCTTTGATGACGAAGGGCAGCTGACGGAGGCTGACGTATTCTTCGACGGTCTGGCCGACGACATGGAAAGCAATGATGATCCGGCCAGCCCGGAGGTCACTCTGGCGTGCGAACAACGGGCGCTCGATCTTAGCCGGCCGCGGCCGTTCCGATACCTGCCCGAAGATCAAAAGAAGCGCTTCGCGGGCGATACGTTTTTTGACCTGGTGCAGACGATCCAGAACCGCGACGACACATGGGCAAAGTAAGGGGCTGGGAGCGCCTGCTGCTGGAGGAGCTGGCGCGCTGGCAAGCGGTTCCGTTCGTATGGGGCGAGAGCGATTGTCTTTCGATGTGTCGGGCCGCTGAGAGGGCTGTGACAGGGCGAAGCAGGTTTTCCACACTACCGCCCTATGACAGCGAATTCGGCGCGCTGTTGGGGCTGAAACGGCTCGGGCATTCAAGCGTTGAAGAATTGGTCTCAGCAGTTCTGCCGGAGGTGCCGGTTCCTGCGTGTCACCGCGGCGACTGGGTGATGCGACACACAGCCGGGCTGGCGCCCGGCGCCTTTGGAGTGGTGGTCGGATGCAACGCCGCTTTTATGTCCGAGATGGGGCTCGTCTATTTGCCCGTGCAAAGCGCGCGCCGGGCGTGGAAAATTGCTTGAAAGTGAAATGCATGAAATCGACACTGAAGTTTGCGCTGTTGGCCTCAACAGCTCTGGTGGCGTTTGCCTCGCCTGCCGATGCCGCTGCCGTTGTGATTGCTTTCGCCGGCACCGTTCTGGGCGGGGCCGCCACCGCATTTGCCACCGGCACTGCACTCGTCTGGAGCACAGTGCTTGGCCAAGCTGCGGTGGCTGGTGTGCTGGCCGGGCTTCAGATGGCCTTTGCGCCCACTGCTTCCGCCAGCACGGGGGCGTCAGAAATCACCCTGAACCGGATCCAACCCGTCACAGAGGGCTTGTTTCTGTATGGCGAACGGATGCTTGGCGGATCTATCATTGCGCGCTCCACATCAACGGCCGATGGCAAAGAGCACAAACGCTATCATTCGGTTATCCCGCTGGCCTGCCATGAGATTGACGGCGCGGTGGAAGCCTGGATCGGCGAAACGCTGGTCTGGACCGCCACACAATACGCAGCGGATGAGGCGGCGGTGCTGCCGGATGCCGATCGATGGGGCCAGATCGACAGCGATTTTAAGGGCAAATTCGTCCTGACCGTTCACAATGGGTCCGACAATCAGGCCGCCGAGGCGCGCTATTACAATGCTGTATCTGAATGGGCGGCAACGGCACAGGGCCGGGGCATCGCTTATGTCTACTTTGAGGCGGACTTTGACGGTGATCTGTTCCCCCAGGGCGTAGAAACCATCACCGTCCGCACCCGGGGAAAGCGGGTTTATGATCCGCGCGACGGGCTGACCAAATACACCACCAACGTGTTTCTGCATGTGCGGGACTACGTGCTGACGCCTGAGATGTTCGGCGGTATTGGTTGGTCTGCAGCTGACATCGATGACGCTGCAATCATTGCAAACGCCAACATCGCAGAAGAACAGATCCCGTTGACCGGAGGCGGGACTGAAGATCGCTATGCGTTTAACGGCGTTCTGAATACTGCAGACAGCCCGAAGAAGAATCTTGACCGTCTGTCAACGGCCTGGACCGGATGGTGGACCGTCGATCGCGGCAAGCTGGTTGTCGGAGGGGCAGCATATGAGCCGCCGGTACACACCATTGATGAGGACTTACTGGTCGCGCCGGTAAAGGTAAAAGCGCGGCGCTCGTTTGAAGATCAGTTCAATATCGTCAAAGCGATCTATGCCGATCCCGATGAGCGCTTCACCCCGACCGATCTGCCGGTACTGGCCAGCGAAACCTACAGGCTTGTGGACAACGGAGAAGAGCTGATCCGGGATCTGGCTGAGCTGCCGGGCGAGACCAGTTTTGCCCGTGGTCAACGTCTGACGAAACAAGTGCTGTTGAAGGGGCGACGCCAGCGATCGGTCGAGCTGTCCTGCAATCTTGGTGCCTGGCCTATCAAGCTGGGCGACAACGTTATGGTCACGATCCCGCGCCGGGGCTGGGCTTCCAAGGTATTTGAAGTCACCGGCCGCAGCGTTGCCATCCGCCCCGGCGATGTTCGCGTGAGCCTGTCACTGATTGAAAACGGCCCGGATATATTTAACTGGCTGACCAGCGAGGAAACCCCAAAACCCGCCGGCGGTGTATCCACACTGCCATCACCGACCACCA
>NZ_QOLB01000138.1 GCF_003333265.1 Candidatus Halocynthiibacter alkanivorans
GGCCCAACCCAGGAGAGCCCACCCCGATGACTGACCCGGTAATGACCATTCGCGAGATGTGCGACACGTTTGATGTAACCCCCAGGACGCTTCGTTTTTATGAGGCGAAAGAACTGCTGTTTCCGATCCGCGAGGGACAGAAACGCCTGTTCACCAAACGGGACCGCGGCCGGCTGAAGCTGATCCTGCGCGGCAAACGCTTTGGCTTTTCGCTGGAAGACATCCGCCAGCTTCTGGACCTCTACGACATGGGGGATCAGCAGAACATCCAGCTGCGCCGCACCTTTGAAAAGGGTCAGGAACGGTTGAAAGAAATGGAATCTCAGCGCGACGAGCTGAGCCTCGCCATTGACGAGCTGAAACAGCAACTGGACTGGGGCGAAGCCAAACTGGCTGAGTTTGCCCGGGACAAAACCGACACGAACTAGGGAGAAAGCCCAATGCCAATCTACACGGCGCCGACCAAAGACCTGCAATATGTGCTGCACGACGTGCTGAATATTTCAGCGGCGGACATCCCCGGCTTCGGGGACCTGGACCGCGATTTCACCGGCGCGATCCTGGGCGCGGCCGGCAAGATTTCATCTGAAGTTCTCGCGCCATTGAATGCGGTCGGCGATCAGCAGGGCTGTCGGTTGGAAAATGGCATTGTCACCACCCCGGACGGGTTCAAAGACGCCTTTGCCCAGATGCGCGAAAACGGCTGGCCCAGCCTGGATTGCGACCCTGAATATGGCGGCCAGGGCATGCCCTATGTCATTGCCACCGCGGTGGGCGAGATGTTCTCGGCCTCAAACCAGGCCTTTACCATGTATCAGGGCCTGACCCATGGCGCCTATTCCGCCATCCACGCCCATGGCACCGAGGCGCAAAAATCCACCTACCTGCCCAAAATGGTCAACTGCGACTGGACCGGCACGATGAACCTGACCGAGCCCCATTGCGGCACCGATCTGGGTCTGATGCGCTCCAAAGCCCTGCCCCAGGGCGACGGATCCTATAAAATCTCCGGTCAGAAAATATTCATCTCAGCAGGTGACCACGACATGGCAGACAATGTCATTCACCTGGTGCTGGCCAAGATCCCCGGCGGTCCTGAAGGCATCAAAGGTGTATCCCTGTTCATCGTGCCCAAATTCCTCGTCAATGAAGACGGCAGCCTGGGCAGGCGCAATGGTGTCTCCGTCGGTAAGCTTGAGGAGAAAATGGGCATTCACGGCAATTCCACCTGTGTGATGGATTTTGACGAGGCCACCGGGTACCTGCTTGGCAGCGAACACAAAGGCATGCGCGCCATGTTCACCATGATGAATGAAGCGCGGCTGGCGGTGGGCGCCCAGGGGCTGGGCCAGGCCGAAGCCGCCTATCAGAACGCTGCCGCCTATGCCAGGGAACGCCTGCAGGGCCGTGATGTCACCGGGGTAAAGAACCCGGACGGCCCCGCCGATCCGCTGATCGTGCACCCCGACATCCGCCGCAGTCTGATGGATCAGAAAAGCTTTACTGAAGGCGGTCGTGCCTTCCTGCTCTGGGGCGCGCAGCTGATCGACCAGCACCGCAGCGCCGGGGATGAGGCCGCGCACGGTCTGGTGTCCCTGATGACACCGGTGATCAAAGGCTTTTTGACCGATCAGGGCTATGACATGACTGTACAGGCCCAGCAGGTGTTTGGCGGCCACGGTTATATCGAAGAAACCGGCATGTCCCAGTTCACCCGCGATGCCCGTATCGCGATGATCTATGAGGGCGCCAACGGGGTGCAGGCGCTGGATCTGGTGGGTCGCAAACTGGCCCAGGACGGCGGCAAACATGTCATGGCTTTCCTTGAGCTGGTCAAAACCTTCTGCAAGGACAATGCCGGCACCGAAGGCATGGACGACTTCACCAACCCGCTGAAAAATGCGTCAAAAGAACTCCAGGCCGCCGTCATGTATTTCATGCAGCACGGCATGAAGAACCCCAACCACGCGTTGGCCGGCTCCAATGACTTCATGCACCTGTTTGGCCATGTCTGCCTCGGGCTGATGTGGGCGCGTATGGGCAAAGCGTCGCTGGAAGCTCTTGCATCCGGCACCGATGATCCCGATTTCCATAACAACAAACTGATCACCGGGCGCTATTATATGTCCCGCCGCCTGCCCGCCACTTCGCTGCATCTGGCCCGTATCGAAAGCGGCGCAGACACAGTGATGGGGCTTGCGGCCGACGCGTTCTGAAGCAGACCTCCCCGGCCCCGTCTGCGGGCCGGGACCTCCATCCCACCGAGGATCCGATCGATGCCCAAACGTTTCAGACTGACCCGGCGCTTCCCTGTCGCCATGACCGAAGACGGCTACCGGCGTCTGAAACGCTTCTCCAGCGAGGCGGGGCTTGATGAAGGCGAAGCGCTGTCTTTTCTGTTTGAGCATTTTGACAGTGTTACCAATGCTGAGAACCTGAGCGCACGTTTACGCCTGTTCAACAATGACCTCGACCAGCGCAAACGCTGAAATACGCCAGAATGCTATACCTGTTGTCCAGACCCAAACCCGGACACAAAGCCAGACCAGGAGCCCGACTATGACGATCAAATTACATTGCTTTGGTGAAAGCGGCCACAGCTACAAGGCGGCCCTGGCGCTGGAACTGTCGGGGCTCGACTGGGAACCGGTCTATATCGACTTTTTCAACGGGGCCACCCGCAGCCCGGACTACCGCGGCACGATCAACGAGATGGGCGAAGCCCCGGTGCTGATCGACGGCGATCTGCGGCTGACCCAGTCCGGTGTCATCCAGGACTATGTTGCTGAGAAATCCGGCAAGTTTGGCGGTCGCAACAACAATGAGCGGCGCGAGATCCTGCGCTGGATCTTGTGGGACAATCACAAACTCTCCTCGCCGGCCGGCATGACCCGCTTCCTGATGAATTTTATGCCACAAGACAAACGCCCGCTTGAGGTGATCAAATTCACCCAGGGGCGGCTGCACGGCGCCTACAAAGTGCTGAATGCCCATCTTGAGGGCCGCGACTGGATTGTTGGCGATGCGCTGAGCAACGCCGACCTGACCTGTTGCGCCTACCTCTATTACCCCGAGCCCTTTGGCTTTGAGCGCAAAGACTTCCCCAATATCGACGCCTGGCTGGACCGCATATCCGCGCAGCCCGGCTGGAAACACCCTTATGACTTGATGCCCGGTTCCCCAGCGGACCGGGCGTGACAGGAGGACATTATGACCGAAGCCTATATCTATGACGCTCTGCGCAGCCCTCGCGGCAAAGGCCGCAAAGACGGCAGCCTGCATGAAGTGACCTCCGTGCGCCTGTCAGCCCAAATGCTGAACGCGGTGAAAGAGCGCAACGACCTCGACACCCGCGCCATTGAAGACGTGATCTGGGGCAACGTCACCCAGGTCGGCGAACAGGGCGGCTGTCTTGCGCGCACCGCCGTGCTGGCCTCTGATTTCGATCAGCAAGTGCCCGGCCTCGCCATCAACCGGTTCTGTGCCTCGGGCATGGAAGCGGTGAACCTTGCGGCCAACCAGGTCCGCGGTGGGGCCGGCATGGCCTATGTTGCCGGAGGGGTCGAAATGATGGGCCGGGTCGCGATGGGCTCTGACGGGGCGGCCATCGCGGTGGATCCGTCTGTCGCTATGGACACCTATTTTGTGCCCCAGGGCATTTCAGCCGATCTGATCGCCACCCAGTACGGCTTCAGCCGCGCAGATGCTGACTCTCTGGCGGTGGAATCCCAGCGCCGCGCCGCCGCTGCCTGGGAGGCGGGCCATTTCGACAAATCCGTGGTGCCGGTCACCGACCAGAACGGGCTGCACATCCTGGACCAGGACGAATACATGCGCCCCGGCACCAGCACGGACGACCTCGCCCGGCTCAAAGCGTCCTTTGCCGACATGGGTCTGGTGATGCCTGGCTTTGATAAAATCGCGCTGATGAAATATCCGCATCTGGAAGCGATCAACCACATTCACCACGCCGGCAACTCGTCAGGCATCGTGGACGGTGCCGCCGCAGTTCTGATCGGCAACAAAGAGTTCGGCGAAAAGTACGGGCTGAAACCGCGCGCCCGCATCCGTGCCACCGCCAAAATCGGCACCGAACCCACCATCATGCTGACCGGCCCGGTGCCCGTCACCGAAAAAATCCTGCGCGACAGCGGCATGAGCATCAGCGACATCGACCTGTTTGAGGTCAACGAAGCCTTCGCCGCCGTGGTGCTGCGTTTCATGCAGGCCTTTGACGTGGATGCGGACAAGGTCAACGTCAACGGCGGTTCCATCGCCATGGGCCACCCGTTGGGCGCCACCGGGGCGATCATCATCGGCACCCTGCTGGACGAGCTGGAACGCACCGGCAAAGGCGTCGGGCTCGCCACGCTTTGCATCGCATCCGGCATGGGTGCCGCCACCATCATTGAACGCCTGTAAGCGGAGATTATCATGAGCGATTTTACATATTCCGTCGATGCAGACGGCGTTGCGGTTATCTCCTGGGATGTTCTGTGCAAATCCATGAACGTGATGTCCCAGCAGGCCTTTTCTGACCTGTCTGACATGGTGGATCAGGGGCTGGCAGATGACGCAGTCAAAGGCATCGTCATCACCTCGGCCAAACCCGATTTTGCCGGTGGCATGGATCTCAACGTCATTGCCAAGATGAAAGAAGACGCCGGCGACAACCCGGCCAAAGGCGTGTTTGACGGTGTCATGGCGATGCACGCGGTGATGCGCAAAATTGAGCGCGCCGGCATGGATGCCAAAACCAACAAGGGCGGCAAACCGATCGCCTCCGCCCTGCCCGGCACGGCACTTGGTATCGGGCTTGAAATCCCGCTATGTACCCACCGCATTTTCGCCGCTGATAATAAAAAGGCCAAAATCGGCCTGCCCGAAATCAAAGTCGGCATTTTCCCCGGTGCTGGTGGCACCACGCGTCTGGTGCGCAAGCTGGGTGCCATGGCCGCTGCGCCGCTGTTGTTGCAGGGCAAAATGATGGACCCTGCGTCTGCGAAACGTGCCGGTGTCATTGATGAGGTGGTCGAGGATCCGACTGCCGCTGCCAAGGCCTGGGTGCTGAATGCCAAAGATACCGACATCCTGAAACCCTGGGATGCCAAAGGATATAAAATGCCCGGCGGCGCGCCTTACCACCCGGCTGGTTTCATGACCTTTGTTGGTGCCTCCGCCATGGTCAACGGCCAGACATACGGCGTCTACCCGGCAGCCAAAGCGATGCTCTCGGCCGTCTATGAAGGCGCTCTGGTGCCGTTTGACACCGCGCTGAAAATTGAGGCCCGCTGGTTCACTTCAGTACTGATGAACCCGTCCTCCTCTGCGATGATCCGCTCCCTGTTCATCAACAAAGGCGCATTGGAAAAAGGCGCGGTGCGGCCCAAAGATGTGCCGGACCAGAAAGTCTCCAAAGTCGGCATCATGGGCGCGGGCATGATGGGCGCCGGCATCGCTTATGTTTCGGCCAACGCCGGTATTGAGGTGGTGCTGATCGACCAGCAACAAGAGGCGGCGGATAAGGGCAAAGCCTATGCCGAAAGCATCCTCGACAAAGGCATCAGCCGCAAGAAAGTCACCGCTGATAAGAAAGAACAGGTGCTGGCGCGCATCACCGCCACCACCGATTATGACGCACTCAAAGGCTGTGACCTGATCATCGAAGCGGTGTTTGAAGACCCGGCTATCAAAGCCGAAGTCACCGCCCGGGTTGAAGCGGTGGTGGGGGAAGACTGCATCTTTGCCACCAACACCTCGACCCTGCCAATCAGCGAGCTGGCCAAGGCCTCCAGCCGTCCGGAGCAGTTCATCGGCATCCACTTCTTCAGCCCGGTGGACAAGATGCTGCTGGTCGAGATCATCAAAGGCCGCGAAACCGGTGACCGTGCCGTAGCCAAAGCGCTTGATTACGTGCGCCAGATCCGCAAAACGCCGATCGTTGTGAATGACGCGCGCTTCTTCTACGCCAACCGCTGCATCATCCCCTATATCAACGAAGGCATCCGCATGGCCGCCGAAGGCGTGTCGCTGCCGCTGATTGAAAATGCAGCCAAACTGGTCGGCATGCCACTTGGTCCGCTGCAGCTGGTGGATGAAACCTCCATCGATCTCGGGGTGAAAATCGCCAAAGCGACACGCGTCGCGATGGGGGATGCTTATCCCGACGGTGCGGTGGACGATGTGCTGTTCTGGATGGTCGATGAAGGCCGTTTGGGGCGCAAATCCAGTGCCGGGTTCTATGATTATGATGCCAAAGGCAAACGCACGGCGCTCTGGGACGGGTTTGGCGACAGATACGCCGAGGCAGACAGCCAGCCAGAACTGAGTGAAGTGCAGCACCGGCTGCTGTTCGCCCAGGTGTTGGAAGCGGTACGCGCGCTGGAAGACGGCGTGTTGATGGACATCCGCGAAGGGGACGTTGGCGCGATCCTCGGCTGGGGGTTTGCGCCCTGGTCCGGCGGCCCGCTCAGCTGGCTTGATATGATCGGCGCCGCCAAAGCGGTGGATCTCTGTGATCAGCTGACGGCGGATTACGGCACGCGGTTCACCGCCCCGGCGCTGCTGCGTGATCTGGCGGCAAAAGGCGAAAGCTTTTACGGACGTTTCGGTGACGCGGGTAAAAGCACCTGAGACGCGACCACAAAAGGGGCTGCAGATCGTGGCCCCTTTTCAATGCGATAAGCGCGTTGTTCAGGCTGCCTCGGACACCTGACCACGGTGCGCCGGACAGATAAAACAAACACCCAGGGCAGAATAGACCGGATGCGGTTGTGCGAAACACAAGGTGATGACCTCCAGACCGCCCGTCACTGGCATCCGGTAAATCCCCGATGTCCCCTCCAGCGTCGCCGCGGTAAAACTTGACAGGCGCCCCGCTCCAGCCTCAGCCCCACTCGCAGTTTCAGTCTCGGTCCCGGCCTCAGTCTCAGTCTCAGTCTCAGCCTCTGAGTGCAGCATCTGATCCGGCAATACGCGCATGTCTTGCTGATTGCCCAATGCGCCCGCCGGGATGTGCAGCAGCCAATGCCGCCCAACGCTGCTGTCATCCATGCTCAGAAATCGCCGCTGCACCGCCGTGACAATCTGCATGCCCTTGTCCGCTGTCAGCACCACATCACCAGTTGCAATTGTTTCAACCGCCTGCCAGCCATTTTTGCCCGCGACCCGCGTGCCCTGAACCAAACCTCCCATAACTGCGGGTGGTGTTGGCGAAGTCATATCATTGTTGATGTTCATCGACGTTCCCTGCGTTCTGCCTGAAAGTGTTAAGCAAGAATGAAGCAGAGATTCTCGTCCCTCCCAGGGTCAGAATATGGCGACATTAAGGCACAACACACCTCAGCCCGCGCCGATACCGCCGATGCGGCGGCACTTTTTCAGCCGAACCCGTAGTTAAACCGGGCGATGTCCTCTGCCGCCAGCTGCGACACCAATGCGGCATCTGCATCGCTGTAGCTGGCCCGGTAATCCGCTTCCCGGATGGAGGTATTCACCCGCAGCATGTCAAAATCGAACCCCAGGTGGGATTTCAGAGCGGCAAGATCCTCACCCAGATGTTCCAGCCGGATAAAAAGATCACAGTACTCCTGCCCCGACCCGTCGCACATATAGGCGCCATAGGGGGCCTGCCGGGTCGCCTGTCGCGTCGCCTCATCGTTGAGAAACTGTGAGAACCCGACACGCTGTGCCAGGATCACCGCCGGATGCGCAAAACTTTGATCGCGCAACCAATGGTAATAACTGACCAGCCGGTCCCAGGGATTGCGCACCAGGGTGAAAGTGAACAGATCCTGCATCTCCTGGCGGGAAATCAGCCCCTCCGCATCGGCGAGGCGCGAATGTTTCCACAACCGCCCTGCGGTGGTTATGTTTTTGACCCGCTTCTTCCTGCGCAGCGCCTTGGGCGTGTCCCCGATCAAGATATCATCCGCCATCGCGCGCGCTTCCAGCGCGGTGGCAAGTGCGGTGCCGCCGGTTTTGGGAATATGGACAAAAATATAGCGGCGGCCGCGGGAAATTATCATAAATCGAACCTAGTTTCTCCGCTGCTGTTTGCCAATCATTGTTCCCGCCCCAACCCTGCGCTAGTCTGCCTGTGAAACCAACAGCAAAGCAGACCCGCATATGACGGCGTTAAAAGAATTTGAGCGGCTTGAGGCCACCGGGCTATGGCGACCAGATGACCAGCAGCAGCGCATAAATGTGCTTTTGTTTCTGGGCGATGCGACACTGGTGATCTCGGATATGAAGGAAATGGCGCTCAGCCACTGGTCCCTGCCTGCACTTGAACGGATCAATCCCGGCCCCGCACGCCCGGCGCTCTACCGGCCCGGCGATCAATGCGATGAAACGCTGGAAATTAGCGACGAAACCATGATCGAAGCCATCGAGCGTATCCACGCCGCGATTGAGCGCAGCCGGCCCCATCCCGGCCGCCTGCGCGGGGCGATACTGTGGGGCAGTTTTGCCCTTGTCGCCGGCCTGTCGCTGTTCTGGCTGCCGGGCGCAATGATCCGCTACACCGCTTCTGTTGTGCCCGATGTCACCCGCAGCAGCATCAGCACTGGTCTGCTGAACAACATCCGTCGCGTATCGGGAAAACCCTGTCAGGGCGAAGGCAGCACCGCCGCGCTGGCGACACTGCAGAACCGCTTGCGCGGCGGGCGCAGCGGCCAGATCCTGGTCATCGCCAACAGCGTGCCGGCCTCGCTGCACCTGCCGGACGGCACCATGCTGATCAACCGGACCATGATCGAAGATGTCGACAGCCCCGATGTTCTGGCCGGGTATATTCTGGCAGAAGACCTGCGCGCCAGCGCCAGTGATCCGCTGGTCGATATGTTAAACAGCACCGGGCTGATCAGCGCGTTCCGCCTGCTGACCACCGGGAAAATTCCTGACCCGGCGCTGGACACTTATTCTGAGACGCTGTTGAGCCGTTATCAGTCGCCGGTTGAAAACCTGGCGCTGCTTGCGGCCTTCAAAGAGGCCGGCGTGTCTTCGACACCTTATGCCTATGCCATCGACATCACCGGCGAAGCAACATTGCCGCTGATCGAGGCTGACCCGGTGCCCGCCGCCGCAGCGCGCCCGGTGATGCGCGACAGTGAATGGGTTGCATTGCAGGGGATCTGCGGCGAGTAAGCCCCGGTGATCACGCGGAAGCAGGCCCTGCGGCCGGCACAGGTTCAGCGGCGGAAAAACGCGTCGCTGAAACCGGCGGCACGCACCTGGATCAGCGCCCGGTTCAAATCGGCCTGGGTGGAGATCGGCCCGGCAAATACGATTTGCAAAGACTGGCCCTTGCGCGAGACCTTTGCGCGGCTGACCGGCAAGCCAAGCGCCTGAAGCCGGCGTACGGTATTGGTCGCATTGCGCGCATCGCCAAATGTTGCGACCTGCACGAAGCGGTATCCGCCGCCGCTGGTTACCGGAGCAGCCTTTTCCGAAGCTGAGGCCACTGGCGCCGATTTGCTCGAGATAAGTGTCGGCACCTGCGCCGCGCGCACAACCTGGGCCACCGGCGCGCCGCTCCCGATCAGGCGACGCGGCACGGTCTGGGTCCAGACCTGATTCATCTGCGCTTCACCCCGCGCGGTCTGCCCGCCCCGTTGTGGGTTCAGACGTCCATCGATGAAGGCCTGGCGATATCCGGACGGCACAGTAATTTTCACCACCGGCAGCGGTGGCGCTATGGCCACAGCCATCACCGGGCTTGCAGGTCTGACGGCTGGCGGCGCGGTATAGATCGCCGGGGCGCGCACGGGCGCGACAGCCGGCAGCGCGCTCACCGGGCGGGCCGCCACAGACGGCGCCGGGCGCGGTACGTTGCGCACAGTCCGAACCGGTTCAGCCGGCCGCTCAATGCGAAGCACAGGTATTGAAGGTGTCAGCACAGGCGCTGCCGTAATCGCAGCGCCCACAGGTGCGGCGCCGGCTGTGGCACTTGCCGCCAGTTCAGACGCGCTCAGACTTGGCTTGAACCCGCACAACAGGTCTTTGTTGCGCCTGACCCGCGGCACCCAGTTCACAGCACCTGCGAACCCGGCACGCACATAGACGCAGCCCCGGCTGTCAACATATTGGGTGCCCGTATATCCGGACGGGGGGAATTCTGCTGGTTGTTCCGCGTCGCGCAGTTTCTCCGCCTGCGCAACGCCGAATGATAACAGCACGGTCAAGAAAGTGACCGGTATCCATCGCATTGCCTGCATAATGTGCCTCTACACAATATATTGTGTAAGGATGCCGCAACAATCACGTTATGTAAATGGGTTTCGCCGCAATGGCGCCTTATTTTGTGCCAAACATGCGATCGCCCGCATCGCCCAGACCTGGCACAATATAGCCTTTCTCGTTCAGCTTCTCGTCCACAGAGGCGGTCACGATCGGTACATCCGGGTGCGCTTCTTTCATCCGCGCGATACCCTCAGGGGCGGCCAGCAGGCAAAGAAAGCGGATATTCGTTGCGCCCGCTTTCTTCAGCATATCCACCGCTGCAACCGAACTGTTGCCGGTGGCCAGCATAGGATCAACCGCGATCACCACCCGGTTTTCCATCGCTTCGGGCACTTTGAAATAATACTCAACTGGCTGCAAGGTCTCTTCATCACGATACAGACCGACAAATCCAACACGCGCCGAAGGGATCAGCTCAAGCACACCATCCAGCAAGCCGTTGCCCGCCCGCAGGATCGAAATCAGCGCCAGTTTCTTGCCTGCAAGAGTTGGTGCTTCCATTTCCTGCATCGGGGTTTGGATCACCTTGGTGGTCATCTCAAGTTCGCGGGTGACCTCATAGGCCAGCAGTTGCGAAATTTCGCGCAACAACTGACGGAACTCGCCGGTCGAGGTTTTCTTGTCACGCATAATGGTCAGCTTGTGCTGAACCAGCGGGTGATCAACTACGGTCAGATGGGCGCTCATGCGGCTGTCTCCAATCTCTTTTTCACTTTGGTGCGGGTCGCCTCGTCGCAGAAAGCCGCCTCAATGGCGGTCTTGTTGAGTGCGGCGAAATCCGCCTGATCCCAACCAAACGCGCGGTTGAGCTGTTCATATTCATTCACCATGCTGGTGTGGAAAAACGGTGGATCATCGGTGGACACCGTGACCTTGACACCGCGCGCCCTGAGCTTGGCGATCGGATGGGATGACCAGTCGGGATAAACACCCAGCGAAACGTTGGAGCCGGGGCAAACTTCAAGCACCGTGCCACGCGCAGCCAACTCATCAACCAGACCCAGGTCCTCAATGGCGCGCACGCCGTGGCCGACACGTTCGGCGCGCAGATCGTCAATCGCTTCGCGCACGCTTTCCGGCCCGCCCCATTCACCGGCATGCGCTGTGATGCGCAACCCGGCTTCGCGTGCCATGTCAAAGGACCAGGCAAAATCGCGCAGACTGCCGGCGCTTTCATCGCCGCCAATGCCATAGCCGGTGACAAAATCCCCGGCAGTTTCGGCCGCACATTTAGCGGTTTCGCGCGCCTTATCGGGACCAAAATGACGGATGCAGGTCACGATGCCCTTCAGGATAATACCGTCCTGCGCTTCGGCCTCAGCCGCCGCTTCCTGAATCGCGTGCAGATATTCCTTCCACGCCCCCAGATCCCGGCCACCGCAAAAATCCGGCGACATGAACGTTTCGGCATAGACCACACCGTTTTCCGCACATTCACTCAGGATGGCGCGGGTCAGACGGTAAAAATCCATTGGGCTCTGCAACACTTCTGTCGCGGCCTCATAGACTCGCAGGAAATCGATGAAATCCGTATGCGCGTAATGGCCGTTTGCATCAAAAACGCCGTCCAGGTTGACGTTTTTTTCCTTGGCCAGACCACGGATAAATTTGGGCGGCGCCGCGCCTTCCAGATGCAGATGCAACTCAACTTTGGGTAAATCTCGCATGATTACAAAAAGCTCCTTCCCGACCCGCTGGCCGTAATGTCGAGATGCGCCGCAACTGTGGCGGCAACATCGGTAAATTGCAGCAGGCCTGCCTGACCTGCGCCAAGCCCGTGCACCAGAACCGGCACCCGCTCCCGGGTGTGGTCGGTGCCAGACCAGCTGGGGTCATTGCCATGGTCCGCCGTAAACAGGATCATGTCACCGGGACGCGCTTTGGCAAAGACACGGGGCAGCTGGCTGTCAAACCACTCCAGCGCCGCGGCATAGCCCTCAACATCGCGCCGGTGGCCATAGAGACTGTCAAACTCAACAAAATTGGCGAATGTCAGCGACCCGTCTTCGGCCTCATCCATCAGATCCACCAGATGCTCCATCAGCACCTCATCCGGACCTTTGCGCACTTCATCAATGCCCTGCATCGAAAAAATATCGCCGATCTTGCCGATGGCATAGACTTTGCGGCCTGCGGATTTCGCCCAGTCACACATTGTTGGCGACGGCAGGGCAATGGCATAATCATGACGGTTCACGGTGCGGGTAAAACCGTTTTGGACATCACCGGTAAACGGGCGCGCAATCACCCGGCCGACTTTCATATCATGCAGAACCGGCGCCACGTCCCGGCACAGGCGCAAGAGCCGCTCCAGCCCGAAATGCTCTTCATGCGCTGCAATCTGAAACACGCTGTCGGCAGAGGTATAACAGATCGGCCAGCCCGACTGGATGTGCTCGTCGCCCAGCTCATCAATGATCGCGGTGCCCGGCGCATGTTTGTTGCCCAATATGCCGTCAACACCGGCCGCCTGCGCAACAAAATGCGCCAGAGTGGCTGGAAAGCTCGGCACTGTATCTTCAAAGTAATGCCAGTCCCAGGGCACCGGCACGCCGGCAAGTTCCCAGTGGCCCGACGGGGTGTCTTTGCCTTTTGAGATCTCAGTCGCCGCGCCCCAAAGCCCCCGGGGCTCGCCCCCTAACCCGGGCGCATCTTCGCCACAGGACAGGTGGATCGCGGCGCCAAGGCCCAGCGCGTCCAGATTTGGCAGTTTCAGCGGACCGCTTTCCCGCGTCGCCGCACAGGTCTGCGCGATGTGCAAAAGCGTATTGGCGCCGGTGTCGGGCAATTTGCTGTTGAAAAACTGATCAGCATCCGGCGCAGCACCACATCCGACACTGTCCATCACGACAACAAAAGCCCGGCTCATGGTCGCACACTCCCGAGCACAAGATCCGGCACGTCAACCGGACCAGTGCCCAGGGTAACGCCAGAGCGAACCGCAGCCTCGGCAATATCGGCGGCCTCAGGACTGGCGGCGTGAACCCGGCAAATCAGATCTCCGCGCGCCAGCGGGTCCCCCAACTCGACCATGGCAGAAATGCCAACGGAGGGGTCAATCACGTCACCACCCCGCAAACGTCCACCGCCAAGATTGACCACGGCCAGCCCCAGCTTTTCTCCGTCAATAGCCATGACATACCCGTCACTTGAGGCCAGCACGTCGCGCTGTTCCGGCGCAGCTGGCAGCCGGTCGCGCCAACGTTCCACAAAATCAGCGGGGGCGCCCAGCGCGGCCACCATGCGGCCAAACCGTTCCGCGGCAGCCCCGTCCTGCAGCACCGACAACACCTGGTCACTCGCGGCCTTTGCATCATCGGCCTGGCCGGCGAGCACCAGCAGTTCACCGCCGAGTTTGGCCGTGAGCTTGCAGATGCGGCTGTCCACATTGCCCGACGTCAGCGCCTTCATCACCTCGACGATTTCAAGCGCGTTGCCCAGCGACGGGCACAAAGGCTGATCCATCTCGGTCAGGAACGCCGCCGTGCGACAGCCGGCGCTGTTCGCCGTGCTCACCAGCGACTGCGCCAGTTCACGTGCTTCATCGACGGTTTTCATGAATGCCCCGGACCCGACTTTGACATCCAGGACCAGCGCGTCCAGACCTGCGGCCAGTTTTTTGGAGAGAATAGACGCGGTGATCAGATCAACGCTTGCCACCGTCCCGGTCACATCGCGCACCGCGTAAAGCCGTTTGTCTGCAGGCGCGATTGCGCCGGTGGCCGATACGATGGCGCAGCCGACCGTTTCAACAATCTCCCGGAACCGGGGCTCTGACACCTCGGATACAAAGCCAGGGATGGCGTCGAGCTTGTCGAGCGTGCCG
Source organism: Candidatus Halocynthiibacter alkanivorans (assembly GCF_003333265.1). Classification (GTDB taxonomy): domain Bacteria; phylum Pseudomonadota; class Alphaproteobacteria; order Rhodobacterales; family Rhodobacteraceae; genus Halocyntiibacter_A; species Halocyntiibacter_A alkanivorans. Next base: position 14,069 of record NZ_QOLB01000138.1, read on the forward strand.
CCGGTGTGCCCCAGCCCGCGCCCTGACACCATCGGCACATAGGCGCCCATCGCCGCCAGCGCCGGTGCCAGCAACAGCGAGACTGAATCTCCGACGCCGCCAGTGGAATGTTTATCAATCGCCGGCCCCGGCAGATCCCACTGCATAACGTCGCCGCTGTCCCGCATGGCCAGCGTCAGCGCCACCCGGTCCGGATCGCTCATCCCGTTCAGCAAAGCGGCCATGGCAAAGGCCCCGGCCTGCGCATCCGTGACCGCGCCCGATGCCAGACCATTGGCAAACCAGGTCAGTTCATTGCTGTCGAGGGCCTCTTTGTTCCGCAGGCGGGTGATGATTGCGCGCGCGTCCATCGGTTCAGCTTTCCATATGTTCTGGGGCAAAGGCGCCGGGTAACAGATCCCCAACCGCCATTTCCCGGCGCTCACCGGCAATGGTGGCCATGGTCACCGGCACATCGTGGCGCGCGAACTCGGCCAGCTTCTGACGGCAGCCGCCGCAGGGGCTGATTGGCATCGGGCAATCGGCGATGACGACAACTTCGGTGATCTCGCTCTCTCCGGCGGCCACCATCGCCGCGATCGCCCCGGCCTCGGCGCAGGTGCCTTCCGGGTAGGCGGCATTTTCCACATTGCACCCGACAAAGACCGCGCCCGATTTTGACCGCAGCGCCGCCCCGACTTTAAATTTTGAATAGGGCGCATAGGCCCGTTCACGCACCTCAGTGGCAGCTTGTAAAAGCGACATGACCACACCTCATTTTTTGACTGTTTGGTCCACACTGAGGCTGATGTCAAAAGGATGCAAGAGGCGCAACCGCGAAATCGCCTCCCAACGCTCGCTTTCCCCGGCCGCAGCCTTGACCCAGAGGCATTTCGGGCAGATAGTTTAAAGTTAAACAATCTTTATTCAGAGGCAGCGACGTGACCGAAAAACGCAAAGATTCTCTGCGCCAGGCGGCGCTGGATTACCACGAATTCCCCAAGCCGGGAAAACTTGAAATCCGTGCCACCAAACCGCTCGCCAATGGCCGGGACCTCAGCCGGGCCTATTCCCCCGGCGTCGCCGAAGCCTGTCTTGACATCAAAGCCGATCCCGAAACCGCCAGCAAATACACCATCCGCGGCAATCTGGTGGCGGTCGTCACCAATGGCACGGCGGTGCTGGGCCTTGGCAACATCGGTGCCATAGCCTCCAAACCAGTGATGGAAGGCAAGGCGGTTCTGTTCAAGAAATTCGCCAACATCGACTGTTTTGACATTGAACTGAACGAAAGCGATCCGGAAAAGCTCGCGGACATTGTCTGTGCAATGGAACCAACCTTTGGCGCCATCAACCTGGAAGACATCAAAGCGCCCGAGTGTTTCATCGTCGAGGAAATTTGCCGCAAGCGTATGAACATTCCCGTGTTCCATGATGATCAGCACGGCACCGCGATTGTGGTCGGGGCCGCAGCAACCAATGCGCTGCACGTGTCCGGCAAAAAATTCGAAGACATCAAACTGGTGTCCACCGGTGGTGGCGCTGCTGGCATCGCCTGTCTGAACATGTTGCTGAAACTCGGCGTAAAACGCGAAAACGTATTCCTCTGCGACCTCAGCGGGCTGGTCTATGAGGGGCGCGAAGAAGAAATGACGCCGCAAAAGGCAGCGTTTGCCCAGCCTGGCGGTCCGCGCGACCTGGCCGATGTTATTGAAGGCGCCGACATGTTCCTCGGCCTCTCCGGCCCCGGTGTGCTGAGCGCAGAAATGGTCGCCAAAATGACCCGCCGCCCGATCATCTTCGCGCTGGCCAATCCCAACCCTGAAATCATGCCCGAGGACGCGCGCGCAGTTGCGCCGGACGCCATCATCGCCACCGGCCGATCTGATTTCCCCAACCAGGTCAACAACGTCCTGTGTTTTCCCTTCATTTTCCGCGGCGCGCTGGATGTGGCCGCGACAGAGATCAATGATGAGATGAAACTGGCCTGCATTGCCGGCATCGCCGCGTTGGCACGCGAAACAACCAGCGCCGAAGCCGCCGCCGCCTATCGCGGTGAGCAGATGACCTTTGGCGAAGACTATCTGATTCCCAAACCGTTTGACCCGCGCCTGATGGGGGTGGTGGCCACTGCCGTTGCAAAGGCGGCGATGAAAAGCGGCGTTGCCAAACGGCCGCTGGCCTCAATCGAAGAATACAAAGCCGAACTGGACCGCTCCGTGTTCAAGTCTGCTTTGATCATGCGTCCTGTTTTTGAAGCCGCCGCCACAGCAGAGCGTTCTATCGTATTTGCCGAGGGCGAAGATGAGCGGGTGTTGCGCGCGGCAAACGCGATGATTGAAGACACCACTGACAGGCCCATTCTGATTGGCCGTCCGGATGTGATTGCCATGCGCGCAGAACGCGCCGGCCTGTCCATTCGCCCCGGCGAAGATTTCCGCATTGTGAACCCGGAAAATGATCCCCGCTACCGGGACTACTGGATGGCCTATCACCAGCTGATGGCGCGCGACGGCGTAACACCGGATCTGGCCAAAGCCATCATGCGCACCAATACGACCGCGATTGGCGCGATCATGGTGCACCGCGGCGACGCCGACAGCCTGATCTGCGGCACCTTCGGGCAATACCTGTGGCACCTGAAATATGTGAACGAAATCCTTGGTTCCCCCAAGCTGCGCCCGGTTGCCGCGCTCAGCCTGATGATCCTCGAAGACGGCCCGCTGTACATCGCCGATACCCATGTGAATCAACAGCCTACACCAGAACAAATCGCCGAAACGGCCATTGGCGCCGCGCGCCACGTCCGCCGGTTCGGGGTGACACCAAAAGTGGCGCTGTGCTCTCACTCGCAGTTTGGCAATCTGGACTGTGACACCGGTCACCGGATGCGCGAAGCCTTGCGTATACTGGATGCCCGGGCCGTCGATTTTGAATACGAAGGCGAAATGCACGTGGACGCAGCGCTTGATTCCGACCTGCGCCACCGGATTTTTCCGGACAGCCGGTTTGAAGGCGCGGCCAATGTCCTGGTTTTTGCCAACTCAGACGCCGCCTCTGCAGTGCGTAACATCCTGAAAATGAAAGGCGGCGGCCTGGAAGTCGGACCCATCCTGATGGGCATGGGCAACCGGGCGCATATTGTGACCTCTTCAATCACGGCACGCGGACTTCTGAACATGTCCGCCATCGCCGGCACCCCGGTCGCACATTACAGCTGACCAGGCACGCGACATTTCAGCCCGGCTCCTTCTATTCGGAGCCGGGCGTTTTCATCCGTCATTTTTGCAGTTTTGAGCTGACATTTTCCGGCCCTGGCGCAGGACCAACACGTCTTGCGCCTGACTGACTCTCAGCCCGCTTTCAGGCTGCCCAATGCACCCACCTGGGCGCGCAGAGCCCATCCCCCCGATATCCGTGGCATGTGACCAATCCCGGAGCAGACAGCCGTTTGATTGCTGCGCACAAAGGCGTCAGGAGAAAACCGGAATTCGCGACCAGGTTTTTGCTGGGATTGTTATCGCCAACAGTGGCAAGGTGACTCAGGAGCGACAAGATTTCTTGTGATACACCAGCCGGACTTAAAAAAATACCACGGCATAGGGGAGGATTCCGAATGGGATACGCTGAGATTTACCAGGGCTGGAAAGATGACCCGGAAGCATTTTGGATGGAGGCGGCCAAATCCATCAGTTGGGACAAGGCGCCTGGCAAAGCGTTGTTTGATGACAATGCGCCGAATTATGAGTGGTTTTCCGATGGCATGGTCAACACCTGTTACAACGCTGTGGACCGTCATGTTGAAGCCGGACGCGGCGATCAGGCCGCGATTATTTACGACAGCCCGGTAACTCAAAGCAAACGCTCCATTTCCTATGCCGAACTGCGCAGCCGCGTCGCCTCACTTGCCGGTGCATTGCGCGCCAAGGGCGTGGAAAAAGGCGACCGGGTTATCATTTACATGCCGATGATCCCCGAGGCGCTTGAAGCCATGCTGGCTTGCGCGCGGCTCGGCGCAGTACATTCAGTGGTCTTTGGCGGGTTTGCATCCAATGAGCTGGCCGTGCGCATTGATGACTCAAAACCCAAAGCCATAATTGCCGCCTCCTGTGGCATCGAACCCAGCCGGGTGGTGCAATACAAACCGCTGTTGGATGCCGCCATCGCTACTGCAGAGCACAAGCCGGATTTCTGCGTCATCTTTCAGCGGGACCAGGCGGTCGCAAAACTGATTGAAGGCCGCGATGTCAACTGGCACGGGTTTCAGCACGGCATAGAGCCCGCAGAATGTGTCCCGGTTGCAGGCAATCATCCTGCTTATATTCTTTACACATCGGGCACCACGGGCCAGCCCAAAGGTGTGATCCGGCACACCGGAGGGCATCTGGTGGCGCTGAACTGGACGATGTCAAACATCTACGATGTTAAACCAGGAGACGTTTTCTGGGCCGCGTCTGATGTGGGCTGGGTCGTGGGTCATTCCTATATTTGTTATGGGCCACTGATCCACGGCAACACCACTGTGGTGTATGAGGGCAAACCCATCGGCACCCCGGACCCCGGCGCGTTCTGGCGCGTCATCGAAGAGCACAAGGTCAAAGTCCTGTTCACCGCCCCGACCGCGTTTCGCGCTATCAAACGGGAAGACCCCAAAGGCGCACTGGTCAAAAAATATGATTTGAGCGGGTTCCAGGCCTTGTTTCTCGCCGGTGAACGCGCGGATCCCGATACCATTCAATGGGCGCAAAATGTGCTGGGCAAGCCGGTGATCGATCATTGGTGGCAAACTGAAACCGGTTGGGCAATTGCGGCCAACCCGATGGGCATTGAAGCCCTGCCGGTAAAACCCGGCTCCCCCTCCGTTGCCATGCCCGGCTATGATGTGCGGATCCTGGATGAGGCTGGGCATGAGGTCGCCAACGGGGATATGGGCGCGATCGCGGTCAAACTTCCCTTGCCGCCCGGCACATTGCCAGGTCTCTGGAACGCAGAAGACCGTTTCAACAAAAGCTATCTCGACCACTTCCCGGGCTATTATGAAACCGGTGATGCGGGCATGAAAGATGAGGACGGTTATCTCTACATCATGGCGCGCACCGATGATGTCATTAATGTTGCCGGGCACCGTCTCTCCACCGGGGCTATCGAAGAAGTTCTGGCCGCGCACCCGGACGTAGCCGAATGCGCCGTGATCGGTGTTGCAGACCCGTTAAAAGGTCAACTGCCGCTTGGGCTGCTCTGTCTGAACGCGGGTTGCGCGCGTGTCCACGCTGATATTGTCAAAGAAACCATCAGACAGGTCCGCGACCAGATCGGGCCTGTCGCAGCGTTCAAACTGGCGGTGGTTGTGGAGCATCTGCCAAAAACCCGATCAGGTAAAATCCTGCGTGCAACCATGGCCAAAATTGCTGACAGCGAAAAGTTCAAAATGCCCGCCACGATCGACGACCCGGCAGTGCTGGATCATATTGGCAGATGTTTGAAAACGATCGGCTACGCAAGCGACTGACATATCACATAAATACGTCAAACACCCGGCTCCGCTGCGAAGCCCGGGCAGGGTGGCGGGGGCACCAGCATTCAACACTCACTCAGCGTGATGCAAGCAGCAGTCTTACACCCTGTCTGCACCCCGCCTGCCCCCCCCGGGGTGGCGACAGGCCTGAACTGGTCACGACCACAGCACAAGTTGAAATATCAGGCGCACCCTGGAACGGTGAACCGCTGAGCGCATCTGCTGTTACCCGCAGGCGCACACAATGGGTTGCGTCACGGATGCCTCAGCGGTAGGGTCAATGAAGTTACATCAAACTGGTACGCTCTTTTTGTTTAATGCGAGAACGACCGGCTCCTCACAAGCTGAACTATTTGCCCCAGGAATTAGATCCTGAGGCACTGGTCCGGGCCGGAAGACTTAAGACGCTGGTGGGCGCATAATTTGTCCATGCATGCCAGCTAGTTACCCTAATAGTAAATGTAAACTGATGTTGGTACCGAGCACCATGAACTCTGATCCTGTATTAATCATCGAAGACACGTCTGCCTTGCAAAAGGTCTACTCCGAAATCCTTCAGGATGCGGGGCACCAAACGGTCGCCTGTGAAACAATCGCGCGCGCCTTGCAGCTGTTCCAACAATACAAACCAGGTGTTGTTTTGTTGGATCTCATCCTGCCAGATGGCAATGGTCTGAATTTATTAGAAGAAATTCTGGCGCAGCAACCAGACACTAAAGTCATTGTCCTCACGGCGAATGGCACCGTCGACAAAGCGGTCGACGCCATGCGTGCAGGGGCGTTTGACTTTATCCTGAAGCCGATTGAAGACCAGCAGCTCTTAAATGTTGTCATGAATGCCCACAGTGAGAAGCGGACCACGGCGCAGCTGAATGAGCCCCTGTGCGGTTTCACCGGCAACAGCGACGCAATGACAAGAGTTTACACCACCATACGATCTGTTGCCGGATCAATGGCGACCGTGTTCATTACCGGTGAAAGCGGCACCGGCAAGGAAATTTGCGCCGAGGCGGTTCACCAGCATTCAAACCGCGCCGAAAAGCCGTTTGTGCCGATCAATTGCGGCGCCATCCCGTCCGGGTTTCTTGAAACTGAAGTGTTTGGCCATGTCTGCGGCGCCTTTCCCGGCGCGGTGAATGACAAGATTGGTGCCGCCGCAGAAGCCGATGGCGGCACGCTGTTTCTGGACGAGGTCTGCGAAATGGATCTCGCATTGCAGTCCCGGTTTCTGCGTTTCCTGCAATCCTCACAAATTCACCCGCTTGGGGCCGCAGGGCCGCGCAAGATCAACACCCGCATTATCTGTGCAACATCTCGCGATCCGATGGAAGAAGTCCGCGCCGGCCGGCTTCGCGCTGATCTGTATTACCGATTACACGTGGTACCGGTCCACATGCCACCGCTGCGGGACCGGGGCGAAGATGTTATCATGATCGCCAACTGTATGCTGTCGCAGCTGTCGCAGCGGGAGAACCGGCCAATGCTGCACCTGACGCCAGAAACGGAAACACTGTTCCGCAACCACAGCTGGCCGGGAAACGTGCGTGAATTGCAGAATGTGCTGTGGAATATTGTTGTCCTGAGCGCGGGACCCGACGTTGCGCCTGCTGATCTTCCGCGCGAAATCCTGACCTCACTGAGGCGGCCCTCCCAGCTGTCAGCGTTAATGGATGGTGCGAATTTCGGCACCAGTCAGGCGGTTGACAGGCTGATCGGGCGCAGTCTCGCGGATATTGAGCGCCGGGTGATTGAGCAGACGATTGCGCGCGAAGAAGGCTCCGTTCCCGCCGCAGCGCGGGTATTGGATGTTTCGCCATCGACGCTCTATCGCAAGCTGGAAGCATGGGGGCATCCGGCCAGAAAACGCCGCAACGCCTGACACGTCGTGCCGGTTATACAAATTGCTCCCGGATAAGCCGTTCTTCCAGCCCATGCCCCGGGTCAAACAGGATCCGGTGTGACACCGTCGGCTCTGACCTGATTTCGACCGACAGGACATCGGGCACAGAGCGGCTGTCCGCTTCTGCCATCACCGGGCGTTTGTCTGGTTCCAACACGTCAAAGCGCACTTTTGCCGCGCTCGGAAGCAAGGCACCACGCCAGCGCCGGGGCCGGAAGGCCGACATCGCCGTCAGCGCCAGAACGTCTGATCCGATCGGCAGGATGGGCCCGTGGGCAGAATAATTATAAGCGGTAGATCCGGCCGGGGTGGACAGCAGAGCGCCATCACAGACGAGTTCATCCATCCGCACACGCCCGTCCACCGAAATGCGTAATTTTGCCGCCTGTGGCCCCGCACGCAATAGCGAGACTTCGTTGATGGCCAGCATTTTCTGCCGACGCCCCTGGGTGTCGATTGTGACCATAGCAAGAGGATGAATCAGCGCTTCCTCGGCGTTTTGCAGCCGCACATCCAGGTCTTCTTCGTCATATGAATTCATCAGAAAGCCGACGGTGCCCCGGTTCATGCCGTATACTGGTATGTCCAGATGCATGGTGCCGTGCAGCGTCTGCAGCATAAACCCGTCGCCGCCAAGAGCGACAATGACATCCGCCTCGTCGCTGCGCACGTTGCCATAACGCGCCGACAACCTTTCCAATGCATCCTGAGCATTGGATGCGGGGCTGGCCATGAAGCCGATTTTGGCGGGGTTGGGCATCGCCGGTCTCCTGCGCGACAAATGTTTCCCAAAAGACATCGCGCGCCCGGATCAGAAACACAAGGCCAGTGAATCGCACAATAGCACGCTTTTCATAATCATTATGTCGGAAACAAGCCTTTTTCCGTTGCGGTTATTTGCCTAAATACCGCCAGAGATAACGCCCTGCAGGGAGAATGCACAAATGACCGTTACCACAAGCGACACTGGTTTCTTCACCGAAAGCCTTGCCAGCCGCGACCCCGAATTGTTCGCCTCAGTCACCAGTGAGCTGGGACGCCAGCGCGACGAGATCGAATTGATCGCCAGCGAGAACATCGTTTCCGCAGCAGTGATGGAAGCCCAGGGCACGGTACTGACCAACAAATACGCCGAAGGCTACCCGGGCCGGCGCTATTATGGCGGCTGCGAATATGTAGACGTTGCCGAAAACCTCGCCATTGACCGCGCAAAACAGCTGTTTGGTTGTGAGTTCGTCAATGTGCAGCCCAACTCCGGCTCTCAGGCCAACCAGGGCGTGTTTCAGGCGCTGATCAAACCCGGCGACACCATTCTGGGCATGAACCTTGCCTCCGGTGGTCACCTGACCCATGGCGCGAAACCAAACCAGTCCGGCAAGTGGTTCAATGCTGTGCAATACGGTGTGCGCAAAGAAGACAATCTGATCGACTATGATGAGGTTGCAGCGCTCGCACAGGAACATAAACCCCAGATGATCATCGCCGGTGGCTCCGCCATTCCACGGGTGATTGATTTCGCAAAATTCCGCGAAATCGCCGATTCCGTTGGCGCGATCCTGCATGTGGACATGGCGCATTTCGCTGGCCTGGTGGCCGCGGGCGAACACCCCAGCCCCTTCCCGCACGCGCATGTGGTGACCACAACCACCCATAAAACCCTGCGTGGCCCGCGCGGCGGCATGATCCTGACCAATGACGAAGCCATTGCCAAGAAAGTGAATTCCGCGATCTTCCCCGGCATTCAGGGCGGCCCGTTGATGCATGTGATCGCCGCCAAGGCGGTGGCCTTTGGTGAAGCGCTGCGCCCCGAGTTCAAAATCTATCAGAAAGCCGTTCGTGCCAATGCGGTTGCGCTGGCTGACCAGTTGATGAAGGGCGGCCTGGACATCGTCACCGGCGGCACCGACACCCATGTGATGCTGGTTGACCTGCGTCCCAAAGGAGTGAAGGGCAACGCCACTGAAAAAGCCCTGGGCCGGGCCAAAATCACCTGCAACAAAAACGGCATCCCGTTTGACCCGGAAAAACCGATGGTCACCTCCGGTGTGCGTCTGGGCAGCCCTGCGGGCACCTCGCGCGGCTTTGGTGAGGCGGAATTCCGTCAAATCGCCGACTGGATTGTTGAAGTTGTTGACGGGCTGGCCGCCAATGGCGAAGAGGGCAATGGCGCGGTTGAGGCGAAAGTCGCGACTGAGGTCAAAGCGCTTACTGCCCGCTTCCCGATGTACCCCAACCTGTAATCAGGCGCTAAACATCTGAAATTTAACGGCATCCGGAGAAATCCGGGTGCCGTTTTTATTTGCCGCCTGTTGTACGGCGCGCATAATATGCCCACCCTATGATGGGTTTTCAGCACCGCGCCAACAGGGTAGACAGGGGCATGAACACAGAGATCCTGAACACCGTCATCACCGGCGAAGCCACTGATAAAACGTCTCTTTTAATCGTGCACGGGCTGTTTGGCTCGGCGCGGAACTGGGGGGTGGTGGCGCGGCGCATGGCGCAGGACCGTCAGGTCATTTCGGTCGATATGCGCAATCACGGCACAAGTTTCCGTTCCCTGTCAAACAGTTACGACGATATGGCGGCGGACCTGGCGCGGGTGATTGAGGCCACGGGCGGACCGATGCATGTGCTGGGGCATTCGATGGGGGGCAAGGCGTCGATGATGCTGGCTTTGCACCGGCCTGGCCTGGTTAAGCGACTGATAATAGCCGATATTTCACCGGTTGCTTATGGGCACACTCAGGTCGGACTGGTGGATGCAATGAAGTCTCTGGATGTCAGCCAGGTGGAAAAACGCGGCGATGCGGACCGGGCGCTGGCGACGCTGATTCCCGAAGATTCGGTGCGGGCGTTCCTGCTGCAATCCTATGATGTTAAAGGCAAAAAATGGCTGCTGAACCTGGATGTTCTGGGCGCAGAAATGGCGCAGGTTGTCGGCTGGCCCTACCCCGAGGGCCGCTTTGACGGGCCCAGCTATTTCATCTCGGGCGGCGACAGCAGGTATGTGAAATGGGAGCAGCGGGCTGATATCAAAGCACTTTTTCCCGCTGCCAAGTTCGCAAAAATCCCCGGCGCAGGCCATTGGTTACACGCGGAAAAACCCCGCGAATTTGAAGCGGTGTTGCAAACGGTGCTGGTGGATTAAAAGTTAATCCAGCTCAGAAATCAGCTTGGTCGTCCAGTAAGTGATTGGCAGGCCTGCAATAAAACCCACTCCCGCCGCGATCAGAATCGGGTTGAGCGTGTCGTTTCCCGTGACCAGCGCCACCAGAACACCGATGCCGGCGGTGGTGGTGGTGATGATCGGGAACAGGGTAAAACCAAGACGGAACATGCGGATATCCTTTGAGAATTGATGCATTTGGGGTGAGATTATTCCACCCTGCCCGCCCCGGTCTTTGATCAGGATCAGATTACCTGCGTTAAACCTGCGCCCGCACCGGTCAGCGGGCGTTCATCCCACCGCACTAATGTGAATTTTGCACATTTCAGCAGGTGGGTTGTGCAAAAGCGGGAACGGATCATGAAAACAGTGAAACAGATCAGCGTCACCGATTTGAGGCGCCATTTCCACCCGGCGCTGGCGGCGGTCTGGCTCGGGCACAGCCGGCTGGAATTGCACCGTCACGGGGTGGCAGTGGCCGCATTGGTGAGCATGGACGACCTGAAACGGCTGGAGGCGCTGGACGGCACGACGGTGGCGCGGGAAAAGGCGCGCCGCGCACGTGACTGGGAGCGGTTCATGGCGGCGAAACGGGGGTGAGCAGACGGATCGGACAATTGAGAAAACCGTAGCAACGGATCAACCGCTGCCCCGGTGGTTTTCAGATCACATTCTCAGCCGGAGACTTCATAGAGGGCTGTAGAGCCCTGGCCTTTTTCACGCCCGAGCAGAATACCGCCGTCGACACGCGTAAAGGTCTGACAATCGTCGGGCAGAGCTTCTCCGCCCAATTGCACCTTGCGACAGAAGTAACCGTCTTCCTCTGTCCAGCTGCCGGTCAGGGCCTTGCCGTTAAATTCGCCCGTCAAAGAGCCGTCTGACATTATCACGACGTAGCCAGCTTCATTGGACAGTGTTTTGCCCATAATCTCGGGAAGGACTGTCGAGGTTTCCGACATTGTGTCTGCCATTGGCGCGCTGTCTGTCGCAATTCCGCTCATCGGATCACAGGCCGCGAGAGCAAGAGAGGCAGCAAGGAATAAAATCTTCATAATCGACCTCCTGAAAAATAAAGTGAAAACATAACCAGCGATAATGGGCCGGGCAATATATCAACCGGTCAGCTCAAAAGGCCAGGGCGGGACAGGGTAAACAGAGAGAAATGCCCGCCCACGCCGCCCACGGGGAGAGCATATGATACGGGCTTTGCCCGGATCATTCAGGAAGTTGGGGTGGCGGGGGTTGGGAAGTCCGGAGGCGGGTTAATCAGGAAGATGAGCCGGCATGGGGATGTGAAAAAACGCCCCGTGGGGCGTTTCTGGCTGGTGCGATACTGTTGGCGAGGCGCGCGGGGTTAGCGCTCGGGCCCCGCCCTTAAAACGCGGGAGCGCTCCACCGGAGCGTTTTCCCCGTTTTAATCATCCATCTTCAGCGCCGAGATAAAGGCGCTTTGCGGGATCTCGACCTTGCCGAACTGGCGCATCTTCTTCTTGCCCTTTTTCTGCTTCTCCAGCAGTTTTTTCTTACGGGTCATGTCGCCGCCGTAACATTTCGCGGTCACGTCTTTGCGCATGGCGGACAGCGTTTCGCGCGCGATCACCCGGCCACCAATCGCGGCCTGGATCGGAATCTTGAACATGTGGCGCGGGATCAGCTCTTTGAGCTTTTCGCACATCATGCGGCCACGGGCTTCGGCGCGGTCGCGGTGCACCATGGTGGAAAGCGCATCGACCGGCTCTTCATTTACCAGCACCTGCATTTTCACCAGCGCGTCTTCGCGGTAGCCCATCATCTGATAGTCAAAGCTGGCATAACCTTTGGTCACCGATTTCAGCCGGTCATAAAAGTCAAACACCACCTCATTGAGCGGCAGGTCATAGACCACCATGGCGCGGGCGCCGGCATAGGTCAGGTCCATCTGAATGCCACGACGGTCCTGGCACAGTTTCAGCACATCACCGAGATATTCGTCGGGCACCAGAATAGTGGCTTTGATGCGGGGCTCTTCCAGGTGGTCGACATAGGTCAGGTCGGGCATGTCGGCGGGGTTGTGCAGCTCGATCATTTCGCCGGAGCGCATGTGGATGTGATAGATCACTGATGGCGCGGTGGTGATCAGATCGATGTCATATTCGCGCTCCAGCCGGTCGCGGATCACCTCGAGGTGCAACAGACCGAGGAAACCACAGCGGAAGCCAAAACCAAGCGCGGCGGAGGTTTCCATTTCAAAGCTGAAGGAGGCGTCATTCAGCGCCAGTTTATCAATCGCAGCGCGCAGGTCTTCAAATTCGGCAGCGTCGACCGGGAACAGACCGCAGAATACCACGGGCTGGGCGGGTTTAAAGCCGGGCAGCGGCACGGTAGCGCCGCGTTTCTCGGTGGTAATCGTATCGCCGACACGGGTGTCGCGCACCTGTTTGATGCTGGCGGTGATGACGCCGATTTCACCCGGGCCCAGCACGTCAATGTCGGTCATCTGCGGTTTGAGCACCGCCAGTTTGTCGATGCCATAGGTGGCGCCGGTCTGCATCATTTTAATGCGGTCGCCGCGGCGCACGGTGCCGTCCATGATGCGCACCATGACCACAACACCAAGATAGGAATCATACCAGCTGTCCACCAGCATCGCTTTGAGCGGCGCGTCGGGATCGCCGGTGGGCGCGGGCAGACGGGTGACGATGGCCTCGAGCACATCGGGCACACCCAGCCCGGTCTTGGCCGAGATATGCACCGCTTCAGAGGCGTCAATGCCGATGACATCTTCGATCTGTTCGCAGATGCGTTCGGGTTCCGAGGCCGGCAGGTCGATCTTGTTGAGCACCGGCACGATCTCGTGGTCCGCCTCAATGGCGTAATAGACATTGGCCAGCGTCTGCGCTTCCACGCCCTGGGTGGCGTCCACCACCAACAGAGAGCCTTCAACCGCACGCATGGAGCGGGAGACCTCATAGGCGAAATCGACGTGGCCGGGGGTGTCGATCAGGTTGAGAATATAGGTCTCACCGTCTTTGGCCGGGTACTCAATACGCACCGAGTTGGCCTTGATGGTGATGCCACGTTCGCGCTCAATATCCATCGAGTCGAGGATCTGCGCCTGCATGTCGCGTTCGGCCACGGTGCCGGTCAACTGAATGAGCCGGTCCGCTAAGGTGGACTTGCCGTGGTCGATATGGGCAACGATGGAGAAATTGCGGATATTTGAGAGCTTTATCATGCAACGGGATATGCGCGGAAATCGCGCTTTGGTCAAGCAGAGTTGCAGCTTTCGCGCCGCAGGTCGCGCGAATCTGATGACAATATCTGGTGGTGCAGAAAAATTAGGAACGCTCGCGAATAAAGGTCGCACAATCCGGGAATTTTGAGGGGGCCACGGGCGTTGTCGTCACGCCCGTGGCAAAGTCATCAGGCGCCGGGAAGAATGGAGAACACGCTGCGTTTTCCGAAGGTGGTGCCGCGCTCAGCCCCGAAGGTGAAAGTTGCACCGATGGCGAAAAACGGCTCGTCAAGGATCGTAGTGCCGCCAGCGACCCATTCAGCGGTGCCATAGCTGGCGTTCAGGGAAACTGTATCGGAGATAGCATAATCTGCTTCAACCGCGAAGTTGGACAATTCCAGCACGCCACCGAAATCGACTGATTCGTAGCGCAAGCCGAGTGTCGTTCCATTCGCCAGTTTGGTGCGGCCGGCTATACCAAAACCATCACCGGTATCACTGTCAAGATCGCCCCTGGCCCAATAGGCTTCCAGATCAAGCGCGCCCATTTCTGCGCCCATTTCGAGCCCATAGATGTCAGCGTTTTCGCCGTCCAAACGATCAATGCCGTAAAAAACACCCAGAGACACGGACTCGCTGGTGTTGTAGATCCCGTGCAGCACGTAGTTTTGTGCGGTCTCATCTGCGGTGTTGAAGCTGCGACTGCCCATATCAAGTTGAAGGCCAAGTTCGCGACTGATACCAAACTCGAGCGAGGCGTCCAGAGACGTGGCTGACAAGTCAGTATTGTCAGAGAACGCAGAATAAGTGATGCTGGCTTCGCCACCGGTGATTTGCTGGGCTGACGCTGAAACCGCACTCAGCGCAACAATGGAAGAAGCGGCAATAACAATAATTTTTTTCATATTTATAATGCTTTATGTCAGATTGCGTTTTACAGGTGAACTCCCTGATATAACGGCGATACCCTTCCCTCGCACCGATTTAAAGTGGCAAGGTGGTATTGCTGTACTCTTTTTACGTGTAGTGACTGTTCCGCAGCAGCTACCCAGCGCAAGCCCCAACATTTACATATTCAAGACACCAATGGCGGCGCCCTTAACCCTCACCCCCCGCTAGCCTTCTGGCAGGGCGTCGCGGCGGATCATGGTGCGCAGGGCAAAACTTGAGCGCATGGTGCGGATGCCGGGGACCTGCATCAGCCCCTCTTCCAAAAAACGGTCAAAGGCGGCAAGATCCGCCGCCACCGCGCGGATCAGAATGTCGCGGCTGCCGGTCATCAGGTAACACTCCATCACTTCGTCAAACCGGGCCAGCGATTTTTCGAATGATTTCACCGC
Source organism: Candidatus Halocynthiibacter alkanivorans (assembly GCF_003333265.1). Classification (GTDB taxonomy): domain Bacteria; phylum Pseudomonadota; class Alphaproteobacteria; order Rhodobacterales; family Rhodobacteraceae; genus Halocyntiibacter_A; species Halocyntiibacter_A alkanivorans. Next base: position 29,186 of record NZ_QOLB01000138.1, read on the forward strand.
GTCGCGGCTCTGGCGGTCCAGTTCGACAAAGATGAAAATATTGATCGGCAGCCCGAGCCGTTCCTGATCCACCCGGGCGGAATAGCCGGTGATAACGCCCTCAGCCTCCATCCGGGCCACGCGGCGGGCGCAGGGTGTCGGCGACAGCCCGACCCGGGCCGAAAGGTCCGCCAGCCGTTGTTTGCCGTCGCGCTGCAGCGCCACCAGAATCTTGCGGTCAAACGCGTCCAGCATATTTTTACCAATTCCTATCCCGAAATGAGTATTGATCTGCCTTGACTATACCTTTGGCCATATAAAAAAGCGATAATTTCGCCCTCTGGCGGCGCTACTCTTTCCGGGACATTATTTTGTAACGAGGGAGAGAGCCCATGCTGACCAGTATTCAGACAGCCGGCCATGAAGAAGTTTACCGCGTCCGTGATCCGGAGGCGGGGCTGACCGGGTTTATCGCGCTGCATTCCACCTTGCGTGGACCGGCGGCGGGAGGGCTGCGCATGCGGCCCTATGGCACGGACGATGAAGCGCTGGCGGATGTGCTGCGCCTGTCCCGCGGCATGAGTTTCAAAAATGCCGCCGCAGACCTGCCGCTGGGGGGCGGCAAAGCGGTGATCATTGGTGACCCGCTGCGCGACAAGACCCCGGCGCTGTTGCACGCCATGGGCCGCGCCGTTGAGGCGCTGGAAGGGCGCTACTGGACCGCAGAGGACATGGGCATGAGCCCGGCCGATATGCGCGAACTGGCCCGTGAAACAAGCTATGTCGCCGGGCTGGCGGAGGGCGATTTTGCCAGCGGCGACCCGTCCCCGGTCACGGCGCGCGGCGTGTTCAACGCTTTGCGCATCGGCTGCAAACACCGTTTTGGCAGCGATGATCTGACCCGCCGCCGTGTGGCCGTACAGGGGCTGGGCCATGTGGGCATGCATCTGTGCGAATTGCTGCACCGGGCCGGCGCCCTGTTGACCGTTTGTGATCCGGATCACGATCTGGTCGCGGCTGCGGTGCATCGTTTTGGTGCTGTGGGCGTATTGCCGGACGCCATCTATGGGGTCAGCGCCGAAGTGTTTGCCCCCTGTGCCATTGGCGGCGTGCTCAACCGGCGCAGCATCAGCCGGCTGCGTGTCGGCCTGGTGGCCGGCGCTGCCAACAACCAACTGGCCGGACTGGCGGACGCCGATGCGCTGCAGGCGCGCGGTATTCTCTATGCGCCTGATTATGTCGCCAATGGCGGTGGCATCATCAATGTGGCAACGGAAATCCTGCGGGTGCAGGACAGTGGCCCCTGGGTCGCAGCCCGACTGGCAGCGCTGGAGGAGACCATGGAGCGCACTCTGAGCCGGGCCATCGCCGGAGACATCAGCCCGGCGCGGATTGCCGACAGCACCATTGAAACGGCAATGCTCCGCCCGGCGGCCTGATCTGCGCCGACGCAATTGAATCATGCCCCGAAAAAGGGCATGATTGGCTCCGTAACGTGCGCAGACACGAAGGAGAGGCAGATGGCAGACAGAGCAGCAAAACCAACATTCACAGCAAGCGGCTGCGGCACCGCAGCGGGCGTTCCGGCGACAGAGGATACCGTAAGCAGCACACGCCTCCTCCGGGTTGCGGAGGATGTTTTACGCCGCGCCGACAACGGCCAGCCAACCACATTCCGCATTGCAACAACAGATGCAGGCCCGCGCATGGTGCGCGGCCTGTTTCAACGCCTGCCACGGCTCATCTCTCAGTACATTTCCCTGTGCACCTCCCTGCGCACCTCCCTGTGCATCCCTTTGTGCATCCCTTTACGCATCTCTCAGCGCGCTTCGCAAAGCGCTTCTCGACACCTCTCCCGGTGCACTTCTGACGGGACTGCGCCTCTCACCCCGCTGCACGCCGCCAGGAGCGCCGCGCCGGGTGCCTCGCCGCACACCTTGATGGGCGCACGCCTGTTCCCCTCGCCAGCCACCTGCCGGTTAAATCCGCGCGGCATGCAACAGCGCCCTACCTTTCCTTTTCCCGGCATTAAGCCACCAGGCGCGCTGGCCCGGGCCATTGCCCGCCTGGTGCGACTGCCCGTTTTCCGGCGCGGTCATCGTCGCGCTCCATCGCCTGTTCTCCGGCCTGTTATCTGGCCTGCTATCTGGCCCGCTTACCTGGAGGCTGTCCGCCGCATGATCCGGCCGCTCGCCGCCAGCCTGTTGCTGAGCACCGGCCTCGCGCTCAGTTTTGCCAACACCGCCAGTGCCGGCGCGCTTGAACGGGCCTGCAACGCCTCAGAGCAACAGGGCGGCAATCGCAATCTTTGCGGCTGTATTCAGCAGGTTGCCGACCTGACCCTGAATGGGCGCGAGCAAAAACTGGCGGCTGGATTTTTCAAAGACCCGCAAAAAGCCCAGGTCATGCGCCAGTCGGCCCGCCGTCGTGACGAGACGTTTTGGCAAAAATATTTGGCATTCGGGGAAAGCGCGGCGCTGTATTGTTCCTGATCCGCCCGGCGGCCCGGGCATAAATATGCTGGCATGATGATCCCGACCTGGCCGCCTGCTACGCGGCGCTGTCTGACGGTTTTGGGCCAGATGGGTTTGGTCCAGACGATTTCGGACAGGATGATTGCTGGACAGGTGTCTGCAGGCCCGATGATTTCGGGCGGGGTGACTTCGGGCGGCATGGCGTTTGTCACTCCGCTTGATGGTCGCGCCGGCGGTTAGCCCGCGCCTGGCTGGCAGAGCGGCGCCCGGCCCTCAGCTGGCCGGTGCTCAGCACACCGGAATATGGGTGCGGCCTTCAGCCACCGAGCCTTTAATCCCTGGTTTTCTTGAGCACCCGAGCTTCTCTACCCGTATCTCACTGCCCGCCTTTCATCAGCTGACTGTCACGCCTTGCTATCAGTGCCCGGATCAGCCCCTGTGCGGCCTGTTCCACCAGATCGATGGTCTGATCAAAGTCGCGCGAATAATAGGGGTCTGGCACCTGCTCCACGCCGGCCTCCGCCGCGTAGCCCAACAGCAATTGCAACCGGGCGCGCGCATTGGCCGGCCGCAGCGCCTGCACCCCGGCCAGGTTGTCCGCATCCATCGCCAGCACCAGGTCGAATTCATCAAAATCCTGCAGTCGGATCTGACGGGCTTTCAGCGTGGAAAGGTCATAGCCCCGCGCCTTTGCCGCCGCCTGCATCGGCGCGTAGGGCGCCTGTCCCACATGCCAGTCGGACGTGCCGCAACTGTCCACGACCACCACCAGCCCCGCCTCCTGCGCCAGCCGGACAAACACGCCTTCCGCCGTGGGCGAGCGACAGATATTTCCGAGGCAGACAAACAGGATGCGCGGCGGGTCCTGCAACTGCGGCATCCGGTGCTGGCTGTTGGTTTCAGACGGCTGGATTGTGATCCTGGGCATGTGCATGATCTCCTGCGGCTGGGCACAAAGGGCGGATACGTATGGGCCTGAGTTATTGGCCGCATAGTACGGGCCCGAAGTATTGGCCCGGAATATGCGCCAGAAAGTATGGGCAGGCAAATATGGCTTTAACAGCAGGGCGCCAAAACGCGGGCCGCAAGCACCGGTCCGACGGCACAGTCCCGGAGGCACAGTCCCGGAGGCACCGGAACGAAAACGCTGGGCTGAAAACGCTGAGCCAAAAGCACCGGGCTGAAAGTACTGATCCAAAACCACCGATGCGGTCGCACCGACCCGGCTGCGCGAAACAGACCTGCCTGCGGCGGGCGCCGGGGCTCGCCAAATCGCGGCGCCCTGTTATTCTGGGACACAAACCAGCGCGGAGAAGCTCTATGAACAAGATCATCATTCTGACCGGTGCCGGCGTTTCTGCGGAAAGCGGGCTTGAGACGTTTCGCAGTGAAGATGGGCTTTGGGCGCAGCACCGGATAGAGGATGTGGCCACACCTGAAGGCTTTATGCGGGATCCGGATCTGGTGCTGCGGTTTTACAACAGACGCCGGGCGGACTGCGCGGCGGCGCGGCCCAATGCGGCGCATCAGGCGCTGGCGGCGCTGGAGCAGGCACCCGGGCACGATGTGTTGCTGGTCACCCAGAACGTGGACGATCTGCATGAACGCGCCGGGTCACAAAATGTGATCCATATGCACGGGGCGCTGAACCTTGCGAAATGCCACGACTGCGGTCACGGCTGGCCGGCACCAGAGCGGATGTCTGTGTCTGATCGCTGCGCGCGCTGCCAGGCCCGCGCCACCCGTCCCGATATCGTCTGGTTCGGGGAGATGCCTTCTCAGATGGCGCGCATTGAGGCGGCGCTACAGCAGGCGGATCTGTTTGTGGCGATCGGCACTTCGGGCCAGGTCTGGCCGGCGGCGGGGTTTGCACAGCAGGCGCGGATGTGTGGCGCCGCCACCCTGGAGCTGAACATTGAGCCCACCGCCGTGCGCGGTGATTTCCGCGACGGGCGCTACGGGCCGGCGGGCGAGGTGGTGCCGGCCTGGGTTGAAGAGGTTTTGCGCCGCTGAGCGGCGCGGGGCGCCCGGGGTGAATACCCCGGGCGCCCCCCCTTTTTGCTGTTCTGTGCGCCCGGTCGAATACGCCGGGCACCCCTCCCTTTACTTTTCTGCGCGCCCGGGCGCATGCCCTTGCCGCCTCTGGCCTGGCAGCTATGCGATTTTTCAGACGCCGTGCCCGCGGCCCGGTCTGTGAGGGTTGCCGCCCTCTCAACGCCCGGGCACGGCGTTCGCTACAGGCGGCTGATGAAGTCTCATAATGGCAATCAGTCCGGGCGCCCGGACCGGGGCCGGTTTGCGGATCAGTCTGAGCCGTTCACCGCATTCACTTCTCAGCCCGGGTCAGACGCACTTGTTGTGCCCATCTCCATGCCATTCATATTCATACCGTCCATATTCATGCCAGCCTCACCGGGTTTGCGCAGCAGATCGACGGCAATGTCCACGTCAATCTCACCGGCGTTTTCAAACACCAGCGTCACTGAAATCACCTGACCCTGTTCAAAACCCGAGGCCAGCCCCATGAACATCACGTGGGTGCCACCACGTTTCAGCACCGCAGAGCCGCCTGCCGGAACCACCAGCCCCTCCTTCAGGTGACGCATGCCAACCACGCCGTTCTCAAGATTTAGTACGCTGTGCAGCTGGGCCAGTTTGGCCACATCGCTGCGCACCTCAATCAGCCGGTCCGCAGTGCCGGACTGGTTCGACACCTGAAAATAGGCCGCACCGGTTTTGGCGAACGCGCCGGCGGAGCGGGCATAGGCGTCGCTTATGGTGAGGTCTGCGGCGAGGGCGGGCAGTGTGGTTGCAAAACTGACGGCAAGGGTGGTGGCGGCAGCGGCCGCCAGAGAAAAAGATCTGAAAGACATGAGGTCTCTCCTTAACAGGTCGGAATATCAGCGGATGACTGTTTGGTGGTGGGGGGTGGGCCGGTAACGGGCAAAGCACGTGAGCCCCGCCGCCCCTGAAACCACAAAACAGGAGGTAAGACGCGCCATGTCAGCGCCGCAAAAACTGCGGCGGCAAATGCAGGCGCTGCAACATCAGGCGCGCGGCGGTGCACGGGGCTGGCCGCGCCGGTGGGCCAGGTTCGCGGCGCAGAGCTCAACGCCTTCAAACACCAGCCTTCGCTGGCGCGGCTGAAACTCCGGTCCGGCAAACTCGGTCACCGGCAGCGCCAGCGCCAATTCCGGCAGACCCTGCGGGCCTGGCTGGCCCGGTGCCGCTGCCAGGACACAGTCCGGACAAATATGTGGTGGTCCCAAAGGCTGGCCATTGTGATCCATCAACACGGTGACCACCGCATGACCGGTGCAAAGCTGCATCTGCCCGACAGCGGCGCGGATCTGATCCCGGGCCGCGGCCATGCTGGCGCTGGTGAAGAGCAGGACCAGGGCCAGCACCAGCTGGAGGATATGATGCCAGGCAAAACGCATGGACAATATTTAACGCGACAGCGCGCATTAGAAAAGTGCGAAACTGTCGCGCCCTGGCTTTGCCGCCGCCGGCGCCGCCACTGTCACGGTGCCTCCTGCTCTGACCGGGACTATCCCGGACCGGGTCGGCACGCATCGGTCAGACTCCCCGACGCCGCCGCCATACGGCCCCAAACTGGCGGCTGGCCCGAAGCGGATGGTCCTGCCAGTGCCGGGCTGCCGCATCACACCCGTGTGTTTTTTCTTGCGTCCCGGCCCTAAGGGCGCTGTAGTCTGGCAGGAACAGAACAGGAACCCGAGAATGGCCCTAAAAATTGACAACCGCGCCGCACGCCGGCTTTTCATTGCCGCGCAGGGTCTCGGCCTCAACCCCACCGGCGCGCTGGATGTGATGGCGATGATCCGCCAGCTGGGCTTTGTGCAGCTGGACACGATCCGGGTGCTGGAACGGGCGCATCACCACATCCTCTGGAGCCGCAATCAAAACTACCGCCCGCACATGCTGCAGGCGGTGATGGGCGGCGCGGATGGCATTTTCGAACATTTCACCCATGATGCCTCGGTGATCCCGATGGCATACCTGCCGATGTGGCAGCGGCAATTTCGCCGCAAAAAACAACGGATTGATAACGCGGGCTGGTACAAATCCATGCTGGACGCCGCCGGGCGGGACCGGATTAAATCACGCATCCGCGACGAAGGCCCGCTTTGCACCCGCGACTTTGACACCAAACTGGAGGGCACCCGCGAGATGTGGGCACGTCCGCCGCATAAACTGGCGCTGGATTACATGTGGTACAGCGGCGAGCTGGCCACCTGTCACCGGGTGAACTTCACCAAATTCTACAATCTGGGCGAACGGGTGTTTCCGGCGGGCTTGCGGGAACAAGAGGTCGCCGATCAGGACCAGGTGGACTGGCTGTGCCGGAACGCGCTGCAGCGGCTGGGCTTTGCCAGCTGTGGTGAGGTGCAGCGTTTCTGGGAGGCGATGAGCGCGCAGGAGGCGCGGCGCTGGATCGGGACGGCGCCGGATCTAGTGCCGGTGGAGGTGGAGGCGGCGGATGGCAGTTGGGCCGCAGCGCTGGCGCCGGGCGATATTGAGACCCGGCTCGCGGCAGCGCCCGCGCCGCCCGGCCGGTTGCGCATCATCAACCCGTTTGACCCGCTGATCCGCGACCGGGTGCGATTGAAACGGTTGTTCGGCATTGACTACCGGGTCGAAATGTTCGTGCCCGCCGCCAAACGGCAATGGGGGTATTATGTTTGCCCGCTGCTGGAGGGGGACCGTTTTGTCGGCCGCATTGACCTGAAAGCGGAGCGGGCAGAAGGGCAGCTGAAAGTGCGCAAACTCTGGGCCGAACCCGGCGTGGCCTGGGGAGCCGGTCGCCGCGCCAGGCTTGACGCGGAGTTGCAGCGCATGGCGCTCTTTCTTGGGGTTGATGATGTGCACTGGGAATGCAGCGACCTGGTCCCGGCGTGACCGGCGCTGTCCGGCAGAGTCTGTTGGCGCTGCGGAGGCTGAATTGGCCTTTATCAGCGTCTTATTCTACGACTGCGCCCGATATGTGACATTTATTTGAGCCACAAAATAAACCGATTGTTTTTTGTTTCAGCTGTGCAATCCTGGCCGGATAACATTACTGTTACAGGAACGATTATGACCCGTTTTATTTCCACGCGGCTGACCGCCGCTTTCAAAACCCCGATTGCCTCCCGACGCTTGCGTGTGCCTTCGCTATTGTTGTTGGCACTGACCCAGGCCGGCTGTGTGGCGGCGGCGATGTCGGCGGCCCCGTTGCTGATGGGTACCGATCTCGCGAACCCGCTTCACGACGCTGTCGACCGCGCAGCGCAAAGACGGGTTGAAGAGCAGTACCGGCAACAATACCCGGGTGTGGACATCAGCGACGAATATGCTTTGGCGAGGGCTATGTATGAAAAAGCCCAGCGGGAAAACCCGGAACAAATGGGGCACCTGGGGGCCTATCCGTCCCGCGCGGCCTGGGAAGCAAACAACGCCAAAACCTCCGGGGTAACAGCGGCATCGCCTGGCACCAGCGCCACGAGCGCAACGGCCGCTGCCGCAACCCCGACTGCATCGCCGACCCGGATGGCCCAGGATCGGGCCGTGCTGAAAAAAGACGGCACGCCCTGGGTTGTGGTCACCAAAAGCTGGCCCTACGACATGCTTAATTTTTCCACCGTGGCGCCCTACACCTGTGGTTTCAGCCGCTTGCAATATTCGGTCAATGGCGGCGAGACGAAGACCCAGGCCTTCACCCCCTGTTTCGCCAGCAATGCAAAACCAAACCCGCCCTATCTGACCTTCCCGCAAGGATCGATCGAGACGGTGCGCATTACGATGCACTTTACCGATGGCGGGCGTCAGACCCGGGAATTTCAGCGCGACGAGATTTTCCAGCGCTGAACAGGTCTCCCGACCCGCCTGCGCCCGGTACATCTCAGCGGGCGCAGGTCTCAGACGCAGGCCCGCCCTGCCGCGCGCAGCCAGCGGCATCTGTGCTATGCTTGCCCCTTTGGGTCACCAGACCAGGAGGGGCAGCATGAGTTGGCAGCGTGAATTAATTTCCAATGGCAATCCGATGGAAGCCGTTGTCGGCTTCAGCCGTGCAGTGCGGGTCGGGCGCTTTATTTCCATAGGGGGCACTGCGCCGGTGGATGCCGCTGGCAAGACCGTCGGTATCGGCGATGTGGCGGTGCAGACCCGGCAATGCCTGGAAATTATCCGGCTGGCGCTGGAACAGGCAGGCTCTGGGCTGGAGGACGTAGTCCGCACCCGGATAATCCTGACCAATATTGACGACTGGAAAGCCGCCATAGAGGTGCGCAAAGACTATTTCCGCGATGTGCGGCCGGTCGACACCATCATGGCAGTGGAGCGGTTTGTGAATCCCGAATGGCTGATTGAAATCGAAGCCGATGCGGTGATTGCGGACCGTGGCACGGTGCGGGTTCCAGGCTCACCGGGCTGAGCCTTCGCAGAGCCCGGCCTGTCACGCGCGCGGCTCTGGCCTGGCTGCGAACGGCCCCGCCCAAACGCAAACGACCCCGTCTTAACGCACACAGCCCCGCTCAAACGCAAACGACCCCGCGATATTGCTATCGCAGGGCCGTTTGAATTCGTCGATCAGAGACTTAAGCTGCAGCTTGTGCTTTAGCGATGTCTTTTTTGATCTTCAGAGCTGTGTCGGACAGTTCAGCGTCTTTGGCTTTCGCCATGAACGCGTCCAGGCCACCGCGGTGATCAACGGTGCGCAGGGCAGCCGCGGAGATCCGCAGTTTGAAGGTCCGGTCCAGAACTTCGGACATCAGGGACACATCGTTCAGATTCGGCAGAAACCGACGGCGTGTTCTGTTTTTTGCGTGGCTGACATTGTTGCCAGACATAGGACCTTTACCGGTCAATTCGCAGCGGCGCGCCATGGCTTCGCTCCTTTGGTTGCTTTGGTCTGGCATCATGTCCCCGGCGGATCCGGCGATCAGAGTTCAAACAGCGTCAATAACAATAGGACACCCCACAGGGCACCCCGAATTCCGTGGACGGTATCTAGGCCGTCCCAGGGCCAGCGTCAAGCGATTCATCCGGGGTTTTGACAAGTTCCAGCAGCTTTGCGGCGGCACCGGCGGCGCTGCTCTGTCCCCGGGCAACCTCATCGCCCAGTTGCAGCATCCTGTCGCGCAACAGACCAGGCGTTTCAATTTGCGCCAACAGGCCCTGACGCACCTCCTCGACAAACCAGCTGCGCGCCTGTTCCGCCCGCTGCATGTCCCAGTAGCCCTGGTCGCGCCGCCAGCTGATCAGCGCCTGAATATCCGCCCAGACCTGGTCGAGGCCGCTGTCTTCCAGTGCTGAGACCGTCATGGCGCGGGGAAACCCGTCGGGGTCACGCTTTCGTTTGCGCAGCAGGCGCAGCGCCCCGGTATAATCGGCACAGGTGCGCATGGCGGCGGGCTTCAGATCGCCGTCGGCCTTGTTTACAAGGATAATGTCGGCGATTTCCATGATGCCGCGTTTGATGCCCTGCAGCTCGTCGCCCCCGGCAGGCGCCAGCAGCAGCAGGAACAGGTCCGACATCTCGGCCACCATCGTTTCGCTTTGGCCAACGCCGACGGTCTCAATAAGCACCACGTCAAAACCGGCTGCTTCGCACAGCGCCACCGCGTCGCGCGAGCGCTGCGCCACACCGCCAAGCTTTGTCTGGCTGGGCGAGGGGCGGATATAGGCATTGGGGTCGCGGCTGAGCCGGTCCATGCGGGTTTTGTCGCCAAGGATAGAGCCGCCGCTGCGCCTGGAGCTGGGGTCCACCGCCAGCACCGCCACCCGCAAGCCCAGTCCGGTCAGCATCAGACCAAAGGATTCGATGAAGGTGGATTTGCCGACCCCCGGGGTGCCGGACAAGCCGATTCGCAGCGCCTGACGTCCGGCCTGGCCCACATAATCCAGCAGCTGCCCCGCCTGTACCCGGTGATCCGCGCGCTGGCTTTCCACCAGGGTGATGGCCCGGGCCAGCGCCCGGCGGGTGCCGGAGATCACATCATCGCCGAGTTCAATAATATCCATGCCGGGCCTTTGCGCGGGTTATGCTTCAGAACCTGTTTTGCCCGTTGGCCCCGGACCTGTCCAGCCCCCGCAAGGCGGAGGCACCTGTTCCGCCGCCGACATGCCCCCTCTCCCAGCCGCCTGCCCCTGTAATGGGCCTGTGCCGCCGCTGCGCCAGCTTTGTGTCGGCCATGTACAGATCCCCTGCCGCCCCTTACCGGCCCTGTGTGCCCGCGGCCCAGTCCCTGCCCCCTTGCGGCGCAATGCCACCTGCCTGGCCTGCTCCCGCCCCTGCCCAGGCCCGGGGCCTGGCCGGGCCAGCGCTGCAAATGCAGCAACGCCGGCGATCAGATGCAGAGCGACAGCAATGTCAGCCTGGTGGTGGTCACGGGGATGTCCATCGGCGTGGCGATGAGGATGGCCACGGGGATGGCCACGGGGATGGCCATGGACAAACGGGCTCTGGTCAGCGCCGGGTCAATGCCGGATAAGAAGCCTATGACTGATTTTTCTCTGCCCATCGATGCTGTGATCCCGGAATTTCTGCGTGCGCTTTCAGGCGGCGCGGGTGGCGCCTCAGGTGGCGGGTTGGCGGTGCTGCAGGCACCGCCAGGCGCCGGCAAAACCACCCGGGTGCCTTTGGCGATGCTTGAAGCGGGCCTGGTGAAGGGGCGCATCCTGATGCTGGAGCCCAGGCGGCTGGCGGCACGGGCGGCGGCTGAACGCATGGCCGACACCCTCGGCGAGCGGGTCGGCGAAACTGTCGGCTACCGCATCCGGGGCGAGGCGAAAGTCAGCAAAGCCACCCGCATTGAAGTGGTCACCGAGGGCATCCTGACCCGGATGATCCAGGGCGACGCGGAGCTGCCCGGCATTGGCGCGGTGATCTTTGACGAGTTCCACGAGCGTTCGCTCAATGCCGACCTGGGGCTGGCGCTGTGCCTGGAGATCCGCGACGCATTACGCGAGGACCTGATGATTGTGGTGATGTCGGCGACGCTGGACGCCGCCCCTGTCGCCGCTTTGATGAGGGATGCGCCGCTGGTGACATCCGAGGGGCGCGCCTTTGCGGTGGAAACCACATGGCTGGAGCGGCCGCTCGACAAACGGGTGCGCATTGCTGAAGCCGCCGCCGACCTGGTGGTGCGGGCTGTGTCCGAGACCGATGGCGGTGTGCTGGTATTCCTGCCCGGCGAAGGCGAAATCCGCCGCGCGGAATCTGCACTTGCCGGGCGCCTGCCCAAAGACGTAGTGGTACGGCCTTTGTTTGGCGCGATGGAGTTCAAAGCCCAGCGCGCCGCGATTGCGCCTGCCGCATCGGGGCGCAAAGTGGTGCTGGCAACCGCGATTGCCGAAACTTCGCTGACCATTCAGGACATCCGGGTGGTGGTGGACGCAGGCCAGTCGCGCCGGGCCCGGTTTGACCCGGGATCGGGCATGTCCCGCCTGATCACCGAGCGGGTGACAAAAGCCGAGGCCGAACAGCGCCGCGGCCGCGCCGGGCGGGTGGCGGAGGGACACTGTTACCGCATGTGGACCCGCGGCGAAGAGGGCGGCATGTTGCCCTTCCCGCCGGCTGAGATCGAAGCGACGGACCTTGCCGGCCTGGCGCTGGAACTGGCGCTCTGGGGGGCCGCACCGAAGGATCTGCCGTTTCTGACCCAACCTGGCGCCACCCCCTGGGGCGAAGCGGTCGCCCTGTTGCAGTCGCTCGGCGCGTTGGATCAGGCCGGCCGCATCAGCCGCCATGGCCGCGCCTTGTCAAAACAGCCGCTGCATCCCCGGCTTGCTCATATGCTGCAACTGGCCGGGGGGGATGCCGCGCTTCTGGCCGCGTTCCTGGCCGATCGCGATTTCCTGCGCGGCGCGCCGGTGGATCTGTCATTGCGGATGGAGGCGCTGGAGGACGCACGCAGATTTGCGGAACGGCGGCCCTGGCAGGCCAGCCGTGGCGCTGTCGAACGCATCAAAACGGAAGCGAAGCGGCTGCGGCGCGGCGCGGGTGCGGGCGGCTCCCGGGACACCGCGACGAGTCTCGCGATGATGGCAGCGCTGGCCTATCCCGACCGTATTGGTTTGCGGCGCAAGGGCGACGCGGCGCGCTATGTCTTGTCGGGCGGCAAAGGCGCGGTGATGAGTGATACCGATCCGATGGCCGGTGCGCGGCTGATCGTGGCCACCGATCTGGACGGCAACCCGCGCGAAGCAAAGATCCGCCAGGCGGTGGAGATCCCTGAAGCCGAGGTGCGGGAGCTGTTTGCGGATCAGATCAGCTGGATTGAGAGCTGTGCCTGGTCAAAGCGCGACAAAAGGGTGGTGGCGCGGCGGCGCGAGATGCTGGGTGCGGTGATGCTGGCGGATCAGATCTGGAAGGACGCACCACGCGAAGCGGTGGCGCTGGGTGTGCTGGCAGGGTTTCGCGAGCTGCGCCCGGGGTTAAGCGCGGCAGCAGAGCGGTTCCGCGCCCGGGTGGCCTTGCTGCGCGACGACCATGAGTTGCCCGACATGGGGGATGCGGTGTTTTATGAGGCGGCGGAGGACTGGCTGCTGCCATACCTCGCCGGCATCCGCAGCGAATCCCAGATCCGCAGTTTTGATCTGCTGGAGGCGCTGCGGGGCCGGTTGAACTGGGCGCAGACACAGCTGCTGGACCGGGAAGCACCGGCGCATTTCATCACCCCGATGGGGCATAAGGCGCCGATCGATTACGCTGGCGAACACCCGGGCATTGAAGTGCGTTTGCAGGAGATGTTCGGTCTGACCCGCCACCCCTGCGTCGGGCGCACGCCGCTGCGTGTCACCCTGCTCTCACCGGCACGCCGCCCGGTACAGGTGACGATGGACCTGCCCGGGTTCTGGGCCAGTTCTTACGGCGATGTGCGCAAAGACATGCGCGGGCAATACCCGCGCCACCCCTGGCCCGAAGACCCCACCACAGCCGATCCGACCCTGCGCGCCAAGCGCCGGCGTTAGGTTTTGGCGACCGGGGCAACGGCCCACCCCCGCGTCCCCGGGAATTTGGGGATCAAACCGTCAGGAGGACGGGTGTGCGGGCCTGAAGGGTGCGGCTCTGCTTTTCCCTGCATCTGCTGGCCAGAAGTGCCGGGCGCACCGGCGCCTCAGTCAAGCGTGTTTTGGGTCCGGACTGAAAACAAGTGGTGGGCTGGATACCAGGCTGGGTATCAGAATATTGTGTGAGCCAGGCACAGGACGTATCGCCAGCCATGTTGCAGACCCGTTGTCGGAGCTGCAGAGGCTCAACGCAGCGGGCGGTCCGCGACACGGGGCTGGCAAACCCGCCGCGAGCAGGGCATGAAAGAACAAGACAGGATTTTGGGGACGGTTCGGGCGATGATTGCAAAGCATAAAACCGCCTGGGCCACGGCGTGGCGCAGCGCCTGGCAGGACGTGTTGTCCCTGGTGTTGCGCCGGCCGCGCCATCTGCAGGTGGCGGCACTTTGTTACCGCGAAGCCGGTGGCGAAAAACAGGTGCTGCTGGTGACATCACGGCGCAGCGGGCGCTGGATCCTGCCTAAAGGCTGGCCGATTGATGGCAAAACGGCTGCCGGGGCGGCGCTGACCGAAGCCTGGGAAGAGGCCGGGGTGGAAACGGCAGAAAAGCTGCAGCCGCAGCCTGTTGGCCGCTACGCCTACCTCAAGAAATTCGGCAAGGGGCTTTCGGTGCCCAGCGAAGCGCTGGTCTTTGCGATCCCGGTGGTACGGCTGGCGGAAAGCTACCCGGAAGCGGCGCACCGAAAGCGGCGCTGGTTCACACTCGCTGAAGCTGAAAAACACATGCGGGAGCCTGAATTAAAGGCGATCTTGCGGGCGTTCTGAGCACGGGCCAACATATTTTCCAGTTGTTTTCGCTAAAACCGTTGTTTTTTGCGCCAGCTGTCGTTAACTGCCCGCAACTTTCATAAGTTCAGCTCAAAACACGTCTGGCCCTGGCCCTGGCGCGGAGAAAAACATGTCTTCCAATTCTGATCGCAACTGGTCCACCCTTGATAAAGATCTCGGGCGTGTCACCAATATGGAATACGCCACCCAGATGGTGGCGCGTCCGATGGTGGGCATCAGCATTGCGCTGACCTTTATCATTGTGGCGGCGCTGGCGGCGGCGCTGCTGATCGGCGACGGTTCCGGCAATATTATCATCTTTGCGGCGGCCGGTCTGGGCGCCTATATGGCGGTGAATATCGGCGCCAATGACGTGGCCAATAATATGGGTCCTGCGGTGGGCGCGCGGGCGCTGACCATGGGCAGCGCCATCATTATTGCCGCGATTGGCGAAACGTCCGGCGCGCTGCTGGCGGGCGGCGATGTGGTTTCGACCATCTCCAAGGGCATTATCGATCCCGCCGGACTGGCCGACACGCAGGTGTTTATCTGGGCGATGATGGCGGCGCTGATCTCTTCGGCGCTCTGGGTCAATCTGGCGACCTGGGTCGGGGCGCCGGTCTCCACCACCCATTCGGTGGTGGGCGGCGTCATGGGCGCCGGTATTGCAGCGGCGGGGTTTGCCGCGGTGAACTGGCCCACCATGGGCAAAATTGCCGCCAGTTGGGTGATCTCGCCCGTGCTGGGCGGGCTCATTGCCGCTGCTTTCCTCGCTTTCATCAAAGCGCGGATCGTCTATCAGGACGATAAAATCACCGCTGCGCGCCGTTGGGTGCCGGTGCTGATCGGCATTATGATTGGGGCGTTTTCCGCCTATCTTGCAGTCAAAGGGCTGAAAAAGATCATCACCATCGAGCTGCAGGACGCGCTGCTGATCGGATTGGGGATGGGTGTGGCCAGCTGGGCGCTGGCGCGCCCGATGGTGCGGCGTCAGTCTGAAGGCATGGAGAACCGCAACAAATCGCTGAAAGCGCTGTTTACCCTGCCGCTGATCATTTCCGCGGGGCTCTTGAGCTTTGCCCATGGCGCCAATGATGTGGCCAATGCGGTGGGGCCGCTGGCGGCGATCGTACATGCGGATTCTGTCGGTGAATTTGCCGGCAAAGTCAGCCTGCCGGTCTGGGTCATGGTGATCGGGGCCTTTGGCATTTCCTTTGGTCTGATCCTGTTCGGGCCAAAACTGATCCGCATGGTGGGCTCTCAGATCACCAAGCTGAACCCGATGCGCGCCTATTGTGTGGCGCTCTCGGCGGCGATCACGGTGATTGTGGCCTCCTGGCTCGGGCTGCCGGTCAGCTCCACCCATATCGCTGTGGGGGGGGTGTTCGGGGTCGGCTTTTACCGGGAATGGGAAAGCGAGCGCCGGCGCCGGGCCAAGAGCGGCAAGTCAAAGGCACAGATCGCACCGGAAGAACGCCGCCGCCGCAAGCTGGTGCGCCGCAGCCATTTCCTGACCATCATTGCCGCCTGGGTGATTACAGTACCCGCCGCGGCGACCATGTCGGGCCTGGTGTTCCTCGCGCTGAACGCGGTGTTTGAATAAGCGGCGCGCTGGCCTGACTGGCTGATCTGCGCGACGACTGACCGGCCGCACACAGCGGCCTCAGGCCGGAAGGCTGCAGGGCGGAACGACCTCAAGTCAGGTTTCCGCCCCCACCAGCACTGCCCGCACCACCCCCGCCCGGCACCGGCGCAACCCCGGCCCCCCCCCCCCCCCG
>NZ_QOLB01000056.1 GCF_003333265.1 Candidatus Halocynthiibacter alkanivorans
ATGTAGAACTGCCACGTCGCCGAAATGCACGAAGGTCGCGGTTCAGGAATTCCGTAAGCATGGGCCCCGTGCAAGGGCAATCAGGTGTGGTCAGCCCCAGGCCACTTGTCCCGCAACTTTACGGCCTCAGCGGTGAGCAGCGCAACAGACGCCTGGGCAACATTCGAAAGCGGCCGATGCGCCGGAGACATGATCGTGATGTTGATTTCAACAGCAGGCTCAAACGGCCGGAAGACGATCTGATTGGCGTCGCCTGAATATAACTTGTAACTCTGGGCGCTGAACGGATCGACAATGGCGCAGGCCAAACCGCGTTCGACATATGTAAATGAAGACAGAAAATACTGGGATTCAAAGCGGAAATTGGTTTTGGCACCGACTTTGTCGAAAGCAGATTGAATGTGTGTATGAATCGGATGACTCCGGTCTGCCACGGCCAGCGGTCTGTCATTCAGATCCGTGGCCGTAATCACGTCTTTGTTGGCCAACGGATCGTTGGCAAGGACCGCACACAGACCATAAAACTTTACGTGCTCATGATGTATGAGCCGGGAATCATCAGCCACTCCGAAACCAAAATCAGCCAGGCCGACGTCAAACTGTTGGGTGGCGATCAGCCGTTGCACCTGACGGGACGTCCTGCTGTTCAGCGTTGCATGGATGTTTGCCTTGCCATCAACAAACCGCGCGATCAGATCCGGTAGAAAAAACGCCGCCGGACCGGGCATGGAAACGACGCGGATCTCCCCCCGTTCCAGCTCAGAAATACTCTTCATCGTCGCCTTAACCGTCTCCAGACGGTTCAGGATTGCATCAGCCTCGTCAAACAGAAAATGGGCCTCGGGGTTTGGGTGAATTCGGGCGCCCTGCCTGACGAACAGTTTGACTCCAAGGTCTTTTTCCAGATCCGCGATAAGTGAACTGATGGCCGGCTGCGTGCGATACAAGATGCGCGCCGCCTCGCTGATCGAGCCGGCTATCATAACTTCTCTGAACGCCCTGAGTTGTCTGAAATTGATTGTACTTACCCCATCCGAAATTTTGTCTACCGCAAGGGTATAAAAAAAATCTATGCCTGTAGCAATATTATAAATTTTTTATTTCTATTTGCCGTCCCTATGTTTGGAACACCGACCCAGAACACTGGAACACAGAAAAACATGGGCGGTTAATAAGATTTAGGGAGAAAAAAATGAAAATGGTAGCCAAACTCAGCGCTGCGCTGATTGCATGCACCATGCTTGTCGGCGCGACAGCACAAGCGCAGGAGATGAGATTCTTTCGGATCGGAACCGGCAGCGCAGGCGGAACGTATTTTCCAATTGGCGGGCTGATTGCCAATGCCATCTCCAACCCGCCCGGTTCACGCCCTTGCGACCAGGGTGGGTCTTGCGGCGTTCCGGGACTGGTTGCAATTGCTCAGTCAACCAATGCCTCCGCGCACAACGTCAATGCGATCAATGCCGGGCAGATGGAAGCCGGGCTGACCGGCGCAGCAACACTGTATTTTGCCTATCACGGGCTGGAGAAGTTTGAAGGCAAAGCCAAGCCCAAACTGCGCATAATTGCGAACCTGTACCCTGAAGATCTGCATCTGGTCATGCAAAAGGATCAATCCCTGGATTCACTGAAAAACCTTGAAGGCCAACGAGTTGGCATTGCACAGGCCGGATCTGGCACACAGATTGGCGTCGAATTGATGCTCGCTGCGCAGGGCATTACCCGCGACAACATGCAGGAAGCTGAGCTGAACAATACACAAAGCGCCGAGCGCATCGCCGATGGTCAGCTTGACGCATATTTCTATGTCGCCGGCACCCCCGTGGCAGCGATGATCCAGCTCGACAACACCAAAGGCATGGAGCTTTACGATTTCTCTGATGCAGAGATCGAAGCCTCAAATAAAGCCGTGCCTTTCTATGTCAGATCCACAATTCCTGCGGGCACCTATGAGGGCATCCAGTACGACGTGAATACGCTTGCGGTGAATGGCATTCTTGTCACCAGCGTCGATCAGGACGACGAGTTGGTTTACGAGATTACCAAAGCGCTCTGGGGCGATCAGGCCCGCCAGTTGCTGGACGCTGGCCACGCCAAAGGAAAAGCAATCACTCTGGAAACCGCGCTTGATGGTATTCTGAATCTTGACGTGCCCCTGCATCCTGGCGCCGAGAGATTTTACAAAGAAATTGGCATGTTGCCGTAACTTCCTGACGTCAACCACACCAATTGCCTCTGCGCCGGCGGGGCTCTGGCGGGAAACCGTCATTGCCCCGCCAGCTAAAGGACGCTCAACCGAGCGCATTACCTGCAATACCACTCCTTATTCCTCAACCGGGGCGTCTTCAGGGCTCTGAAGCAATAAGGAGGAAGAAGGGACGTCCCCATGGCGGAAGAATACAAACCCGACCTGACACAGGCAGAAATAGATGAGCTTGAAAAAAAGTTCGACTCCTCGCTTGTCACCCGTGAAAACAGCCCCGTAATCGCCAAGTTTCTCTACTGGTTTGCGGTCGCATTTGCCTTTTATCACATTTACACCGCCGGCTTTGGCACGCCTGTCGAACATGTTCACATGGGAATCCACCTGTCAGGTCTGTTTGTCATGATCTTTGCAGCATTCCCGTTTATGCGCAGCCAGAGCGCACTGGAGTACAAAGAAAACACCTGGTGGCGCTGGGGCAATGTGCCCGTTTATGACTGGGTACTGGCCGCAGTCGGAGTGATGTCCTCGCTCTATCTCACCCTGTCCTGGAACGGGTTGAACTGGTTTGGGCTGGATATTTCCGAACAGGCCCTGCGTCAGGGCGACCCGCATTGGGTTGATATCGTTTTTGGCACCGCGCTGGTTTTGCTGGTGCTGGAAATCACGCGGCGGGCGCTGGGTTATATCCTGCCAATGATTATTTGTGTGTTTATCGCCTACGCGCTTTTAGGGCCAGTGATGCCGCTCCAGATTCTCAAACATCCGGGCGTCGACTGGAGGCAGTTCGTCAACAATATGTACTTTCCCTCCGAGGGGATCTTTGGGGTTACCCTCTGGGTCGTCTCGACGGTTGTTTTCCACTTTGTGTTGTTCGGCGTTGTCGCCCAACGCATGGGTCTGGGTCAGTTCTTTATCGACAATGCGATGGTCCTTGCGGGCAAGTACACCGGCGGTCCGGCCAAAGTCAGCGTCGTTTCTTCGGCCTTTTTCGGCACCATCTCAGGCTCATCGATTGCCAACACGGTGTCCACCGGTTCGCTGACTATCCCCAATATGAAGAAAATGGGCTATCCGGCACATTTTGCCGGCGGGGTTGAAGCGGCGTCCAGCGCGGGCGGGCAGATCACGCCCCCTATCATGGGCGCGGCCTCTTTTCTGATGGCCGAATTTCTTGAAGTTCCTTACACAACCATCGTTATTGCGGCACTGGTGCCGGCACTGATGCACTATATCGGCGTCATGTCGATTGTGCATTTCACTGCAAAACGGCTTGGCCTGAAAGGCTACACCAAAGATCAGCTGCCCAATTTTGTCCAAATCTGGAAAAATGGCTGGTACACGGTTATGCCTCTGGCCGCTTTGCTGATCACCTTGTTCAGTGGCTATTCGCCAAATATGGCCGCGTTTATGGGCCTGATGTTCTGTATCGTCGTTGGTTTCACCTCGTTCCGGAAACCCCTGACGCTGGTTGTTCCTGCAGGGATGATGACGTTCATTCTGTGGAAAGTATCCAACGGTAGTTTCTCGTCCACCCTGGGTGGGGTGATGGCAGGTCTGCTGATTATGAGCATGCTGCACCGGGCAAAGCGCTATAGTTTCAAGGATCTGTTTGACAGTTTCCACGTCGGTGTTGGTTACGCGCTTGCGGTGGGGGCAGCCTGTGCTGCCGTCGGGATTGTCGTTGGCGTCATCAACACCACCGGCGTTGCCTTCCGCCTTGGTTTTATGGTCACCACCGGCGCGCGCGACATGGCAGAGTTCCTGTATGCGATCATCGGCTGGATCCCTCTTGAGATCTTCCAGCAAGCAGCGATGCAGCAGTTCATCTCGCTGGTTCTGATCGCCATCGCCTGTATCCTGATGGGGGCCGGCCTGCCAACAACCGCGCTTTACATTATGCTGGTTTCGGTTGCCCAACCGGCGCTGGCGCAGCTTGGGGTGCCGGTTTTGGCCACCCATATGTTTGTACTGTATTACGGCGTCATATCGGAAATAACGCCACCGGTTTGTGCGTCGGCTTATGCGGCTGCAGGTATTGCCGGAGCGGACCCTTTCAAAACCGGGGTCTCGGCCTTTACCCTGGGGATTGGTAAGCTGATGGTGCCGATGGTGTTTGTCTATGCGCCGACCATGCTGATTGTTCTGCCGGAATATTTCACCATCTGGTCCTTCCTTCATGTCTCTCTTACCAGCGCGCTCGGCATCTTCATGATCGCAACGGCAGTTTCTGGCTACTTCCTGGAGCATCTGAACGGGGTCTGGCGGTGGGTCATGGCGATTGCCGGTCTGTTGATGGTTGCGCCAAGCATGAGCAGCAATATCGTTGCGCTGTTCGTTCTCGCACCAGTGCTCATGTCGCAACTTAATATCCGCAAAACAAACCCGAACCCCGTATGGATCAAAGTAAATTGAGCGGCGGACAAAAAACACAGAGACAAGGCTCTGCGATGTCTGACAAGCCCCCCGCGACATGGATCCGGACACCCCGCTAATAATGGCGAACGGCTTCAAATTTCACCAGAATTTGCCGAACCCAGTGGTTCAAATGTGCATCTGTTGAACATCGTTGCCAGCCCTCGCCGCACATGCTGCAGGTTCTTCCCGTGAAAACGGGAGGACCGCTGCTGAACAGGTCTCAGAAAACCGGAAAGCCGTTGCGGCCGCAGACCGAAATCAAACAACATTCTGCCGGCAACTGCAGGTCGGATCCTACACCACGCAACCTGTTCAAAGCTGGTTGTGCAACAGAACAAAGGTACAAAATATGACTGAATGGGTGGCTGCAAAGCTCTCAGAATGGGCCGTAAATCTGCGCCCGCAAGACTTGTCTGATGACGTGCTTGCCAAAGCTGAGGATTGTATTCTTGACGCGATTGCCAGTGCCATTCCCGGCAGCCAGTCGGATGGCGCGCAGCGGGTAAAATCCGTTGCCACCAGCAGCTATGGCCCCGGCGATGCGAACGTATGGTTCAGCGGCGAAAAGATACACCCGACCGGTGCTGCGTTTGCCAACGCGGCCTCGGCCTCCATGCTGGATATCGACGACGGCCACAGGCGGGCAAACGGTCACCCGGGGGCCGCGGTTGTACCGGCGGTTCTCGCGGCATTCGGGCCTGACGCCAACGGGATTGATGTCCTGACTGCGGTCGTTGCCGCTTATGAAGTCTGCATCCGTGCCGGCATGTCGGAAAACCGCCGGGCCTATCACACAGGAAACTATACCGGATATGGGGCAGCCGTTGCGGTGGCACGGGCAAACCGGTTGAATGCGGAACAGCTTATGCATGCTCTTGCAATTACCACCTATCACGCGCCCCGGGTGGCTGATCTGACGCTCAGCCAGGACATGGGGGCCAATGTAAAAGAGTCGATTCCCTGGTCGGTCGTTGCTGGAATGTCTGCTTCAAATCTGGCCGAAAACGGGTTCACAGGTTGTCGCGATGCGTTGGATATCGACGAACGTTTTACCGCTGGCATTGCCCTTGAGGGGCTCGCGGAAGGCTACTTCCCGACCGGCGTAAACGGCGGGCGTGAATCCCATGTCATCATGCGCACCTATTTCAAACGCTATGCCTGTTGTCGCTGGTGTCACAGTGCCATCGAGGCTCTGCTTACAATAATGCGTCGCCATAATCTTGCTGTCGAAGACATACTGAATGTTCAGGTGGATACATTCCGGCAATCAGCAAACCTCAACAACCTTGCCGATCCGCCTACGCTGGAAAGCGCCCAGTACAGCGTGCCTTATTGCATGGCCGTTGCGGCGGTGCTGGGGGAAGATGCTCTGACGCCGATGTCCGTCGACAGCCTTCACAACCCGGCTGCGGTGAAACTGGCGCGCAAGATGACAGTTACGCGGGACAAAGATCTGGACCCGCTGTTCCCGCACCAGAACCCCTCAAGGGTCATCGTTTCAACAGCAAACGAGGTGTTTGAAGAATTTGTAACGTCCCCCTGGGGTGAACCGGAAAGATCTCCGGACCGCGCGGATCTGCTTGGCAAGTTCCGCACCCTGGCCAGAGGCAGATTGTCCGGGGACCAGATGTCCGGAATTATCGACGCCGTGCAGGGATTGAGGCTCGGAAAAATGGCCCGATTGCATGACGCACTGATTTGCTAGAGCCTGCATCCCTTCGCCATAATCCGTCCTGAATCCGGTTCGGAATTGTTATGTTCAGTGCCCGTTCCCAGCGGGCCTGAACGGGGAATATTGACGCATATTACGCTGACAGGACGCAGATCCACCCGTTATTAGAAAGCTGGAGCAATAAATGGCGCTGAGGCCAAACAGGTTTTGAGTCCTGTGTGGCGGGTTCTAAAGCCACATCGGTTGTTGATGCTGCGGGTATTAATGTTGGCACCGGTGATGGCAACGGCCCTGAGACGCAGGTTTCCTCCGGTTCATGGAAAGGGCCCGGTGCCAATGCTCTGGGTCCCGTCTCTGACCCGCCAGTGTGTGACGTTTGCCGGTTCCGATCACGCTGACGGGCTGGTTGCGCCACAGGTCAACCTGTGAAACCGCCTTCCCCGTTTCAAACCGGATGTCTCAGACAGAGGCCCGGCTACATTGCAGCGTCGCTTTGCCTGCAGGTCGGGCTTTGCTCCGATAAATCCGGAACACCAGCACTGGTTATTGCAAAACAGCCGCAGAGGCGTTTTCAGACACAGCCCGAAAATTGCTGTCAGGCAAAGTCTCCAGCTGGCCCAGGCAGAGGTCTGCAGTCTTACCCAGCTCAATCAATTCTCTTGTTTCACCGACTGTCAGTATTTTACGCACTGGCGCGACAGGTGTTGCAGACAAAACCCCTTCACTGCGCGCCTGGTCGAACAATTCAACCATGTCGGCGCTAAGCGTTTCCTGCATCTGCGCCCCGAACAAAAGGCTTTCCACCAGGCAGCCCTCGGCGAGCAGCAATTCATGGTTCTTGAAAAGAAGATTGATGTAGTCAACTGTGCGCACGCCACGCAGCGGGCGTATGCCGTTCAGGCCAGTGAGGCCTTTGGCAGGTACGATAACTTCATTTACACTGTGCATCTGGCGGACAACTGCGCCGCCCATCAGGATCCGGTGATGCGGCGAAACAACCAGGTCGCGCTCCGGTTTTCCGGATCCAAGACACCCTGCAGGAAGATGTATGGGACGTCTGCGATCATCTTTCCCCCCGAAGACCGGGCTTCTGTGGCTGGTCCAGACAACTTCCCTCGGCCCGTGATCCCAGGTGTTGACCAGATCCCCCGCCTTGATCGTTTCAACACGCCGGGTGCCGCAGGGCGTACTGATTTGGGTCCCGCGGGTCAGACACAACATGGTGACCGCAGCGGTGCCTGGATCAAGCGTAATGGTGTGGGTGATACCATCCGAACCAGTGTAGTCGATGGTATAAACACCTCCTTGTACGGCATAACTTTCTACGTCCTGGAAAACAAAAGTATCCTCATCGCCTTCACTCTTGATCGAAATGTCAAAGTCATCATCAAATGTACTAAGATCAAACCGGTACACGTCCGGTTGATCATCGTCTTTTCCAACTTTTGTAATCTTGATGCCGGTCGCGCCTCCGGAAAGAAAATCACCGCCGTCGGTAAAGGTGATGTCCTGCGCGGTGCTTACGTCAGTAGAATAGGCGTCCACATCAATTTGAAGCGCACCTTTTGATTCAGACAAAACACTGTCATCGATGTTGATGGTCAGGAACTCAGCCATTTGACGACCCCTTCTCAGCTAAAGTCGCCGCGCGTGCAGGCGCACGGCGGGCAGGTGACGATGGCGTTGTTGTGGCGGTTGTAATCTTTCCGTTTTCCAGCAGGGTCGCCCGCATCTGTTGGCCATTTTCCGTCGCAATAATCAATGCGTCCGCAAACCCATGGCGCGCTGAGCGCTGAAGCAGCTGTTTCGCGGAATTGCATGAGAACGACCGGCAACGGTCCGAGCGTGTCTCGAACGGCAGACCACACCCATTCTTTCCATGGAAAAGACAGGAGCCAGTGACGCTCTGATCCGGAAGCCTTTCCAGATAATAGGAGACCGCGTCATTCTTATTGAGGTCCGGCCGCTGCGTCCGCAGCCGGCCTATCGTGGCCCGGTCAATATAAGCATGTTTTTCGCGCCCACTGCTGCAGCACCAACCTTTGCAGGAGGTACAAATCGCCTGGTGCAATGTATTGGGCTCGGACGCAGGTTCTTCTGACCGGGCTGCGGAACCTCCGGTCTCCTTATCGACGTCGTCCCAGGCCTGATCTGCAACCGAGGCCAGGTGGTGTTCAAACTGCTGTACCAGCGACGCATCCGGGCGTTCGGTACAATCGTCAAGATAGGGGGCATTCACAACCAGCGACAGCTGACGACCGCTCGCTTCATTGAAAGCTCTCAGCACGGTGTCCAGGCGTGTCGGATTGCGTTCGGGACCGGAGAGCGTGTGTGCGACAAATATTTTGGAGAGCGCGAGGAACTGATCGTAACGTCCGGCACCGCTTTGGCAGAACCCTTTGCAAAGCGCTTCGCATAACTCATTTGCGAATTGCGGAAAGAGGCGCACCATGGATCGTGCTGTTAACAGAAGATCCCAGCCATAAGGTTTGTGTGCAGCAAACTCGAAATCGATACCTTTAAACTCACCTTGTGGCGTAACCACCCAGTTTCCCGGAGCGCTGTCGTTCTTTGCAAGCGCATAGTCCTCAATCAAAAAATCCTGCAGGAATGCGCGCGACTGATTGATAACTTCAGAGTCCGGTCCAGTGCCACATTGTATCAGATAGTCATGCCAGGACTGCGGCTGGACCGGGGCTTTGGTCAGTTTGCCAAATCTGGCAAGCCAGCGCCCAAGCTTGAAACATAATGCCTGACAATTACCGGCCGTAAGCATCTCAGCCAGGGATTGTCCCTGGATGAATTCCATAATCAGAATTTTCCGGGCAAGCGAGTAGGACAACAGATGAGGTGTAAGGCCACTCTCCCGCGCGACAATAAGGGCACCGGTTTCGCGATCGAACCCCGTCACCCCAGCCTTGTTTTCCGTCAGATAAATTTTTACCAGCTGATGTGTATGTCCCGTCGAAGCAGCCAGAACAATCGCGCTTTCAGATGTTTTCAGAATCCTGACATTCAGTTCGGAGGGCTTGGTTTCCAGCCCGGAGATCTGCTTTGCAATGCCAGCTCCAAACTTGCTGACCACCGCAACAACTGCATTCTGTTCTTGACTGATATGCACATTCATACTTCGCTCCTGGTGACAACCCGGCCTTGGTCAGAACTGCCTGCAAATTGCGAAACCAGCTGCAAATTGCACGTACAAGGGAGTATTTGTGGCAAAAGAGGGTTAATATATTTTGAATCCGGGTCAGAACACAGGAGATGGTGATGTCAAAGCAGCGCCGGCCAGGTCTGCAAACCACCGGTTGAGTAACTGCTGGCAAGTAACGTCACTTAAAATTTACTTCGCAACGTTGAAAGCACATCCAGCCTTTATTACCCTCAAAGTCATCGAAACTCGAAACGAACACGATATTTGACCGATCTGTTTACAGGAGGGACCTGATGTCCGAACTATTGGAGTCTCTTGTCGCGAAAGCAAACGCGCCGCTGACCAACCCAGAGATGAACCGGACCGTGGGCGATGGATCGCCCCGGTTTGAGCTTTACCATTTTGCGTTGTCACTTTGCTCCCAGAAAGTGCGGGTCTGCCTGGCGGAGAAAGGTGTGACCTACCTGGCGCACGACATCAATCTTCAGATACCCCTGCTCGGGAATTATGACCCGGCCTATGTGCAACTCCGCCTCGAGGCGGATCCGGGGGTCGGCTTTGCGTCCGCTTACACAGGGCGTTCGAGCGTCGCAACCGAGGGTTTCGATCCCGCAGTGGTACCGACTCTGGTGGACCATGCAGCAGGCCGGGTGGTCGTGGACAGTGTAGAAATCTGCCGGTACATCGACGCCGTAGCAGATCCGGACGGATCGCTCACCCCGCCTGAACTCGCTACAGAAATCGCGGCCGAAATCGCGATCGTGGATGACACACCGCATGTCGCGGTTTTTTACGGGGCACATCCGGATCTGGACTTCCGGCCGGAACGGATACGCAGGGGGATGCCCGGTGTACATGACCGGAAACTCGCAAAAATCAGAGCGGCCCGTGAGTTGGTCGCGAGCGATCAAAGGCTTGCAGCGGCCTACGACGCCAAGATTGCCAAGGAGGAGGCCGGCAAGTTGCATGTGATGAGCGCCGGACGCATGCGCGCCTCAGTGAACGAGATCCTAACCATCGTCCGCGACCTGGACCGGCGCCTTGACGACGGCAGAACCTGGATTTGCGGCGAGCAGTTCACTCTTGCGGACGTCTTTTGGGCAGTTTCTCTTTTCCGGCTAAAATGGCTCGGAATGTCTTTTGCCTGGGCGGGCGGACATACGTTGAACAGAGCAGTCAGACCGGCCGTTGCTGGCTATGGAGAAAGGCTTTTTGAACGCCCGGAATTTTGCGCTGCCGTGATCAACTGGCCGGGCATACCGAGCACAGAATACGTGTCAGATCACTACGGTCAGCAATGAATTTATCTGTTGCGCGACGGGCTGTGGCGTAAATCAAACTTCGCCAGACTCTGGCACAGACAGCAGCGGGAACCATTCTGTGGTCACCGGGCCGCGCTCTGGGCCGAAGATGCGCCGGAACGCAAACGCCGCCAGCAAGCGCGGTTCCCAGGCTGTTTCACCGAGGAAATGATCTTCTTCCATGGCCGCATCCGGGGCAACGACCTGACCAGAACTGGTGTCTTGTTTTTCTCTGCCCGAACGCGCCATGACATCATCGCCGGTGCTTTTGAAAACGATGGGATGCGCGCCTTTGAAATTTCTCAGGCGGCCTGGCGCCAAAGTGCCATTTTCCCGGTGGACCGGTCCGATCGCATTGCTCCCCTGGCCAAAGCGCTCTTCGTCAGTTGAGTTTTGGGTCCGGGCGCAGCCGGAACGACGGGTGCATCTGGCTCATTTGACGGGCCGCAGTATGCACCACCTCCGCCCGAATGTGCTCTGACGTGGCCCTAATATTCATAGACCAGCCCCCGCTTTTTCGAGAGTCGCACAGCCACGGCACACGCCATCAGGCCCGCCAGAAGCCAAATCGCCGAGGGCAAGGAAAGCATCAACCAGCGTGGTGTATCGCAGCTCGCACAGGCCAGCGCGTCCAGTCCTGACAGCCCGGGCAGAAGCCAGACCCAAATGGCGGACGAACTGTCGTAGGCCATGAAAACCGGCAACAACAGAAACTGCACCAAATTTACGCTGGGACCAATATCTTTGAAAACGATAACAAAAGCGCCGAAGATCAGCCCCAAACCAAGCGCTGCAGGCACGACAAGGCCAAGCGCTTTGAACAGAGCAGGCGTCACCACATCACCCAGTTGATAGACAAGCGACAGGAACAGCGCGATCACTATGCTGATCACGGTTACAACAACGCTTGAAATCACGGCGCGCATTACAAGCACAACTGCGGCAGGAAACCGGCCCATCCACAAGATCTCGATCAGTCCGGAGCGCGTATCATCGCGGATCGATCCCGTAATACTGGAAAACCCGGTGATGAGCGCACTCCACAATACGAAGGTCTGCACCAAGCCTGAAAGTGGTGCGTCATCAGACGGAGCGTCGTCGAACATGCCGCGCGCGGTTTCGAAGACACCGACAAAAATAAGCGACAGGATCGCCACATTGGCCAGTGTCCCGATTGGATACCGCACAAGCATGCGACCGGTCCTGGCGCATTCGGCAGCAAAAACACCCAACAGCGCGCGCAAGACACCGGCCCTCCTTATGTAGACAGCGGCCGTGGTGTCAGTTTCGGACATGGTGATTTTCTCTGACTCAGACAGGCTCAATTTTCATCCCCCGTGTCTCCAGGCGTGTGATGTCTGATCCGTGTGCGGTAATCGTCTGCACAATCTGATCTCCGGAGGTTTCAGTGACGCTGCCGTCCCTGAACGTAATCACAAAGAGCTCGGTCATCTTCAACGCCGCGACATCAGCTGAAATAAATGCACCGTTGTTGTGGTGAATTAGCACGTTATCAGCCAGTTCGCGCAGAACGCGCGGCTCGTGGGAGGTCAGAACAACAGTTGTGTGCCGGGACATCGCTTCACGTGCGATGACCAGGAACTGGTCGATCCCTTCGCGGTCCAGGCCGTTGGTAGGTTCATCCAGCAGCACGGTACCCCAAGGCGCCACACAGATCATCGCCATTACCAAGCGTTTTTTCTGCCCCTTGGACAACCGGGCGGCAAGCAAGTCAGCCTGGTCATCCAGGCTGACCCGGAGCAACGCGTCCCGGGCCTCGCGACGGCGCACAGGCTGGCCAAAGAGCGCGCTCAGATACTGCAGGTTTTCGACCGCAGTCATTCGGAGGTGCATTTGCCGCTCGATATCCGTGAAAGCCAACACTGGTCTGACAAGCGATAAATCGCCGCCCTCCGGCGCAAGCGCCCCAGCCAGAGCACGCAGAACAGTGGTCTTGCCGCTGCCGTTCTTACCCGCCAGTACCGTGCAGCTGCCTGCGGTCAAGGCGAGCTGCGCCGCGACCTGCCGGGTACCGGAGGGAAATTTGAATATCACATTGTGGTTCTGCATCAAAAATAATTTTCCAATGAATGTGTTAAGGAATATTGCAAACAACAAATGAAATCAACATGCTGGCAGAGTGCTATATCGTCCACGGCCCGGCGCCGACATTGGACTGGACCGCAGCGCAAGACCGCTCCGGGCCCGAAGCGGACGTTGACAGACCTCTGAGATATTGAGCTCTGTTTCTAGTGTGTATTGTCAAACTTCATCGTGTGGTGATTGTAAAAAGGCTTCAATTTCTGACATCATATCTGCCCAGCACTTGTCCTGCGGCAACAGCACATGGTTCGGGCTGTCCAGCACCAGAAACCGAGCATCCGGTATTTCACTTGCGAGGCACTGCCCTTGCTCCAACGGATGTATGACGTCGGATCGTGCGTGAATGACCAGCGTCGGGCACTGGACTTTTGGCAGCAGCTCTTGCACAGAAAACCTGTCAACGATCTGGCGCAGCCGTGCGGCTCCGGCGGGGGATATAGATTCAAGTTGGATTCTGACAAAACTGTCTATTTGGTCTTGTGTGGCATCCGGCATGAAGAGGGCCGAGAACGCTTTCACGAACGTGCTCCCGTTCACACCCCACCCAGCACGAATAAGCGCCAGAACGGTTTCTTCATCGACATCATTTGGCAAGCGGGGGCGCAAGGCCCGGCCTTCGGCGTAACCGCCATATAAGATCAGTTTGCTGACCCGCTCGGGGGATTCCACAGCAAATTTCACCGCAACAGGCACCGCCTGCGACGCGGCAAATATTGGGAAACGGTCAAGGCCACTTGTATCGGCGACTGCCCTCAGGTCATCGACAAAACCATCAATGCCCTCATCAACAAAGTCCCGGCCGGAGAGCCCGGTGCCGCGCTGATCGTACCGGTAGACACTGTGTCGGCGCCCCAGAGCGTCCAGCAAAGGCCGCCACACCGGGCTGTGCCAGTCCAGTTCAAGATGCGACAGCCAGTGCCCGACCCTGACAAGGGGCGGACCATTTCCAGATCGCGCAAAGGCAATTTTCATACCGTCAGCGGAAGTTGCAAAACGAACGTCTTGCCGGGTGCTGGCGGCCTGCACAGGGCCAGGCGCAGTACCCGACGTCGTCATTTCGACGGGCGCAATCATTTTGAAACCCCTTCTGGGGACAGTCTTGATTATGCGTTGTTCTTTGCCATTGTCTCCAACAGCGGACCGGGCCGCATTGATGCGGGCGCTGATTGTTGACTCGGAAATGATCAGCCCCTTCCAGACCCCGGCAATCAGATCATCACGGGACACCAGGTCCCCTGAATTTTGGGCAAGCAACACCAGGATGTCAAAAACCTGAGGCTCGACATGGATAGTGTCCCCTTCCCGGGTCAGTTCATGACGGTCCGGATCCAGCGCGCCATCAGCAAACAGGTAAACCATGCATTCAATAAGGCGCTTTGCTGCAAAGTTCTCAAGAAAATTCACGGATCCGGAGCAAATCACAGCAGAAACACAAGCTGTTCTAAAGCGCGTCTTCAAGCCGGGCACGCCGTGAACTGGTTCAATGGGATATCAGATCAGAAGGAATGATCCCATGCCCGCAGAAACCCCCGACCACATTCAGCTTCGCCCAGACGGTTCAATTGACACTGGCTACTATATGCAGATTGGTCGCCGGAAACGCAGTGAGCAGGCACACAGAATGATGAAAAAACTGGCGTCGCCGAATGCCGGCAAGCGCCTGACCCGTTGGTGGGCCATTTTCATGCAATCAGATCACACGCACGAACGGGGTGTCTGAGAGGCGACTGTTCGCCAGAGCACCAGTCAAACAACGACGCTCTGGGTCGCGAGAACCGAAAAATGCCTGCTAGCGGTTATTTCTGCGGTCCTCGCGGCCAAATTTGTAGCGCTCAAATGACTGTGCTGCCCGAATGCCACTTGCGGGTGAAAGCGCAGTGAAGCACCGCTGTCGCGCGTTTCCTGTCGCTGATTGACTGATGCAAAAGCTGGACAGGCGTGGGTTTAGATCTCACCTTTAGTGCCCGAGTAATCAGATAAACCAATATTTGCCGTGTAAGACCTGCTTGGCGGGGTAACGCAGCATACAAATGAACGCCCGCCTTGGGCCCCGCAAGAACAAGCCGCCTTTCGCGAGATGAACCAATTGCTGCGCTGGGTAGGTAGTGGGCGGCTGTCTGTGGGGCGCAGGCGTCAACAAGACTGGTTGATGCACAGCCGCAGCGACACGCCTGTATCAAGCAGTCCGCTCGCATGGCCGGGAAAAAGCTTTTCAGGGCAGCCGGACTGGCTATTAGAAAACCCTCCGCATCACAACCGGCGTCAGATACATCGGAAACTGATAACAGGCCAAAAAGATCAGCAGCGGATCGGTCGTCGCCGCCGGCAATGCGAGCAAAAACAGCGCCACATTGCGATTTCCGGCAATTATCGAAAACGGCACGGCCTGGTGGCGCAACGGAGTTTTGAGCAGCACAATATAACTGAGAACCTGCAGTCCGAGACACAGGACAATCGCCACCGCCATCCACCCGGCCACAAGAAGCGGATCACTCAGAAGAGCAGGCCCCAGCGCTGACATCAGACCGATTACCGTCACTGCCAGTGTAATCGTTGTCAGCCCGTCCAGAACCTGTGTGCTCTCAGCAGACAAAGCCCGGAACAGGGTTGATCTCAGGGTAAACCCGATCGCGACCGCAACGCAGATCGCGCCAAAAAGCCGTAATGCCGCCAGCACAACCGATACAAGGTCAC
Source organism: Candidatus Halocynthiibacter alkanivorans (assembly GCF_003333265.1). GTDB lineage: Bacteria > Pseudomonadota > Alphaproteobacteria > Rhodobacterales > Rhodobacteraceae > Halocyntiibacter_A > Halocyntiibacter_A alkanivorans. The sequence continues at coordinate 15,546 of NZ_QOLB01000056.1, forward strand.
CGCCCAGGGGCAGCAGCGCCAGCGCCGGCAGCGCCGTCAGCGGCAGCAGGGCTGTGCCGGTCAACAACAGCCTTAGCGCCGGCGCAGGATCGTGCCCCAGCATCAGGGTGAAGTTGGGACTGCCGGTGAGCGAAGGCGCCGACAACATCAGCACAACCACAAGCGCAATTGGCGCGCTGTCATATCCCAGAAGATAAAAGATAAAATACGCGCTGACCGGCAACAGAAACTGCAATACCAGCGCCACGCTCAGGGTGGTGCGAAGATCAGCGAAGCCGCCAAAAGTTGAACGTGGTCCGATCCTGAACGCCGTGAGTGTCAGCATCAACATCACCAGTTCCGCAATCCACGGGCGCAACGCTGTCGCAAGGGACGGCAGCAGCAACCCCGCGAAAAGACCCAGCACCAGCACCGCTTTCCCATGTCTTGCAGCCTGGGAAAGCGGTCTGATCAACAGGCGCCGGATCAGCGCCCTACCCCCCCGGTCGGCTGCGGATGTTGTCCGGCAGCCAGGTGGCAAGTTCCGGGAACCAGATCAGCACGAACACCATAAACACCATGATCAGGAACATGGGAAAGGCAGCGCGGGCGATAAAGCCCATTTCGTGATCCGTCATCGCCTGCAATACAAACAGGTTGAAACCGATTGGCGGCGTGATCTGGGCCATTTCGACAACCACCACGATAAAGATCCCAAACCAGATCAGATCAATACCGGCCTGGCGGATCATCGGTTCCACCACCGCCATCGTCAGCACCACAGAGGAAATGCCGTCGAGGAACATGCCAAGCACGATGTAAAACACCAGCAGCACCATCAACAGCTCAAACCGGGTCAGCTCCATTTGTGCGATCAGATCTGCAAGACCACGTGGCAGGCCGGTGAACCCCATCGCCAGCGACAGAAACGCCGCCCCGGCCAGGATCAGCGCGATCATCGCAGACGTACGGGTCGCCCCCATCAGGCTTTCGACAAAGGTTTTCCAGCTGAGAGAGCCTTGTGATGCCGCCAGGATCAGCCCGCCAATCACCCCGAAAGCAGCTGCCTCAGTTGCGGTGGCAAAGCCCAGGTACATCGAGCCGATAACCACAGAGATCAGCAACATGACCGGCAGCAAGAACCGCGAATTGGCGATCTTCTGCGCGAAACTCATCGGCGCTTCCTGGTTGGGGTTCCAGCTCGGCGACACCCGCGAAATGATGGCCACATATGTCATAAACATCCCGGCCAGAAAAATGCCCGGCATCACCCCGGCAAAAAACAGTTTCGAGATGCTTTCGTTGATGGTGACCCCGTAGACGATCAGTGTCAGAGACGGCGGGATCATCAGGCCCAGTGTCGCTGCACCGGCAAGCGTGCCAATGATCATGTTTTCCGGATAGCCACGTTTGCGCAGCTCCGGGATCGACATTTTTCCGACCGTTGTCAGGGTCGCTGCCGAGGATCCGGACACGGCGGCAAAAACAGTACAGCCGACGATATTGGTATGCACCAACCCGCCAGGCAGACGTGCAAGCCAGGGCGCCAGCCCGCGGAACATGTCCTCAGACAGTCGCGTTCGGAACAGGATTTCCCCCATCCATATGAACAGCGGTAATGCGGTCAGGGTCCAGCTGGAGGAGGCCGACCAGATGGTGGTCAGCATAACGTCGCCGACCGGGCGGGCTGTGAACAGCTCCATGCCGACCCAGGCCACGCCCATAAGCGCCAGACCGACCCAGACACCGCTGCCCAGCAGCAGGAACAGTACGAACAGAAACAGAATGATGATCGAGAGATCTTCCATGGGTTATTCTCCAAAGCTCTGATCTACAAGATCACGCTTGATCCGGTGACTGCCGGTGAAAATCAGGTGCAGAAGGTGGTCGCTTAACGCAATCGCCAGGATTACAGCGCCCAGTAACATCAGTGACTGCGGTATCCACAGCGCCGTTCTGTCCTGGCCCTGGCTGATTTCGTTGAATTTATAAGACCAATACACAAACCGTTGCGCGTAAAAGACAAAATACCAGGCGATCGCAGTGCCTACGCTGAAACACCAGATGTCGATCAGACGGCGCATTTTGGGCCCCACCATATTCAACAGGATCGACACCCGGATATGGGAGCCTTTGTTCAGCGCAGAGCCAAAAGCCAGGAAACTGGCCGCCGCCATGGCGTAGCCGGCATATTCAGGCGCGCCGGGAAACACTTCGCCGGTCCACCGTGCCATCATCTGCACCACAATCAGTCCCAAAATGGCGATCAGGCACATCGCCGCGGCCACTCCCGACAGCCAGTATATCCCATCTAAAACGGACCGCAGCCCTCTCAACATGACCATTTGCCAGCCCTCCCCGACACGCAAAGTTGCCGCGTCCGGGGCGACGCAAGAAGTGCCGCCCCGGACGCAATTGTTTATTTCATTGCTTTGAACGCGTCGATTATGGCCTGCCCTTCGGCGCCCGCGGCCTCCAGCCATTCGGCGGTCATCGTGTCGCCGATTGCTTTCAGTTCCGCCGTCATCGCCTCATTCGCCGGGCCGACAGTCATGCCACCGTCGCGCAGCCCCTGAAGGGTGAAACCGGTGTATTCTTTGGAACGCCAGGTGCCGGCATATTCCGCAAGTTCAGCGCAGGCGTTGACGACATTCTTGTTGCTGTCACTCACGCCGGACCACACATCCGAATTCACCAGCATGTAGTTGCGCGGCAGCCAGGCATCCACCTCATAGAAATAATTGAGACTTTCCCAGACTTTGCGGTCGTAACCGGTGGCGCCAGAGGACACCATAGCGTCGGCAACACCGGTAGCAAAAGCCTGGCTGATTTCAGCAGCCTCAATCGACACCGGCAACATGCCGGTCATCTCCGCCATCCGTGCCGTCGCGGCGTTATAGGAGCGGAACTTCACGCCCTGCATATCCGCCACGGAATTGACTTCGTTTTTGAAGTACAGGCCCTGGGGCGGCCATGGCACGGAATAGAGCAGTGTCAGGTTCTGATCTGCCAAAACTGTTTCCAGCGCTGGTCTGGCAGCTTTCCACAACGCGTCCGCATCGTCAAAGGAGGTCGCCAGGAAAGGGATCGAATCCACACCAAACAGCGGGTTTTCATTCTGGTGACCCGACAGCAGACGTTCTCCGATCGGCACCTGGCCGGTCTGAACCGCCCGTTTGATGTCGCCACCTTTAAACAGAGAGCCGCCCGGATGGGTGGTGATCGTAATGTCGCCGCCAGTGCCGGTGGTCACGCATTTGGCAAATTCGGTACCGGTGACCGAGTGAAAGTTGGTCGCGGAATAGGCCATCGGCAGATCCCATTGCTCCTGCGCCACAGCCGCGACCGAGCTCGCGCCCAGGGTAAAGGCCGCAGCAGTCAGCGCGGTCGTCAGTTTATAAAACGGTGCTTTCATTTTGTATCCTCCCAGTGGATTTGTTGCACTTTCTGGTCGTTCTCAGATCCCTTTGGCGAACCGTTTGGGCTCATAAGGGCTCAGGTCGTAATTTGGCGGCCGGCCGCAGATCAGATCCGCAACCATCCGCCCGGTTTTTGGCCCCGAAGTCAGGCCAATATGGTGGTGGCCGAAGGCGGTGTAGACGCCGCTGGTTCCGACCTCACCGATAAGCGGCAGGCTGTCAGAAGGCGCCGGACGATGCCCCATCCATTCTGTTTCGCTTTCGGCCCGCATCTTTGGAAATGTCTCGCGCACTTTCTTGCGCAGCAGTGCCAGCGGTGCTTTTGAGAGCCCGGCGTCCAGGCCGCCAAACTCCACCACACCGGCGCAGCGCAGCCCCTCGCCCACGGGCGATGCGACAAATTTCCCGGCTGCAACCATGACCGGAAACGCTGGCCGCTCGGTTGGCTGCGCATAGTCGATGTGATAACCGCGTTCGGTTTCCATCGGCACGTTCAGGCCTAGTTTGGCCAGCAGTGGTTTGGACCAGACGCCTGCCGCAAGCACAGCGGTGTCACAGTCAAAACGGCCCTGATCGGTGTCAACAGCGCGGATTGTGCCGCCCGAAAGATCGAAGTCTTTGACCGTGGCCTGGACAACCCGCCCGCCCATTCCGGTGAACACAGCCGCGAGTTCCGCAACATAGTCGGCCGGGTTCAGCACAAAACCATGGTCCTTCATCACCGCCAGAAGCTGACTGACAGGTCCCAGAGCGGGTTCCATATCCTGCACGTCACGCCCTTCCACCAGCTCGGGGACAAAACCAGCCTCCCGGCGCAGACCCCAGGTGTAGGCATCGGCGTCAAACGCAGCGCGGTCTTTGTAAGCGAAGGCGTAATTACATTTGCGGACCCATCTGGCGGCATCTGTACCCTCTGTCAGGGCCCTGTGCTGTTCCACAGAGTCTGCCACTATTGTGGTCAGCCCCTTTGCAATCCGCCGGGTATCGCGGTCATTGGCATGGGAAAGATACCGGAACAGCCAGGGCGCAAGCCTTGGCAGATAAGACCAGCGCAGGAACAGTGGAAAATTAGGGTCAAGCAACAGACCTGGCCCCTTGAGTACCAGCCCTGGCGCTGTCACCGGCGCAACCGAACACGCCGCCAGCACACCCGCATTGCCAAAGGACGTTCCCATGCCAGGTATCCCGCGATCTATCAGCGTCACGTCCTGCCCCCCGCGCCTGAGCCAGATGGCGGTTGAGACACCGACAATTCCGGCCCCGATTACAATCGTATGCGACGTGGTCATCGATATACCCCGTTACTATTCGGTATTGTATTAGAGTCAGGTTTGCCGAATTCCGCGCACATGCCAAGCCCGGGCCTGGGCAAAATTTCCCCTTGTGCGGCACGCGCCAGGATTTCAACCCATTGCGCCGCTGTTCCGGACCTGTGCCGGCACCCGGCGATCTGCGGAAACCGCAGAGGCCGGATATCCGGATCAGTGATGTTTATCTGCAGCGCCATTTTCTTATCCCATCCAGCGCCGGACGGGGGCATTGCTTTCTTCAAGGGCCTGGCACACCACATCCACCAGTGTCGGACCGTCATGTTCGATGGCCTCTTTCAGCACCCGTTCGAGATCTTCCGGGTTTTCGACCCGCCACGATTTCACCCCATAGGCGGCGGCAATTCTGGCCTGGTCGGTCGCTGTAAAATCAACGTTATAATAGCGCGCGCCTTTGTCCGCGTACTGGCTGGCTTTGATCCAGCCAAAGGTCGCGTTTGAGAACACGATATAGGTGATCGGCGCCCGCGCACGGCAGACGGTTTCCAGCTCTCCGACTGTAAATCCGAAAGACCCGTCGCCCATCATCGCCACAACTTTACTGGAAGGGCGGCCATACCAGGCACCAAGCGCGGCAGACATGGAATAACCCAAAGCGCCGTGAGCGCGGTTGGTGATGAAGTAGCGCCCCGGTTGTGACTGCTGGTAGTAGGCCGAATAATAAGGGCAACTGGTGCCCGGATCGGACACAATGGTCGCATCCAACGGCAAGACTTTCATCATCGCGTCAATTATCCGCTCGGGGCGGATCGGTGCTTCGTTACTCTGGGCCAGTTTGTTGAAGATCTCAAATTTGCGCTTCTTGATGTCAGCGATCGCCGCTGCGCCACCAAAACTGTCAGCGCCCTGGTCGCGCGCGTCCAGGACAGCATTCACCGCAGCAAGCGACAGACGCAGATCACCGACAACGCCGACTTCGGTGCGGTAGTTCGCGCCAATCACCATCGGGTCACAGTCAAAATGCACGATCCGGGTTCCCGGGGCCGGCGCTTCCCAGCGGGATGTGGTGGTAGAGCCCGCACGCGCGCCCATAAAGATCACCAGATCGGCCGCTTCCATCATTTCCCAGGTCTGATCGGTGCCGCCGTTTGAGCCAACAACGCCAAGACAGTTGGGATGGGTTTCCGCCAGCGAGCCCTGCCCCGATATCGACGTCGCAACAGGTATATCCAGCCGCGTGGCCAGCCGGTCCAACTCCTCCATCGCACAGGCAATCACCACACCACCGCCACAGACGATCAGTGGGTTTTTGGCGGAGAGAATTGCATCGACAGCGGCCTCTGCCGCGCCGGGCTGAGGCGCCACGGGATAGGCCGGATAGCTGGAATGCGCGTCATCCGCCCAGACGTCAGACGGATCAACCGAGTCGTATTGAATGTCATAAGGCAGACCAAGATGCGCTGCGCCGGATCGGCCAGTGGTCATCGCCCGGAAGGCTGTGCGGACCATGCGCGGGATATGCTCAGCTTGTTTGATCACCGTGTTCCATTTGGTCAGCGGCCGCATCAGGGCTTCCTGATCCACTTCGGTCAGGGGATATTTGCCATAGGAAGACACCGAAATATCGGTGGTGATGCCCAGAACCGCATAGGAGCTTTCAGACGCTTCAATCAGCCCGGGCAGCAGATAAGTCGCGCCGCCACCAGAAGGGCCCTCGGCAACCCCGACCCGCCCGGTCACCCGGGAATACGCATCTGCCATATAGGTTGCACTGCGCTCATCCCGTGTCAGCACATGGGTCATCTTGTGATCCAGTTGCAGCATCGCATCATAAAACGGAAGCGTGGTGTCGCCACACAAGCCAAATATATGCTGAACACCGTGTGCTTCCAGCATCCGCACCATAGCTTCTGCGCCATTCATTTCGTTCGCCACCTGATCGCCCCTCCATGGGTTTCAGTCGATTTGGACGGTACACCTGGAATTTCCAGTCGTGCACCAAACTGTATACAGCTTATTATTCAGTCTTGCATTCATGTCAACAGCCATTTATATTTACCCTTGCAGCATGGTAGCAGGGGCGAAACACTGACCCCTGGCGGAGAGAACACAATGGCGAAACAGGAAAGCAACGTTGACCGCATCTATAACGCGTGCCGTCAGATGGCGGCCAATTTCGAGTTCAAGCCGGATGAGCGCATCAACGAAAGCAGCCTGGCCACAAAGTTGGAAGCCAGCCGCACCCCGGTTCGCGAAGCGCTTAACCGCCTGGTTGCCGAAGGGTTCCTGACGTTTCAGAACGGGCGGGGTTTTTTCTGCCGCTCGCTCAGCCCCAACCGGATCATGGACCTGTATGAAGCGCGTGTGGCGATTGAATGTGAGGCCCTGCGCCGTTGTGTAGAACGTGCTACTGACGACGAGATTGCGCTACTGGTCTCCTATCTCGACGCGTCTGAGCCCCATTACCAGACCTGCGACGACCCGATGGAACTTTTGGGCATGGATGAAAAATTCCATATGGATCTCGCCCGTCTGTCGCAAAATTCTGAACTTGTCCTGATGTTGAACAATCTGAACGACCGAATTCGTTATGTGCGGCTGGTGGATTTGAAAAGCCTGCGCAGCAGCGCGCCTATTGTCGCCAGCGAAGCCGCACAATTGTCGGCGCACCGGATCATTCTGGCAGCCGTTGAACGGCGCGACGGTGACGCAGCAGTTGCCGCAATGCGCAGCCATATTGAGCGAAGGCGCGAAGAAGCCACCGACGCGGTGCGCATCGCCTATTCCCAGCTTTATGTGCCTAGCGACTGACTAACCCCTGAACCCCGAAAGGCCAGCTCATGACACAATTTAGCGGCGGCAAAACCGTCTTTGGCGCCTCCGTCGGCATCCTGATGCTGGAAACACAGTTCCCGCGCATTCCAGGCGACATTGGCAATGCAACAACCTGGCCGTTTCCAGTACATTACCGGGTGGTGCGCGGTGCCACGCCTGACAATGTCGTGCGCGATGACCCCCGCAAGCTGGTGGAGGATTTCATCAAAGCCGGGCGCGATCTGGTCAGCATGGGCTGTGATGGCATCACCACCAATTGCGGCTTTCTTGCCCTGATACAGGACCAGATCAAAGATGCGCTGGGCGTGCCGGTGGCCACCTCATCGCTGATGCAGATCCCGTTTGTGCAGGCAATGCTGCCTTCTGGCAAACAAGTAGGTGTCATCACCATATCCAAAGAAACACTGACAGCGGAACACCTTCGCGCCGCAGGTGTGACGGACGATGTCCCTGTTGTCGGCACCGATAGCGGGCGGTGTTTTACCCGCGACGTACTGGGGGATCGGCCCGAGATAAATTTCGCTGACTGCCGGCTCGACCTGCTCGACGCCGCGAATGACCTGGTGACGAGCTATGACAATATCGGCGCCATCGTGCTGGAATGCACCAATATGGTGCCCTATGCCGCAGATATCCGCCGGCTGACGGGCGTGCCGGTCTATTCGATTGAAACGCTGGTGACCTGGTTCCAGGCCGGGTTGGTGCCGCGCCGTTATCCGCTTGAACTGGATGACCCGCGCCTGTTGCCCGGCACCTGATCAGACAGAGAGAAGCAAATGGACTTTCAGAGCGTAAATGAAAATGGGCTTGGCCTGGTGGGCTGTGGTAATATGGGCTCCGCTCTGCTGCGCGGCTGGCTCGCCGCCGGGCTGTCCCCGACCGCCATCACAGTGATTGATCCGCGCCCCTCTGACTGGTTGGCGGGGTTACAGGCCTCCGGGCTCAGGCTCAATCAGGACATGCGACCTGACACAGCGATCTGTGTTCTGGCGGTAAAACCGCAGATCGTGGTCGATGCGGCACCTCAGATTGCAGACCTGGGCAACGGGCGCACTGTATTCCTTTCGGTGGCGGCGGGCACCAGCCTGGCCACTCTGCAGACCTGCCTTGGTGGGCTCACACCGGTGGTGCGGGCGATGCCAAACACCCCGGCCGCAATCGGACAGGGTATCACCGCGCTTGTGGCCAATGAACATGTGTCCAGCCGGGACCTGGCTTTGTCAAAGCAGTTGATGCAGGCCGTCGGGCGCGTCGTGATCTTGCAGGAGGAGTCCCAGATGGACGCGGTCACTGCGGTGTCCGGCTCCGGCCCGGCCTATGTTTTTCATCTTGTCGAAGCACTGGCGGCGGCAGGCGAAAAACACGGGCTTGCCGCGGATATCGCGCTTGAGCTCGCCCAGGCCACAGTTTCAGGTGCCGGTGCCATGGCGCTGCAAAGCGACGAAACCCCTGGTCAGTTGCGCCAGAACGTGACCTCGCCCAATGGCACCACCGCCGCTGCGCTGGAAGTGCTGATGGACGAGCGCCACGGCTTCAACAACCTGCTGGAGCGCGCTGTCGCAGCCGCCAAAGCGCGCAGCCAGCAGCTTGGCTGATCTGAGCTGAAAAGCTCTCAGGGTTAATATGCCTACGCGCTGCCCGTGGTCTGGCTGCCAAATGTTCAGTTGGCAGCCGGTTCGCGCGAACAGGCTCCTGACGCGTTCACCACAGGTCCAGGCCGGGATCTCAGCTATGTGAGATAAGCCGCTCAGTGCCGCGCCGTCTGTTTACCCGATTTGAACGCCCCCTTAGCTTTGCACACTTCCCCGGTCAGGCGCAAAACCACCGTCCGGCAGGGATAAACCTGCGCCAATCTCAACTCTGCCTGCCAATGGCGGCATGGCAGGCAGACGGTACTGGGCTTGCCTGCGCTTATGCGGCTGTGGATCGTCCGGCAATTTTATCTGTGGCCCAGTCGACAATCGCAGCCGCGCTGGTTGGCAATTTTATCGCCAGCCCTCCGGAGAACTCCAGAAACGCGGCCTCGTTCATTTGGTTGACGGCGGTGACAACCGGCAATCCCAATGACAAAGCCTCGGCAATCAGATCGCGAAATCCACGCCCGTCGGCTTCGTGTTTGCCGAATTTATTAAGGATTAGCAGCGCGCTGTCCGCATTGAGACGGGACTGCACTTCAACCACCGCCTCTTCCAGCGCTGAGGGATCCAGCTTGCAGCCGCGCGCCTCTTTGCCCAGAGATTGCGAAATTCGGATGGTAGGACCGTCTGGCAAAACCCGTACATCCATGTCGCAACCGCGGCAATCCGGGCTGTCAGAATTGGTCTGCACGACGCCGGCCAACTGCAGCCCCCGCAGAGCAAGCAAGCCGGCAACCTCAGCAAGAACCGTGTCTGTTTTGCCCTGCTCTGTTGTGGTGATATATGCGATATCCATTGGATCCTCACGTTATTGGTTGTTTATTTGCCCTGAAAGGGAATGAATTCTAGCAGATCCCCGGCGGCGATCTGGTCCACAAAGGACGGTATGCGGATCAACCCGTCAGCATTCAAAACTGACGTAATCCGCGCGGAATGGCTGGCCTGTGCCACGGACACACGCTCGGTGCCACCAGCGTCATAGCCAACAATCTTTGCCGGGCGATATTCGCAGCGGCCCGGCCGGTGCTGCAAAGCATGATCCGCTTTGACGTGGCGGCCCGCGCGTGCCTTGGGTGTTCTGGCAGTCAGATGGTCCAGCATGGGACCGCCCAGTACATTCCAGGTGACAAATGCGGAAACCGGGTTGCCAGGAAGTCCAATCAGCACGGCCCGGTCAATGGTCGCCAGGGTAAAAGGTTTGCCGGGTTTGATCGCGACGCCCGACAGGGCCACCTGCCCGCCCGCGACTTTGATGGCGGCCTTAAGATGGTCCTCTTCCCCGACCGAAGCACCGCCGGTGGCGACAATGATATCCGCAGTCGCTGCAAACCGCCGGAGCGTCGCCGCCATTTCTGCGCAATCGTCAGATATCCGCAGGCGGGCAATCAGCTCGACAGAAGGATCGCGCAGCGCCGCCTCCATCATCGGTGTGTTCACATCTGATATCTCGGACCCGGTGAGCGGCCCACCCGCGGTTTTCAACTCTTTTCCGGAGACAAGCAACACCACTTTCACCCTGCGGCGCACCGAAAGACTGCCGGCACCGGCGGCAGCGGCACAGGCGATCTGCACTGGACCAAGCGTGGTACCGGCACGGATCAGCGTTTCACCCCTGGCGTATTCCTCGCCCGCCCTGCGGATGTTCAGCCAAGGTTGAACCGGCTTTGAAAAGGATATCTCTGCCCCCCTGCGCACCACTTCCTCCTGCATGATGACAGCGTCAAACCCCCCGGGAATACGAGCGCCAGTGAAGATCTGAACAGCGGCAGCCTGCGGATCAATATCAGCGTCCGGATCCCCTGCGGCAATGCGGCCACCGAGGGCCACAATCCACGGGCCGGTTTCTGCAAGCAGAGCAGTCCGGACGGCAAAACCATCCATGGCGGAATTGTCAAACCGTGGCGCAAGATCAGTGGCGCAGAGATCCCCGGCCAGGATCCTGCCGGGCGCGTCACGGAGTTTCACGACCTCTGTTTCCGAGACCGGCACAACAAGCGAAATTCCATGGGCAAGAGCCGCGTCAACCGGCCACAGCCCTGCTTTGACGTCTGCACGGTCACATCCGCATTGAGATGTTGAAATCGGTTGGGAAATTGTCATTTCATGTCTCCCACACCGGAATGCCCACCCGTCACGGTGCATTCAAGGTTGCGCAACAAGCCATCTTTCAGCCCGTAAATCAGCCCATGCACCGCAATGCTGCGCCCGTTTGCCCATGCCCGTTGCAGAATGGGCGTCTCGCAAACCCGGCGTACGCCTTCAACCACATTAAACTCCGCTAGTTTATCGCGATGGGATTCGGTATCGGCGCATTGGCTGAGATCGATTGCATATTGGCGTTCCAGCCTGCGGATGGGTTCGAGCCAGTGATCGGCCAGCCCGTGTGGCAGGTTTTCCGTCGCCGCTTTGATGCCGCCGCAGCCGTAATGGCCACAGACGACAATTTCCCGCACTGCCAACGCGTCGACAGCAAATTCAAGCGCGCTGAGCAGGTTCATGTCAGACGAATGGATCACATTTGCCACGTTGCGGTGGACAAAGACTTCTCCCGGATCAAGACCCGCCACGACATTGGCCGGCACCCGGCTGTCAGAGCAGCCGATCCAGAAATATTCCGGTGACTGCCGGGTGGCAAGACGGGCGAAATACTCAGGTGCCGCGCGGGTGCGCTCTTCAGACCAGGCAGCGTTTCTGGCAAGCAGATCAGACAACATGAAAGTTTTCTCCGGCGTGAGGCTCAGGGTAACGCCCGGACGCGCCGGACGTGAGATTATTGATTTGGGCGTATGCAGCATTCAGTATTCCAGGGTCAGGATGCAGGAAACTTTCCCATGTCAATTCCGCTGATTTCAGCCCGCGCGACAAGTTCGTCGCCAAAGTGACGGGCGCCACGCGCCCAGGCGACTTTTTCAAGCATTTCAACAATCTGACCCTGCACCGCCTCAAAGGGCAGCAATTCCCCAGTTGCCTTGGCGTCCAGACGCAGGATGTGAATACCATAGCGGCTTTCGACCGGCTCAAGCGCAAGTTCGCCTGGGTTCAGCTTTTCAAGTGCGGCTTCAAATTCAGGCACGGTGTCGCCCGGAGATATCTGCCCCAATTGCCCGCCCGCATCCCGCGACGGGCAGTCGCTTTCGTTGCGCGCGAGAGACGCAAAGCGATCCGGTTGCGTCTTCAGCACTTCAAGCACAGCCTGCGCCCGTTTCAAAGCGTCTGAGCGTGCGGCTGCATCTGCGGGGTCGGCAGCAAACAGAATATGCGCCGGTTCATAAAGCGAAGGCGCCCGGAAGCGGTTTGGTGCGGCGTCATAGGCTTTGCGCACGGCCTGCTCCCGGGGCGGTTCAACCTCCACGCGGGCCTCCAGCAGCGCGCGTATTACTGCCTCCTCCGGGGTTTCGACCTTGCCGGGTGAGAGTTCCTTTGGCTCGGCCTGCTGGTTCACGCGCTTTGCTTCCTGCAACAGCAGGCTGCGCATAACCAGCGCCCGCGCTGCTTTACGCCAGGCAAGGCCAGGTTTGCCTTTTGGCGCAGCATGGTTCTGCGCCTCAGAAGCAATGGCAACCTGGGTTATCGGTTCACCATTGACGACAATATCGGGGAAAAGCGGTTTGTTCATCTCTGTCACTCCGCGGGTTTTGTGGTTGGTTTAACGGGCCGGGTCCGGACCGCTTTCTTGGTGGCCGGCGCGATTGTATTGCCGCGTTTGGGCAAAGCTGTCTGCCGGCGCGAGCGCACCACCTGATAGCCAGGCCGAGTCAGATAGCGCAGCGGCACCGACAGCATGTGAACCAGGCGTGTGAAGGGGAACACCAGGAAGATCGTCAGCCCCAGAACCAGGTGCAATTTGAAAATCAGCGCCACTTCCGCGACCTGATCAGCAGCCCCGCTCTGGAACGTAAGGATCCCCTGCGCCCAGGCCATAAACTTGACCATTTCACCGCCGTCCAGATGCTGAACCGAGATAAAGATCGTGCCGACACCCAGCACCAACTGCGCCAGCAGCAGAGCCAGGATGGCAATATCTGCAAAGCTCGAAGTCTTGCGGATCCGCGGATCAGTCCAGCGGCGGTGAAACAATATGCCGCCACCGGTCAGCGCCATCACCCCGGCGATCCCTCCGGCAATCACAGCGAGCGTTTGTTTGAACTCATTGCTGACGCCAAGAAAGTGAAACAGGCTGATCGGGGTCAGCAGACCTATCAGGTGGCCGAAAAAAATCACCAGCACGCCGACATGAAACAGGACAGAGCCCAAAATCAGCTGTTTGCGACGCAAAAGCTGACTTGAAGAGGATTTCCACGTGAACGGATCCCGCTCATAGCGCGCGATTGAGCCAATTATCATCACGCTGATTGCGATGTAGGGATAAATCCCGAAAAGAAAGTTGTTCATCTGAAACTCCTTCACAAAGCCCGGGCCGGCGAGACCGGCGCGGGGTTAACGGGGGTGTCCATACTGGCCAGCATGTCGCGAACCTGAGGGCAGCCAGCGTCCGGGTCCGGACCAAAGGCAACCTGGGCTTCTTCCCAGACCGCGTCCAATGCATCAAGATCGTCCGGATTGTCATCCTCTTCACTCAACATCCTGGTGATCACTTCGTCATTGTCAGAGAGCCCGGACAACAACAGCAGGCCCGCGAACACGGCCGCATACTTGCTTTTGCGCCGCTCAAGCCGGGTTTGAAGCACCTCAAAAATATGCGCTGCATCCGCCAGGGTCTCTTTGGCCTCCGCAAGCGGTCGGGTGGCGAGAAACTCCAGCAACACCGGCAGGTGATCCGGCAATTCGCTTGTGGCGGGCTCAAATCCCCCATCACGGTAGGTTTCGACCAGATCGACCATTGCGCCACCCCGGTCACGGCTTTCGCCATGCACGTGTTCAAACAGGTTCAGCGACAGGGTGCGGGAGCGGTCAAAGAGATGAACAAAGCTTTCCTGCTGCTCATAAAGATCTGTGCTCCCGAGCCACTCAAGAAGTGGCTCGAGGTTGCTTTGCGCCGTTTGGTCCAGCAAGCCCTCGGAACGCAGTGCCGAGCGGATGTCGCTGATGGCGGCCTGCAGATCTTCAGACGGGTAGCTCAGCAGGGCTGAAATGCATTTGAGTGTCATCAACATCAGAACGCCTCCGAAGGCAGGATGAGGGTTTTCTTTTTCTTCTTGCCGCCAAACATCGAACCTTCGCTGATGCCCGGGGAACAGCCGTTGCCGTCGGTAAAGCCGCAGCCGCCGCGCAGGTCATAGGCTTCTTCAACCGTTTCACGATGGGTTGTGGGGATCACAAACCGATCTTCGTAATCGGCCAGCGCCATGATTTTATACATGTCCTCGATGGTGCGCCCTGACAGTCCAACGCGTGCGGCGATGCCTTCGTCAATGACGCCGTCGATGGTTTTGGACCGCATATAGGCGCGCATCGCCAGCATACGTTCCAGCGCGCTCACTACGGGTTCTTCGTCCCCTGCTGTCAGCATATTGGCGAGGTATTTGACCGGAATGCGCAGCGAGCGCACATCGGGCATTTCACCGTCATGACCAATGTGACCAGCCTCCGCCGCGTTCTGGATCGGCGACAGCGGTGGCACGTACCACACCATTGGCAGCGTCCGGTATTCCGGGTGCAGCGGGAAGGCGATTTTCCAGTCCATCGCCATTTTCCACACCGGCGAATTTTTCGCCGCTTCAACCCAGTCGTCCGGAATGCCATCGGCGCGGGCAGCGGCCTGAACTTCGGGATCATTGGGATCGAGGAACAGGTCAAGCTGTGCCTGATAGAGGTCTTTCTCATCCGGTGCATTGGCCGCCGCTTCGATCTTGTCGGCGTCATAGAGCATCACACCCAGATAACGGATGCGGCCGACACAGGTTTCCGAACACACGGTGGGGTTGCCACTTTCAATACGCGGATAACAGAAAGTGCATTTCTCGGATTTGCCGGTGTCCCAGTTGTAATAGACCTTTTTATAGGGGCAGCCGGAGACACACATGCGCCAGCCACGGCATTTTTCCTGGTCGATCAGCACGATGCCGTCTTCTTCGCGTTTGTAGATCGCACCCGACGGACAGGCGGCAGCACACGTCGGGTTGAGACAATGTTCACAGAGCCGCGGCAGGTACATCATGAAAGTGTTTTCGTACTCGCCGTAGATCTCCTTCTGAATGCCCTCAAAGTTGTAATCCTTTGAGCGTTTGGAGAATTCACCGCCGAGAATTTCTTCCCAGTTCGGACCCGTTTCGATTTTCTCCATCCGCTCGCCGGTGATCAGCGAACGCGGCCGCGCCGTCGGAAACGCCTTCATTTCCGGCGCCGATTTCAGATGGTCGTAATCAAAGGTGAAGGGTTCGTAATAATCGTCAATCTCGGGCAGGTCCGGATTGCCAAAGATATTCGCCAGAATGCGCCATTTCGCGCCCTGTTTGGGCTGCAACTTACCCGATTTGGTGCGTTCCCAGCCGCCATTCCACTGGCTCTGGTCTTCCCAGTTTTTCGGATAACCAACACCGGGTTTGGTTTCGACATTGTTGAACCAGGCGTATTCAACACCTTCCCGGCTGGTCCAGACGTTTTTACAGGTCACGGAACAGGTGTGGCACCCGATACATTTGTCGAGGTTGAGTACCATTCCGATTTGCGCACGAATTCTCATTCTGCTGTCTCCTGTGTATCTGCCGGTTGATCGAGCCAGTCGACCTTGCGCATTTTTCTGACAATGACGAATTCGTCGCGGTTGCTGCCGACGGTTCCGTAGTAGTTGAACCCGTAAGACAGCTGGGCATAACCACCGATCATATGGGTGGGTTTCAGCGTGGTCCGGGTGACCGAGTTGTGGATACCGCCACGCAGGCCGGTTTTTTCCGATCCCGGTGTGTTCACGATTTTTTCCTGCGCGTGATACATGAAGATCGTGCCTTCTTTCATGCGCTGTGACACCACGGCACGGGCGGTCAGTGCCCCGTTGACGTTATAGGCTTCGACCCAGTCATTATCGACAATCCCGGCTTTGGCAGCGTCGATTTCAGACAGCCAGACCACCGGGCCGCCGCGGTTCAGCGTCAGCATCAGCAAGTTGTCGGAATAGGTCGAATGGATGCCCCATTTCTGATGCGGGGTGATGAAGTTCAGCACCAGGTGCGGATTACCGTCACGCGCATCTGTGTTCACATCCCTGGTGATGGTCTTCAGATCTACCGGAGGGCGGTAGACGCAGAACCCTTCGCCAAAGGCGCGCATCCACAGGTGATCCTGATAAAGCTGCTGACGACCGGTCAGGGTGCGCCACGGGATCAATTCATGCACGTTGGTATAACCAGCGTTGTAACAGACCTCCTCGCTTTCAATGCCCGACCAGGTTGGTGAGGAGATGATTTTGCGCGGCTGGGCAGCAATGTCACGGAAACGGATCTTTTCATCGGCTTTTGACAGCGCCAGATGGGCATGCTCGCGCCCGGTGATTTCGCTGAGCGCATTCCAGGCCTTCACAGCAACCTCACCATTGGTTTCCGGTGCAAGCATCAGAATGACCTCAGTCGCGTCGATGTCGGTGTCAATTTTTGCACAGCCTTCCGCCGCGCCTTCGTCCCAGGTGCCGTTCAGTTCACGCAGGAGCTGCACTTCGTGTTTGGTGTCCCAGGCAATGCCTTTGCCGCCATTTCCGGCCTTCTCCAGCAGCGGCCCGAGTGCAACAAACCGGTCGTACAGTGCGGTGTAATCGCGTTCCACTTCGATGAAGTTTGGCGCGGTTTTGCCCGGAATCAGATCACATTCGCCTTTCTTCCAGTCCCGCACCTGGTCCTGCGCGATTTCTGCAGGGGTGTCATGCAGGATCGGCAGCGCAACGATATCGGTTTCCTTGCCAAGGATTTCCGGCGCCACTTCCTGGAATTTCTTCGCAATGGATTTGAAAATTTCCCAGTCGGATTTGCTTTCATAGGCCGGGTCCACCGCCGCCTGAAGCGGGTGGATGAACGGATGCATGTCACTGGTGTTCAGGTCGTTCTTTTCATACCAGCTGGCGGTTGGCAGCACGATATCAGAATAAACGCAGGTGGTGGACATGCGGAAATCGATGGTCACCAGCAGGTCCAGTTTGCCGCGTGGCGCGTCCTTGTGCCACTTGGCTTCTTTGGGCATGGTGCCGCCTTCTTCGCCAAGATCACGTCCCAGCACACCGTGGTCGGTGCCCAGCAGGTGTTTGAGGAAGTATTCGTGGCCCTTGCCGGAAGAGCCCAGCAGGTTGGAGCGCCAGATGAACAGGTTGCGCGGCCAGTTTTCGGGTGCATCCGGATCTTCGCAGGACATTTCCAAATCACCGGATTTAAGCTGCCCGGCGACATAGGCCGGGATGTCCTGCCCTGCCGCTTTTGCCGCTTTGGCAACCTCAAACGGGTTGGTTTTCAGCTGCGGTGCCGATGGCAACCAGCCCATGCGTTCAGCGCGGATGTTAAAGTCGATCATGCTGGCGTCCCAATCGCCCTCGGGCGCGGTGGGTGACAGGATTTCATCAGCGCGCAGGGTTTCATAGCGCCACTGATCGGTGTGGGCATACCAGGCAGACGTCGCGTTCATATGGCGCGGCGGTTTGCTCCAGTCCAGCGCGAAGGCCAACGGCTGCCAACCGGTTTGGGGGCGCAGTTTCTCCTGGCCCACATAGTGGCTCCAGCCACCGCCGGACTGACCGATACAGCCGCACATCACCAGCATATTGATGATGCCGCGGTAGTTCATATCCATGTGGTACCAGTGGTTGAGGCCGGCCCCCAGGATCACCATCGATTTGCCTTTGGTCTTTTCGGCATTCAGCGCGAATTCACGCGCAACAGTGATGATTGCATCGCGTTTAACGCCAGTGATCTTTTCCGCCCAGGCCGGGCTGTAGGGAATGTCCTCGTCATAGTCGCTGGTAACCCAGTCGCCGCCCAGACCACGGTCCAGACCGTAGTTGGCGCAGAACAGATCAAACACGGTTGCAACGCGGACTTCGCCTTCCGGAAGTTGCAGCGTTTTCACCGGCACGTTTTTGGTCAGAACGTCGGGGTGTTCGCATTTGACGAAGTGTTCAGTGGCCTGACCACCGAAATAGGGAAAATCGACAGCCACAACCTCGTCGCGGTCCGCCTCATCGATCAGCGTCATCTGCAGGCTGGTGGCATCGTCCCCTGCCCGCTCTTCCAGGTTCCATCCACCGCCCTCGCCCCAGCGGAAACCGACTGATCCGTTGGGTGCAACTATGTCACCTGTGTTGGAATTGATCGCGGTGACCTTCCAGTCGGGGTTGTTGGATTCCCCCAGGTCGTCGCTGAACTCATCGGCGCGCAGGAAGCGTCCCGGCACCAGTTTTCCGTCTTTTTCATCGAGACGCACCAGCATCGGCATGTCGGAATATTTACGGCAGTAGTCCTCGAAATATTCCGCCTGACGGTCCAGGTGAAATTCGCGCAGGATCACATGGCCCATGGCCATTGCCAGTGCGCTGTCAGTACCTTGTTTGGGCGCCAGCCAGATGTCACCAAATTTTGCCGCCTCGGAATAATCCGGACAAATGACGGCAGACTTGGCACCACGATAGCGCGCTTCGGTATAAAAATGCGCGTCTGGTGTGCGGGTCTGTGGCACGTTTGAGCCCCAGAGCAGCAGGAAGCCGGCATTGTACCAGTCGGCACTCTCGGGAACGTCGGTCTGCTCGCCCCAGGTCTGGGGAGACGCCGGTGGCAGGTCGCAATACCAGTCATAGAACGACATGCAGACCCCGCCCAGCAGGCTGAGGTAGCGCGACCCGGCGGCATAGCTGACCATCGACATTGCGGGAATGGGCGAGAAACCAAAGACCCGGTCGGGCCCGTATGTTTTGGCGGTATATGCGTTGGCGGCGGCGATGATTTCGGTGGATTCATCCCAGCTGGCGCGCACAAACCCGCCTTTGCCGCGGATCTCCACATAGGAGGCGCGCAGGATCGGATCCTGTTGCAGGCTGGTCCACGCTTCGATCGGCGTCATAGTCTTGCGCATCTTGCGCCAGGCCTTCAGCAACCGGCCACGGATCAACGGGTTTTTCACCCGGTTGGCGGAATAGAGATACCAGCTGTAGCTGGCGCCGCGGGCACAGCCACGTGGCTCATGGTTGGGCAGATCCGGACGCGTACGCGGGTAATCGGTCTGTTGTGTTTCCCAGGTGACGATGCCTGATTTGACGTAAATCTTCCAGCTGCAGGAACCGGTGCAGTTTACACCATGGGTCGAGCGCACAATCTTGTCGTGGCGCCAGCGGTTGCGGTAGGTATCTTCCCAGTCGCGGTTTTCACGGGTGACCTGTCCATGCCCGTCCGAGAACTGTTCCAGCTCTTTGGACTGCAGGAAATTCAATCTGTCCAGCAAGTGGCTCATAGTGTTCGCTCCTTGAATGCGGTGGCGCGGCAAACGGTGTCGCCGCGCGAAACTTTTTTGATCAGCACGGTACCGGTGCGTTCTTGCGGCTGTAGAAGATCCAGGTGATCAGCACGCAGAGCGCGTAGAACCCGGCAAAGGCCCACAGCGCCGCAGCTGGCCCGCCGGTCATTGCGATGGATGTGCCGTAAGATTTGGGGATGAAGAACGCGCCATAGGCCGCGATCGCACTGGTGAAAGCGATGATGGCGGCGCTTTCGCGCTCAACCTGCTTGCGCAGAGCATCACCCGCCAGCGCGGGCATCAGAACCGGCACCTGTTGCGCCATGATCGCAGGGATCATCTGGAATGTAGACGCATTGCCAACCCCAGTGAGGAAGAACAGCGCCATAAAGCTGGCAAAGAAACCCCAGAAGTTGCCTTCACTGCCGCCCAGAGGCAGGAACTGCAGCACGCCGATGACAGCAAAGATCATGCCGATAAAAGTCCAGAAGGTGACCCGGCCGCCGCCCCATTTGTCAGAAATCCAGCCGGTGCCGGCGCGGCTCAGTGCGCCGACAAGAGGACCAAGAAAGGCGTAGGACAGCACGTTCACTTCGGGGAACTGAATTTTCATCAACAGTGGGAAACCAGCGGCATAGCCAATGAAGCTGCCAAAGGTGCCGGTGTAAAGAATGCACATGATCCAGTTGTGTTTGCGGCTGAAAATGATCGCCTGGTCGCGGAACGACGCCTTGGCATCCGCAATGTCATTCATGCCAAACCAGGCGGCAAGCGCACTGATGATCAGGAAAGGCACCCAGATAAATCCGGCGTTCTGAATAAAGAGCTGGCCGCCATCACTCAACTGCTGAGGTTCGCCGCCAAGCGCACCAAACACGCCCATGGTGATTACAATCGGGACCAGGAACTGCATCACCGATACGCCCAGATTGCCAAGTCCGGCATTCATCGCCAACGCATTGCCTTTGCTCGCTTTGGGGTAGAAATAGGCGATATTGGCCATGGAACTGGCAAAGTTACCGCCGCCAAACCCGCACATCAGGGCCAGGACCAGGAATGTGGTGTATGATGTGTCCGGATCCTGCACCGCAAAGCCAATACCAAGCGCTGGCAAAAGCAAAGACGCGGTCGCAAGCGCGGTCCATTTGCGCCCGCCAAAGACCGGCACCATGAAGCTGTAGAAAATGCGCAGCGTCGCGCCCGAAAGGCCTGGCAGTGACGCCAGCCAGAAGCGCTCGGCGACGGTGAAATCAAAGCCGATGGCTGGCAGCTTGGCGACCACTACCGACCACACCATCCAGACCGAAAAGGCCAGCAACAGGTTGGGGATCGAGATCCAGAGATTGCGCCGGGCAATGGCTTTGCCTTTGCTGTCCCAGAACGCCGGGTCTTCGGGCCGCCAGCCTGTTAATACGTGGCCGGACTGACCATTGTTCATATCAGTGATCGCCATGGGATCCTCCTTTTGGACGGATTTGCTATCAAAGTGTTTCGGGGGCCGGCCCGTCTGCGACGGGCCGGCAGAAGGACGGATTTATTGCGCCGGCTGGGAGGTGGCCCGGGCCGGTGACGTTTCAGGTGTTGGTTTGCCAAGCGGTGCATCCGGCACATCTGAGAGATACTTTTCGTCGATCAGTGCAGGGTGACGTGCGCGCTCCATCCGGCGGATTGCGAGATGCATCCAGATCGTGGAGACCGCGACCAGCACGAACAAAAGCATGAACGGTGCGGTCCAGACGCCGGTGTAATCCAGCAGCATGCCAAAGGAGATCGGCAGGAAGAAACCACCCAGCCCCCCGATCATGCCCACCAGACCGCCGACTGAGCCGACGTGATGCGGGTAGTAGACTGGTATGTGTTTGTAGACCGCAGCTTTGCCCAGGCTCATGACAAAGCCCAGAACAACTGTCAGGCTGACAAAAGCACCAACCGAGAGACCGAAATTAAAGGTAATCGGGCCTTTGATGCCGGCGACCGAATAACTGGTTTGCGGATAGCTCATCAGGAACAGGATCACGAGCGAGATGACGAAGGTCAGATACATGACCCGGCGCGCGCCCATCCGGTCCGACATCCAGCCACCAAGGGCACGAAACACCGAGCCCGGCAGGGAATAGAGCCCGGCAAAAACGCCGGCTGTGGTCAGCTCCAGCCCGTAAGCACCGACATAGTAGCGCGGCAGGAAAGAGGCCAGGGCGACAAAGGCGCCAAAAACAAAGAAGTAATAGGTCGCAAAGCGCCAGACCCGAAGATCCTTCAAGGGCTCAAGCTGTTGTTTGGCCGAGACCGGACGCGCGCCGGAGCGTTTGCGTGCCACATGCACCGGGTCAGTCTTCGCAAAGACATAAAACAGCACTGCAGTGACTGCCAGCACGATTGCATAGATTCGCGCGGTGCCTTCCCAACCCACAGCAACCACCAGAAACGGCGCTGCAAAGTTGGTAACCGCGGCGCCCACGTTGCCAGCGCCAAAAATGCCGAGAGCAGTGCCCTGGTGTTCTTTTTCAAACCAGCGGGACGTATAGGACACGCCGACGATGAAAGAACCACCGGCCAGCCCGAGCCCGAGCGCCGCCAGCAAGAACACCTCATAAGTCTGAACCGAAGTCAGCAGCCAGACCGCCACGGAGGTGATCAGCATCTGCAGCGGGAAGATGATGCGACCGCCGAACTGTTCAGTCCAGACGCCCAGAAAAATCCGGCTGATTGATCCCGTCAACACAGGTGTCGCGACAAGCAGCCCGAACTGGGTGTCAGAAAGCCCCAGCTCGCCTTTGATTTTAACGCCAATGATTGAGAAGATCGTCCAGACCGCGAAACAGACGGTAAAGGCAAAAGTGCTCAGCCCGAGCGCACGATACTGGTCTGTTTTGCCGACCCCATCGAGCGTATTCATGTAGTGCGCCTCCAAATCAAGTGCCCCATCGGGCAGTTATTGAACTCGGGGACAAAGTGCATAAATCAGCGACCTTGCGGTATGATCGAGATCAAAGAAGGCAAATTTTCCAGTTAAATTAATGTGTTATTGAAAAATGTCCGATCGACACGCCATAACATTCCAGTCTATGGAGCGCTTTATTCCGCGCGCGCCTTGACCAGGTCTCACCGCCTGCTTGATAAACATCAAGAATTTCAACCAGGCAGGTGAGTCGTGCGGCAATCAGATATTTCAAAAGTGCGGTCCCTCGATCTTTTCCGGGACATGTCAGACGAGAGTTTTGAGATCCTGATCCACGGTGCGTTCCTGATGAGCTTTCCCGCCGGCAGCGATCTGATCACCGAAGGCGAGAATTCCGATTTTCTGCACATCCTGATTGAGGGGAGTGTTGAACTTTTTGCCGGCTGGAGCGGGCATGAAACCGTGATGGTGACGCTGCAGCCCGTTGCCACTTTTATCCTTGCAGCAACCATCCGGGACGCGCCCTATCTGATGTCGGCAAGAACGGTGTCAAAAAGCAGTGTTGTCCTGCTTCCCTCCTCAAACGTACGCGACGTGTTAAAACAGGACGGTACTTTTTCGAATGTGCTGCTTCAGGAGATGGCGCAGTGTTACCGGGCAGTGATCAAGAATACCAAGAACCTCAAGCTACGCAGTTCCGTCGAACGTCTGGCGAACTACCTGCTGCGCTGTCACCGGCGCGCGGGAAACACGCCTGAATTTGATCTGCTGGTTGAAAAGAAAAAGCTGGCCTCAACAATGGGCATGACACCGGAAAACCTGTCACGGGCGATTAAGGCGCTGAAAGCGCATGGGGTGGAGATCAGTGGCTCGAAAGTGCACCTCACAGATGTCGCCGCTCTGGAACGCTTCGCCGACCCGACCCCGCTTATTGACCAGGCCGACTACTGACAGGTGAATTCTGGAAGCCGCTCTGAACCGTGCCCCGGAAGAGCCGGAACAGGGCATACCGCCCCGGTTGCCTGAAAACCTGCATGTCAGCCTGTCGCTTTTTTACGGGCACGGCAGGCGCTCCTATTTCGGGTTACGTAACATCGCGTTTTACTCAACCGCACAGCGCTGCCAGTTCCCCTGGTGATTTCAGGCAGGATGAGTTCCAAATATTGTGTGAAAATAACGCGCCCCTTTTTCCTTAAGGACTGGGAACTCCCATCCAGAAACGCACCGGCATCGTCCATTTCATCCAATGCCCGAACCTGATTCCGGCTCCCTTCCGAACGGCTTAGCGGCATAAATTTCTGTGTCAGGTTGTGGAAATTCCCGTTGAGAGCAGCATCTGAAAACGGTTTTTCTGCGCTGCCCAATACAACAGATGGCTTTGAAAACATCTTGTTCCAATTTTCAGCCTCAGCTCAATCCGGGCCCACCGTTCCGCCAGGAATATTTCACGGCATTCAGGGTCTTTCACCAGGTCGATCACGTGCGAAGACAATAAGATAGTGGCATCTGCAAGCCCGTGAGGGCCGACTTTCTTAGCTGCCATAGAAAACGGCTGGTTGTACTAGACTTCCTCCGTGTTTTTTGACGCCCTGGCGCACTGCCGCCAGTTTTCATGGAATGTATGATTCCTGATCGCAGTAAAATTGCATCAAACGGCCTGTCGGCCTTCAACCGGAATTAAGCTTCAGCAGACGGCTGGGCCCAGCACTGTTATGTCGATCCTGACGTTCAGACCGGCTTGTTTCCATGACGTGGCATCGCCGGCAACATGTTCGATCCCGCCTCCCCTTGCGCGGACAGGCAGTCCTGCCGCACCGACGGATCCCAGAGTGGACAGGTAGCGCGTGCTGCAAGATTGAAATTCGAAAGTGCATGTACGCGGCCAAGGTCGTCAGAATTGCAGTTTGCTGGTTTGCACGCCTTTTCTGTTCGCCAGTGGCAGCGCCAGACCCTGGCGAAACTGCGGGCACCGCCACCATTACCACGCTATCGCTGCCCTGAGCACGGCGCCCTTATGATTTTTGCGACATGATCCAGGTTTCGACTGCGGCCTGCTCGTTCTCCAAAACCGTAAATTCCTCGGCATCGTCCATCAGGCGGCCCGTCCACACGGGCAGCGCCGGGTGAACGCCAGTGGCTTTTTCAACCGTTGCAGGAAATTTGGCCGGATCTGCCGTGGACAGCGTGATCATCGGAGCCTGGTCAGAGCAATGTTGGCGCGCAACATGCAATGCAACCGCCGTGTGCGGATCAAGAAGATAGGCGCAGTCGCTGTGCATGGATTTCATCATCGCGATGGTTTCAGCTTCTGTTGCTGTACCAACATCAAATCCGGACGTAACCGAGGACCGGATATTTTCAGGCAGATCATAGGCCCCGGACTGGCGCAACTGATCCATCATAGCCTTTACCGCCTGTGTGTCCCGCCCGGATGCTTCAAATAACAACCTCTCGAAATTCGACGAAATCTGTATATCCATCGACGGCGTGATGGTCGGCGTGACCTCTTGCATTTCATACCGGCCAGCGCTGAGCGCGCGGTTCAGAATGTCATTCTCATTTGTTGCAATGACAAGCCGTTCGATCGGCAAGCCCATCTGACGCGCCACATGCCCGGCATAGACATCGCCAAAGTTACCAGTAGGGACGGTAAATGAAACCGCACGATCCGGCGCTCCCAAACTTGCGGCGGCGGTGAAATAATACACCGTCTGCGCCATGATCCGGCCCCAGTTTATCGAATTCACTGCGGACAGACGCACCTTGTCGCGAAACCCATGGTTGGCAAACATGGCTTTCACCATGTTCTGGCAATCGTCAAAGCTGCCTTCAATCGCAATGGCATAAGTATTGTCAGCGCGCAGCGTGGTCATCTGGCGCTGCTGAACGGGTGAGACCCGGCCACGCGGAAACATAAAGAATATGTCGATATTACTGCGCCCGGAAAAAGCCGTCAGAGCCGCGCCGCCGGTGTCCCCCGACGTCGCGCCGACAATCGTCAGAGTCTCGTTGTTTTCCTGCAAAACGTAATCCATCAGCCGGGCCAGGATTTGCATCGCCACATCTTTGAACGCCATGGTGGGGCCGTGAAACAGCTCCAGCAGCCATTCATTGGCCCCGGTCTGGACCAGAGGCGTCACCGCAGGGTGGTGAAACGTGTCATAGGCGTCCTCAATCATCGCCTTCAGCGCCGCATCAGGGATTTCACCGTCCACAAAGCGGCGCATGACCTCAAAAGCGACATGGCTATAAGGTTTGCCGCGGAAAGACGCGATATCGCTGGCTGAAAATTCGGGCCAGGTTTGCGGCACATAGAGGCCACCATCCGCGGCAAGACCAACCAGAAGCGCCTGTTTGAATGTCAGCTCCGGTGCCGCGCCGCGCGTGCTTATATATTTCATTGTGCCGCCCCTGTATTGCCGGTCCAGTCCAGCACGACTTTGCCGCTGGACCCGGATTTCATTGCTGCGAACCCGGTTTCAAACTCATCAACGCTGAAGCGGTGCGTAATGACGGCGCTGACGTCCAGACCGTTTTGCAGCATGGCCAGCATTTTATACCAGGTCTCGAATATCTCGCGGCCATAGACCCCTTTGATGGTGATCGATTTAAGCACAATTTTCGACCAGTCCACCGCTGATTTTCCCGGCGGTATGCCCAGCATTGCGATTTGCCCGCCCATCACCATAGCGTCAATCATCTGGTCCAGCGCCAACTGCGATCCGCTCATTTCCAGACCGATATCAAACCCTTCAACCAGCCCCAGACTGGTCGAGACCTGTTTCAGGTCGGTGGTGGCAACGTTGACGGCCGTGACATCGGCGACGCGTTTCGCCAGATCCAGCCGCTCCTGATTGATGTCGGTGATCACCACATGGCGCGCGCCGATATGCTTGGCGACGGCGGCCGCCATAATTCCGATCGGCCCGGCGCCGGTGATCAGCACATCCTCGCCAATCAGATCGAAGGAAAGCGCAGTATGAACCGCGTTGCCCAGCGGGTCCAGAATGGCGCCAATATCGTCGCTGATGTCATCGGGCAACGGCACCACATTGAAGGCAGGCAGGCGCAGAAATTCGGCAAAGGCACCCGGTTCATTGACCCCTATGCCACGGGTCTCGGGATCCAGGTGAAACCGCCCGGCACGGCTGGCACGGCTTTTCATGCCGATCAGATGCCCCTCACCTGACACCCGCTGCCCAATGAACAGGTCGGTGACATTTTTACCCATCTCAACAATCTCGCCGGCAAATTCATGACCGGTGATCAATGGCACAGGCACGGTTTTGCGCGACCATTCATCCCAGTTCCAGATGTGGATATCGGTGCCACAAATACCGGTTTTGTTGATCTTGATCAGAACATCATCAGCGCCAATTTCTGGCACCGGCTCGCGTTGCATCCACAGGCCTTCTTCGGCTTTCGCCTTAACCAGCGCTTTCATTCCGTTCGGCTTGTCACTCATTTGATTGCCCCCACGGATTTGCCCGCTTTTTCAAACGCCGCCAGCGAAAATTCAAGATCGTCGCGGGTCAGGGCAGCGTTCATCTGAGTGCGGATACGCGCCGCCCCCTTTGGCACCACCGGAAAGAAAAACCCGGCCACGAACACGCCTTCCTCAAACAGCTGCGACGCCATGTCCTGCGCCAGCGTGGCCTCGCCCAGCATGACCGGCACAATCGGATGTTCGCCGGGAAGAAGGTCAAACCCCAGCCTTTCCAGCCCGGCGCGCCAGAACACCGTGTTTTCAAACAGTCTGGCGCGCAGATCGTCACTGTTTTCAACAAGATCAATGGCCTCAAGACCGGCCGCCACGATCGCCGGCGGCAGAGAGTTCGAGAACAGGTAGGGGCGCGCCCGCTGCCGCAACAGATCAATCACGGTCTGGGGACCAGCAATATAACCGCCGATGGAACCGCCAAGCGCCTTGCCAAGTGTTCCGGTGAGAATATCCACCCCGTCCGCCACGTCAAAATGCGCTGGCGTGCCACGCCCGCCTGGCCCCATGAACCCCGTCGCATGGCAATCATCGACCATCACCATGGCCTGGTATTTTTGCGCCAATGCGGTGATTTCCGGCAGTTTTGCCAGATGCCCGTCCATCGAAAACACACCATCCGTGGCGATCATGATAAAGCGCGCGCCGCCGTTACGGGCGTCGACCAGCTGCGCTTCAAGATCCGTCATATTGGAATTTGCGTAACGATAGCGCCGGGCCTTGCACAGCCGGATGCCGTCGATGATCGAAGCATGGTTCAGCGCATCGGAGATGATCGCGTCCTCTGCCGTCAACAGCGGTTCAAACAGACCGCCATTGGCGTCAAAACACGCGGCAAACAGGATGGCGTCGTCTTTTGCCAGAAATCCGGCCAGACGCTGTTCCAGCACACGGTGCTGATCCTGGGTACCGCAAATGAAGCGTACACTGGCCATCCCAAAGCCATGGGTGTCAAAGGACTCTTTAGCCGCACCAATCAGACGCGGATGATCGGCCAGGCCAAGGTAGTTATTGGCGCAAAGGTTCACTACACGTGTGTGGCGTTTGCCCTGGTGCTGCACATCAATCCGGCCGCCCTGCGCCGAGACAATCTGGCGTTCTGTCTTATACAGACCCGCCGATTTGATCTCCGACAGGGTCGCGCTGATATGGTCGAGAAAGGCGTTTTCCATTGAACCGCTCCTTGTTTCCCCACCAGCATTCCAGTTTTGCAAAATTTGTCAATATATTGCGTTATCCCTCCAATATAATGGATTTTTATGAATTATGTACGATCAGAAGCGCTCTGGCAGGCGCCCCGACGGCCCGAATCGCATGGGTGCAATCCGCCGCATAGCGCAGGGTATCGCCCTCCGCGAGCTGCGCGGACTCATCGCCGGATGTGACTTCAAGCGCGCCCTCCAGCACCGTCAGATCTTCATGGCAGCCTTGCCGGTGCGGCTCGCTGATCAGCGAAGCGCCGCTGGTAAACCGGATGTCATACACTTCCAGCTGTCCGGCCTGACCGGGCGGACTGAGGATACGTATCCGGCAGCCCTCGCCCTGGCTGTCGATGGTCGGTGTCCGGTTCGCGCGCATGATTTCCCGGATCGTGCCAGCGCCACTGTCATCGTCCAGAAGCCCGGCAAAATCGACCTGCAGCGCCTGGGTCAGGCTCCAGAGCGTCGCCACCGTCGGGCTGGATTGTCCGCGTTCGATTTGTGAGAGCATTGAGCGCGAAACCCCTGACAGTTTCGCCATCGCTTCCAGGCTCAACCCTTTGCTTTTACGGGTTTCCTTCAGGCGCGTGGCCAGGCGGTCGGTGATACTGTAATCTGCTTCCATACCATAAATTGCGGAATGAACAGAGTTATGTCAATGGTCCCCGGTCCACACATGCCTCACCGGAATTGCCACAAATTCAAACCAGTCAGCAGTCTCTCCGCCTCGGAGTTTTCGCTTAGGGTTGATCAGATGAGCGCCCGCTTCGATGCAAGCCGCAAAGCTCGTGGGCTGAGCCCTTGCTCGTTTCGATTATCGCAAAACCATTTTTCGTCTACATCCCGTGCCAGGAAAGTGTGTCGGAGGCAATTTACGCAGGGCTGCGGATACCCCAAGCGGTTGTCCGGGGCCTCCCGGCTATTTTGTACGGGAGTGTTGAACGCCGGTCTTGGCTCGAACCAGCCGTTCACCGGTTTCGAAGCGCTGCCGTCGCCGGCAATGGCAGGAGCGGCACCAATTTGGTATTGGTGGGCAATGGACTTGCCGCGCAAAAGTTCCGGTCTCTCATCTCATGTTAGGCGGCCTTTCGTTCGAAGGCCAAGGGGCTTTTTCCACCAAGCGATGAATGCCGCCGTCGAGGGTTATAGAACCCATTGATGTACCGGAA
>NZ_QOLB01000136.1 GCF_003333265.1 Candidatus Halocynthiibacter alkanivorans
GGATGTGTAGAAGAGACAGCCTTGACCATGCGCGATGTGTCTGAGGCCTCCGGGGTCAGCGAAATGACCGTCAGCCGCGTTTTGCGCAACCGGGGCGACGTGTCAGAAGCCACAAGGGCCCGGGTTCTGGAAGCCGCCAGAGTGATGGGCTATGTGCCCAACAAGATCGCCGGCGCCCTGGCCAGCCAGCGGGTAAACCTGGTTGCGGTGATCATCCCGTCCCTGTCCAATATGGTGTTTCCCGAAGTGATGACCGGCATCACCGGCGTGCTGGACAACACCGAGCTGCAGCCGGTGATCGGCATCACCCAGTACCGGCCCGAGCGCGAAGAAAAAGTGCTGTATGAAATGCTGTCCTGGCGGCCCTCCGGGCTGATCATCGCCGGGCTGGAACATTCCGACGCCTCGCGCGCCATGATCAAAGCCTCCGGCGTGCCCTGTGTTGAGATTATGGATGTGGACGGCACACCTGCGGATGCGGTCGTGGGCATTTCCCACCGCCGGGCCGGGCGCAATATGGCGCTGGCGATCGTCAAGGCGGGCTACCGGCGCATCGGCTTTATGGGCACCAAAATGCCGCTCGACCACCGCGCCCGCAAACGCTTTGAAGGCTTTACCGAAGCGCTGGCCAAAGAAGGTCTGGAGATCGTGGACCAGGAATTTTATTCCGGCGGCTCCGGCCTTGCCAAGGGGCGTGAAATGACCGCCGCTATGCTGGAACGCACACCTGACATCGATTTCCTGTATTATTCCAACGACATGATCGGTGCGGGCGGTTTGTTGCATTGCCTCGATGCCGGGCTGAACGTGCCTGGCGACATCGGGCTGGCCGGTTTTAACGGGGTGGAACTGCTCGACGGGCTGCCGCGTCAGCTGGCGACAATGGATGCCTGCCGCAATGAAATCGGCCGCAAAGCCGCTGAGATCATCGCCAAACGGGTGTCTGAGGGCGGCAGCGGTGGCGAAAGCATCGTGCTGGAGCCCTCGGTGGATTATGGCGACACGCTGCGCCTGTCGCGCAAAGGCGTGGCGCAACCGGGCCCCGAATAAAGCGGGCCGGGCGAGATCGGACACACAGGCGGCCCTGCGGGCCGCCTGTGGCCGTCTCAACCGGCAGCAAACGCGCCGGGACATCCGCTTTGCCTGCCTTGCACCAGTAACCGTGAGTGGTCTGCTGGGGGAGGTCTGGTTTAGACAGGTGAGCGGAATTTATAGTTGGCACCCCGGGCCGACGCAGCGCGCGCAATGCCCGGTGCCAGCAGCGGGTCCGGCGCAGCTACAGGCTGTCACCCAGTGCAAAATCAACGGCGGCCTGCACGATAACATCAAGACTGTCTGAGACCGGCACTGTGGCCACTATGGATTTGCGCAGCAGGGAGAACTCGGTACAGGCGACCAAAATACCGGCGACACCTGCGGCTTCAAGCTCACGCGCAAGCGCATTCAGCCCATCCACCGCGTCCGGCGTCGGTCCACCGGCCTTTACCACCCGGATAATCCTGAGCAGCGCGTCATCATCCGTGGCGTAAACCGGTTCCATGCCCACCCTGGCCAGCTCCGCTTCAAACAACCGGCTCAAGCGCACCGCCGGGGAGGCCAGCAGGCCGATCCTGCTGCCCGCAGGCAGCTCTGATGCGAGCTTTTCACAGGTCAGGGATATCATGTTGAGGAAAGGGACCGATATGTCTGTTTCAATGAAACCGGCATAGTGATGCGCGGTATTACACGGCATGATCAGCGCTTCAGCGCCGGCGCCTTCCAGATCCCGTGCCATTCTTTGCAGCACAGGTCCGGGGTTTTCGCCGGTGCCGTGGATCAGTGCGTCGATGCGGGAAGGGACCTGCGGGTTGTTGTCCACGATCATCGGAATGTGATCGCGGTCATCCTGAACCGGTGTCGCATCAATGATCTTCTGCATCAGCAGGACCGTGGCCTCCGGTCCCATGCCACCCAGGATTCCTATCTTGCGGGGCGTTGGCATCAAGCTCTCCATTGTTCGCTGAAGTTTATCAGGGGCGTGCGATGCGCAATGCCCGGCACTGCGCATCTGCGTGTTTTGACAGGTCAGCCAAGCTTAGCTGGCGCCGCGAAGGTGAGAAAAGTCAAAGACGGAATCGTAACCGAACAGCGCCACGGAGCCGCCGGTGTGAATGAAGACAATGCGTTCGTCTTTGCTGAAGACACCTTTGCGGATCAGATCGATCAACCCGGCAGCGCCTTTGGCAGAATAGACCGGATCAAGCAGGATGCCCTCCAGTTCGGCAAACATGCGGATGGCCTCAATGCCGCTTTGGGTCGGAATGCCATAGCCTTCACCGACATAATCGGTGTTTGCCACCACATCCTCGCGCTGAACAATGCCCGGGCAGCCGAGTTTTTCGGCCGTGGCCAGCGCCAGTTTGTAGACGTTTTCTTCCTGCAGCGCTTTGGGCGCCCGCACACCGATGCCCAGCAGAGAGATATTGGCGTTGATGGCTTTCAGACCAGTGATCAGCCCCGCCTGGGTGCCCGCCGAACCGGTCGCATGCACGATATGGTCAATTTTCAGATTGGAATTGTTCACCTGCCCCAACAATTCAAACGCACAGTTAACATAACCCAGCGCCCCGGTCGGGTTGGAGCCGCCACCGGGGATGATGTAGACCGTCTTGCCGTCCGCCCGCATCTTTTCCGCAACAGCTTCCATTTCGGCAGCCATATCGGTGCCGCCCGGAAGAATTTCGGTTGTGGCGCCATGCAGGTGGTCCAGCAGCACGTTGCCGTTGGTATTGTAGTTGGCATTGTCTGAGCCGGTGCGGTCTTCGAGCAAGATGTGGCACGGGATCCCCAGCTTCGCGGCAAAAGCGGCGGTCTGGCGGGCATGGTTGGATTGGGTCGCACCCTGGGTGATCACCATATCGGCGCCCTCCAGCTCGGCCTCGGCCATCAGGAACTCGAGCTTGCGCGTTTTGTTGCCGCCGGTTGAGAGGCCGGTGCAGTCGTCCCGTTTGATCCAGATTTCGGGTCCGCCCAACTCTTTGCTAAGGCGGTCGAGACGTTCCAGCGGGGTCGGCAGATGGGCGATAAAGCGGCGGGGAAAGCGGGCGAGATGCATGGGAGACTCCTGATTTCATGTATGGAGCGCATCATGTTCGCGGGTGATCCGCTGGGCAAGTGCGAAATACTGCGGTAAAGATGCAAGAATGGCATCATGTGGGGCGCACCATGCGACTGGAATGGATTGAAGACATACTGGCGGTGATTGATACCGGATCATTGGCGCGCGCCGCTGACAGGCGTTTGCGCACCCAATCCGCCTTCAGCAGGAGGCTCAACGCGCTTGAGGCCTACCTGGGAAACCCGCTGTTTGACCGCTCGATAAAACCTTTAAGACCATTGCCGGTGGTGTTTGAGCATGAAGCCGAATTGCGCGATCTGGCCGAACGGCTCAGACAGATCGAAAAATCTCTTGGCGCCAAATCCGGCAAAAACCGCCGGAAGCTCACCATTGTAAGCCCGCAGTCTCTGGCCACGACCCACGCCCCGCGCCTTGTTCAGCTCATTCACCATCGCTTTGATATTGGCGTGAATGTGCAATCGTCAGACCGGGACACCTGCATTATGGCGCTGCTGTCCGGGGAAGCCGATCTGGGGATTTTTTTCCGGCCCGTTGAAGAAGATAAGATCCTGAGCCGGATTGATGTCGAAGTGGTTTCAATCGGTGCGGACAGCTTTATTCCCGTCGCAACGCCACAGACCAGGGAACATTTGACCGCCCCGCAAAGCACCTGCCCGGTGATCGCCTATCCCAAGGGGGTCTTTTTCGGGCAGTTGGTCAATATTCGCCTGATTCCCGAACTGGCGAAAACACACCACCCCGAGGTCGTTGTAGAAAGCGAACTTACCCATGCTGTGCTTCAGCTTGTGCTGCAGGGGACCGGGATGGGGTGGTTGCCACAATCCCTGGTGCGCGATCACCTGGCAAAAGGGGAGCTGGTCGATCTGAGCGACAGTTTCCCACATGCCGGGTTCCAGGTGGTTCTTGTGCGGGCGGTGCAGTCAAACCGGCCGGATATTGATGAGGTGTGGCAGGCATTGCTGGAGTCTCTGCGCCGGGAGGCTCTGTCCTAAAAGCACATTTGCGGCGTTCGGGCCCTGCCAACTGGCCGGGCTGCGCGCAGTTGACCACAGCGACATTGATTAAGAGGTGCAGGTCAGCTGCTTTCCCGGTTTGCCACCCGGATATGAAACCCGCCCGGGTCTTTCGCGCCGCGTCCCACCCGGTGATAACCAGGTCGCAAAGACAAAAAGAGGGGCTGAAATGGAGAAAGGCTCAGGCGTTTCCGCCTGAGCCTTTCACAAAGTGGTGAGCCGTGATGGGCTCGAACCATCGACCTACTGATTAAAAGTCAGTTGCTCTACCAGCTGAGCTAACGGCCCACTCTGTAAGGGCGGAAGCAACCTCCCGGCCTGTGTTGGGGGGAGTACCGTCGGGGGCCGGGGGCGTCAACCGAAAAAGTGACTCCATCTGGCAAATTTTTTCCGCAGGGTTTATATGGCGACCTATGCAACAGGATTCTCCCCTTCAGGACCTGGCCTTTCGCAAGATGCACGGGCTGGGCAACGACTTTATCGTGATTGATTCACGTCATCGCGCCCCGGTGGTCAGCGAAGCGCTGGCGCGCGCTCTGGGCGACCGTAACCGGGGTGTCGGCTTTGACCAGCTGGCCGAGATTCGCAGCTCGGATGTGGCGGATATTGATCTGGATTTCTGGAATTCAGACGGCTCCCGCGCCGGCGCCTGTGGCAATGCCACCCGCTGTGTGGCGCAGCTGATCATGGATGATCTGGGGCTGGACACAATTTCGATCCGCACCGCCCGTGGCACATTACTGGCGGAACGCGCCGGCGATCAGGTGGCGGTGAATATGGGGCCGCCGCAGCTGCACTGGGATGAGGTGCCTTTGTCGCACCGGCTGGAGGTGGATGACCTGCCGCTGGCGGGCCACCCGGTGGCCGTTGGCATGGGCAATCCGCATTGCGTGTTTTTTGTCGATGACATCAATGATGTGGATGTGGAGGCCTGGGGCCGTTCGGTGGAAAACGACCCGCTGTTTCCCGAAGCCACCAATGTGGAATTTGCCGAGGTGCGCAGCCCTGGCGAGATCCGCATGCGGGTCTGGGAACGCGGCACCGGCATCACGCTCGCCTGTGGCTCCGGCGCCTGCGCCACCGCAGTTGCCGCCAATCTGCGCGGGCTGTCAGAGAAAATAGTGCGCATGGAGGTCGATGGCGGCTGGCTGTTGCTGGACTGGCGCGAAGATGGTGTCTGGATGACCGGCCCCACCGCGCATGTGTTTGACGCCACCCTCACCGCCGCATTTCTGGAGAGCCTCTGATGCCCGCCGATACCCCTGTGAAATCTGCGCTCAAAACCCCCGTTTTTGCCACGCTTGGCTGCCGCCTCAACGCCTATGAGACCGAAGCGATGAAAGAACTGTCGGCCGGGGCCGGCATTGAAAACACCGTGGTGGTGAACACCTGCGCTGTGACCTCTGAGGCGGTGCGCAAAGCGCGCCAGGAGATTCGCAAGCTGCGGCGCGAACACCCGGACGCCCATATGATCGTCACTGGCTGCGCTGCCCAGATCGAGCCGGAGACCTTTGCTGCGATGGAGGAGGTCGATCTGGTGATCGGCAATACCGAAAAAATGCAGCCCGGCACCTGGCAGGCGATGCAGGGGCCTGATTTTGTCGGTGAGACGGAAAAAATCCAGGTCGATGACATCATGTCGGTGACCGAGACCGCCGGCCATCTGATTGACGGCTTTGGCACCCGGAGCCGCGCCTATGTGCAGGTGCAAAACGGCTGTGACCACCGCTGTACCTTCTGCATTATCCCCTATGGTCGTGGCAATTCGCGCTCGGTGCCCGCCGGTGTGGTGGTCGATCAGATCAAACGCCTGGTCGACAAAGGCTATAATGAGGTGGTGCTGACCGGGGTGGATCTGACCTCCTGGGGGGCGGACCTGCCCGCGACGCCTCAGTTGGGCGATCTGGTGATGCGTATTCTGCGCCTGGTGCCCGATCTGCCACGGCTGCGCATCAGTTCGATCGATTCGATTGAGGTCGATGACAATCTGATGGCCGCGATTGCCACTGAGCCCCGCCTGATGCCGCATCTGCACCTGTCTTTGCAGGCGGGCGACAATATGGTGCTGAAACGGATGAAACGCCGCCATCTGCGCGACGACGCCATCCGCTTTTGTGAAGAAGCGAAAAAGCTACGCCCCGAAATGACCTTTGGCGCCGATATCATCGCAGGATTCCCCACTGAGACTGACGCGATGTTTGAAAACTCGCTGCGCCTGGTCGAGGAATGCGACCTGACCTGGCTGCATGTGTTCCCCTATTCGGTGCGCCAGGGCACGCCGGCGGCCAAAATGCCCCAGGTCAACGGTGTGGCAATCAAAGCGCGCGCCGCCCGGCTGCGTGCGGCTGGTGATACCCGCGTCGCGGCGCATCTGACGGCGCAACAGGGCCTGACGCACCGCATTCTGATGGAAAATGCGCGTATGGGGCGCACGGAACAGTTTACGGAGGTGCTTTTTGACCGCAACCAGGTTGAAGGCAGCATTGTCAGCGCCAGAATCACCGGCATGTCAGAGACGCAATTGCTGGTTTAAGATCAGGACCTGTGGATTCCGCACCACTGGCGCGGATGCGGGGTCATCTCAGTGGTGCCGCCCGCCTGCACCAGGACCCTAACGCTGCGCAATTGTGCCGGTGCGCATCGGGCGTTTCAGCGCGATCATCAGCCCGGCGCTGGTAATCGCAAACACTCCGATCAGCGACCAGGCCCCGGGCACCAGCTGAAAAATCAACATATCAATGGCCAGCGCCCAGATCATGCCGGTGTAATCATAAGGCGCCAGCACCGACACCGGCGCCCGCGCCGAGGCTTCCGTGCCGCAAATATGCCCCATGCCGCCCAGAAACCCGGCGCCCAGCAGCGCGGCAATCAGCGGGCGGTCCAGTGCCTCCCAGCCCAGGAAATATGACAGCGCCCCGATCAGGCTGGTGAACAGCGCAAAATAAAACGCAATCGCGGCGGGAAACTCGGTGCGGGTCATTTCTTTGATATGCACCCGCGTCACCGACACAGTCACCGCAAAACCAAGCCCGGCACCGATGCCGATCAGCGTGCCCTGATCGATCTCCGGCCCGGTGAAACTGCCCGACAGCATCGCCAGCACACCGCCAAAGCCAAGCAGGCAGGCCAGCACAAGCCGGCGCGACAAGTGTTCCCCCAGCACCAGCGCCGCCACCGGCAGGGTGATGATTGGCGACAGATAGCCCAGCGCCGAAGCGCTGGACACCGGCAGATATGCCAGCGCGGTAAAAGACAATACCATGGTGAAGGAGCCAAACACTGCCCGTTTAAGATGCATGCCCGGGCGGCGGGTCTGCAGCGCGCGCGGGAAGTCACCGCAGAGCGCCATATAGATCACGATCGGAATCAGCGCCACAGAGGCGCGCCAGAACATGATCTGCCCAAGCGGCAGCTCCTGCGCCACGATGCGGATACAGGCGGACATGCCGGTCATCAGCAAGCCGCCAAGAAGCCGCAACAAAATGCCTTTGCTTACCGCTGTCATGCATCCCTCCCAGGGTCAGGACCTGTTTATCCTGCACCTCTGGTTTGACAGATTAATTGTGTGATCAGGAACAGGGATGCAGGAAAAGGGGTTCATTTTCCAGCCCCCGTGGCGTCCTCGCGCGGAAAAACCGTCATATCCTGAGGGCGCAGTCGCTGCTTCATCTTTGTGGCCGGCGCGCCTGATCCCGGAACCGCTATGACCATCGCACACAAAACCTCTGACATATCGCGGCAATCGCGCCAGAGGGGCAGGATCAACAGGGCCTGAGCTCAATCAACGGGGCTTGCCAGCAGCAGCGGTTTTGGCCCAGATACAGCCATGACAGACCACATTCTCTATTCTTTCCGCCGCTGCCCCTACGCGATGCGCGCCCGCCTGGCGCTGCAATCGGGTGGAATCACGGTGGCATTGCGCGAAGTTGTGCTGCGCGACAAACCCGCAGAGATGCTGCGTGCCTCGCCCAAGGGCACGGTGCCGGTGTTGATCACCGGCGACCAGATGGTGAGTGCCGGAGCACCTGTGCCGGGAGCTGGCGGGCCGGTCGTGAGTGCTGGCGGACCGGTGGCAAATGCCGCTGCGCAAGTGGTGGAGGAGAGCCTGGACGTGATGTTTTGGGCGCTGGGGCGCAATGATCCCGAGGGCTGGCTTGATATGCCCGCCACTGGTCATGCCCTTATCGCGGAATGTGACGGGCCGTTCAAAACGTCGCTGGACCGCTATAAATATGCCAGCCGCCATCCGGAGACGGATGCAAACGAAGAGCGGGCCAATGCGTCTCTGTTCCTGCACAGACTGGACCAGATGCTGGTGGGGAAAAACTGGCTCTTTGGCGAGATCAGCCTCGCGGACATGGCGATGCTGACCTTTGTGCGCCAGTTCGCCAATGTGGACCGGGCCTGGTTTGACGCTGAACCCTGGCCGGATCTGCAACGCTGGCTCGAGACATTTCTCGCCTCCGACCGGTTTCTCGCCATTATGCAGAAATACCCGCAATGGCAGCCGGGCGACGCACTGACCTTTTTTCCGGAGTAGAGCATGCATCCCAACCCCGTCTTTCACAGCGCCACTGACAAAGAGAACCTCGCCTTTGCCGCCGGGCGTGGATTTGGCACCCTGGCCGTGAACGGGACGCAGGCTCCGATGCTGGCGCATGTGCCGTTCCACATCACCGGTGACTGCGCCGAACTGCACCTGATGCGCTCCAACCCCATCGCCGCCGCGGCCGCCAGTGGCCCACAACCTGCGGTGATCGCCGTGGCCGGCCCGGACAGCTATATCTCGCCCGACTGGTACGGTACGCAAGATTTGGTGCCAACGTGGAATTATGTTGCCGTGCATCTGCGCGGGCGGCTGGAAATGATGGAAGACAGCGCGCTGCCAGGCGTGCTGGCCCGGCTGTCTGAGCGCTTTGAAGCGGAGCTGGCGCCTAAGCCGGCCTGGCACATGGACAAACTCAGCCCCGGCGTGGCGCAACGTATGATGCGGATGATACGCCCCTGCCGCTTTCATATTGAGGCGGTGGACGGCACCTGGAAGCTGGGCCAGAACAAGACGGATGCCGCGCGTGCCGGCGCCGCGGATGCGCTGGAACAGGTGGCGCTGGGACAGAACCTGCAGCAACTGGCCACGCTGATGCGTCAGGCCTGAGGCCGGAACCTGAGGCCGGCGCTGCGACTGACAGCTGCGACAGAGCAGAGCAGAGCAGAGCAGACAGGATTCCATGCGCGGAGCGGTGCCGACAACAGCGACCAGGGCCTGATCTGGTGGCACGGATGCGCTTCTCTGCGCGGGGCTGGCGCCTCAGTGCAGATCACCGCGCGCCCCGCCTGCGCCCCATAGTTGCACAGCGTGCTTGCGTCCTGTGCTTACACGCGTAATCTGCAAAAACATGTCAGATTTACGCCACAGCCGGTGCCGGCGCGACAACAGGTCCGTATTTCAGCCGAATGTATACTGGACGCGGGCGATTCTCAGCGCTAAAAGCGGCGCAGATGGGCTGCTGGAAACTGCGGCCCGTTAAGGTATGCAACCGGACCCACCGGTTCAAGAAATGGAGAAACGCTCGTGTCCCACGCAGACGAACACGAAGGCACCCGCCGCGATTTCCTGTACTACGCCACAGCCGGCGTCGGTGCGGTCGCAACCGGGGCCGCAGTATGGCCGCTGGTCAACCAGATGAATCCTTCCGCAGATGTAAAGGCTTTGTCCTCCATCCGCGTAGATATCTCGGATGTTGAGGCAGGCACGCAGCTGACCGTAAAATGGCGCGGCAAACCCGTCTTCCTGCGTCGTCGCAGCCAGGACGAAATCGACGCCGGCCGTGCTGTCGCGATGGACGACCTTCCTGACCAGTTGTCGCGCAACGACAATGCCGGTTCTACGGATGACGCGTCGGATGCAAATCGCACTCTGGATGAAGCTGGCGAATGGCTGGTGATGATCGGCGTCTGCACTCATCTGGGCTGTGTACCGCTGGGCAATGGCTCTGGTGATTTCGGCGGCTGGTTCTGCCCCTGCCACGGTTCGCATTACGACACCGCCGGCCGCATCCGCAAAGGTCCGGCCCCTGAAAACCTGCTCGTGCCAACCGCTCGTTTCGACGGTTCGGTCGTCGTACTGGGATAAGGAGAATATCAATGTCTGGCATTCCGCACGACCATTACGAACCAAAGACGGGCGCTGAAAAGTGGCTGCATAAACGCCTGCCGATTGTTGCGCTGCTGCACAGCACGCTGACGATCCCGACTCCAAAAAATCTGAACTGGATGTGGATCTGGGGCATCGTGCTCGCGTTCACCCTGGTGATGCAGATCGCCACCGGTATTACCCTGGTGATGCACTATACCCCTCAGGTTGACCTGGCTTTTTCCAGTGTTGAACACATCATGCGCAACGTGAACGGTGGCTGGGCCATCCGTTACATTCACGCCAATGGCGCTTCGCTGTTCTTCCTCGCGGTCTATATGCATATCTTCCGCGGCCTGTATTACGGCTCTTATAAATCCCCGCGCGAGATCACATGGATCATCGGCATGCTGATCTATCTGATGATGATGGGCACCGCATTCATGGGCTATGTGCTGCCATGGGGTCAGATGTCCTTCTGGGGTGCGACTGTGATCACCGGCCTGTTTGGCGCGATCCCGCTGATTGGTGAACCAATCCAGACCTGGCTGCTGGGCGGACCTGCGGTGGACAATGCCACCCTGAACCGCTTCTTCTCGCTGCACTATCTGCTGCCCTTCGTGATTGTTGGCCTCGTCGTCATTCACATCTGGGCATTCCACACCACCGGGAACTCCAACCCAACCGGTGTTGAAGTGCGCCGCACCTCCAAGAAAGAAGCCGCGGCCGACACGCTGCCGTTCTGGCCTTACTTCGTGATCAAAGATTTCTTTGCTCTGGTGGTTATTCTGGTGGTGTTCTTTGCAGTTGTTGGCTTCATGCCAAACTACCTGGGTCACCCGGACAACTATATTGAAGCCAACGCGCTTGCCACACCTGCGCATATCGTTCCCGAATGGTACTTCCTGCCATTCTACGCCATCCTGCGCGCCTTTACC
The DNA here is from genome assembly GCF_003333265.1 of Candidatus Halocynthiibacter alkanivorans. GTDB lineage: Bacteria > Pseudomonadota > Alphaproteobacteria > Rhodobacterales > Rhodobacteraceae > Halocyntiibacter_A > Halocyntiibacter_A alkanivorans. Next base: position 11,203 of record NZ_QOLB01000136.1, read on the forward strand.
GCAGATGTCTGGGTGGTTCAGATTGCTTCATTCGTCACCGGCGGCATCGTTGATGCGAAGTTCTTTGGTGTGCTGGCAATGTTTGGGGCGATTGCGGTGATGGCGATGGCACCATGGTTGGACACATCCTCCACACGTTCGGGCAAATACCGTCCGATGTTCAAGTGGTGGTTTGCCCTGCTGGCGATCGACTTTGTGGTGCTGACATGGGTGGGCGCGCGTCCGACCGAAGGTATCTACCCCTATATCTCGCTGATCGGCGCTGCGTACTGGTTTGGCTATTTCCTGGTGATCCTGCCGCTGCTTGGCATCATCGAGAAACCGCTGCCGCTGCCGGAAACCATTGAGGCTGACTTTAACGCCCACCACCCGAAGGACGCGTCCGATGCGTCCGCGGCTGAGTGAGAAAGGATCGATTGATATGATCAAGAAATTCACCCTCTCCGCTCTGACGGTTTTGGCGCTGACGTTCAGCGCTGGCGTGGCAACGGCCGAAGAAGACAGCAAAATCGAAGATATCGATTTCTCCTTCGAAGGTCCGTTTGGCACTTACGACCAGATGCAGCTTCAACGTGGCCTTCAAGTCTACACTGAGAGCTGCGCCGCCTGTCACGGTCTGAAATTCGTGCCGATCCGCACCCTGTCCGATCCCGGTGGCCCACAGCTGCCTGTTGAACAGATGCGGGCCTACACTGCGCAACTTTCCGTCGACGACATCAGCTCCAACCTGAATTTGTGGGATCCGGAGACCGAAGAACTTCGCGCTCTGACGCCTTCGGATAAGTTTCCGGCTAACAACTCGGTAAACGCACCGGACCTGTCACTGATGACCAAGGCACGCGCTGCGTTCCGCGGCCCTTACGGCACCGGCATCAACCAGCTGTTCAAAGGGATCGGCGGACCTGAGTATGTCGTAGGCATCCTCACCGGTTATACCGGCGAAGAAAAAGAAGAAGCCGGCGTCACCTATTACGAAAACCATGTTTTCCCAGGTGGCTGGATCGCGATGCCTCCGCCGCTCTATGGCGATGATGTGGAATATATCGACGGCTCCTCCACCGAGCTGGAGGCAGAAGCCGAAGATATCGCCAGCTTCCTGACCTGGACGGCGGAACCCAAGATGATGGCCCGCAAGAAAATGGGCTTTGTCGCGGTGTCGCTGCTGATCCTGCTGTCCTCCTTGCTCTACCTGACCAACAAGCGCATCTGGGCGCCGGTCAAAGGCAAAAAGACCGCCTGATCCTCAGGTCATAACAAATCGAAAAACGCGCCTTCCGGGGCGCGTTTTTTTATGGGCAGAGGGGTTGCAGCCGCCCGAACATCAGGTTGGCCCGCTATGGCCGGAACACCTGACTTCGAAGCTCATCCCGCCCGGCGCCGCCGGGCAGCGCCTGACCCTGGGAAGGCGCTCCCCCCACCCGAGGGTCAGACGCCGCCCTGTTCCGGCATGCTCGTGCGCGTCTTAAAAACAGGCCAGAACGATTTGCGGAGACCCTTTTTCAGACCGGGGTATCTGCGTGGCTGTGCTTTGGCATCCGGAGCCCGGACAGCGAACTGCCGGGCACCCCGGCGGCCCGGATCAGCAGCGCTGCAACTTCACCGGGCAGCGTTCAACGGACCTGCGACAAAGAATCCAACCGCCAGATACCAGCGCGGCCATCAGCCGCCCGTCAGGACCGCCAGCCCAACGTCGCGGAAAAAGGCAAAGGTCAGCGGTTCCCGCTCCCCGCGCGAAGTCAGAGATCATCCGCCGCGCAACAAGGCCGCTCAGCTCTGCTGGCCCAGATAGGCCGCCAGAGCCGGCGGCGGCGCGTTAAACAGCGCGTCTGTGGCCACCGGCGCATGTACCACACCGGCGTCAACCCAGATCACCTGATCGGCGAACCGGCGGGCGTCCGTGGGATCGTGGCTGACCATCAGCGCGGTGCTGCCATTGGCGCGGCACAGCGCCGCCACCAGATCCAGCATCTCCGCCCGCATCGCCGGCCCCAGCGCCGCAAAGGGTTCATCCAGCAACACCAATGGCTTGCGTTGCAACAACATGCGCGCCAGCGTCACCCGGCTTTGCTGCCCGCCCGAAAGCTGCCCCGGTTTACGCGCGCCCATCCCCACGAGCCCGACCCGGGTCAGGCTGTCTTCCACCTGCTGATGCTCAGCTGCGCTCAACCGCAGACTGGCGCGCAGCCCCATCGCCACGTTCTGAAACGCTGTGAGATGGGGGAACAGATTGTTGTCCTGAAAAACCACCGCGCCGGGCCGCTCAGCCGGGCTCAAGCCGCTGATCTCCTGCCCCTGCCAGCGGATCGATCCGCGCACCGGCAAAAACCCCGCCAGCGCCGCCAGAAGTGTGGATTTTCCTGCACCGGATGCGCCAATAATGGCCACCCGGCTGCCCGGCGCCACGCTCAGATCGGCGCGCAGCACAAAGGCATCCTGCTGCACTTCCAGGCCCTCAAGTATCAGCATCAATGCGCCCTCCGCGGTCAAAAATCCAGAACAGCGCCAACGACAGCGCCAGCAAAAGCAGCGCCGCACCGGCGGCCGCCTGCATCTGATAGGCCGCCATCAGCCGGAACAGCTGCAGCGGCAATGTGGCAGCCCCCGGGTCGGCAAAAAGCGTGATCACCCCAAGATCCCCCATTGACAGCGCCGCACTCAGCCCGGCGGCAAACCCCAGAGGGCGGCGCAGACGCGGCAGATAGAGCCAGCGCAGCCGGGCCCAGCCAGTCAGCCCGAGACTGTCGGCCAGCGCACCATAGCGGCTTTCAATATCATTCAGCGCCGGCACCAGCGCGCGCAGCACAAAAGGCAGGCTCATCAGAGCATTGACCAGCCCGGTCACCGGCAGCGCCAGGGCCACCGGGTTGGCAAAGGGAAAGATCATCAGGAACAAGCCGGTGCCCATCACCAGCGGGCTGGCGGCAATGGTCAGATAGCCCAGCCCCTCAACCATACCGCGCGCCCAGCGCCGCCTCAGGTTCTGCACCGCAATAGCCAGCGCCAGCGCCAGGCCCATGCTCAGCGCCACCGAGACCAGCGCCAGCCACAGCGAGCGCAGCGCTGCCGCCCAGATTGAGGCCGGCAACAAGGCCAGCCCTGGCACGCCGCGCAGAGCAATCATCAGCAGCGGCAGCAACAGAAAACCAGCCGCAGCGATGATCCAGCCCGCGTCCATCAGCTTTGCCAGTCCCCCGCGCCCGTCCCAGCGCTCCACCGCCCGGTCAAGACCGGCGCCAAAACCGCCAGGCACAGCAATCCACAACGCCAGAAGCGCCGCTGCCGCGCCGACGCCAAATTGCATAAGCGACAGCAAGGCTGCGCGGCCGAGATCAAAATCAAAGCGGAACGCCTGATAAATCGCCAGCTCAACGGTGGTCGCTTTGGGGCCGCCCCCAAGCGCCAGCACCACAGTAAAACTGGTGAGACAGATGATAAATATAACGGTGAACACCCCGGGCAGCACCCCGCGCAGCATCGGATATTCCAGCAGATGGCGCATGTCGCGCGGGCTGAACCCCAGGCTGGCCGCGAGCCGGAACCGCTCAGAGGGGATCGACAGCCAACCCTGCAGGATCAGCCGCACCGCCAGCGGCAGGTTGAAAAACACATGCGCCAGCAGCACCCCGTGCAGCCCATAGATCTGCACCGGGTCAAACCCAATCCAGCCCAGCGCGACGCTGAAAACGCCCTTGCGGCCAAACACCGCCAGCAGCCCCAGCACCGCCACGATCACCGGCAGGATGAACGGCGCCCCCATCAAAGCCAGCAAAGCCGCACGCCCCGGGAACTGACGCCGGGCCAGCGCGCGTGCCACCGGCACCGCCAGCAATACGGAGAGCAGCGCCGACAGCAGCGCCTGCCACAAGGTGAAGCGCAGCGCTGCAAGATCAAACGGACCGAGCGCAGAAAATCCCTTTGCCCGCCACAACACCGCCGCCAGGGTGCCAAAAATCAGCACTGCGACAAGCATCGCAGCGCTGATCCCGGGCCAGAGCGGCGCCCGGCTTATTTTGAAAAGGCGGTTTGCCATTCAGCGATTGCCTCGTCGCGCAGATCAGCCGCCTGGTTCTCGTCCAGGAAGATGGCTTTCTGCGGATAGTTCAGCTGTGAAAACGCCTCGGGCCACTGATCTTCGGGCAAGGCTGCCGGATAGGACCAGTTGGCGGTGGGGATGATGTTCTGGAATTTTGGCGACAGCACAAATTCCATGAACTGATCTGCCAGCTCCGGCTGATCGGTGCCGGCCAGCTTCGCTGCCATTTCCACAAGGAAATAATGCCCCTCGTCAAACAGAGCCGCCGACTTGCTTTGGTCTTCTTCGGCGATGATGTGATAGGCGGGCGACGTGGTATAGCTCAGCACCATATCGGCCTCACCATCGGTGAACATGCCATAGGCTTCGGACCAGCCTTTGGTCACCGTCACCACTTTGGGTGCCAGTTTTTCCCAGGCTTCACCCGCCTTGTCGCCAAACACCGATTTGCCCCAGAGCACCAGGGCCAGACCCGAGATCGAGCTGCGCGGATCCTGGATCACCAGCCGCACATCATCGGGCATATCCACCAGCTCCTGAAAGCTTTTTGGCGGGTTGGCCATTTTTGTATTGTCGTAGATGAAGGCGGTATAGCTCCAGTTGAACGGCAGGAACGTGTCGTCTTGCCAGGCCAGCGGCAGCGTCAGCGCCGAGGTGTCCACACTATGGGGGGCAAACAGCCCGCTGTCGCGCGCCTTTTTGGACTCATCCGTGTTCAGACCGATGGCGATGTCGGCGCTGGTGCGCGTGCCTTCCAGCAACAGGCGCGGCAGCACGTCACCGGTGACATATTGCAGATCGCAACCACCGCAGACCTCTTCAAAGGCGGATTCAATGGCGGGGCCAGGCCCCCATTCAGAGCCGAAATAATCCGGCGCATAGACGGTCAGCACAGGGGTCGTTTCCTGGGCGGCAGCCGAATGGGCCGCCAGGGTCAGACCCGCGAGAAGTAAGATGTGTTTCATATCACGATCCTTGGTTCGCGGGCGGAGCAAGGGGGAGTGATGATCCCGAACCTTCCCTCCGCCGATGTTAGTCGGTTCAGGTTCAACGGGTCCGCATTTGCATCTCAGCCGGATCCGTACAAATCCAGGCACCCCGAGGTGGGACACAACATAGACAAAAGTCAAAAAGGTGCAAGCTGTGGCCTGCATCTGCCAGCATAGGCGCCGCCAGACAGAACGGGCATGACCAGGTGTGACACCCGCAGGCGGCCCGCCGGGGCCAGCCGGGTTTTTGGCCGGTTGCGCAAGAGCATCACCGCTCGACTGTGTCTTGCAGGCACCGACCACACCTATATGCAACAGCATGCATGAGAAAGATTGTGCCCCCAGCCGCCACCGCCTAGAGCGGGGTCCGTTAGTAACCATTTTTGTAGAGAATTTTTATGAATTACCGTACCTTACTGCTGTCAACCGCCGTGGCGATGCTGGCAACCTCAGCAACCGCATTTGAATTCACCGGCGGCGATGCGACCCTGCGTTACACCCGCTGGAGCGAAGGTGGCTTCTCAGAGAACAACACCGATTTCGGCGCTTCCGCCCGTTTCACGTTCGGTGCCGGGTTTGGTCTTGAGACCGGGCTGAACTACACCGATCTTGATGTCGCAGATGAGGATCTTAAAACCCTGTCCCTGCTGGGCACCTATGCGCTGTCGCCTGCGCTGCAGCTTGGCCTGTTTTATGACACCACCTGGATCATGGATGATACCATCAAATACTACGGTATCGAAGCCCGTTACACGCGCGACAACATCAGCCTTGGTGGGTTTTGGGGTCAGGGTGACTTTCCCGGGGGCCCGGGAAAACCCGACGTCTATGGCGCTGACATCGGATATGACATGGGCAATGGATTCGATTTTGGCCTGTTTTACCGCGCTGAGGACCTGTTCGGCGCCGAATTTTCTGAATATGGTCTGTCGGCCGGGTATCAGATTGCCGGCATCAGCACCCAGCCGGTGTATCTGAACGCCGAATACGGACGTTTCGACTTGTTTGGCAGCGAACTGGATCAGTTCGGCATCAGCATCACCGTCCCGTTTGGCAATCAGGGCCAAAAGGGTCGCAAACCCGCACACCCGCATTCGATCTATATGTCCTTGCTGCCACTGATGTTCAGCGGCGGCTGACCCGAAAAATTCTGTCAGCTACGGCCGCGCCGGGACGCGGTCGTATCAACACCCCTGCGCGCCGCCCTTTCTGCGTCAAATGGGTTTTCCACCACCGACTTTGGCGTTACACCGGTGAGAAGCAAAGGATATCGCCCATGAGCACCAACAGTTTCGGCCGTCTTTTCCGTGTCACCACCTGGGGCGAAAGTCACGGGCCTGCGCTTGGCGCCACTGTGGATGGCTGCCCTCCCGGCGTGCCGGTTGAAGCCGCCATGCTGCAGCGCTGGCTGGATCTGCGCAAACCGGGCACCTCTAAGCACACCACCCAGCGCCGCGAAGCCGATGAGGTGGAAATCCTGTCTGGCGTATTTGAAGGTGTTTCCACTGGCATGCCGATCCAGCTGATGATCCGCAATACCGACCAGCGCTCGAAAGACTACGGCGAGATTGTCGAAAAATTTCGCCCCGGCCATGCCGACATCACCTATTGGCAGAAATACGGCATCCGCGATTATCGCGGCGGCGGGCGCTCCTCGGCACGTGAAACCGCAGCCCGTGTTGCCGCCGGTGGCGTGGCGCGCGAAGCGTTGAAAAAACTGGCGCCCGGCATCGAGATCCGCGGATATATGGTCAAGATGGGCGCCAAAGTGCTGGACCGGGCGCGTTTTGATGATGCCGCGATCGACCAGAACCCGTTTTTCCTGCCCGATGCAGAGGCAGCGCATGAGTGGTCCGATTATCTCGACGGCATCCGCAAATCGCATAATTCCGTCGGCGCGGTGATTGAAGTGGTGGCGCGCAATGTGCCGGCAGGGCTGGGCGCGCCGGTCTATGGCAAGATCGACACTGATCTGGCGGCGGCGATGATGTCGATCAACGCGGTGAAAGGCGTTGAGATCGGCGAAGGCATGGCGGCGGCCGATCTGCTGGGCACTGACAATGCTGATGAAATTTATATGGGTGCTGAGGGGCCGGAATATTCCTCCAACCATTCCGGTGGTATTCTGGGCGGCATCTCCACCGGCCAGGACCTGGTGGTGCGGTTTGCGGTAAAACCGACCTCTTCCATCCTGACGTCGCGCAATACGATCACCAAATCCGGCGAAGAAACCACGCTGATCACCAAAGGTCGTCACGATCCCTGCGTCGGCATCCGCGCGGTGCCGGTGGGCGAAGCGATGATGGCCTGTGTGGTGCTGGACCATCTGCTGTTGCATCGCGGCCAGGTCGGGGAAGGGCTGCACGGCAAAATCGGATAAATCCGCCCGCCACCTGACTTCCGTCTTTGTGCGGGCGCTTGCTGGATTTTGCCCCGGTGCCAACACTGGCTGCTGCCCCCTGGCGCCGCCCCTGTCGCCGTCCCGGCCAGTGGTCTCCGTGCCAGCATAATTGGCGCTTTCGCGTCGTGCCAGGTGCCGGGTCTCGTGGCGCGTTACGTACCGGGTTACGTGCCGGGTTTCGTGGTGGGTTTCGTGGTGGGCCGGTTGCCCGCCCGGAGAACCGGCACATCACGCCTTCGCCCCGATACTGTGGACAGCGCTGGCCAGCTGTATCGGTGACGGGGCTGACTAAGGGGACCAGCGCAGAGAACCCGCGTCGCGCCCGGGGCCGCGATCAAGGCCGCCTCTCTCCCGGGAGACGTGTTCAGCGCTCCGCTGCGGCAGCATGCCCCGCCTGCACCGCTGCCACGGCCGCAACCACCCGAGGGCGCGCAACACTGGCAACCGGCGCAGGGCGCGCCGCAGGCGCAGCGGGCGCCGTGCTCCGCTCAGCAACAACAGCACTGTCCAGGCCAGGATCCACAGATCCAGCACCAGAGAGGCGCGGCGCCGGTAGATCCGCTCCAGCGCCACTTTGCGCGGCAGGCACCTGCGTCGGTAAATCTCCGCAGCCTCCGCGTCTGATTCCGTGTGCTGCAACAGCCGTGCTTCAGACCCAAACAGCATCAGCGTCGCCAGCCCGCTCAGACCCGGGCGGCGCTGCAACATCTCCCGGCATGTCCCCGGAAATTGCTACGCGCAGCCGAGGGTCGGTGGTCTGGGGCCGACAAAACTCATCTCTCCGCGCAGAATATTGATCAGCTGCGGCAGCTCATCCAGCCGGCTGGCGCGCAGCAACCGTCCCAAAGGTGTGATGCGCGGGTTGAGATGCCCCCCGGCCGGACCTTCAGCGGCCAGATCCTCAGAGGCTGCGCGGTCAGCGGTCATGCTGCGAAACTTGATCATATCAAAACGCCGGCCAAAAGCCCCGACCCGCTTTGAGATGTAAAACACTGGCCGGCCCTGCAGCAGCAACAGCAGCAGCGTGATCACCAGCCCCGGCAGCAGTGCCAGCACCAGGGCCGGCAGCAGCAGGCACAGGTCCATGCCGCGCTTGGCAACAGATATGTCGCGCGGACGCTTACCGGAGGCCATAGGAGGGCTGTCAAATGGGCAGGCAGCAGGGTGGGCGGCAGCGCAGGCACCGGGGACACCCGCGGAGCCAGGCTCAGGGCTGGTCTCCGGCTCAGCGCCCGGGCGGGAATCAACACACCGGGCAGGGCCAGTGTCGAGGCCGGTGTTGAGGCCGGTGTTGAGGCCGGTGTCGAGGCCGGTGTTGAGGCCGGTGTCGAGGCCGGTGTTGAGGTCGGTGTTGAGGTCGGTGTTGAGGTCGGTGTTGAGGTCGGTGTTGAGGCGGGCCTGCGGGTTTCTGGCCCCGTCGCAGGCACGGTCACCGACCGGGTCGCAGCCCGGGTCGCGGACGGGCCCGCCACCAGGCTCAGGGACGCAGCCGGCATCGCGGCCAGAATCGCGGCGGAAAAGAGCGTCGCCGAGAGCGCTGACGCGCAACCGGGCGGTTGCGCAGTCCGTCTGACGGGTAGTTGGGCAAGCAGTAGAGCGGGCAGCTGTCATTGAATACACTTTCGAAACAATGACCCCAGATTAGCTGGTATTGATGGCGATCTGGTAAACGGACACCTGCCCGCCGCCGCTCTCAGCTTGTGGCGGGCGCACGCTCTTGTTTCGCCAGCTGCACCGCCAGGATGCCGAGGGTGATAATCACCACCCCCACAACGTCCAGCGGGCCCAGCTTTTCTCCCAGCAGCACAGCGGCCACCGCAACGCCAAAAAACGGGTTGAGAAAATGAAATGTGGCCGCTTTCACCGCGCCGATACGCCCGACCAGTGCAAACCAGATCCAGGTCGCTGCCAGCCCGGGCACGATCGTCGTGTAGACAAAGGCCGCCACCAGCGAGGTGCTCATCTCAACCACCCAGACCTCGGTGAACAGCGAGACCAGCGCCAGCGCGGCCGCGCCGACAAACATCTGCAAGCCGACAACCATCAGCAGATTGCCCCCCGCGGCGGTTTTGCGGATCGACAGTGTCGCCAGCGTCAGCGCCATGGTGCCGAGCACACAGAGCATAACAGCGGTCAGATCCACGCCGGCGCTGAGGCGGCTGCCCATGATCAGCGCCACGCCGCCCAGCCCCGCCGCCAGACCGGCCAGCGCAAGAGGGCGCAGCTTCTGGCCCATAAACATCCAGCCGGCCAGCGCCACCATCAAGGGCATGGTGGAGGCAATGATGGAGGCCAGCGAAGCCTCAATCCGGGTCATGGCGAAAAAGAACAGCCCCAGATAAATCCCGTTCTGACACAGGCCAAAGATAAAGGTGCTGCGCCATTGCTCCCGGCTCAGCCGCCAGGTCTGACCCAGAGCGCGTGCGATCAGCACCCCGATCAGACCGGAGACCAGAAACCGCAGCGACAGCGTGGCCAGCGGCGGCGCCTGGGCCACAATGATCCGTGCCGATGTAAAGGCCGAAGACCAGGCCAGCGCAAAGGTCAGCCCCATCAGCAGTGAACGCAGATCCATCTGATAACCCCCAATGGGCAGGCCCAAAAAAAGGGCCGCCGGAGGGCGACCCTAATTCATTTGCATGTCAATGCAAGCTCAGACGTTGACGCTGTCTTTCAGCGCTTTGGCGATGGTCATTTTCACCACTTTGTCTGCGTCTTTTTTGATCTGCTCGCCGGTGGCCGGGTTGCGTACCATGCGTTCTGGGCGCTCACGGCAATAGATTTTGCCAACACCTGGCAGCGTCACAGCACCACCGCCGGCGACTTCGCGGGTGATGATGGCGGTCACAGCATCCAGTGCGGAACCAGCGGATTTTTTATCAGTGCCCATTTCTTCGGACAGTGCAGCTACCAGCTGGGTTTTGGTCATTGGTTTCGACACGTTTGAATCTCCTCATAGATCCCCCGCTCTGTTTTTTTGGGGGGTATGCCCAGGTTTGTAACGGTATTTTGGGGAGACGCACAATCATTACTGTGCGTTTCCCCTTAAATTTAGCGTTTTTGGGCGAAATTTCGCGAACTCAAAGGAAAGCCGTTTCTTCAAAACTGCGCAGTTTGCGTGAATGGATGCTTTCCAGCGGCATTTCGCGCAGGTTTTCCATTGCTTTGATGCCAATTTTCAGGTGGCTGGCGACCTGTGTTTTGTAGAAATCACTGGCCATGCCGGGCAGTTTCAGTTCGCCATGCAGCGGTTTGTCACTGACACAGAGCAGGGTGCCATAGGGCACCCGGAAGCGAAACCCGTTGGCGGCGATGGTGGCACTTTCCATATCCAGCGCCACGGCGCGGGACTGGCTGAGGCGCTGCACCGGCCCGGCCTGCTCGCGCAGTTCCCAGTTGCGGTTGTCGATGGTGGCCACCGTGCCGGTGCGCATGATGCGCTTCAGCTCATAGCCCGACAGTTTTGTCACTGAGGCCACCGCCTGTTCCAGCGCGATCTGAATTTCCGCCAGCGCCGGGATCGGCACCCAGACCGGCAGATCATCGTCCAGCACATGGTCTTCGCGCAGATAGGCATGCGCCAGCACAAAATCGCCCAGCCGCTGGGAATTGCGCAGCCCGGCGCAGTGGCCCACCATCAGCCAGGCGTGCGGCCGCAGCACCGCGATATGATCGGTGGCGGTTTTGGCGTTGGAGGGGCCGACGCCAATGTTCACCAGGGTGACGCCGCTGCCACCGGCGCGTTTCAGGTGATAGGTCGGCATCTGCGGCAGTTTTGCCGGCTGGACCATGTCGTCCTGCGCACCGGCGATTTCAACATTCCCCGGCCCGACAAAGGAAGTATAGCCAGAGTCCGGATCCGCCAGCGCCTCGCGGGCATAGGTCTCAAATTCTTCGACATAGAACTGATAGTTGGTGAACAGCACGTAGTTCTGGAAATGCTCCGGCGCGGTGGCGGTGTAATGGGCGAGCCGCGCCAGCGAATAATCCACCCGTTGGGCGGTGAACGGCGCCAGCGGATGCGAGCCGTCCGGGTGGGTCCAGCCCATCACATTGACGATTTCATCATGGGTGGTGGAGAGATCCGGCACATCAAAAGCGTCGCGCAGCGGATACTGCATCGCGCCCTGCTGCGGCACGGTGACAGAGGGGTTGTTGGAAACGGCAAAATGCACCGGCATTTCGGTGCCCGAGGGGCCCACCATCACAGAAGTGCCGTGGTTTTCAATCAACAGCCCGATCTGTTGTTCCAGATAGCCCGCAAACAGATCCGGACGGGTGATGGTGGCAGAGTACATGCCGGGTGCGGCCACATGGCCAAAACTCAGCCGGCTGTCAGTCTGGGCAAAAGTATTGGTGGTCAGGCGCACTTCTGGATAAAACGCCCGGAAGCGCACGTCCGGGCGCGGGCCGGAAACGCTTTGGGAAAACTGGTTACAGAGAAAATCCGTCGCTTCCTGGTAGAGTTCGATCAGCCGCGCGGTGGCGGCGCGCGCGTCACTGAAAGCCTCATGTGCGCGCAACGGCGGGGTCAGAATCGGAAAACTGGCGTCTGGTGTGTTCATATGCGTCCTCAATCTGAATATGTCTGGCGGCGTCTGCTGGCCTGCCTTGTGGTGCCGGTAATGCTCCGGAAAAAGAAAGGCTGAAACCCGGTCCCGCACCGGCGCGGATCGCTGCCACGGCTGTGCCGGGCGTACAGAGCCAGGCTCTGGGGCGGGGAGAGAGTCTTCAGCGGGTCCATAGAGCATTTGTCCATAAGATCGCGGCCGGCGCAAGCCCCCCTTGAACCCGGCGGCACTCCGGTCCAGATTGTGCCCATGACACAGAGATTGCTTTCCTTTGGCCACGGCTACTGCGCCCGGGCCCTGACCCGGTTGCTGCACCAGAGCGGCGGTTGGTCCGTCACCGGCACCACGCGCACGCCAGAGAAGACCCGGGCGCTGGCACAGGACGGTGTTGCACCAGTGCTCTGGCCGGGGACCGATATGTCAGCGCTGGTGGCGCAGGCCAGCCACGTGCTGATATCGGCCGCGCCAGGAGCAGAGGGGGATCCGGTGCTGAAGGACTGCCGCGGCGCTTTTGAAACCGCGCGGCCAGCCTGGATCGGCTATCTGTCCACCACCGGTGTCTATGGCGACCACCAGGGCGGCTGGGTCGATGAAGAGACGCCGCTCCATCCCAGCACAAAACGTGGCCAGCAACGGGTTGAGGCCGAAGCCGCCTGGCAGCAACTGGCGGCGGAGTATGATCTGCCGCTGCATATTTTCCGCCTTGCCGGCATCTATGGCCCTGGCCGCGGACCATTTGCCAAAGTGCGGGCCGGTACCGCGCGGCGCATTCTCAAACAGGATCAGGTGTTTTCCCGCACCCATGTGGAAGACATCGCCCAGGTGCTCACAGCTTCAATCGCGCAGCCGCGCCCTGGTGCCGTCTACAATGTCTGTGACAATGACCCCGCGCCGCCTGAGGATGTAATTGCACATGCGGCGGAGCTGCTCGGGCTGCCGCTGCCCCCGTCTGAGAATTTTGAAACGGCTGAAATGACAGCAATGGCGCGCAGCTTTTATTCAGAAAGCAAAAAAGTGAGCAATGCGCGTATTAAAGACGAACTCGGCGTGGTGTTAAAATATCCGGATTACAAGGTCGGGCTGGCGGCGCTTCTGGTGGCGAAAGACTGAGATTTTCTCTTTGTTTAAGTATCCCCGCCGGAGGCTTTTTTTGCCGCGCGACGCGTAAGAATGCCTCCGGCGGGGATATTTAAACCAAAAAGAAACGGAAGTTACGCTCGTTTGCTGTCCAACTGCGCAACGCCCAGTACCTCAAGTACCTTGGCTTCAATCTGCGGTGCGTTCATAGCAGCCACCGCATACATGTCTTCCGGGCTGGACTGGTCGATAAAGATATCGGGCAGCACCATCGAGCGGAATTTCAAGCCGTGGTCAAACACGCCTTCTTCTGCCAGAAGCTGCGCCACATGAGAACCAAAACCGCCGACCGCGCCCTCTTCAATGGTGATCAGCGCTTCGTGACTGGCCGCCAGATCCAGGATCATGTCCCGGTCCAGCGGTTTGGCAAAACGGGCGTCCGCCACTGTCGGGATGATACCGCGTGCCGCGAGTGTTTCACAGGCTTTCTGCACCTCTTCCAACCGGGTGCCAAAGGACAGGATCGCCACTTGCTTGCCCTCACTGACGATGCGGCCCTTGCCGATCTCCAGCACTTCGGGCGTGGCGGGCAAGTCAACGCCGGTGCCCTCGCCGCGTGGATAGCGAAAGGCGATCGGCCCGTCGTCATAAGCTGCGGCGGTGGCCACCATATGAACGAGCTCGGCCTCATCCGCGGCCGCCATCACCACCATGCCCGGCAGGTTGGCCATAAAGCTGATGTCGAAACTGCCGGCATGGGTGGCACCGTCTGCACCGACAAGCCCGGCGCGGTCGATGGCAAAGCGCACCGGCAGGCGCTGAATCGCCACATCATGCACCACCTGGTCATAGCCGCGCTGCAAAAAGGTCGAATACAGCGCGCAGAACGGCCGCATGCCGCCCGCTGCCAGAGCGGCCGCAAAAGTGACGCCGTGCTGTTCGGCAATGCCCACGTCAAAACAGCGCGACGGGTAACGTTCCGCCATCAGTGACAGGCCGGTGCCGTCCGGCATCGCCGCAGTGACCGCACAGATACGGCTGTCCGCCGCGGCGTGGCGCAGCAACTCTTCGCCAAAAATCCCGGTATAAGACGGCGCGTTGGACGGCGTTTTTTTCTGTTTGCCGGAGATCACATCAAATTTCGCAGTGGCATGGCCCCGGTCATCTGCGGCCTCGGCCGGCGCGTAACCCTTGCCTTTTTTGGTGATCACATGGATCAGGATCGGCCCGGTGGCGCGCTCTTTCACCGTGCGCAGCACCGCCAGAAGCTGCTCCATATCATGGCCGTCAATCGGCCCGACATAGGAGAACCCCAATTCTTCAAACAGCGTGCCGCCGATGGTCATGCCCTTAAGCATTTCCTTGGCCCGGCGTGCGCCTTCCTGAAACGGCGGTGGCAGCAGGCTGACCGCGCCGCGCGCCGCGGCTTTCAGCTCCTGAAACGGCGCGCCGGCATAGAGCCGGGTCAGATAGCTGGACAGCGCCCCCACCGGCGGCGCGATCGACATGTCATTGTCGTTCAGCACCACAAACAGCCGCTTGCCCAGGTGGCCGGCATTGTTCATCGCCTCAAAGGCCATACCCGCCGACATCGCACCATCACCAATCACCGCGATGGCGTCGCCCAGCCCGTGTTCCGGCGCACCACCCAGATCACGCGCCACCGCAAAACCAAGCGCGGCCGAGATCGACGTCGAACTGTGCGCGGCACCAAAGGGGTCAAAGGCGGATTCACTGCGTTTGGTAAAGCCCGACAAGCCGTTTTTCTGGCGCAGGGTCCGGATCCGGTCCCGGCGCCCGGTGAGAATTTTATGGGGGTAACTCTGGTGGCTCACGTCCCAGATCAGCCGGTCTTTCGGCGCCTCAAACACCGCATGCAGCGCCACCGTCAACTCAACCACACCCAGCCCGGCGCCCAGATGGCCGCCGGTCTCAGACACCGCCGAGATGGTTTCGGCACGCAGCTCAGCGGCCAGCCGGCTCAGATCAGCGTCTGACAACAGTTTCATATCCGCTGGCACATGAACCCGGTCAAGGGTCGGGGTGATGGGTCTGTCTGACATAACGTCTCCGCAACGCTGCTTACTTGTCTCGCGAAATAACGAAAGTTGCTGCCTGCCGCAAGGTCGCAGCGCGTTCGCCGTAGGGTGCCAGAGCGTCACAGGCTTCGTCTACCAAAGATTTCGCCCGCTGCCGGGCCGGTTCCATGCCCAAAAGCGAGACAAAGGTGGCTTTACCCGCCTCGGCGTCCTTTTGCAGACGTTTGCCGGCGGTTTCCGCGCAGCCCTCAACATCCAGAATATCATCAGCGATCTGAAACGCCAGGCCCAGCGCCTTAGCGTAGCTGCGCAGCGGTGCAATATCAGCCCCGCCCAGACGGGCACCGGCCTCTGCGGACCAGGTGATCAGCGCGCCGGTCTTGGCCGCCTGCAAACGGGTAATCTGATCAAGTGTCAGCGGGGTCTCGGCGGTTTCTGCCGCAATATCCAGCGCCTGGCCCAACACCATGCCGGAGGCGCCGGAGGCACGCGCCAGGGCCGCCACCAGATCAAGCCGCACGGCGGTATCCGCATGCAGCTCACGCCGGGTCAGCAGGTCAAACGCCAGCGTCTGCAGCGCATCCCCGACCAGCACGGCGGTGGCCTCGTCCCATTGCACATGCACCGTGGGCAGGCCGCGGCGCAGATCATCGTCGTCCATACAGGGCAGATCGTCATGCACCAGCGAATAGGCGTGCAACGCTTCCACCGCCGCTGCGGCAAAGACCGACTGATGGTCCGGCACATCGTGCAGCGCGGCAGATTCCATCACCAGAAACGCGCGCAGCCTTTTGCCGCCCGACGTGGCGTAGCGCATGCCCTCCAGCACCGGCAACACACCCGCAGGGACTGCATCGCGGATACAGGCCTCGCTCAGATCTGCGCAGGTTTTCAGTCGCTCAGAAAACATTACAGCCCTTCAACAGGGGTGGTGCCCCGGGGCTGACCATTGGGGTCCAGGGTGATTTTGGCAACCTTTTCCTCGGCTTCTTTCAGCCGGGTCTCGCAGCGGGCTTTCAGCTCAGCACCGCGCTCATAGAGCTTGATCGAATCTTCAAGCGGCACATCGCCACGCTCCAGCTGCCCGACCACACGCTCCAGCTCGGCCATCGCCTGCTCAAAACTCATTTCCGATACGGGTGTTTCGCTCATTGGGGCATCCCTTTGTCTGTGATCCAGGCAGTCAAACCATATCCACCCGCCAGTGTCGAGACCGTGTGCCGCCGCCACCTGCTTCGTTGGCCCGGCTGCCCTGCGTATTGCGGGCCACCCGGTGCCGGCCTGGACGGGAGGCGGCACACACGCCTGGCTGGCGATATTGTACTCAGCCGGCACCCGGTTCGGCTCACGGCCCGGCACACGGTCCGGCGCTCAGTCCGGCGCTCAGTCCGGTGCCAGCATATAACCGGCCCCCCGCACGGTCTGCAGATAGCGCGGCTGTTTGCTGTCGGCTTCAAGCTTGCGCCGCAACCGGGTGATCTGCACATCCACCGCCCGTTCCTGCGCGCCACCGGTGTCCCGGCCCAATTTTTCCACCAGGGCGCTGCGGCTGACAGGCTCGCCGGGACAGGCCGAAAAAATCTGCATCAGCTGGCTTTCAGTGGCGGTCAGCCGCACCAGCTGATCCCCGTGCCACAATTCACCGCGCTCCACGTCATAGCGCACTGGACCGAGCTGCAGATGTTTGGGTCGCCGGGCGCTGGCATCCGTCACCGGCACCCGGCGCAAAACCGCGTTGATGCGCAGCAGCAATTCGCGTGGTTCAAACGGTTTGGCGATATAATCATCCGCCCCGGCCTCGAGGCCGCGAATGCGGTCTTCGGTCTCACCCCGCGCGGTCAACAGCAGGATCGGCGTGCTCAGGGTCTCACGCAGCGACCGGGTCAGCGCGATACCGTCTTCGCCCGGCATCATCACATCCATCACAATGAGATCAAATTCGAGCCCGTCAAGCAGTCGCCGAGCATGGGCCGCATCCCGCGCCGCCGAGACATAAAACCCCTGACGGATCAGATATTTCTGCAACAGGCTGCGGATGCGCTCATCATCATCCACGATCATCAGATGGAATTCGGACTGGGCAATCATTTACGGCTCTCCCGGGCCGCGTTGAATTTGCGGCGCAGTTCAGGGTCCATCATCGCTTCCAGCACCTGGCGGAAGCCGGAAACTGCCTGGGGGCCCACGGTGCGGTAGGCGGCACGCATCCGCACCCGCTGCGCGTCTGACAGCTGATGCTCGAGTGCAACACCGATTTCGGTCAGATAAAGATGGCGTTCACGCTTGTCCTGAGTGCCGACGCGGCTTTCGACCAGCCCGTCGGCGATCAGAGTGCGCAACACCCGGTTCAGCGACTGCTTGGTCACCCCGAGAATCGACAGCAGATTGTTCACCGTATTGCCCGGCGCCCGGTTGATAAAATGCAGCGCCCGGTGATGTGCCCGCCCGTAGCCCTGCTCATCCAGAATCCGGTCAGGATCCGCCGTGAAGCCGCGATAGGCGAAAAACATCGCTTCTATGCCTTTGCGCAGCTGTTCATCTGTCAGGAATAAAAGACTTTCTCCACCCGCACGGCCACCGCCACTGTGTTCTGTCATTTCAGTCCCCTGGTTCACAATTCATGTTACAGACCCCCAGTTTAAGTCAGCCTTGTTGACATTCCAAGAATCAATTGTTAGCGAAAAGCATATTCTGCGCAACTTTATACCCGCTTCGGACTGAATTGGCGCAACATTCGAAAAAACCCACCCCGGGAACCACAGGAAAGGATGCAACATGGCCGGCTCATATGATGACCGCGACGGCAAAATCTGGATGGACGGCACGCTTGTCGACTGGCGCGATGCCAATGTGCATATCCTCAGCCATGCGATGCATTACGCGTCCTCGGTGTTTGAAGGCGAACGCGCCTACAATGGCAAGATTTTCAAATCCCGGCTGCATTCGGAGCGACTGATCCGCTCCGGCGCCCTGATCGACATGCCAATCAGCCAGAGTGTTGATGAGATTGAAGCCGCCAAAGCCGCAGTGATGGCCGCCAATGGTCTGACCGACGCCTATATCCGGGTTCTGGCCTGGCGCGGTGCCGGCGAAGACATGGGGGTCGCTTCGGCCCGCAACCCGGTGCGCATGGCGGTTTCCGCCTGGGAATGGGGCAACTACTATGGCGATGCCAAAACCAAGGGCGCCAAACTGGACATTTCCAAGTGGAAACGCCCGAGCCCGGAGACCATCCCCTGTGAAGCCAAGGCGGCCGGTCTCTATATGATCTGCACCATGTCCAAACACGCGGCCGAAGCCAAAGGCTGTTCGGATGCGATGATGTTTGACTATCGCGGCTATGTTGCCGAGGCCACTGGCGCCAATATGTTCTTTGTCAAAGACGGCGAAGTGCACACACCGCTGGCGGATTGTTTCCTCAACGGGCTGACGCGGCAGACCGTGATCGGGATGCTGAAAGAAAAAGGCATCAAAGTCACCGAGCGCCACATCATGCCAGAGGAGCTGGAAGGCTTTGAGCAATGCTGGCTGACCGGCACCGCAGCTGAAGTCACCCCGGTGGGGCAGATCGGCGATTACAACTTTGAAGTTGGTGCCATGGCGCGTGACATTTCAGACTCTTACGAGAAACTGGTGCGGCTCTGAGCGCAACAGACACTGCTGTCACATGAGGCCGGGCGCAACCAGCGTCCGGCCTTTTTAATGTTCAGAATCGCGGTCTATGCGCAGATAATTGGCCACGCGGGCGCTGGGGCCAGCGCGGCTGTGGTCGCGTTTCATCAACACCTGAGAGGCCGGGTGGCTGCCTTCCGGCCCGGTAGAGCGGATGACTTTGGCATAGGGTTTGACGCGGGTCTCGGCGCTGTCTTTTTCATGATCAACGGGGTGGCGGCTCATAAGCTCCTCCTGTGATACGGGGCACCAGAATGCCTGCAAATCAGATTCGTTTCCAGCCCCGCGCCCCAATGCACCCGCTTTTTGCGGAAAATCGCGAAAATTCGCATCAAACCCTCCGCAATAAGCCGGGTCGCCGCATTGATTTTCAATCGCCATTTAACCCACATTCGTGATTGTAATGCGTGGAACACACGGGGGCGAAAATGAAACGGCGTGATACAATAATAGCTGGTGTGGCCCTGACCCTGGTTTTGGGTCCGGCTTTGATCACGATGGCACTCTACTATATTACCAAAAACCCCGACTTCCGCCCGCTCAGCCTGACAAAAGAGTCGCTCACGGAATACCGCGGCGAAACCGGCGGACCCGGGTTGACGGTGGAAGTGGTGCTGCCAATCGGCGCCACGCTGCGCATGCCCCGGGAAGAATTTGAACAGATGCTGCGCAATTCGTTCAGCATGTATGGCACCGGTGCGCGTTTTGTTTACAGCGAAGAATATGGGTTGAAAGCACCCCAGGTGACCTATGTCGCCGGCGCCAGCCGCATCGGGCCCTATTCGCCCAACAATCTTGCCAGCGGCATCAAAGCCGCCGCCGCCGCATTTCAGATCGAAGCCGATCGGGATCTGCGCCAGCGCATTGCCGCTTTCGACTGAGCGCCGGCCGCTGATTACGGCGTTGACGCGGTCCTGAGAACGTCCCCGCAGCCGGTGCCGGGCGCTGCACAGCCTGCCACGCCCGCGCCGGAGCGACACACCCGCACCGGCCAATTGTCTGAGCTTGCCGGACGGTTTGCCTCACGTTTCCAGACGCCCGGTCAGTGCCCGGTCTCCGCCCCCCAGTGGTTGCGCGACGGACGCGCGGTGACCGGCCTGCAGTGACGGGTCCGGCGCGTTTAACCTTGCGGTGTCATCACTTTGCGCTGCTTGTCCCGCTCCAGCCCCAGCCGCCGTTCGCGCCAGATAATCAGCACCCCGGCCGAGATGACAATCGCCGCGCCGCCCAGCATCTGCCCGCTCGGCACCTCGTCAAAAAACGCATACCCATAGATCAGCGCCAGCAGCATCGAGCTGTATTCAAACGGCGCGATCACGCTGGCATCGGCAAAGCGGTAGCTGGAGGTCAGCAGGATCTGCCCGATGCCGCCACAGAGCCCCGACAGGCCCAGCAACAGCGCCACTTTTGGCCCCGGTATCACCCAGCCCCAGGGCAGGGTCAGCAGCGACAACAGCGACGCGGTCACCGAAAACCAGAACACGATGGAGGCGGTGCGTTCCACTTGCACCATCTTGCGGATAAACACCTGGGCCAGCGCCGCACAAAACGCTCCGGCGAGGATCAGCATGGCACCAAAGGCCTCGGAATATTCCACCCCGGCGCTCAGATCCTGCATCCGCGGCTGCAGCACCACCAGCACCCCGATGAGCCCCAGCGCCACCGCTGACAGCCGGAACGCACGCACCTCTTCGCCAAGGAACATCGCCGCAAAAATCACCACCAGGATCGGCGCCGCATAACCGATGGCGGTGGCTTCGGGCAAAGGCAGCAGACCGAGGCCGGCAAACATCAGCATCATCGCGCTGGTGCCCACGAGGCCGCGCCAGAAATGCCCCATCGGATGGACTGTTTTCACACCCTCCCGCAGATCGCCGCGCAGCACCAGCCAGGCAAAAATCACCGGCAGCGCCAGGATTGAGCGGAAAAACACCGCTTCACCCGCCGGCACACCCTCCGCCGCCGCCGCTTTGATCATCGCGGCCATGGTCACGAACATGGTGACCGAACCGATTTTCAACAGGATACCTTGCAGCGGATTCATCTTATTGCCTTCCGGGCTTTGGATTGGGTCACTGCCCCGGCATAGCCGCCCCGGCGAGATCTGGAAACAGAAAGTTCAGCGCCCACAGACCCAGTGCCAGACCCCAGAAAGCAGCAATCTGATTCAGACGACGGCCAAAGGGCTGTTTGTAGGTTTTATGCCGCAGCCGGCGCTGGCCATATTTGGCGCCGGCAATACCGCCCACCACGGCCAGCCACAGCAGCCTGGCTTCTGAGACCCGCCGCCAGCCGCGCCGGGCGCAGAATTTGTCCCAGGAAAATACCAGAAAGGTCAGCACGCCCCAGAACAGCAGCCAGGCCAGCAGCGCGGGTACAGCAGCTGCGCTCCCCGCCAGATCCACCACCAGATCCACCGCCGCATTCACAGCCGGGACACCGCCCAGCGCGCCGCCTCAGACACGGTCCCGTCCGCATCTTCACACAAGCCCTGCGCCACCTCGCGCAGGCGTACGTCCCCGGAATTGCCGATCGCATAGAGCACATTGCGCACAAAGCGGTCCCGCCCGACGCGTTTGATCGGCGAGCCGGAAAACAGCGCCCGGAACGCCGCATCATCCAGCTGCGCCAGCTCCGACAATTTCGGCGCCAGCAGATCCTCGCGCGCGGCATACCGCATCTCGCGCGCCTCAGACGCAAATTTGTTCCACGGGCAGGCGGCCAGGCAATCATCGCAACCATAGATCCGGTTGCCCATCTTCTCGCGCAGCTCAAGATCCACCGGGCCGTGATGTTCAATGGTCAGATAAGAAATGCAGCGCCGCGCATCCAGCTGATAGGGCGCTGGAAACGCATCTGTAGGACAGGCATCGAGACAGGCGGTGCAGCTGCCACAACCGCCCTGGGCAAGACCGTCACGCGGCAATTCAATGGTGGTGAATATCGCGCCCAGAAAGAACCAGGAGCCAAGCTCGCGACCCAGCAGGTTGGTATGTTTGCCCTGCCAACCCAGCCCCGCCGCTTCGCCCAGCGGTTTTTCCATCACCGGCGCGGTGTCGACAAAGACTTTGATGCCCGCCTCCGTCTGCTGCTCCAGCAACCAGCGCCCGACGCGTTTGAGCCGTTTTTTCACGATGTCATGATAATCGCGGTTCTGGGCATAGACCGAAATCGCACCCCGGTCCGGCCGCGCAATCACCGCCATCGGATCGTGCTGTGGTGTATAGGATTCCGCCAGCATAATCACCGACTTCGCCTCAGGCCAAAGCGCCGCCGGATCGCCGCGCCAGCCCATGCGTTCGCCCATCCAGCTCATCTGTCCATGGCGCCCGTCATCAACATAGTGCTGCAACCGCGCCGCAATCTGGGGCACCGCATCCGGGCCGGTAATGCGACAGGCGGAAAAGCCTTCTTCCAGCGCCTTTGCCACCAGTTTTGATTTCAGATCGTCAGCCACGTCTCACCTCTGCCGGCTGCGCCGGCACTTTCCCGCCCAGGATACATCGGGCAGACACCAGCCGCCACTGTACGGCGCCAAAGCGCCGCCGTGGCGATCGAATCAAAAATCCAGATCGGCGTAATGGGCCGGCTGCGGGAAACCCGGAATGTTATCGGCCAGCAACGAGCGGAACGCCGGGCGCGATTTGATCTTGGCGTACCAGTCTTTGACACTGGCGTGCCGGTTCCAGTCCACGTCCGAAATATAGTCCAGCGCCGAGAGATGCGCCGCAGCGGCAAAATCCGCCAGCGTCATGCTGTCGCCCGCCAGCCAGCGGCGCTGATCCAGCAACCATCCCATATAATCGAGGTGAAACTTGATCGCCCGCGCCCCGGCTTTTACATTTCCGGAATCGGGATACCCGGCGCCGCTCAGCTTTTTGTTCACCCGCTCATACAGCAGTTTTGAGGTCACCTCATGGTGGAATTTGTCGTCAAACCAGCTGACCAGGCGGCGCACCTCAAACCGGCCCTCCGCATCGCGCGGCATCAGCGCCGGTTCCGGGTGTTTTTCCTCGATAAATTCGCAGATCGCGGCGCTTTCGCTGAGCACCATGCCGTCCATGCGCAGCACCGGTACTTTGCCAGCCGGGTTGCGGTTGAGGAAATCCGGCGTCTTCTCCCAATAGCGTTCCTCAACCAGCTCAACTTCAAGACGTTTTTCGGCAAGGCTGAGGCGCACTTTCCGGCAGAAGGGAGACAGGGGGATCTGGTACAGACGGATCATGGTTCGCTCTTTATGTTTTGGTAAGATGTCGCAGCCCTTCTCTATTGCGCCGAAAGGCCGGGCAATTCAATCCTCCAGACAGGCGGCCCGGCCATCTGCTCGGATTGTCGCCGCCCCGTCGGCAATCAAGACCGCACGTCTGGCCATGCCGGCGCTGGTCGCGGAGGCCGACCAGCCTTTAGGATTGGGCAGCACCGCCGCCAGCCGCGCAGCCTGGTCGGCGCTCAGATCCTGGGGCCCGACGCGGAAATAACGCCAGGCGGCGGCATCAACCCCAAACACGCCTTCGTCAAATTCGGCCACGTTCAGATAGAGCTCCAGAATGCGCCGTTTGCTCCAGACCAGCTCCACCACCGGCGTCAGCAGCGATTCAAGCGCCTTGCGTGGCCAGGACCGGCCCTGCCACAGGAACAAGTTTTTCACCACTTGCTGGGAAATGGTCGAGGCGCCGCGGTTGCTGCCGGCGTCAATCGCCGCCCGGATCGCGCCCATGTCAAAGCCCCAGTGCTCGCAGAAATTGGCATCTTCCGCCGCCACCACGGAGAGCAGCATTTCTGGTGCGATCTCCTCCAGCGGTGCCCATTCGCGCTCCACCCCGCCCAGACGGCGCGATTCGGAAAAAATGTAAGGCGTCAGCGGCGGGTTCACCACCGCATAAAGCAGGATCACCAGCAGCAGCAGCGCGGCAAACCCGCCGCCGATCAACAACGCCCAACGCCGCAATAAAAGCGGGGCATGGCGCAACCGTGCCGTGAGGCCAGGTGCCGCCGCGCCGGTCTTGCGTTTGCGCGCCTTGCCGGTCGCCGTTTTCGCGGTGGTTTTAGCCTTGGTACTGCGTGGTTTTTTTGCTTTTGACATAGGTCCGGTATAGGCAGTGCGGCCGCGGCTGAAAACCCTTGTCAGGCGCCCAGCAGCGCCGCCTCAAAGCGTTTGATCTGCGGACGGACCAGCGGCATACGCCGCAATCCCTCGTTCAGCCCCCCGGCCAGGTCCGCGACCAGGTCCGGGAACAGCGCCCGGATTTCTGCCGCCGCCGCCCGGTCTGCACGCGCGTCTGCCTCGGCAGGATAAAAACTTTCCGAGTCGATACCGGCGGCGGTGACGATCTCATGGCGTTGAAACAACAGGTGAATATAGTCTACCTGGCCGCCAGGCCGCAGCCGGATTGTCTGGTCATTCAGCAGGTGCAGCGCCGGCACCAGCACCTCGTCTTCACCGTAATATAACTGCGCCCGCCAGCCGGTGATCAACATGCGGTGCTGTTGCGACACCAGCAGCGCCACCTCATTGCCCAGCGCGCCAGCCGCGAAAAGTACCGGCGCAAATACGCCACTGGCCGCCACGCTCTGACGGCTGATCTGCAACAGGGGCTGGGCACCGTGGTCACGCGTCATCACCAGATCGCCGGGCTGCAGCGCCTCAATCAGGCGCTGCCCGCCCGGCACATCAATCCAGGTGCCCGGGGTAAAACAGGCCGGGCCAAATTCGCCGACGTTGATTTTGGTGGATTTGGTGACAAAACTCGCGCTGACGAATGTGGCGGTCTGCAGCACCGTGCCGTCCGTCGGAGTGAACAGCGCCGCCTGGCCGTCGATATAGAATGTCACCCCGGTGATGGTGACATCGCCAACGCCGGCAATATTGACGGTGATGGTGTCATCGACCCAGACTTTGCTGACGCTGCCACCATTGACCAGGTCCCCGGCGTTGGCGCGGGTGTTGATCACGCCGTCTTCGTTGCTGTCGGTTATTTCTGTCTTAAACACGCTCAGCACTGTGCCCGCGTCCGGCGGGTCGCCGGGATCGATCACAAAGAACTGGTCTGTATACTCAATCGCCACCGCATCCGTCCTCATTGGCCCGGATTGCAAACTAGCCGTTAACCTGGTGTTAACTTTAACCACTTTGCGGCAAAACAAAGGCCCGGATCCGGGGATCCAGGCCTTTGCATTTGTTCAGCTAATTCCGCTTATGCGGCGGCGGCGATTATTCCGCCGGAACTGCGACCACCTCTTCCGTCAGAGGCGCCGGCAGGTGTTTCAGCATCTCAATCGGGCAGATCTGCACGAAATTCGCTTTTTCGCTGTCCCAGTATTGCAGGATCTCTGCCGCTTTGACCGATCCGGTTTCCGCCTGGTGACGTTCAATCAGCCCCTTCAGCTGCGCCTGCCAATGCGCCACTTCCACCGCGCCGGTGACCAGGGTCTCGCCGTTGATATTGTCCGCGGCCACACCTTCGGGATCGTAAAGATAGGCCATGCCGCCGGTCATACCCGCACCAAAGTTGGCGCCAATAGAGCCAAGGATCACCGCCACACCACCGGTCATATATTCACAACCGTTGGAGCCACAGCCCTCAATCACCGTATGGGCGCCCGAATTGCGCACCGCAAAACGTTCACCGGCACGGCCGGCCGCAAACAGATAGCCTGCAGTGGCGCCATACAGCACCGTATTGCCGATGATGGTATTTTTGGCCGCCACCAGCGGACTGTGCATTGGCGGACGCAGCACAATGGTGGCACCGGACAGGCCTTTGCCCACATAGTCATTGGCGTCGCCGGACACGTCCAGCTTCAGACCATGCACCCCGAACGCCCCCATCGACTGGCCGGCAGAGCCGGTCAGTTTCACCGTCAGATGATCGTCCTGCAATTTGTTGTTCATGCCGAACTTGCGCACGATGTGACTTGAGGTCCGCGTGCCAATGGTGCGCAACGTGTTCTGCACCGCATAGGACAGCTGCATTTTCTCGCCATCTTCAAGGAAACGCGCCGCGTCTTTGACGATCTGCGCATCCAGCGTATCGGGCACTGCATTGCGCGGCTTGGAGCGGTCGTAAACGATCTTTTCCGCACCATCGACGGTGATCAGCAGCGGGTTCAGGTCGAGATCATCCAGATGTGCAGAACCCCGGCTGACCTGGGTCAGCAGATCGGCCCGGCCAATGATGTCATCCATCGAACGCGCACCGATGCTGGCGAGGATTTCGCGCACTTCCTGAGCATAGAAGGTGATCAGGTTGACCACTTTATCCGCCGAGCCGGTGAACTTGCCGCGCAGCGCTTCGTCCTGAGTACAGACCCCGACCGGACAGGTGTTGGATTGGCACTGACGCACCATGATACAACCCATCGCGATCAGCGCCGCAGTGCCGATGCCGTATTCTTCGGCCCCCATCATCGCCGCCATCACAATGTCACGCCCGGTGCGAAGACCACCGTCGGTGCGCAGAGTGATGCGCTCGCGCAGGTTGTTCATCGCCAGAACTTGATGCGCCTCGGTCAGGCCCATCTCCCATGGCAGGCCGGCGTATTTGATCGAGGTTGCCGGGCTGGCGCCAGTGCCACCATTGTGACCCGAGATCAGGATCACATCGGCATCCGCCTTGGCCACACCGGCCGCAATAGTGCCCACACCCGACGCTGCCACCAGTTTCACGGTGACTTTACAGCGCGGGTTGATCTGTTTCAGGTCGTAGATCAGCTGCGCCAGATCTTCGATCGAATAGATGTCGTGGTGTGGCGGCGGTGAAATCAGCGTCACGCCTTTGGTCGAATGACGCAGACGCGCAATCAGGTCGGTGACTTTCATCCCCGGCAGCTGCCCACCTTCCCCGGGCTTGGCGCCCTGGGCCACTTTAATTTCCAGCTCTTCACACTGGTTAAGATATTCGGCGGTGACACCGAACCGGCCTGACGCCACCTGTTTAATCTTGGCGGACGGGTTGTCGCCATTGGCTTCAGGATGGAAATGCGCCGGATCTTCGCCGCCTTCGCCCGAATCCGATTTGGCGCCGATCCGGTTCATCGCCACGTTCAGCGTTTTATGCGCCTCCGGGCTCAGCGCGCCGAGTGACATGCCGGGGGTGACAAAGCGTTTGCGGATCGAGGTGATGCTTTCCACCTCTTCAATCGGCACTGATTTGTTCAGCGGTTTGATATCCAGAAGATCGCGCAGATGGATCGGCGGGTTGGACCGCATGCGGGCGGAATACTGTTTCCACATCTCATAGGAGGCACGGTCACAGGCCGATTGCAGCATATGCATCGACTGCGCTTCCCAGGCATGGGATTCGCCCGATTTGCGCGATTTGTAGAAACCACCGATCGGCAGCACCCGGTCCTGACCCAGCCAGCCGCGCCCGTGCACCGCTTCCAGTTTGATCTGAATGCCACTGACACCAATGCCGGAGATGCGCGAATGCATGCCGGGGAAGAATTCCGCAACCATGGCACGCGACAGGCCCACGGCTTCAAAGTTCAGACCGCCACGATAGGAGGAAATCACCGAAATCCCCATTTTGCCCATGATTTTCAGCAGACCAGCGTCAATCGCGGCGCGATAGCGCGCCACGGCTTCGGTCAGCGTACAATCCAGCAGGCCGCGTTCAATCCGGTCAGCAAGCGAATCTTCGGCCAGATAGGCGTTCACAATGGTGGCACCGCAGCCGATCAGCACCGCGAAATAATGTGGGTCCAAACATTCCGCCGAACGTACACCGAGCGAGCAGAATGTGCGCAGCCCGTTGCGGGTCAGCCAGGAATGCACCGCGCTGGTCGCCAAAATCATCGGCATCGCAACTTTGGATTCACTCTGATTCTGATCGCTCAGAATGATGTGGCCAGCGCCGGAACGTACCGCGTCTTCCGCTTCGGCCCGGACCCGCGTCAGTGCGTCCTGCAGCGCTGCCTCGCCTGCGCCTGCCGGGAAGGTACAGTCGATCTGCACCATCGGTGCGTTGAACTGTTTCACCAGCGCGTCAAACTGCGTATTGCCGACAAACGGGCTGCTCAGCACCAGAATCTCGGTCTGGCTGCTGTCTTCATCCAGCACGTTCTTCAGATTGCCAAAGCGTGTCCTCAGCGACATCACCCGGTATTCGCGCAGCGCATCAATCGGCGGGTTGGTCACCTGGCTGAAGTTCTGACGGAAGAAGTGGCTGAGTGGACGGTATTTTTCCGACAGCACCGCGGAGGGGGTGTCGTCGCCCATGGAGGCCAGGACCTCTTTGCCATCCTCGGCCATCGGCGCCAGGATCTGCTCCAGCTCTTCAATGGAATAACCAGCGGCAATCTGACGTTTTTTCAGTTCAGCCCCGGCGAAAAGCGGCGCTTCAACAAGACCCGACAGCGAACCATCGAGATCATTGATCTTGCCGACCCATTCATCAAACGGCTGCGACGCGGCCAGTTTGTCTTTGATTTCGCCGTCGTGATACAGTTTGCCTTCGCGCATATCGACCGCCAGCATCTGCCCCGGGCCCAGCGCGCCTTTTTCCACCACAGTGGCTTCATCGGTCGGCACCATGCCCACCTCAGAGCCGGCAATGACCAGACCGTCACTGGTGATGACATAGCGCATCGGACGCAGGCCGCTGCGATCAAGCCCGGCGCAAACCCAGCGCCCGTCGGTCATCGCCAGTGCAGCGGGACCATCCCAGGGCTCCATCACCGAGTTGCAATAGGCGTACATGTCCAGCCAGGGCTGCGGCAGTTTGGTCGCGGTCTGCGACCAGGCTTCCGGCACCATCATAATTTTTGCCATCGGCGCCGAACGGCCGGCACGCACCAGAACTTCAAACACACTGTCGAGTGCCGCCGAATCAGACGCCCCGCCGGCCACGATCGGTTTGATATCGTCAGCCAGATCGCCAAAGGCCGATGACGCCATGCGGATCTCGTGGCTTTTCATCCAGTTCAGGTTGCCTTTGAGCGTGTTGATCTCACCGTTGTGGGCCAGCATGCGGAACGGCTGTGCCAGCCACCACTGCGGGAAGGTATTGGTGGAATAACGCTGGTGATAGATCGCGAAAGCCGATTCAAAGCGCTCATCCATCAGATCCGGATAAAATTCGGCCACCTGCTCCGCCAGCATCATGCCTTTGTAGATGATGGAACGACAGGACAGCGACGCCAGATACAGCCCGTTGATTGCAGCGGCGATGGCGGCTTTTTCAATGCGACGGCGGATCACATAAAGCTCGCGCTCAAAGGTGTCCTCGTCCACCCCTTTGGAATTGGAGATCAGGATCTGCTCTATTTCCGGCCGGGTGGCGTTGGCTTTTTCGCCGAGACAATCAATTTTCACCGGTACATGGCGCCAGCCATAGATGTAATAGCCCATGCGCAAAACTTCGGTTTCCACGATGGTCCGGCAGGTCTCCTGGGCACCAAAATCGGTACGGGGCAGGAACACCTGACCGACGGCGATCAGCTCATCTTTGCGCGGAGTGTGGCCGGTGCGCTCAACCTGGTCGTAAAAGAACTTTACCGGGATCTGCACATGGATGCCGGCGCCGTCGCCGGTCTTGCCATCTGCATCCACCGCACCGCGGTGCCAGATCGCTTTCAACGCATCGATACCGTTTTGCACCACTTTGCGGCTTTTTTTGCCGTCCACCGACACCACAAGCCCGACACCACAGGAAGAATGTTCGTCATCTTCCTTGTACAGGCTGTTTTTGGACATCCACTCGCGACGGGCTTCTTGTTTGGCAGCCCAGCTGGCATCAAATTTTGTCATCATTCTCTCCGCATTGCGGGGGGCATGGCCGCCCCGGTCTGGAATTTGCGCGAAACGTGCCGCGCCTTCTGATTTGCGTAAAGGGTCAGTCGTGCTGCCCTTTGTCGTATTTTCCCGCCGGCGGAACATTGTATGGGTTTGTACAAAACGTGCGCTGTTATGTGCAATTTGTACAAACCCCCGCCGGGTTAAGCCTTTATTCAGCCGCCAGCGCTGCCGCTCCGGCCATGTATTCGATCATCGCATCCGCCGCTTCGCGCCCGTCACGGATCGCCCAGACCACAAGGCTGGCACCGCGCTGGATATCGCCGCAGGCATAGACACCTTCCATTTCGGTGGCATGGGTCAGGAAGTCGGCCTTGACCGTACCCCAGTTGGTGACTTCCAGCTCGGGCTGATCCCATTGCGCCGGCAGGTCTTCGGCTTCAAAACCAAGCGCTTTGATCACCAGATCCGCCTCTTCAACGTAATCGGCGCCGGCAATCACTTCCGGGCGCTGACGGCCGGAAACATCTGGAGCGCCGAGGCGCATTTTCTGCACCATCACCCCGGTGACCGGATTGCCGGCAAAGCCTTTTGGCGAGGAAAGCCACACGAATTCAACACCTTCTTCTTCGGCGTTCTGAGTCTCACGCACGGAGCCCGGCATGTTGGCGCGGTCGCGGCGATAGAGGCATTTCACCGAGGTTGCGCCCTGGCGGATGGCGGTGCGCACACAGTCCATCGCGGTATCACCGCCGCCGATGACCACAACTTTTTTACCGGCCGCGTTCAGCTCACCGCTTTCAATCTCGGCAACCGTGTCACCAAAATCCTGCCGGTTGCTGGCGGTCAGATAGTCGATCGCCTTGACCAGACCTTTGGCACCGGACCCGGGCCCGCCCAGATCGCGGGACTTATAAACACCGGTCGCCACCAGCACCGAATTATGTTTGTCGCGCAACTGCTGGAACGAGATATCGCTGCCCACATTGCAGTTCAGTACAAAGTTGACACCGGATTTCTCCAGCTGCTCAATGCGGCGCATCACCACATCTTTTTCCAGTTTAAAGCCCGGAATACCATAGGTCAGCAAGCCACCAGCGCGGTCACTGCGCTCATAGACGGTGACCTGAAAACCAGCCCGGCGCAGACGATCCGCCGCCGCCA
The DNA here is from genome assembly GCF_003333265.1 of Candidatus Halocynthiibacter alkanivorans. Classification (GTDB taxonomy): domain Bacteria; phylum Pseudomonadota; class Alphaproteobacteria; order Rhodobacterales; family Rhodobacteraceae; genus Halocyntiibacter_A; species Halocyntiibacter_A alkanivorans. The sequence goes on from NZ_QOLB01000136.1 coordinate 41,884, forward strand.
GGCCACCAGGGCCGGAACCGATAATACCTACGGATTCAGCACGTTCGCTGAGCGGCTTGATCACCTCGACCCAACCATTTTCCCAGGCCGTGTCGGTGATGTATTTCTCAACAGCGCCAATGGTCACGGTGCCATGGCCGGATTTCTCGATCACACAATTGCCTTCGCACAGCCGGTCCTGCGGGCAAATGCGGCCACAGATCTCGGGGAAAGCATTGGTGGCCTGGCTGATCTCATAGGCCTCTTTCAGACGCCCGGTGGCGGTCAGGTTCAGCCAGTCCGGGATATTGTTGTGCAGCGGACAGTGGTTCTGACAATACGGCACCCCACACTGGCTGCAGCGGCTGGACTGTTCCGCCGCCTTTTCCGCCGCAAACGCAGCATAGATTTCGTGGAAGTCGGTGCTGCGCTGATCCGCATCCCGTTTAAGAGGCATATCCCGCTCGACAGATACAAATTTTAGCATAGGCTGCTTCGCCATGGCTCGACTCCCTGATTTCGCTGTTAGCTTCTTTTAAAACGATCACGCGCCAGATTAAAAGGCAGTGTAACTGACCTATATGCGTTTTTATTTCACCTGACCAGCCCTCGACACCTGCCTTTTCGCGACTTTAATGGCAGCAATACTGACTCACTTTAGGCTTTTCACTGCATAATCAACACTATAGTTTTCCGATGAATTCCAGAGGAGCCCGCGCAGTGTCACTTTTTTACTTGTTCATTCTTGCGTTCGTTCAGGGGATTACCGAATTCCTGCCGGTCTCGTCCTCAGCGCATCTGATTCTGGTCCCGGTATTGACCGGCATGCCCGACCAGGGCCAGGCACTGGATGTTGCGGTGCATATCGGCACCCTGGTCGCCATCGTGCTGTTTTTCCGCAAGGACGTATTTATGGCGCTCGGCGGCCTGCCCCGGCTGCTGCGCGGCAAGTTTGATACCCCGGGCGCCCGGCTGGCGTTCCTGCTGATCATCGCCACCATCCCGGTCATAATCATCGGATTTATCCTGAATGCCACCGGGCTCAGCGATATGATGCGCTCGGTCAAAGTGATCGGCTGGACCATGCTGCTGTTTGGCCTGGTGCTCTATGTGGCAGACCAGAAAGGCGGCACTGCAAAAACCGACCGCGACTGGTCATTGAAAGACGCCATCATCATGGGGCTCTGGCAGGCGGTGGCGCTGATCCCGGGCACGTCGCGCTCCGGCATCACCATCACTGCAGCGCGAATGCTGGGCTACAACCGCACCGACGGCGCCAAAATCGCGATGTTGATGTCGATCCCGACCATCCTGGCCTCGGGCGTGCTGCTGGGGATCGAAGTCGCGGCAGAAGCCAATCTGCAAACGGCAAAAGACGGCGCCATTGCCGCCGTCTTTGCCTTTGTCGCCGCGCTGCTGGCGCTTTCAGTTATGATGCGCCTGCTCAAATCCGTCAGCTTCACGCCCTATGTGATCTACCGGATCATTCTGGGCGTGGTGCTGTTAATCTACGCCTATAGCTGATCAGTGTCTGCGCAGATTTTTGGCCGAGTCTTTGATCTCATCAAACTGACCTGAGGGGCGGTAGCACCACAGGTAATCCGTCAGGATCAGTTCCATCGGCATCGGGTTGATGCCCAGGTCTGCAAAGCCTTTGGCATCGGCGCCGACAACACTGTCGCTGCGCAATCCCTTGAGCTGATCGCGGGTCAGGATCTTGTTGGGCAACATGCCCATGGTCATGGCGGAAGCGAAATCAAGCATGGTTGCCGCGATACGCGCAGCAAAGAACGGCAGATTCACCACCAGACGGCGCCGGTGAATGATGGTCAGCATATCGGCGATCAGCGCTCGCAGGGTTTTCACCTCCGGGCCGCCCAGCTCATAAATACCGGACGCAGCGCCTCCGGAGACAGCCAGAGCCGCCGCTTTGGCCACATCATCCACATAGACCGGCTGGAACCGGGTGTTGCCACCGGCAATATTCACCACCGGCAGGCCCGCTGCCATTTTGCCAAACTTGTTAAAAAACTGATCTTCGGCGCCAAATATCACCGAGGGGCGCAGAATGACCGCAGCTGGAAACTGAGACAGAACCCCGTCTTCGCCGTGCCCCTTGGTCTGGGAATATTCGCTCAGCCCGTCTTTGGATGCACCGATGGCCGACAGGTGCACCAGCCTGGCGACACTTAGTTCTGTCGCAATGCGCGCGATGCGCTCTGCGCCGTGTTGCTGCACGGCTTCAAAACTGTTGGCGCCGGATTGCGCCAGGATACCAACACAGTTGATCACCGCATCAGCGCCCTGCATCACCGAACGCACCGAGGCGTCATCGCGTATGTTGCAGAACACCGGCTCGACCTGGCCCACACCGCCATAGGTTTTGACATGCATCGCTTCATTGGGGCGGCGCACCGCCACCCGGATACGCCAGCCATCTTTGGCCAGACGCCGCGCAATATAGCGGCCAACGAAACCAGAGCCGCCGTAAATTGTGACAAGTTTGGCCATGAGCCCTGTCTCCTGCAAATAAGATTACCCCCCAAATACCCCTCCCGGTCCAACAGAACAAGCCGCTATCGCCACGACAAAACCGGGGGCACAC
>NZ_QOLB01000072.1 GCF_003333265.1 Candidatus Halocynthiibacter alkanivorans
CTTCCGGCCGGATTTCGGTTGCCAACTGCCACAACGAACCAACATCATTTCGCAGCGGTGTTGGCAAAACCGAGAGCGGGCCGCGAAGAGCTTCCGGGAACGGAGTATTCAGCGCCTGGTACTGCCGCATAACAATGACATTTACTCCGAGGTCCTGCAGTTGTTCAAGGAAATGGGCATGACCGCGATCTTTGGCGGCGGAGAACAATGCGACGTGGATTTGGTTCTTTGACAGGCCCGCTTTCAGCAGCGCGGACACCAGAATAACCAGCTGACGTTCCGCGCCTCCGGCCGCCAAAGTGCTGTTCACCAGCAGCACCGTTCCGCTTTTCGGATCAAACGATTGCCGGCCTCCCGGTATCGGCGCGTCGTCAAAAAACTGATCAAGCGGAAACAAGAAATCCGGGCTGCGCAGTTTTGCTGCCTGGTGAACCGTGCCTCCGGCCAGAGCCAGAGATTTCCTGTTGGGTTTGACGGAGACCAGAATGCTTATGGCAAGGTTTCCGATTGGGATCGTGCGGGCATTCAGCCAGAAAAGAAGTCCGATCCGCCCCTGATCCAACAGAATTTGGGCAATCCGTGGCCAATCTGTGGAAGCAGCGCCTCCGGACAGTTCCTGACGCGCTGCATTCGCCAGCAGAGCGCTATAGAGTTCCTCCTGTTCCAGGGCATGCGCAATTTGCAGCCGCTCAATCAGTGGCGCCTGCATTGCCGCGTGTTCTGCCGCATTCGCCAGCGCAGAGCTGACGCGCTCCATTCTCAAATTCAGGCGCACCATTTCGCTTTTGGCGCGTGACCGGTTGTCCTCGGAAAATTCTGCGACGCGGGTCCATAATTCGATGGCGCCGTCCCAGTCAGAAAGGCTCTCTCGAATGCGTGCCCCGCGCGTAAATATCCGCGGTTCGTCGGGGAACATCCGGTTGGCTTTTGTAAAATATTCTTCTGCGACCACCAGTTCATCTGCTTCGCGCAGCAGGTCAATCGCGAGAATTGCTTTGTCCACATCGTCAAAAGCCATATCCCTCAGAAGCGCGTGTGCACCTGCCGGGTCTGACTTTGCCTTGGACCGGGCGAGTAAAATCCGCGCCTCCACGTCCTCGGGGATCTCACCAAAAACCTCTTCGATGAAATAGGTTGCGAATGACGGGCGGTTGAATTTCAGCGCGCGGCTGGCTTCTCCGATTGCAACTTCTCCGGTTCGCACACCTGCTTCCCACAGGGCGCGACGCAGGGTGTGCGCCAGTTGCCCCAGCCCGGCATCCATGCACATCCGCGCAAGATATTCCCATGGTCCCGGATTGGTTTCCGGTGCAAGTTCAGAGTCTTTCAGCCGAAGATACGCCGCCAGGTATTCGCCTGTAGAACAGAGTGAAGCGATCTCGCTGCGGACTTGTCCGCTCAGAAACAGTTCGTTATCGTGTTCCAATAGAGCCCAATCTTTAAACAAATGTTGGTGGGAAAAATATGTCGAGCACATCCCGATTCGGCAATAGTCAACACCTCGATAGCCGCCAGGCCCTGCCACGCATGGTTAGCGATATCGACGTGGAGTTTGTCCGAAACTTCGCACAAGAACTGCTGCCAGATGCCGTCGCAGTTGAACTGGGCCCCTGGATGGGGGCGCTGAGCGCTGAGATTGCCGGCAGAGCAAAACTTCACGCCATCGACAATTTTGTCTGGACCAAAGATCATGATCGCCGGGCGCCCGGTGTTCTGGCGCCGGGTGATAGTTTTGAAGATTTGTACAAGAATATCCTGAAGGCGCGCGGGTTGGAGGTCACGACCCACAAGTCGAATTTTGCTGATTGTCAGTGGGAAGGCGCATCGATTGATTTATGCGTCGTGGATTCTCCGAAATCAGCAGAGACGCTGCAGGAGTGTCTGGAGATATTTTCACTTTCCCTGAAACCGGACGCGCGTTTGATTGTCATAAACGGCGCCAACCCGAAGTTTCATAAGATGGTGAGCTATATTAATAATTTGCTGTATGCCAAGGTTTTCGAAATCCTGCCCAGCTCCGTCACAGGCAAGAACAAAGCGATAGCTCTAACGCCCGGGGTAAATATTGCAGATTTATCGCGCGTGCCTTTGGCGGCCGATACCAGCAGCGAGTTTCTGAACGGCTTCAGGGGAATGGTCGATCCGGCTCCCTTCCTGTTGGTCGGAATTGCCGATCTGGTTGAAAGCGGCGCGTGGCAGCAGGCCTACGGGAAATTGTCAGTTTTACAGCCGGATCCGGCTCATCTTAAAATCTGGGAAAACTTGGAGACGGAGCTGAGCACATCAGAGGTGGACCGCGGGAAATTGGGAACATTTTCTGAAATGGTTGCTGTTCACAATGACAAATGGTCGTATCGAAAACCCCCTACGCATTTTCACAAAAGCGCGGCGCTTAGCCTACGGGCATTCTGGCTGAACAATGCAGACAAGAGCTGGCGCGGGACTGCGTTTTCACCGGAAATCCTGAACCAGGCCTTTCAGTTTGGATATATGGGCTGGGCAAGCAAAGTACGCGATCTGGTCCGTGGAAAAGACGTTCTGGATGTTGGCTGCGGACCGGGTCTGCACGGGCTTGGATACCTGACGGCCGGCGCCAAATCCTATGTCGGAATGGATCCGATCATCAAACCGGACATGGACAGGGTTAAGAACCTGACTGCCGTCAACAAGATGCCATTCGGCTGGACGCCCAATGACATCAAGGCCCGCATAGAACCCTGGACCGTGTCTCCGATGCCCATCGGTGACTATGGCCTGTCCAGACAGTTTGACATCGCCGTTTTGCATAATGTCACTGAGCATCTGCACGGGATTGAAGAGATCTTCGCTGATATTGCGCTGCGCCTGCGCAAAGGTGGCGTATTGCTTTACAATCACCACAATTTTTATTCCTGGAATGGTCATCATTTGCCGCCAAAAACGGTCAGCGCCCTTGATATGAGTAATCCAGGGCAACTGGAAATGACAGACTGGGGCCATGTTGAATACGAACCCGATCCCGCACATTATATTGCCCGCGGGTTGAACCGGCTGCGGCTGGATGAACTGATAGAAATTACCCGGCAACACTTCGATATTGAAATCGCAGAGGAGATCGCTTCGCGCCCGCAAACCGGCTCAGAGCGGCTGACCGACCGGATCCGCCACCGCTACCCATATCTGGAGGACCGGGATTTTCTGACACAAAATCTTTATTGCGTTGCCAAAGTGCGCGGCTAAAGAGAACTCTGTCCAGGGTTTGCGCGTATCTTCCTCTAAGAAATGGGCTGGCCTTCCTGTCGTACTGTCCACGCTGCGGCAGCGTAAGAGCTACGCCAATACCATGGGCGCTCTACGGGGCCCTGGCCCTGGCAGTGTGCAGCGCGGAAATGTCGTCTCCAGGTCACGTTTGCTGCGAAAACTCCATTGCACGCGGCCAACCGGATCTGCGAATTTGGATCGCCGCCATCTTTCTGGTGCTGACCACCAGCGTTCGCCAGACCATCCCGTTTCGTATTTACATGCTCGATACGGGCACCGACCAAGAATTGCCAATGCAAGTTCCACGGGCATTGCGATGGCCCTGGCATACACCTTGTCTGCATCAAACCAGCATTGCCACATCCTATCGGAAAGATCGGGCCATTGTTCCTTTGAAGCGAAAACGCAATCTTTCCGGCGATTGCAGCTGGTCGGAAGCGCTTCTTCGTTCCGTCGGTAATTGAGTTTCTATTTGGACTTCAGGTGGTTGATGAGAGTGTTCTTGGCGCCAAGAATATGTTGCCGTGTCCTGTCGCAGGCCATTTTTGCGTCCTGTTTTTCACAGGCTTCCAAAATGCCCATATGTTCAATGTTCGCCCGTTCCATCCCATCAGTTAATGTCAGCTGCGCGCGCAGATAACGATCTACGCGGTCCAGCGCGGCATTGACCACCCCGTTGTGGTAGGACAATCCGCTGGCCTGATATAATGCGCTGTGGAACTTCCGGTTCAGGTCGCCCCATTCCATCGGATCTGAGGAAGCCACAAACTCTTCACAATAGCTCCGGGCGGCTGACAGCGTCTCTTTCGACATTCTGGGCACAGCCTGTTCGATAACGTGGCCTTCCAGAAGAGCCCGGAAATCAAAGATTTCGCTGACTTCTTCCGGAGCGATCCCCGCCACAACAGCGCCTTTATAGCGTTGCGATTTCACCAGGCCCTGTTCTTGCAGACGCGAGATAGCTTCGCGCACCGGAATACGGCTTGTATTGAACAATCGTGCGATTTCATCCTGGCGCAACGGCTCGCCATCTTTCAGCTCGCCCTTGATAATGGCCCTCTTCAGCGCCTCAAAGACGATCGCAGATGCAGATGCCGTTTGAGATATATCGACGGATTCCAGTTTCATTTCAGTCTCCTGTTGGACTGTCACTATATCGGCTGGCGCAGCGGACTTGAAGTTCAATATATTTCATATTGCAAATTGGATCCAATATATAATATTAAATGTCACCAAGGTCGAAACGATTCGACTTAAATCCAGGGAGGGATTTTCATGCTGAAGAAATTTATCGCGATTGGTGCACTTGCTTTGACAACCGCCGCGCCGGTGGCTGCAGACACGCTTGACGACGTCATTGATGCAGGTGTGCTGCGCTGTGGTGTGGTGTTGGACTTTCCGCCGATCGGATACCGGGATGCCAACAACGAGCCCGCAGGTTTTGATGTTGAATATTGCAAAGATCTCGCCGCGGCGCTGGAAGTCGATTTTGAAATTCTGGCTCTGACCTGGGCCGAGCGCCTGCCGGTGATCGTCACCGGGCGCGCTGACGTGGTCTTTGGTGGCACATCAGATTCTCTGGCGCGTGCCAGAACCGTTGGTTTCTCTATTCCTTACGCGATCTATTACGCCCAGGGCGTGGTCGGAAAAGACACCGGGATCGAAACATTTGAAGATCTCAGAGGCAAACGTGTTGCGGCTGCGGTTGGCACTGTGCCCGAGCAGGAATTCCTGAAATACGCCAAAGAATGGGGCACCGAAGACCTGTACCAGAGCTATCAGTCCGAAAACGAAGTGTTTCTGGCAGTGGCGCAGGGCCGGGCCGATGTGGGCATCACCACCAACACTGCGGTGGCTCCGATCACCTCGCAATATGACAGCCTGATCCCAGGTCCGCGCATGCCCTGGACTACGGATTACACCTCTGTTGTGGGCCCGCGTGAAGACGTGACCTGGCTGAACTACCTGAATCTGTTTGTCACCCATCAGGTCCGCTCCGGCCGCTACGCGGAACTTTGGGACAATTTTGTCGGTGGCGACGCCCCTGAACTGCGCATCCCGGGTGTAATGTACTGACCCAGATCGCAACTGCCCTCCCTTGCCTTCGGGCAAGGGAGACGGAGGGCTCTTCATGAACTACAATTTCCACTGGAAACCTGTTTTTAACAATCTTCCAGGCTTGCTTGAAGCTGGTATGTTGACGCTGCAGGTGGCGGTGTTGTCGATGTTGCTTGGGATTTGCATTGGCATGGCGCTGGCGCTGATCCGCCTGCATGTCAGGGGCCCATTGCGCTGGTTTGCCACCACCTGGATTGAGGTCGCACGCAATACGCCGGCCCTGATACAACTGTTCTTCTTTGCCTTTGGCCTTGGTGCCTTAGGCCTGTATCTGTCACCTTATACCATCGTTCTGGCCGGGCTTACCTTTAACAACGCGGGCTATCTGGCTGAAAACTTCCGCGGCGGTTTGCAGGCCATTCCCGAGACCCAGATCCGGGCCGCAAGATCTTTGGGCATGACCGCGCCCCAGGCCTATCTGCGCATCGTGATCCCTCAGGTTCTGAGAATTGTCTATTACCCGATGACCAACCAAATGGTGTGGGCGGTGTTGATGTCGTCACTGGGCATGCTGGTGGGTTTCCGCGAATTGTCAGGCGAGACCCAGGCCCTGGCCTCCACCACCTTCCGGATCTTTGAGTATTTCTCCGTCACAGCTGTGATCTACTACGTGATCGTCAAAATATTCCTCGGGGCAGCGCATCTGATCGCCAGACGCCTGTTCCGCTACTAAGGAGGACGTCAAATGAACGACACTCTCAGTTTTTTTAGTGGCTTTGGTCCCAGGGACTTCCTCTTTCTTGGCGAAGCCGCGCTGCGCACCCTGTGGATTTCGGTTATCGCGATCTCAATTGGAACGGGTATGGGCGTGATCTTTGGCTGGCTGCTGTTTGAAGGCAAGCTTCTGGCCACACTGACCCTGGGCCCCGTGCTCGACGTGTTCCGTTCCGTGCCGCTGCTGATCCAGCTTGTACTGTTTTATAACTTCGCACCAATGGTCGGTCTGAACCTTGCCCCGTTTGGCTCCGGTGTGGTGATCCTGGCGATCTACACTGCCGCGCTGGTCGCCAGTGTCGCGCGCGGTGGCTTTGAAGCGGTCGGCGTTCCTATGCGCCGCGCCTCGCGCTCGCTTGGCATGAGTTACTGGCAGGATCTGCGCCACGTGGTGATGCCGATTGGCATGCGGGCGGTTTTTCCAGCCTGGGTCGGCGTGGCGCTGGGCGTCATGAAGGACAGCGCCCTGGTCTCGGTGCTTGGCTATGTGGAACTGCTCAAAGCATCGCAAATTCTGATCACCCGTACCCAGCAACCGCTGCTTATTCTCGCACTCGCCGGCGCATTCTATTTCGCGCTGTCTTATCCAATTTCGCGCTACGCGGCGCGGCTCGAAGAAAGGTGGGAACAATGATTACAATCAGCGGCCTGCATAAATATTACGGCGCGTTGCATGTGTTGCAAGGGATCGATCTGTCGGTCGAGAAAGGCGAAGTTCTGAGCATCATCGGATCTTCCGGCTCCGGGAAATCGACGCTGCTTTATTGCATCAACGGGCTGGAACCGATCCAGCAAGGTCAGGTCACGGTCGATGGTGTTGATGTGCATGCCAAGGGCACCGACATCAACAAGCTGCGCCAGAATATGGGAATGGTTTTCCAGCAGTGGAACAGCTTTCCACATCTGACAGCGCTGGAGAATGTGGCCCTGGCGCCACGTATCGTGCGCAAGAAATCCCGCGCCGAGGCCCTCGATATTGCGGCAAAACAGCTGGAGCATGTGGGCCTGGCGGACAAGCTGAATGTCTATCCCAATGCCCTGTCCGGGGGGCAGCAGCAACGGCTCGCCATTGCCCGCGCGCTGGCAATGGAACCGGGTTACATGCTGTTTGATGAAGCCACCTCGGCGCTGGATCCGGAACTGGTGGGCGAGGTGCTTGATACCATGCGTCTGCTGGCCGAGGAGGGCATGACGATGATCTGTGTCACCCATGAGATGAGTTTTGCGCGCGACGTCTCGGACCGCGTCGCCTATTTCCACCAGGGCGTCATGGAAGAGATCGGGCCACCGGCACAAATCTTTGGCGACGCTACATCCGCACACACGCGGAAATTCCTCGCAAACGTACGATAGAGACGCGTTTCACCGCAGTTGAATACCTGAACCCTCAAAACCAGTCGCGCCCACCCGGGCCGGCTAACGCCCCAATATTGCCCGGGCCCGGGAGCTCCCAGACGCCGCGGCCTGCACTCAAAACGACGGAGACCACTATGAATACGAATATCTTTACCGGCTGCATGCCTGCGCTGATGACACCTTGCAAGGCTGATCTCAGCCCGGATTTTGACGCCCTGGTCCGTAAAGGCCAGGAGCTGTGCGACGCAGGCATGTCTGCGGTGGTCTATTGTGGTTCAATGGGCGACTGGCCGCTTTTGACGGATGCACAGCGCCAGGAAGGCGTGGCGCGTCTGGTGGAGGCCGGGCTGAAAGTCATCGTTGGCACCGGCGCGATCAACACTGCCATCGCGGTTGAACATGCAGCACACGCCCAAAAAGTCGGCGCACACGGGCTGATGGTCATTCCGCGCGTTCTGTCCCGTGGCGCATCCCCCGCCGCCCAGCGCGCCCATTTCGCCGCAATCCTGGAAGCGGCCCCCGACCTGCCGGCAGTGATCTACAACAGCCCCTATTATGGCTTTGCCACCAAAGCAGATCTGTTCTTTGAGCTGCGGGCCCAATACCCGGCGCTGATCGGTTTCAAAGAATTCGGCGGTTCTGCCGATCTGACCTACGCGGCCGAGCACATCACCAGCCAGGACCAGGATGTCACGCTGATGATCGGCGTGGACACCAATGTGTTCCACGGTTTCGTCAACTGTGGCGCAGGTGGCGCGATCACTGGCATCGGCAATGTGTTGCCAAAGGAAATCCTGCAACTTGTCGCACTGAGCCAGAAAGCTGCGGCCGGCGATATGGAGGCCCGCAAACATGCGCTGGAGCTGGAAGCGGCGCTGGCAGTGCTGTCCTCTTATGACGAAAGCCCGGATCTGGTGCTCTACTACAAGCACTTGATGGTGATGGAAGGCAGCGCCGAATATGCGCTTCATTTCAACCCGGCGGACCGGCTCTCTGACAGCCAGCGCGTCTATGCTGAAACCCAGCTTGCTCTGTTCAGAACCTGGTACGCGGCCTGGTCCAAGCAGCCCGGTGTCGCCAGCCACTTCGCCTGATCCACTCTCAACAATCACAAATACGGCTGTTGCCTGCAAAATCCAGGCACAACCGGCAGAGGTTCATATGGAATTTCCAAATTTCATCGGTGGCAACTGGGAGCAAACCTCCGACAGTGTCGCCAATGTAAACCCGTCTGATGTGTCCGACATCCTGGGCCATGCCGCGCAGGCCCCCCTTCAGCACGTTGAACGCGCCATCGACGCCGCCAATACCGCCGCGCCAGTCTGGGCCGCAAGCACACCACAGCAACGGTTTGACGTGCTGGACTTTGTCGGCAGTGAAATCCTGGCCCGCAAAGAAGAGCTGGGCACATTGCTGTCACGCGAAGAGGGCAAGACCCTGGCCGAAGGCATTGGCGAAGCCGCCCGCGCGGGGCAGATCTTCAAATTCTTCGCCGGTGAAGCCCTGCGTCAGCGCGGCGACCGCCTGGCCTCGGTCCGTCCCGGCGTTGAAGTCGATGTGACCCGCAGCCCGGTCGGGGTTGTCGGTCTGATCACACCGTGGAATTTCCCCATTGCTATTCCGGCATGGAAAGTCGCGCCGGCGCTGGCCTTTGGCAATGCGGTGATCCTGAAACCCGCTGCTCTGGTGCCCGGGTGTGCCCACGCTATCGCCGAAATCCTGTCCCGTTCGGGCCTGCCTGAGGGCGTGTTCAACCTGGTGATGGGCAAAGGCTCCGAAGTGGGGCCGGCTCTGATCGACAGCCCCAAGGTCAATGCGATTTCGTTTACCGGGTCCGTTGGCACCGGCAAAGGCATTGCTGCGGCCTGTGGCCTGCGGCTCAAGAAGGTCCAGCTGGAAATGGGCGGTAAAAACCCCATGGTGGTGCTGGATGACGCCGACCTGGATATTGCGGTCGATACCTGCCTGAACGGCGCGTTCTTCTCAACCGGCCAGCGCTGTACCGCGTCCTCCCGCTTTGTGGTGACCGAAGGCATCTATCAGCGTTTTGTGGCCTCCCTGTCGGAGAAAACCGCCGCGCTGAGGGTTGGCAACGCGCTGGACGCCGCCACCCAGATGGGCCCGGTGGTAGACGCGCGTCAGTTGCAGCAAAACCTCGACTATGTTGACATCGCACGCAGCGAGGGCGGCACTGTGTCTGGCGGGCAACGGCTGAACGGGGCGACCGAGGGCTTTTACATGGCGCCCGCGCTGGTGACGGAAACCGTCAACGCCATGCGTATCAACCGCGAAGAAGTGTTTGGCCCGGTAGCCAGTGTCATCCGCGTCAAAGACTATGACGAAGCGCTGATGGTGGCCAATGACACGGAATTCGGCCTGTCGTCGGGCATCTGCACCACGTCGCTGAAATACGCCAGCCACTTCAAAGCGAACGCCCAGGCCGGCATGGTTATGGTCAACCTGCCGACGGCGGGTGTGGATTATCATGTGCCGTTTGGCGGCAGCAAAGGCTCCAGCTTTGGGTCGCGTGAGCAGGGTTCCTATGCGTGCGAATTCTATACCACCGTCAAAACGGCATATACTTTGCCCTGACGCCTATCGGGCATCCCGCTATGACGGCTGGGGTGCCCTCCCTTATTTTGTGCAGGCCAATACGTGGAAAATACCTCTCAGACCATCGTGATCGGTGCCGGAATCATTGGCATCAACTGCGCCATTGGCTTGCAAAAGCGCGGGCGGCGTGTGGTGATTGTGGATCGCGAAAGTGATACCCTTGGCGCCTCTTATGGCAACGCCGGCGCCTTTGCCTTTTCCGACATCATGCCGCTCGCCGCCCCCGGCATCATGCGCAAAGCCCCCAAATGGCTGCTTGATCCGCTTGGCCCGCTGTCCATTCCGCCGCGCTATGCGTTGCAGATCGCGCCCTGGATGCTGCGGTTCTGGCGTGCAAGCTGGCGCGACAGGGTTGAGGCCAGCACCGCCGCGCAAACCGCATTGATGGATTTTTCGCGCAGCTGTCTGATGGCTCAGATCAAAGCTGCGGATGCCGGCCATCTGCTGCGTCATGAGGGTCAGTTGCAACTCTATCAGAGCGCGGCCGAATTTAACGCCAGCCTGCCCGCATGGCAGGCGCGTGCGCGCCACGGCATTCCCTTTCGCCACCTGCAGTCTGCGGAAGAAATCGCCGCGATCCAACCCGGCATCAGCCCGGAGTTCTGTGCCGCCAGCTTTACCCCTGAATGGCACAATATCGTTGATCCGGCTGCATACATGCAGCATCTGATCACGCTGTTTCGCCAGGCCGGCGGCGAGATCCGGCGCGCGAAAATCACCGCTTTGGCGCAGCATGACACCGGTGTGTCGCTGACAACGGCAACTGGTCAGACGCTGCAAGCCAAAGACGTGGTTGTTGCCAGCGGTGCCTGGTCACGCGATCTGGCACGCAGCATTGGTGACAGGATCCCGCTGGAAACAGAGCGTGGATATAACACCACGCTGCCCGCCGGCGCATTTGATCTGCGCACCCACCTGACCTTTGGCGGCCATGGCTTTGTGGTGACACGCATCGGTGACGGCATCCGTGTCGGCGGCGCTGTTGAACTGGGCGGGCTGAACTTGCCGCCCAACTACAAACGCGCCAAAGTATTGCTGGACAAGGCACAGCGATTTTTGCCCGGGCTGAAAGAGACGGGCGGTGAGCAATGGATGGGCTTTCGCCCCTCACTTCCTGACAGCCTGCCGGTGATTGGCCGCTCGCCTGGCAACACCCGGATCACCTATGCGTTCGGACACGGCCACCTGGGACTGACCCAGTCCTCCGGCACCGGTGAACTGGTGGCCGACCTCGTGACGCAAAGAGCAACTGCAATTGATGTAACGGCTTTCCGGCCGGACCGTTTTTGAAAGAGCACGATATGACACAACATACTTTCATGTGCATCGACGGCCATACCTGCGGCAACCCGGTGCGGGTCGTCACCGGCGGCGCGCCGCAGCTTGAGGGCAAAACCATGCTGGAACGCCGGGCGCATTTTCTGGCCGAGTTTGACTGGATCCGCACCGGGCTGATGTTTGAGCCGCGTGGCCACGACCAGATGTCCGGCGCGATCCTCTATCCGCCGACGCGCGAGGATTGTGACATCGGTATCCTGTTCATCGAAACCTCGGGCTGTCTGCCGATGTGCGGCCACGGCACCATTGGCACTGTGACCACGGCGATTGAAAACGGGCTGGTGACACCCAAAACACCAGGCATTCTGCGGCTGGACACACCGGCCGGGCTGGTGATCGCGGAATATCGCCAGCAGGGCCGTTTTGTCGAAGAAGTGCGCCTGACCAACGTGCCGTCATTTCTGTACAGGACCGGTCTTGCGGCCGAGGTGGAAGGCCTTGGGGAAATCACCGTCGATGTGGCTTATGGCGGCAATTTCTATGCCATCGTAGAAACCCAGGAGGCGTTCAAGGACATAGCCGATCACCGCGCCATCGATCTGGTGGGCTGGAGCCCGAAACTGCGCGCCGCGCTGAATGAAAAATACGACTTTGTGCACCCTGAAAAGCCGGAGATCACCGGCCTGTCCCACATCCTGTGGACTGGCAAGCCGCAACATCCCGAGGCCACGGCGCGCAACGCGGTGTTTTACGGCGACAAAGCGATTGACCGCTCACCCTGTGGCACCGGCACCTCGGCACGCATGGCGCAATGGGCCGCGCGCGGCGATCTGAAAAAGGGCGATGACTTCATCCACGAAAGCATCATCGGATCCCTGTTCCGGGGCCGGGTGGAAGACAACGTAACACTGGGGGAGACCGAGGCAATCATCCCTTCAATCGGCGGCTGGGCGCGGGTCACCGGCTATAACACCATCTTCATTGATGAGCGCGACCCCTATGCCCATGGCTTTGTAGTAAACTGAGGAAAACACCATGAAAATCACCGAAATCAACGCCTGGCAGGTTGATCTGCCGCTCAAAGAAGGCCGCTACAGCTGGTCCAACGGCAATTTCATCGACGTCTTTGACAGCACAGTAATCGAAATCAAAACCGATGAAGGCCTGTCAGGTTACGCGGAATGCTGCCCGCTGGGCTCGGCCTATCTGCCGTCTTATGCACGCGGCGTGCGGGCGGGGCTGGAAGAACTTGCACCACATCTGATTGGCTGTGACCCGCTGAACATCGGCATGATCAACCGCATTATGGATGCGGCATTGCGTGGCCACCCCTACGCCAAAGCGCCGATCGATATTGCCTGCTGGGATCTGCTGGGCAAGGTCACAGGTCAGCCCGTTTACAACCTTCTGGGCGGGGCGGCACAGGATGAGGTCGCACTTTACCGGGCTATTTCGCAAGAAAGCCCCGAAGCGATGGCGGCCAAAATCGCCGGCTACAGCGCGGAGGGCTATACCAAGTTTCAGCTGAAAGTCGGCGGCAATGCCAATGACGATATTGAGCGTATTCACGCCACGCGCGAAGTTCTGAAACCCTCTGATCTGCTGGTGGCCGATGCCAACACCGGCTGGACCCGGCACGAGGCGGCCCGCGTCGTCGGCGCGGTGTCCGATCTGGACGTCTATATTGAGCAGCCCTGCCTGACCTATGAAGAAAGCGTGTCAATCCGGCGCCGCACCGCGCTGCCCTTTGTGCTGGACGAGGTGATTGATGGCCCAGGCATGCTTGTGCGCGGTCTCGCCGAAGACGCAATGGACGTGATCAACCTCAAGATCTCCAAAGTGGGCGGGCTGACCCGGGCAAAACTGATGCGCGACCTCTGTGTGGCGTCGGGCATCCCGATGACCATCGAAGACACCTGGGGCGGCGACATCACCACCGCAACCATCGCGCATCTGGCGCGCTCTACTCCGGAAGAGTTCTGTTTCTCCGCCACAGATTTCAACAGCTACGGCACCGTCAAAATCGCCGATGGCGCCCCAAAACGTGTGAACGGAAAAATGACCGCCAGCGACCGGCCCGGCCTTGGCATCGATCCGGATTTCGATGTGCTCGGCGATGCGGTTCTGACCATCAATTAGGGGATAGCTATGCGAAGTTCCAAGATCATCCATGTGGTGTCCTGCCATGCAGAGGGCGAAGTCGGCGATGTCATTGTCGGCGGCGTAACCCCTCCGCCGGGCGACACGCTCTGGCAGCAAAGCCGCTTCATTGCCAAAGATGAGGTGTTGCGGAACTTCGTGTTGAACGAACCACGTGGCGGAGTGTTTCGCCACGTGAACCTGCTGGTACCGCCAAAGGACCCGCGCGCGGATGCCGCCTTTATCATCATGGAGCCCGAAGACACGCCGCCCATGTCGGGCTCCAACTCAATCTGCGTCTCTACCGTGCTGCTGGACAGTGGCATCATCCCAATGAGCGAGCCGGTCACCGAAATGGTATTAGAGGCCCCCGGCGGGCTTGTCCGGGTCCGCGCAGACTGCAAAAACGGCAAAGCCGAACGCATCACGGTGCAAAACCTGCCCTCCTTTGTGGACCAGCTTGATGCCAAATTGCAGGTCGGAGGGCTGGGCGAACTCACCGTCGATACGGCTTATGGTGGTGACAGTTTTGTCATTGTGGATGCGGCGTCCCTGGGCTTTGACATCACCGAAAACGAGGCGCGTGACATTGCCCGGCTGGGGGTCCGGATCACCGATGCTGCGAACGAGCAGCTTGGTTTTACCCACCCGGAAAACCCGGAGTGGGACCACATTTCATTCTGTCTTTTTGCCGGTGCTCTGCGCGAAACGGAAAACGGCTACACCGCGCGGTCTGCTGTGGCGATTAAGCCGGGCAAAGTCGACCGCTCCCCCACCGGCACAGCGGTGTCCGCACGCATGGCGGTGATGCACGCCAGAGGCCAGATGGATCAGGGGCAGACCTTCACCGCCACCTCGATCATTGGTTCAACGTTTACCGGGCGGATCGCCGGGGCTGCAGAAGTAGGCGGGCGTCCGGCCATTATTCCGGAAATCTCCGGGCGCGGTTGGGTCACAGGCATCCATCAGCATATGCTTGATCCGGACGATCCCTGGCCAGAGGGTTACCGGATCAACGACACCTGGGGTCTGTAGGTTTCCATGCAAACAGCAAACGAAGGATCGCCTGACGGACTGGTTTCACTGAAACCACGCGATTTTTCGATTTCCACGGTGGTTTTTTGGCCGGCCGCCTGGCGGACCCTAACGGCATCTGCGCATGGCGTTCATGAAAAGGAACGCCACATGCGCACGACGCCTTCGAAAGGCGTCTGAGCGGAGCATCGCCGCGCCGCGCGGGACATGGGCTAAGGGGGGCACAACGGTACGGTGCGCTCTGCAGGGCGCCATGAGATGCCCCACTCCTCATCGCTGGGTGGCGCTGTGTGCGGGGGGCAAGGTCCCGCAGCGCACAGCGCTCACGCTGGGAAGCCCAAAGAAGCCCAACAATGCTAGCTTTCAAACAGTCGTGTGCGGCCAATGGTGATCAGATCAAGCGTTTTCATTTTGATGTCTCCCCCGTGCTCAGACCAGTTCCGTCAGGCTGACGGCGCGCCCCTCAGCCTCAGATTTCAGCGCCGCTTCCGCCAGCGCCAGTGCCAATTCACCGTCTTTTCCCGATGGGGTCGCTGCGGTGCCGTCATTGATTGCGGCAACAAATGCAGCGATTTCTGCTGCATAGGCTTCGGTGTAACGGGTCATGAAGAAATCATGCAGCGGCGGCCGGGTAAACCCGTCACCATTGGCGATCTCGATTGACACCGGGCGCTGATTTTCTGCCGCGATCATGCCGTCAGAGCCATGCACCTCGATGCGCTGGTCATAGCCATAGGTGGCGCGGCGGGAGTTGGAAATCACGCACTGGCGGCCCGAGCCGGTGGTGAGGATGACCGAGGCCGTGTCAAAATCATTGTGTTCCGCGACTTTGGCATCAACTAGGCAGGAGGCCGAAGCCTGCACCGTTGCGATCTCGTCGCCAAGCAGGAAACGCGCCATATCGAAATCGTGGATCGTCATGTCGCGGAAAATACCGCCGGAGACATCAATATAGTCGAGCGGTGGCAGACCGGGATCACGCGAGGTGATATTGACCTGTTCCACTTTGCCAATCTTGCCGGTAGTGATTGCGTCTTTGACGGCGGCAAAATGCGGGTCAAACCGGCGGTTGAATCCAAGCATCAGCGTGGCGCCGCAGTCTTCAACCTCAGCAAGACATTCGCGCACCCGCTTCAGGTCCAGATCGATCGGCTTCTCGCAAAAGATCGCTTTGCCGGCGCGGGCGAATTTTTCGATCAGATCGGCGTGGGTATTGGTCGGGGTACAGATCACCACCGCATCAATATCATCCGCAGCCAGGATCGCATCCACTGTACGCACGTCGCAGCCATATTCGCCGGCAACCTCATTGGCGGCGGCTTCAAACGCGTCGGCAACGGCAACCAGGGTTGCATTGCTCTGAGACGCAATGGCTTTGGCGTGAACACGTCCGATGCGGCCTGCGCCGAGAAGGGCAATTCTAAGAGACATGAGAGGGGATCCAAAGGGCAGGGGGCCAGCCCCGGAAACAGGCAGGGACTGGCCGGATTAAAATTAGTTTGGCATCGCGCCGGGCACATCTTCGGCGTGTTTGATGCCCGTGATCAGCTCGACCAGTTCAGAACCATCGGTGTTTTTCGCATCCAGCGAACAGACAATCCTGCCCCGGCGGAACACAAAGATCCGGTCCACCAGATCAAACACCTGGCGCAGGTTGTGGCTGATCAGGATCAGTGGAATGCCCTGAGCTTTCAGCTTTTTGATGATCTCTTCCACCTGGGCGGTTTCCGCCACGCCCAACGCCGCAGTCGGTTCATCCATGATGATCAGTTTGGAGGCAAAGGCCGCAGCCCGGCTGATCGCGACACACTGGCGTTGACCACCGGACATATTCCGGATGGTGTTTTTCAGATGTGGGATCTTCACACCGGTGGTTTTCAGACCTTCCAGCGCGATCTCGGTCATCTTCTTTTCATCGAGAATTGAAAACGGCCCGAGATTAAATCTGGTCAGCTCGCGGCCAAGGAAGATATTGGAGGGCACGTCGAGCTCATCCGCCAGCGCAAGGTTCTGAAACACGGTTTCTATACCAGCTTCGCGCGCATCCATCGGACCGCCAAACCGGACTTCGTGACCGTCAAAAAAGATCCGCCCCTTGGTTGGCTGCTCTACGCCGGTCAACTGGCGCACGATGGTGGATTTCCCGGCGCCATTGTCGCCAACGATGGCAACATGTTCACCACGTCGCATGAAGAAGTTGGCGTCATTCATCGCCTCAACGCCGCCGTAATGTTTGCTCAGACCTTCGGTCCGCAAAAGAAAATCGTCCTAATTTTGCATCTCTGGTTCTCCTATTTCACGACAACGCGGGTTTTCTGGCGATAAACGTCATAAACGACGGCGGCGACAATAATCATTCCTTTGATCATTTCCTGGTAGTAGGCATCGATGCGCAGGAAGGTGAAGCCGGAGATGATCACGCCGAAGATCAGCATGCCGAGCGCTGTACCGATAATCGAACCACGGCCACCCGAGAGTGAGGTGCCGCCGATCACTGCCATGGCAATGGCGTCGAGCTCATACATTGTCCCCATTCCGGCCTGAGCAGTCAGACCGCGTGATGCCACGACCATGCCGGCAAATGCCGCCAGTGCGCCGGCGATGACATAGACCAGCAGCAGGTGTCTTTCGACATTGATGCCGGAAATCCGCGCGGCTTCGGCGTTCGAGCCGATCGCGTATGTGTGCTTGCCATAGACGGTATAGCGCAGCGCCAGTTGGAACAGCACCGCCAGGATGATAAACCACAGCACCGGTGTCATGCCTTCGCCCAGCCCGGCGAAACTGTCAGTGGGAAAGGAAACCGGCTTGCCTTTGGTGTACCATTTGGCGATGCCGCGGGCGGTCACCATCATACCGAGCGTGGCGATAAAAGGCGGGATTTTTGCATAGGCTATCAAGGCTCCGTTCACGAGCCCCGCCAGGACGCCACAGGACAGCCCCACAATCAGCGGGATCAGCAGCGGCAGATCTGTCAGCGCCGGATAGACCGCCCTGGTGTAGCTGCTGACCTGCGCAAAACTCATCGCGAACATTGCGGTGGCGCCGACCACGGAGCCCGAAGACAGGTCAATGCCGCCGGTGATGATGACCTGGGTGACTCCAATTGCGATGATGCCGACCACCGAGACCTGCAGGATCATGATGCTGAGGCGCTGTGCGTTGAACAGGAAACTTTGCCCCTGAAAAATCCAGCCCAGGACCTCAAAAATTACTGCGATGCCGATCAGACCATACAGCACATTCAGTTCCGGCGGCTTGACCCGTTGTCCCGAATGTTGCGAAATATCGCCTTCGTATTTCAACTCTACCATTTTTTCCTCCCCCAAACGCCTCGTCAGACCCGGCATTACTGAGACCGGAAAAATCGAAAATGAGGAGCGCCATGCGGCGCTCCCCAAGGCTTTGGTATTTTGTGTATCAGTTTTTGCTGGTGAAACCGGACAGGTTGGCCGGGGTCACTAGTTGGAACGGAATGTAGACTTTCTGATCCACGCTTTCGCCACGGGCCAGCGCCAGTGCTGCGTTCACCGCGCCGGAGCCCTGACCTGCAGCATCCTGGAACACCGTCGCGTCGAGATCACCTGCGGCCATTGCCGCGAGCGCATCCTGGGTGGCGTCAACACCGGCAACGATCATGGTTTCCATCGAAACGCCCGCCGACTTCAGCGCCTGGATCGCCCCGATTGCCATTTCGTCATTGTTGGCGATCACCGCGTCAAATTCGATGCCGGAGGACAGCCAGTTGGTCATCAGATCAGCGCCCTGTGTGCGGGAGAAGTTTGCCACCTGCTCGTCGATCACGGTTATAAAAGAACAGTCGGCAGTTGCGACCACGTCATGAACATCCTGGGTGCGCAGACGGGCGGCCTGGCTCTGCAGCTCACCGACCATGATCACCACATTGGCGCCGTCGCCCTTGCCCATATCTTTGAGCAGGCGGCAGACTTCCTGAGTTTCCAGCGTACCGGAGTCGAGCTCATTGGACGCAACGAAAGCCTGGTTGTCAGGCAGCGTGTCAACATTGACCGGCTCGCGGTTCACAAACACCAGCGGTACACCAGCGGCTTCCGCAGCTTTGGTCATCGCGATGGTGGCATCGGTATCGACCGGGTTCACAACAATTGCGTCAACACCGGAAGCGATAAAGTTCTGAATCTGGTTCAGCTGTTTGCCAACATCGTTCTGGGCGTCTTCAACCTGGATATCGACACCATCCAGACCGTCAGCGTAATCAACCATACCGTTGCGCAGCACGGTAAGGAAATTGTCGTCAAACAGCGCCATCGAAACACCGATAGATTCGGAATAGGCACCTGTCGACATGAGAGTGGCCATAGCGGCCGCAAGGAAAGTACGCTTCATTTTATCCTCCACAGTTATTGAAGCCAGAGACGGTTTTTCCCGCCTTATTTAGCTTCGATGCCTGCTGCAGCCAGTTGGTCGCAGACATAGGTCATCGAAGCAGACACTTGTCCGATAGGATCAGTGTATTCGTGTACCAGAGGCGAAAACGCCTCGTAGGAAACCGCGCCGGTATAGCCATCGGCGAGCAGAGTGCGGATCTGTGCCACGTTGCCGAGACGGTCCGAGGCGTCCACCAGGATGCGGTGATTGTCCTGCATGTCGCGCACGTCGACCGTCGGGTCTGCAACGCCGGACACATGCACGATGCCGGTGTCACCGGCGAAAAACTCTGTTTCAGACGCGAGGTGATGATGGAACGTGTCATGCACCAGTTTCAGCGTGCCGCGCGCATTCAGCCCGTCGATCACATCCATGGCCTCATGTTTGTAACGCAGCGAAGAGTGTTCAAAGCCCAGCGGCTCAACAAGGCCGGTCAGACCAAATTCCTGCAGCATGGGTACGATTTGACGCAGGGCAATACGCAGATTGGCCTGGCGTTCGCCATTGCCACAACCTTCGCCGTCGCAGCGGGGGATCAGGCTGATGCTTTCTGCCCCGAGTTCACGAGCGATCTTCATCAGGGCCCGGGCCTCGACGGCGCGCTCAGGAGACAAGTCATTAAACATTTTGACTTCGGAGAGACCCAGGATGCGGACGCCACTTTCTGCGGCCAGTGCCTTAACGGCCCCGGGTGCGTCGCCGTCGAATAATGCACGAGGGAGGTCGTTACGGAATTCGACGCCAACACACCCGAGATGAGAGGCGATCGCAATCACCTCGTCATAGCGTTTGGTCGCGACGGTCATGTGGTTTAATGCGAAGGAAAGCTTTTTTGCCATGGTCTGTTCCGGGTCTTTCTTGCAGTGGTTGCAACAAGACTGGTCCAGGATGGGGCATCAGATCAATGGCGATTTGCGCCATTTTGTTTCATTTGTGACACAATGAAACCAGCGTAAATGACGCAAAAATGTCATCATAGAGACTCAGGTACATAGAGGTCAGGCTGCAGGAAAATCTGACCCGGCGTATCGGTCGCGCCATCCAGAGCAGCAGTGACCATATCCGCCACCAGAGCCGTGCAGAGCTTGTCCAGCGGTGTCGCATCAATCAGCGAAACATAGTGCTCTTGCAGCCCGGTGGCCGAGAGATCCGTCAGCTCGTTCACCACCAGCGCAACCTCATCCGGCTGGCGCATTTCGCGCAGCGCCTGAATGGCGCCTTCCATACCGCCACCGGCAACAAAAATGCCACGCAGATCGGGATGACGGTGCAACAGATCCAACGTCGCCTCATAGGTCACTTGCCGGGTTTCCAGGTTCACCAGTGTTTCGAGCAGCGTGAATTCGCGAGAGTATTCGCGAAAATAAGCGCGGAACCCGGTTTCACGCAGCTGGTGCCCGTGCCAGCGCAATCCGCCGACAAAAATCGCCACTTTGCCCGGACGCCGCGCCGCTTTGGATATCGTCCAGGCTGCGAGGCGGCCGATTTTGAGGTTGTTGAGCCCAACGTAATTGTGCCGCACCCCCTGGGCAAAATCATTGAGCAGAGCATAAACCGGGATATCGCGGGCCTTCAGGCGTTGCACCGCTGCGGTGATACCATGGTGATCCACTGCGGTTGCAGCCAGGACCTGTGCCCGCGCCCCGAGTTTCAGCAGCAGTTTGGCCTGTTCGTCCGGGTCCTGCGACCCGGCATTGATAATTTCCACCCTGGCCCGGACATGAGACAGGCTGCTGACTGCGTTTTCAATTGCGGCGGCAAAGTTCTGATAGAAACGCTGATCCTCTTTTTGCAGCAACACCCCCAATCGCACCTCGGGCAGATCCTCCTGCAGCCGGTATTTGATCAGCGGCGCCGCATGGTAGCCAATGGCCTCAGCCGCCCGGAAGACTTTGTGGACCGTTTCCTCTCGTACATTCTGCTTGCCGTTCAGCACGCGGTTGACAGTCGAGACACTCAACCCGGATTCTGCGGCAACGTCTGCAATCGTCGGTCGACCCATAATATTCCCCCCGAAATAATGAACTATTTATGTCATCAGAAAGCCGGCAATACCACAGGCAACGCTGAGTTAGATTAAGTCCGCGCTGGGCGAACTGAATTCTGAGCAGTGATATGCCAATGTCTGCAAAAAAAGATGACTGAAATCAGATGCGAATGTAGCTTCCTTCCCCTTCCTGACATTCATTCAAACCGCAGCGGATGGTCGCACAGAGCCCAAACTAGCGGATGCTGGCATGCGACGGCGTCAGAAATCGAACCGTTGTGGACGTGATCGAGCCATTCTAAAGTCACGCAATACAGGTTCGGAGAATGTGATGAAGACAATCAGTGCGGGTGTCCTGGAAATTGCATATCACGAATACGGCCCCCCGGATGGGTCGCCCGTAATTCTGCTTCATGGCTTTCCGTATGACGCAAGATCATATGATGACGTTGCCGGCTGCCTCGCAGGGAAAAACGTGCGATGCCTGGTGCCATATCTCCGTGGCTATGGCCCGACCAGGTTTCTGAACTCTGATACCATGCGATCTGGTCAGCAAGCCGCGCTTGCCAGTGACCTTCTTGCTTTCATGGACGCGCTGTCCATCCCTCAGGCTGTTCTGGGCGGTTATGACTGGGGCGGTCGGGCGGCATGTATCGTCGCTGCGTTGTGGCCAGATCGTGTTGTTGGCCTGGTCAGTTGCGGCAAGGGATATAATATTCAGGATATATCGAACGCCTGGAAGCCCGCACCTGCTGCAGTAGAAGCGCGTTACTGGTATATGTATTATTTCAATACCCGACGCGGAGCAGAGGGGCTGAAACAGAACCGCAAGGAGCTGTGCCGTCATATTTGGGGACTTTGGTCACCAACCTGGAATGTTGATCAAGCAACATATGATGAGACGGCGCGATCTTTTGAAAACCCCGACTTTGCAGACATTGTGATTCACTCGTATCGACATCGTTTTGGCGATGTCGACGGCGACCCGCAGCTGGTTGAGCTTGAGGCCAGGCTTGCAAAACAACCAGATATTTCGGTTCCAACAGTCGTTTTGCAAGGAGCGGATGATGGTGTCGATCCGCCGCCCATCGAGGATTTGGACCGGCCACACTTCTCAGGTGATTACAGGCGTGTAATTACCGAGGGGATCGGACACAACTTCCCACAAGAGGCTCCCAGGGCCTTTGCAGACGCGGTGCTTTCATTGCTCTGAAAACACCACAAAAAAATCTGGCCTCAACAACCGCTGGGTCCGCACAGCCGCCATTAACTGACCTCGCTGCGAGTGCAACAACCCCGCTATGCGCACCTCAGAGGGTGTTTGCAGTCAGTGACGGTTGACGCGCGGTTGCTGGTGAAAGGATTAAAAATGGCCTCAGATCACATGTCGGTTCATGTCTGGAACCGCTTCCCTTACGGGGGCCGGCTCAACGTTATTGAACTGGCTCTGAACGAGCCGGAACTCTCCCCGCGAGGGCCGGATGTCAGGTTCGAAGGTACGTAAAATCGTTTTATCTCAGTCGCTTGTGTCGAGTTCATGCGCAAGGCCCGCGACCTGATCTCCGGTCCGGCTTCATCGTGATCCGAGCCGCCCGCGCGCGCAGAGACAAGACCACTGCGATCAATCATCTCCTCCTCCTTCTGATGTAAATATCGCCTGCCGGTCAATGGAACAGATCAAGCGCAAGACTTTCAAATCCCGGCACTTGCAACACCGCAAAGCCGCCGCATAATGCATTCAGCCGGATGGGCCGGATACGCGCGTGGCGCACGCATCTTCTGGACCCAAAATCTCTGAAGACGGACAGAATTGGGTGGTGAATCTGCCGGTTCGCGCACCAAACTGTTGAGATCACGCGCCTGATCACAGCCCGGACGTGATCTTGGCAGGCGGAAACCGCTCCGGTGTCATCATCGGAATCAAATGCGCCACTTGCGGGCCATGCCGCAGTCTGCTCACCACCGGCACGCGCGCCTCGAGTTGCAGCAAGGTCTCGCGCACCGGCAGGGAGCTGGCGTCGAATTTCCCGCTGATATGGTCATGGCGCCGCATTTTGTCAGTGGCCTGTTGCCGGCGGATGATCCGTAGGATCAGGGACATGGTGCTCTGGTTCAAGAGGTCGCGCCAGGGGTGGTTTTCTGTGCCCGATGTCAGGTTTTGGGAGGTTCAGGCGTCACCAATCCGGGACGGGCACCGGGCGTGCGCGGGCATTCCCGAGCGGGAGGCAACGGCCGGATCAACGTCTTTTGGCGGTGGCTGCTGTCAGACATCCCTCGTCCCTGGCGTGCAGGCGAGGATTGTAAGTATTTGGTAAATATATTGACAGGTGGAATTCTATTGATCAATTCTGTTCAGGACAGCTTTGGGGTTGATCTGAATTTTTCGGTTTGGAGGGACCGGTTTCGGCAAGCTGTAATTTCTGGATTACAATAATCAAATTGGGAAACTGGCATTAGTCAAATAGAGAAACTGGCACTACGCAGTTTGAATTGCGTGCTGAACGATACTGCATCGAGCATGTAGGCTGCGCAGCCGGTCATAAACGAATAGCAAGGGAGAATAAGCAAGATGAAAACACTGCTATTATCAGTTGTGGCGCTGACCGCGCTGGCAAGCGGGGCTTCTGCCGCCGTCTGTCCGGCGGTGACCGTGGCCGACATGATGGGCGTCGGCGCTGGCGCCTATCCCCAGCAATATGAGCTGTCGGAATTTGAAACACTGGCGGATTGCACACTGGAATTCTCGGCTAACCCGGAAGCGGCGGCCCTGAATGCGCGCATTCGCGGCAATGGCGATCTGCCGCCGCTTGCCGACCGTTTGCCCTCGGAACCGCTGGTCGTGGCGCCCTATGATGCCATCGGCACTTATGGCGGTACACTGG
Organism: Candidatus Halocynthiibacter alkanivorans; assembly: GCF_003333265.1. Taxonomy (GTDB): domain Bacteria; phylum Pseudomonadota; class Alphaproteobacteria; order Rhodobacterales; family Rhodobacteraceae; genus Halocyntiibacter_A; species Halocyntiibacter_A alkanivorans. Next base: position 23,770 of record NZ_QOLB01000072.1, read on the forward strand.
ATGTTCTGTCCAACGCGACCGAAGCCGGCACCTCCGATTTCCTCTCGGTCCGGCATGTGAACCTTGTGCGGTTTTCCGACGACCTTCAGACCATCGTGCCAAACGTGGCCAAGGGCTGGGAATGGAACGAGGACTTCACCCAGCTGACGTTCTTCCTGCGCGAAGGTCACAAATGGTCGGACGGTGCACCGTTTACCTCGGCCGACGTGAAATACTGGTATGACAACCTGGCGCTGAACCCGGATGTGATTGCCAAGCCGAAAGACTATGTTCTGGTCTCGGGTGAGCGGATGACTGTCGACACGCCGGACGCCCAGACCGTCGTTTTCAACCTGCCGGCACCGAAACCCGGTCTGCTGGCGCATTTCGCGACCTCCTTTGCGCAAGGTTTCCAGCCAAAGCACTTCCTTGGTAAATGGGATCCAAAGCTGAATCCGGATGCGGACGCTGAGGCGCAGGCCGCCGGGTTTGAAAACGGTCTGGCAGTGCTGTCGGCCTATTTTGGCAATTCGGACTGGACCGACACGCCGTCGCCGCTGCTCAACAGCCCGGAAAAGGTCGCCAATCTGCCGGCGGATGTGGTTCCAACGCTGGAAAGCCATATCACCATCGCCGACACCACCGAGGGGCGCCGCCTTGTGGCCAACCCGTATTTCTTCCAGGTGGACACCCAGGGCAATCAACTGCCCTACATCAGCGAACAGGATGAGGTCTATATCAACGAGAATGAAGTCCGCATTCTCAAACTGGTAAACTCTGAAGTCGACTACAAATCGCAGTCGCTGCAACTGCCCTCCGCGCCCCTGCTGCTGGAAAACCAGGAGAATGGTGACTACACTGTTGAACTTAAACCGGAAATCACCATTGCAACCTTTGGCTTCAATGTGACTTCAGAAGACCTGGAAAAGCGGAAAGTCTTTGGCGACCTGCGCTTCCGGCAGGCCATGTCCGTCGCACTGAACCGCGTAGAAATAAACGAAACGGCCTTTTTCGGGCTGGGCGAGCCAAAACAATATATCGGCTTCTCTCCGGCACCAAACTTTGTCGACGCCAAGTGGTCGCAATATATGGCGCAATACGATCCTGACATGGCCAATTCCCTGCTGGATGAAATCGGCATGAAGGACACCGACGGCGACGGGTTCCGCGAACTCCCCAATGGCGAAAGACTGGTTATCAACCTGCAGTTTGCCACTCAGGGTCTTGCGGGGCAGGTTGTCGAACTGGTCGGTCAAAACTGGTCCGAGGTCGGCATTCAGACCACGGTCAAGGAAGTTACACCGGACGAGTATCGCTCGGCGCAATCCTCCAACCAGCTGGATGTGGCGATGTGGCGCAAAGGCCAACCCATGGGCATTGTGCTTGGCAACAACGAGCTTTGGGTGCCGCCGTTCGAAAACTACTTCGGCAGCCGCGTCGGTATGTTGTGGGCCGAATGGGTGGACAGCGATGGTGCCAGCGGTGTCGAGCCGCCGGAGTATGTCAAGCAGCTGATTGCCGACATCAACGCCTTCCAGTCCACTCCGGCCGGAACGCCGGAATCCGATGTGCTGGGCGCACGCCTGGTCGAGAACCTGGTGTCCAACCTGCTGTTCATCGGCACGGTTCAGGCCCCTGCGCCGGTCTATCACCGCAATGCGCTGAAGAACTTCACTGAGTTCAAGACGCAATCCTATGAATATTACCGGACCTATCCTTACCGGGCGACACAGTGGTTCCTCGACGAATGATCCGGGGCAAGTGATCTGAAAAACAATTCCGGGCGGCGACCTGCCGCCCGGAAATCTGGGAAAAGCTGGGTCTGCTCAGGGCTGACAGCAAACTTGAGGACTCAGAGCGACTATGCTGCAATTTGCCCGGTTTACTTTTATTCGCGCCTTTCTGTCAGTTCTTACTCTTATCTTGGTCTCGTTCATCGTATTCACCCTGATGGAACTGGTGCCCGGCGACTGCGCCGAACGGTATCTGGCGTTCAAGAACACACAGGGCAGCGGCATCTCTATCGCCGACATCGAGGCCGAACGCATTCGTCTTGGTCTGGACCAGCCCTATCTCCAACGCTGGGGGAGCTGGGTCATCAACGCGTTTCAGGGCGATTTTGGCGAAAGCTGTATACTTCGCGTCAATATCAGCCAGCTTCTGGGACAAAAGTTCTGGCTGAGCCTCGGCATCTGCCTGACCTCGCTGATTGTCGCCTACGCCATCGCGATTCCGGTCGGGATCATCTCGGCAACCTCCTCCAACCCCTACCTGAACAACGGCCTGCGCCTCGTCAGCTATCTGGGTCTGGCGCTGCCAAACTTCCTGCTGGCGCTGATGATCATGCTGTTTTCAACCGTGGTGTTCGGCGAAAGTATGACCGGGCTGTTCTCGAAAGAGTTCCGGGATGCTGACTGGTCCGTTGACCGGGTGATGGATTTCCTGTCGCATGTCTGGCTGCCGGTGTTCATCCTCAGCTGGTCGGCGACCGCCTTTGCCATCCAGACCGTGCGCGCCCTGATGTCGGACGAGATCGGCAAGCTCTATGTAACCGCCGCCGCCGCGCGCGGGGTCTCCGGTCGGCGTCTGCTGATGCGCTATCCGGCACGCCACGCGCTCAGCCCGATCATCAACTCGCTGGGCTTTGATCTGAACCGCATCTTCAATGAGTTGCCGATTGTTGCCCTGATCCTGACCCTGACTGAGGCCGGATCGCTGTTGATCGAGGCGCTGGCGCGCTCCAATGACCAGCAGCTTGCCGGTGCGATTATCTTCCTGCTGACCGCCAGCATCGTCGGAATCAACTTTGTGACCGATATGATCCTGGCCCTCACCGATCCGCGCGTTCGACGCAGCATTATGGGATGAACAACATGACCGATACTGCACAGACCGAAGTCCGGGTGGACCAGAAACGGAAAGAGGCGTATTTCACCGCCTCGCAGAACCAGCTCATCTGGCAGCGGTTCAAGAAAAACAAATCCGCCCTCATCGGCGCCTGGGTTCTGGTCTTCCTGATCATGTCCGGCATTTTTGCGCCCTTCCTGACGCCGTATGACGCCACGATTGCCGGGCGGGACAAAGATTATCTGAACGGCGCGCCGCAGATTCCACAGTTTTGCGATGACAACGGCTGCTCATTGCGCCCCTTTATCTACAGCTACGAGCGGACCCGCTCGATGAAGACCAATTTCCGCTGGGTGACAGAGGTCAAGACCGATCTCGAATCCCGCCGGTACCTGCAGTATTTCACCAAAGGCGCCCAATACACCTATCTGGCTTTCGACATTAACCTGCCGGGCAGGGCGCTGGACTTCCGCATTCCGGGCTTCACTTTCGAGACCCGTTTGTTTGGCGTCGACAGCGGCATGATCCACATTTTCGGCACTGATTCGACCGGCAAGGATATCTATTCCCGCACCCTGACGGCGATCAACACCTCATTGGCAGTGGGAACCATCGGCGTGTTCATTGCTTTTGTCATGGCCCTGGCGATAGGAGGGGTCGCGGGATATTACGGCGGCTGGGTCGATTCCGCGCTGCAAATGGTAACCGACACGGTGCGCACCATTCCGAGTATTCCGCTGTTCATGGCGCTGGCCGCTTTCATTCCTGACGTCTGGAGTGCGGAGGCGCGGTTCTTCTTCATCTCGATGGTGCTCGGGCTGATCGGCTGGCCCACCCTTGCGCGGCGGATCCGCACCCATCTGCTGACCGAGCGCAATCAGGAATATGTGCTGGCGGCGCAGCTTTGCGGCGCCTCTCCGGGCCATGTGATCCGGCGGCACCTGCTGCCGAGCTTCACCAGCTACATCATCGTCGATCTGGTGATTTCCTTCCCCTATATGGTGCTGTCGGAAACCGCGCTCAGCTTCATCGGGCTGGGGCTGAAAGACCCGGTGAACTCTCTCGGGGTCATGCTTCAGAACGTGACCAGCGTCGATGTGCTGCTGAATTACCAATGGTATTTCATACCGGTGATCTTCTTCATAACCCTCGTGTTGGCCTTTGTGTTTGTCGGTGACGGCTTGCGCGACGCTGCCGACCCTTATTCGGATGCCAAGAAATGACGCGCCTGCTTGATGTAGAAAACCTCACCCTGCAATTTGACACCGACGAGGGCCGGATCACTGCGGTCGACAATGTGTCCTTTGCGCGGGATGCAGGGCAGGTCATGGGGCTGGTGGGGGAAAGCGGCTCGGGCAAATCCGTGACCGCCAAATCGCTGATGAAGCTGAACCCGTCGAACGCGGTCTATGGCCCGCAGACCAGGATCACCCTGCATCTCGACGACGGGCCGGTTGACGTCATGGCGCTGAAATCATCCAAAGAGATGCAGGTGGTGCGCGGCGGCGCGATCTCGATGATCTTTCAGGAACCGATGGCCAGCTTTGCCCCGGCGATTTCGATCGGCGATCAGATGGTCGAGCAACTCGAAATCCACACCGGAATGGGACCAAAACGGGCGCGGGAAATCTCGATCGAGATGCTGGACCGGGTTGGCATTTCCGATGCCTCCACCCGTTTCAAGCAATATGTTTTTGAACTGTCGGGTGGCATGCGCCAGCGGGCGATGATCGCAATGGCGCTGTCGACAAACCCGAAACTTCTGATCGCAGATGAACCCACAACAGCGCTGGATGTGACCATTCAGGCGCAAGTGATCGACCTGATGAAGGATCTCGTCACTGATTTTGGCATGGGGATCGTATTTATCACCCACGATCTGGGCGTGATCGCGCAAACTGCCGACACAGTGGCGGTGATGTATCTGGGCCGTCTGGTGGAACAGGGATCGGTGCGCGAGGTCATCCGAACCTCGGCCCACCCCTATACCAACGGTCTGATCGCCGCGCTGCCAAGGCTTGACGATCTCGACACGCCGCTGACACCAATTCCGGGCGACATCCCGTCACCGCTGGAACGCCCGCCGGGATGCGTTTTCAACAACCGTTGTCCGGTGTCGCTGGGCCAACGCTGCATCGCCGAGGTTCCGCAATTCAGCCCGGTCACGGGCACCCATCAGGCAGCCTGCCATCTCATTGACGAAAGGGCCGCAGCGAAATGAGCAACGACATTCTGATATCCGCCCGGGACCTGTCGGTCCACTTTCCCCTGCGCGGCGGGCTTTTTGGCCCGAAACAGGTGGTCCGGGCTGTCGAGGGCGTTAGTCTCGACATCGAAAAAGGCCGCTTTTTCGGCTTGGTGGGCGAGTCCGGTTCCGGCAAGACAACGCTGGGCAAGGCGCTGCTGAAGGCGGCGCCAATCACCCGGGGCACGGTCACTTATGATGACGGCGAAATGCGCCACGAACTGACGGAAATCACGGCAAAGGGCCTGAAAGACTACCGCTCGCGCTCGCAGCTTATCTTTCAGGATCCCTATGCCGCCCTCAGCCCGCGCATGACGGTGCGCGATATCATCGCCGAACCGCTCGAGGTGATGGGCCTGACCGCCTCCCGTGAGGAAACCGACGAACGCGTGCGCGAAATCGCCGCGAAATGCCGCTTGAATCTGGAACATCTGCGGCGCTTTCCGCACGCGTTTTCAGGCGGTCAGCGGCAGCGGATCTCTATCGCCCGCGCGCTGGTCTCGAACCCGCGTTTCGTCGTGGCGGATGAAAGCGTCGCGGCGCTGGATGTCTCTATACAGGCCGATGTGCTGAACTTGCTGAAGGAGATCCAGCAGGAAATGGGCCTGACGTTTCTCTTTGTCAGCCATGACCTGAGCGTGGTCGCGCATGTCTGCGATCATGTTGCGGTGATGTATCTGGGGCGTCTGGTGGAAACCGCCCCGACGCGCGAATTGTTTGCGGCGCCCCGGCATCCCTATACCAAGGCGCTGTTGTCGGCGATCCCGTCGCTCGATCCCGACGACCGGGGCAAGGCGCAGAAGCTCGAGGGCGAAATCCCGTCGCCCACCAACCAGCCGCCGGGCTGTAAGTTTCAGACCCGCTGCCCCTTCGCCATCGACATCTGTCGCAGGGACGAACCGAAACTGGAGCACTCCAGCACCGGCCATGAGGTCGCCTGCCACCGCTGGAAGGAACTGATGGATGACCGCAGCCTGCAAACGGCCTGAGGAAGATACCCCGGTCCGGCCTGCAGAAGCAGGCAGCGCATGAATCCGTATCTGGTGTCATTCTCAGCGCGTCCCACAGCGAACCCTGCGCACTTTCCTACCGTCTGATCTGGTGGCGTCGGGGGAGGGCACTTTGAAATTGTTATTATATTGCAATGGTTTCAGCTTGTTGGGCCAAATAACCAACCTTTGCTGACACAATACCCTGCCAGCGCCGGACACGACCCTGACTCTGTTCTATGCAGATCGGTGCGCTCACGATAGAAATTGTGGCGAACCAGTGTAAGTTGCCCGGCCTGACAGGGCGGAACCAAACCCCGGGGCAACCGGCTTGAGATCGATGCCGGACTGGCTCGTTCAGGACCCGGCGTCGTAATTCACCACCCCCTGTGCGGTGATCTTCATATCCGCCAGCGTGCGGTCGGCATGGCGCATCCGGTGGCTGAGCAACTTCCGTGTCAGGCGCAGCAGCGTGGTGGCATGTGCCGGATCATCGGCAAGATCGCGCATCTCGTCCGGATCCGTCTCCAGATCGAACAGCAGGGGCGGCAAGCCGCCGTTGAAATGCACCAGCTTGAAGCGCTCTTCGCGCAGGATGGCCAGATTGGCCTCGCGCAGCGACACCCCGGTCGCCTGCTGACAAACTGTCCTCTTGTCCGGTTCGCCAAAATCAAGCTCCAGATGCACGCAATCGCGCCAGTCCTGCGGCACGCGCCCCTCAAGAAAAGGCTGCAGCGAGCAGCCATCCATGCCCGCAGGCGCCGCCCGGCCGGTCAGGTCCAGCAGGGTGGGGGTCAGGTCCACGGTTTCGGTAAAGGCGGCAACCGTAGTGCCATGCTGCGCCGGGTTTTGCGGGTCGCGGATGATCAGCGGAATGCGGTAGGCGGCGTCATAGATGGTCTGCTTGCCCCACATGTGATGATCACCCAGCATCTCGCCATGATCGGCGGACAGAATGATCAGCGTGTCGTCATACTGCCCGCTGTCCTTCAGGAATGTCATGATGCGTCCGATATGGGCATCGACCTCGGTGGCAAGCCCCAGATAGATCGCCCGCAGCATCTGCACGTCAGCGTCATTGCGGCTGTCGATTTGACCGTCGCAGCCGGAAACAAAGCTCTCCATCCGTGGTTTTTGCACCGCGCCCGCCAGGAACGGGTGCACCTTGGCTTCCTGTTCTGACGAAGACAGGCGTGCGGGCAGCGGCAGATCGCGCCCAGCATACATGCGATTGTAGGGCACAGGTGCAACCAGTGGCGGGTGCGGGCGGAGATAGGTCAGCAGCGCGAACCAGTCCTGATGCTGCCGCACCGACATGTGCCGCAGGAATTCATCGGTCAGAAACGCGGTGTCGCTGTCTTCCGCGCGGTAAAACGCCGGATCATCGGGCCGTGCCGGCCTGTCGGGGTCAAACGCCACCGGATGGAAAAAATCCGCGTATTCCGGCAGCTCATAGCCTTTCGCTTTCAACGACGCCCGCCAGGGATAACTCTCTTCCTGACGCATTTCAGTAATTTCCCGGAACCCCGGCAGAACCTCTTCATAAGTCGACAATTTCGGGTCTTCGGGGTGATGGCGGCGTGGGTCGAGGCTGGTGTCAGTATAGCCGAACAGCAGGGGCTCATAACCCGATTTGCGCATTTCCCGCGCGATGTTGGGCACATGGTCCGCCAACGGCGTGCCGTTGCGCACTGACCGGTGGTTCATCGCATACATACCGGTCAGGATGCTGGTGCGCGACGGGCCGCAAGGGTTGGTGACCGAGAAATGCCGGGTAAACGTGACCGCATCACTCCGGAACGCCGCAATATTGGGCAGGTCGACATGCGTGGCCAGGGCGCCTTCGACGCAATCGGCGCGCAACTGATCGATCAGAATGACAAGAATGTTACGTTTTTCGGACATCGGCATTTTCCCTGATTGCGCGTTCGGAGCAACTCAGAAAACCAGAAACCAGCGCCGTGTCAATTGGAAACGACAGGCGCGGCATTGCGGTGAGAATGAACATGCGTCTTGCCGCCCGTATGATGACAGATGCTGCCAGCGAGAGACGGATAACCACAATCCGCGCAAGGACCCTCCTGGCGGTCGCGCTGCTCTGAGACGGCGCTTGCTCATATGTGGCAGCAGCGCGCGATCACCACGCGCAACCGACCTCTGTGCGCCAGGATCGGACACCAAAGACAGGCGATATCAGTCTGCGCCGCTTTCCCCCCGGCGGGGCACCCAGTCCGCAGGCCAGTCTGGACGTCCCGGTCCCATCAGGCCCGCAGCCGTTCGTTGGCCGGATCCCACAGCGGTCCCTCTGCCTGGACTACCGCGCGGCATTTCTGGCCGTAGATCTCGACCTCCAGTTCCGTGCCCGGCACCGCCAGATCCGCGCGCAGCATGCCCAGCGCAACCGAGGCATTGACCCGGTAACCCCAGGCGCCGCTGGTAGTTTCGCCGACGATTTCACCCTCTTTCCAGATACAAGACATCGGGGGTGCATCGGCGTCGCCGGCCTCCACAATCAGGGTCACAAAGGCTTTTTTCACCCCTTGCTGGAGCTCGGCCTGCAGCGCCGCCTTGCCGCAGAAGTCCTGCGCCTTGTCCAGTTTGACAAAGCGTGCCAGCCCGGCCTCAAACAAAGAATAGTCGCTCGACAGGTCGCCCTTCCAGGAGCGATAGCCCTTTTCGATGCGCAGCGCGTTCAGCGCATACATGCCAAAGGGCGTGGCACCACCCGCGAGGATCGCGGCATAAATTTCCGGCTGATCGGCGTTGGCGCAATGCACTTCCCAACCCAGTTCACCAGCAAAGGACACCCGCACCAGAAAGGCAGGTTTGCCCGCAACCGTGGCGTTCTGATGGCTCAGCCAGCCCAGCGACAGATCCGCATCTGTCAGCCCGGCCATAAGCTGGCGCGACTTTGGCCCGGTGACGATCATGGTGCCAATTTTGGTGGTCTGATCCTCCAGGATCAACCCGGCAGGCAGCGGCTGTTTCAGGATCTCAAAATCGTGCCACTGTGCTACGCTGGCGGTGATCAGGGTAAAGTGATCATCGCCGAGCCGCAGGCAGGACATCTCGGTCAGGATGCGGCCCCGGTCGTCGGAAAAATACACCAGGTTCATCCGGCCAGCTTTGGGCAGGCCGCCGGTGATCATGCCGCGCAGGAATTCGGCAGCGCCTTCGCCTTGCAAATTGAAACGTGAAAACCCTGGCAGGTCCAGCACGCCGACGCTGTCGCGCACCGCTTCGCATTCGGCCTGGATCCGCGGCTGCCACGGTCCCGCGCGATCCCAGGTGCGGGTGCTGTCCTCTGAGGTGTCGTCACCCTCGAGGGCAAACCAGTTGGCGCGTTCCCAGCCGTTATAGGCGCCCATGACACCGCCCAACGCCTTGATACGATCATGCACTGCGGACAGTTTTTTATCGCGCGCGGCAGGCCATTCGTGGTGCGGGAAGTGCATGGCGTATTCGTTGCCGTAGACCTCCATACCCTTGTCGACACAATAATCGTGGTCGGTGTAATCGGTAAAACGGCGCGGGTCGCAGGCCCACATGTCCCATTCGGTCCGCCCTTCCACAATCCATTCCGCCAGCACTTTGCCGGCGCCACCGCCCTGGGCGATGCCAAAAGTAAATACACAGGCTTCAAACGCGTTTTTGACACCCGGCATCGGGCCGATCAGCGGCAGCCCGTCCGGCGCATAGGGGATCGGGCCGTTGATCACCCGGCTGATGCCCGTTGTGGCCAGCGCCGGCACCCGCGCCATGGCGTCCTCAATATGCCATTCGATCCGGTCCAGATCATCGGGATAAAGCTGGAACGAGAAATCCTCCGGCATCGGGTCGCCATCCACGTGCCAGTGCGCCTTACAGGTGGCCTCATAAGGGCCAAGGTTGAAGCCGTGTTTTTCCTGCCGCAAGTAATAGGAGCTGTCGACATCGCGCAGCAGCGGCAATTTGCTTCCACGTTCCTTTGTCAGAGCTTCGACCTCGGGAACTTCTTCGGACAGCAGGTACTGGTGGCTCATCACCATCATCGGCACGGTGCGGCCGCCATAGGGCTTGAACCATTCACCAACGCGCTGGGCATAATAGCCTGCAGCGTTGGCCACATAATCACACGCAATGTCGCCCTTTTCGGTGTGCACTGTCCAGCTGCCGTCTTCATGCTGGGTGACGCCGGTGGCCGGGCAGAAGCGTTGAATTTTTGCTCCCATGTCACGCGCGCCTTTGGCCAGCGCCTGGGTCAGCTGCGCCGGGTCAATATCGCCATCATGCGGATCATACAGCGCGCCTTCCAGATCGTGGGTCTCCAGCAGGGGATAACGCTCTTTGGCCTGCTCCGGGGTCAGGATCTCGATCTCCATGCCCTGATAACGGCCCATGGAGGCGGCCCGTTCAAATTCCTGCATCCGCTCTTTGTTATGTGCCAGCCGGATCGATCCGGTGACGTGGTAGTTCATCGGATAATCCACCTCTTCGCCCAGGCGGGCATAGAGCTCGGTCGAATAACGCTGCATGTTCATGATCGACCACGAAGTTGAAAACGTTGGCACATTACCCGCCGCATGCCAGGTGGAACCGGCGGTCAGCTCGTTCTTTTCCAGCAGCACGCAGTCGCTCCAGCCCGCCTTGGCAAGGTGGTAGAGCGCGGACACGCCAACGACGCCTCCGCCGATGATAACGACCCGAGCTGTCGATGGTAATCCGGACATATATTTTCCTTCGGTCTTTCGCGATGTTTCAGCAGAGCGGAGCGGGCAGTCCCCGTATCCGGAAGCCCTAATTCAGTGTTTCATTTAGTCACCAGAGTCCGTTGCGGTGCTCCGGCACGCGGTGGTTTCGTCCAATCCGGAGTAACACAGGTGAGGTATCTGACGCCGCACAGGGAGGCGCGTCCAGACATTTGTGGCAACCTTCCCGGCGAAAAAGATCATGGTGCTGATATGCTGCCCAGTCCAGCGCATTGAGTGTCGGGGGGGCGGTGCCGGAGAAACGGCAACCCGGAATGCTGCGGCACGCATAGTCACTGCTGGACCAGCCATCGCAATCAATCTGTCCTCGCCACTGGCCGCGCTACCTGCTGGCTTGATCTTCAAGTCGCTTGTTGTTCCCAGGTTATCTTGTTGTTCCCAGGTTATATTGTGAGTCCATCCCCAGATGCGCACACTCGCGACCGTTTTTGCCATGAGGAAATGAAGCGGTTTACCGGGGCAGGGCCTGAAAAAAATCGCCACGCGGAATTCGCCGCCTATGCAGGACCGATCAGCTGCCCCCCGGATTCGGATGTAATCTATCCCGCAGTCATAAAGGGTGCGCTTTCCCCGGATGCCGGGCTGGTTTCCATCATGATGCAACAGGCCCATTCATCTGAAACCACCCGGGCCAAACTGAGCATTGAGAATGCCGCTGTTTGTGGGGTGATGACAACAGATTCTGGCAGGTGTTCTGGCCAACTATAGTCAAGGGAAACACCAAAGTTCAAAGTTGTTGTCTGGGTGCCGCCAGGCGATAAATCAGACTTGTTGCAACAAAGTTTTTACGGTCCCAAGCGTCAGAATTGGTCGGTGTTCAGGCTATTTCAGTTGAAACCGAAGGGGGTGCTCCGAGGAATTTCCGGCCGGATACCGGAGGAAATACGGCCTCGCGTCTGCTCCCAAATGGCCAGACCATGTGGTTTCAATGGCGGTTTGCACCGGCTCAGGCACCGGAGTCAGACAACGCAAAGGGAAATCGGGGGAACTCAGAAATTCAACCGTGAGGCGTCGCGTCATGTGCCAGCACGTTCGGCTGCCCGCAGGGCGGCGGCGGCGGCGAATATCTCGCGTTCCAGCTCACGGGCGGCGGGGGAGGCCGGTTTGTCGGACTTTTTCAGAACCTGAATTAAGCGTTCGGTACTGGCTTCGGCGAGGGGACGGAAAATAATGTCTGGTGCGCGCAGCAGGCGCACCGTCATTTCCGGCAATATTGTAACCCCCAGACCTGCCCGTACCATGGCAAGAAGCGAGGTGACATTCTGGGCCGACAGCGTGGCACGCGCGTGGATTTCGTGAAAGGCAGGCGACACAATCAACCGCGACAGGTCGTTGGCAATAAATCGATGGGAGCCAAGTTCTTCCCAGCAGACAGGATCCCTGGTGGCTGCCAGCGGATCATCCGCGCGGCACACCAGCCCAAAGGCATCAGACATCAGATCCTGGCGATGCAGCGCCCCGGCGGATACACCGGCAGAGGCGATGCCAATATCGACCCGGTCCCGGGACAGTTCGCGCAGGACTGAAGCGGAATCCATGTCGCGGACTTCGATGTGTACCAGTGGAAATTCATTGAGAAAATTTGAAATTGCCTGCGGTAGAATGGTGCCTGCCACCGAGGGCACCGTGGCGACACGAACCCGGCCATGTTTGGCGCGGGCATAGCCCTCAATGGCGTGAACTGTGTTGTCAAACTGGCGCAGCTCGTGGTCGGCCTGCTCAAATACAAACTGCCCCAGCGCGGTCAGCTTGTTCTTGCGGTCGGTTTCAAACAAGGGCTCGCCCAGATGGTCTTGCAGCTGTTTGAGCATCATCGACACCGCCGACGGCGTGCGTCCGAGCACCCCGGCGGCATCGCTCAGGTTTCCATGACGGGCCACGGTTGCAAAGCAACGCAGCATTTCAATTTTGAGTGCCATATTTCAATTCTTCTTAAATTTACTTCATTTGTTTGATTTTGACTGAAGCGTGGCGCCGAGTCCATATTAAGCGCAACAAAATTGATTGCAGACCGACGGAGTGCCCCTATGACCGAGACAAAACTGAACCTTATTGCTGGTGAATGGCTGGCTGGTGAAAGTGAAATCGAAAACCGCAACCCGTCTGATCTGTCCGATCTTGTCGGCATGTTCGCGCAGGCTTCTGCGGATCAGCTGGACGCAACATTGGATCAGGCCCGCATCGCTCAGGTCGAATGGGAAGCTTACGGCATTGAGCGCAAGTATAATGTGCTGATGGCGATTGGCACCGAGATGATGTCGCGGGCAGAAGAGCTCGGCACATTGCTGGCGCGGGAAGAAGGCAAGCCGATGGCCGAGGGCAAAGGCGAAGTCTATCGCGCCGGCCAGTTCTTTACGTATTACGCTGCAGAAACGCTGCGGCAGATGGGCGAGACTGCGGATTCCGTTCGTCCCGATATCGAAATCGACGTGCGGCGCGAAGCCGTGGGTACTGTCGCGATCATCTCGCCCTGGAACTTCCCGACGGCCACGGCGTCCTGGAAAATCGCCCCCGCGCTGGCCTATGGCAATGCGGTGGTGTGGAAACCAGCCAACATGACGCCGGCGTCGGCTGTCGCGCTGAGCGAAATCATCAACCGTCAGGACATCCCCAAAGGTCTGTTCAGCCTTGTTATGGGCGCCGGCAGCACCATTGGCCAACGCCTGGTCGAAAGCCCCAAAATCAACGCGATTTCCTTTACCGGCTCAGTGCCTGTGGGCAAAGGCATTGCCGCTGCTGCCATTCAGAACCTGACCAAGGTGCAGATGGAAATGGGCTCCAAAAATGCGCTGGCCGTGATGGACGACGCGGACCTTGATCTGGCGGTGGCACTGGCACTTGGTGGGGCCTTTGGCAGCACGGGTCAGAAGTGCACCGCCTCGTCACGTCTGATCGTGCATGAAACCGTGCATGATGCTTTTGTGGAAAAATTGGTCGCCGGGGCCTCCGCTCTGAAGGTTGGTCACGCGCTGGAAGTAGGTACCCAGATTGGTCCGGTCGTCTCTGAACAGCAGCTGACCGAAAACCTGGCTTATGTTGAGCTTGGCAAATCCGAGGGCGCTGAGCTGCTCTGTGGTGGCGAGCGTCTGCAGTTGGCGACGGACGGTTATTTCATGTCGCCTGGCGTGTTTGCCGGCACCAGCAACGACATGCGCATCAACCGGGAAGAAATGTTTGCCCCGCTTGCCGCCGTGATCAAAGTGGGCAGCTATGACGAAGCGTTGCACCTGGTGAATGACACAAAGTTCGGGCTGACGTCCGGCATAGTGACCACCAGCCTGGCCCGCGCCACCCATTTCCGCCGCAATGCGAAAACCGGCTGTGTCATGGTCAACCTGCCCACCGCCGGCACGGATTACCATGTGCCCTTTGGAGGCCGTGGTGACAGCTCATATGGTCCGCGCGAGCAGGGCCGTTACGCAGCAGAATTCTACACCACAGTCAAAACGGCTTACATCTCCTCCGGGTTACCCGTGTAATGCGGATTGATAATCTGCAATATGCCAACTGGTCGGAAAAGATCTTCCGTCAACTGCGCGAAGGCGGCGTGGACGCGATCCACGTCACCATCGCCTATCACGAGAATTTCCGTGAGACGGTGCTGAATTTTGAGCAGTGGAACCGCTGGTTTGAACAATATCCCGATCTGATCATGAAAGGCCAGTGGGCCAGCGACGTGGACCAGGCGATCGAAACCGGACGCACTGCGGTGTTCTTTGGCTTCCAGAACCCGAGCCCGATCGAAGACGATATCGGCCTGGTGGAAATCGTACACACGTTGGGTGCGCGTTTCATGCAGCTGTCCTATAACAACCAGTCCTTGCTGGCGACCGGGTGTTATGAGGCCGAGGATACCGGTATCACCCGGATGGGCAAACAGGTCATAAAAGAGATGAACCGCGTGGGTCTTGTGGTCGATATGAGCCACTCGGCGGACCGTTCAACCATTGAGGCCGCCGACATTTCAGAGCGCCCGATCGCCATCACCCATGCCAATCCCTATGACTGGTCGCCCGCACTGCGCAACAAAAAGGATGATGTCATCCGCGCGGTGACGGAAAACGGCGGCATGATGGGGTTTTCGCTCTATCCACATCACCTGCAGAACAAGTCTGACTGCACCCTGGAGAGCTTCTGCGAGATGATCGCGCGCACCGTCGACAAGTTCGGTGCGGAGCATTTTGGCATCGGAACCGATCTGTGTCAGGACCAGCCGGACAGCGTGGTTGAATGGATGCGTGTCGGGCGCTGGAGCAAAGAAATTGACTACGGCGAAGGCTCCGCCGCTGCGCCGGGCTTCCCGCCGATGCCCGCCTGGTTCAACGACAACCGCGACTTTGGCAAACTCGAAAATGGTCTGCGGGCCGTCGGGTTTGAAGGCGCGGATCTGGCCGGAATCATGGGGCGCAACTGGCACAATTTTTACGAGACGAACTTTTGTGCCGCTGGGGAAACAGCGCAGCACGAATAAGCGGCCGCATAAGCCGCATCACCGTCACCAGGGAGGAAACCATGACGGATACCACGATTGAAACAGGTGAAAAGAGTTCGGTGAACAAACCGCTTTTCATGATCTCGGGGGGCTTTATTGCCCTGTTTTGCCTGATGGCATTGTTCAGCCTTGATACGCTGTCCGCCATGGTGGACTGGGGGTTTAATTTCTCGGCCACTTACTTCGGTCTCTATTGGCAGGTACTGCTGCTGGCGACCTTCCTGATTGGTCTGGTCCTTTGCGTTCTGCCCGGTGGCAAAGCGATTATGGGCGGACTGGCCACGCCCGAATTCACTGTATTTCAGTGGGGCTCGATGATCATGTGTACGCTGCTTGCTGGCGGCGGCGTGTTCTGGGCGGCCGGTGAGCCAATGGCACATTTCCTGTCCTCGCCGCCCTTGTTTGGCGCCGAAGCAGGCTCCGAGGCGGCGATTAACCCTGCCCTGGCACAAAGCTTTATGCACTGGGGCTTCCTCGCCTGGGCGATCCTCGGCTCGCTCTCGACGGTGATGCTGATGTATTACCACTATGAAAAAGGTCTGCCGCTGGCGCCACGCACACTGCTGTACCCGCTCTTTGGCGACAAAGCGATCAACGGCCCGATTGGCCTGTTTGCGGACGCGGCCAGCATCATCGCCGTTGTGGCCGGAACCGTTGGTCCGATTGGCTTTCTCGGGCTGCAGGTCAGCTATGGTCTGAACGATCTGTTTGGTATCCCCGACGGTTTCGCCACTCAGGCGCTGGTCATTGCCGGTCTGGTCGCGATTTACACGCTGTCAGCGATGACCGGCCTGAGGGGGGGCATTCAGCTGCTCAGCCGGATCAACGTTGTGCTGGCCGGCGCTCTGCTGCTGTTCATGCTGATTGCGGGTCCGACCGCGTTTATCTTCAAATCCTATTTTTCGGGTTTTGCAACCTACATCGGCAGCTTCTTTGACATGGCGCTCTACCGTGGCGAAGCGGGTATTTTTGGCGCTCCGGGCTGGCTTGGCTGGTGGACAGTGTTCTTCTGGGGCTGGTTCATGGGTTATGGTCCGCTGATGGCGATGTTCATCGCGCGGGTGTCGCGCGGGCGTTCGATCCGTTCGATCATCATCATGCTGTCGCTGGTCGCACCAGTGGTCACCACCTTCTGGTTCACCATCGTCGGTGGCTCCGGCATTGCATTTGAACTGGCGAACCCCGGCTCGGTGTCCACAGCGTTTGAAGGTTTTAACCTGCCTGCCGCGCTGCTGGCGATTACCGGTCAACTGCCGCTTGGTTTCCTGGTCTCGTTGTTGTTCCTGATCCTGACAATCATCTTTGTCGCCACCACCGGTGACTCGATGACCTACTGTATTTCAGTTATCATGAGCCAGAACGACTTGCCCTCAATGCCTGTGCGCATCTTCTGGGGCGTTGCGATGGGGCTGATGGCGATCATCCTGATTTCGGTCGGGTCGGGCGGTGTTGCCAAGCTGCAGAGCTTTATCGTCATCACAGCTGTGCCGGTATCCTTCATTCTGCTGCCCTCACTGTGGGATGCACTGCGCATCACGCTGGCCAAAGGCAAAGAGCTGGCCACAGCCAAAGAACAATAAACGGAGACCACCGGGCGGCGCTTCTTTTCCGCCCGGTATTTGATGCCTGGGGAGAGCAGAATGACTACGATAGTGCAGGGACCACAAATGATCGAAGCGCGGGACCCGGCGCTGGTCATGCGGCTGGCGCGTTTGGGATCTTTCCATCAGTCCCGCTTGTCGTTCATGCGTGTCCTGACCCGGCGTATGGCCCGGGAGGCCTGGTCTTTCGAGCGGCCGGAATTTGAAATTGACGCAGCCGGCACCGGTCATGCAGTCTATACTGCGCGCGGGCCGGAGCGCAGTTATTCGCTGATTGCCTTCGCGCATGACCTGCCGGCAGACCAGCGCTCTGACCGGGTGATCGCTGAAGCCTGGGATGCGACCTTCACCTTGTTTGACGGTATTCCGTCCGCTGGCGACATCGCGCGGTTGCGGGCCAATATTCCCTTGCAGGAGGCTGGCCGCGTCAGCGGCTCTGAGCTCTCCGTCTCGCGGGCCAACCGATCCGTGCGCCTGTGGGAACATGTGGTCGCTTCACTGGCCGCTGGCAGCCAGCCCGCGTTGGAACAGATTGACGCTGTGGGTTACCTGATGCGCACCACCGCGGTTTACGGATCCGGCAAACTGGGCGCGGCGGATCGCGAAATGATCGCAGACCGCCCCGAGTTTGCCACCCCGTTTCAGGTCGAAATGCTGTCGGTGTTTCTGACCCGCGCTTTTGTGCGTGATCTGGTGCAGCACATGGCCCATATGCGCGCTGGCGGCCAGGCCGCGACCCTTGATCCCGATATTGCCCGCAGCATGGGCATCGGCAATTCTACCGGTCTTGGCATGGCGCCGTTCCTGCTGAACCACCCTGTTCTGTTCAACAACTGGATCAAAGCGCGCGAAGAAGCGCTGGCGCGGGTGCGTCGCCTCGATCATGCCAGTGAGAGTGAGGTTGCACTGTTCAGAGATTTGTTGCGGCGCTCAGCTCAATCGGCAGTAAACTGGCACTCAGATCATGAAGCGCAGACCGTAAAACTGACGGCGTTTCGCGAAGATCTGACCCGGCTCGGCGCCCATGTGGACACGCTCGACCTGAGCGGTGACCAGCCCTGGAACAGACTTTTCAACTGGGCCGGGGCACATCTTTCACTGGAGGGGCAGGAATGTCTGGCCTCCTTACTGCTGGAGCCCTACGGCGCCCTTGTGGATGATCTGGCTGACCATATGGCGGCGGACAACACAGCCACGTTCCGCATTGCCGGCGCGATGCCACTGGGGCGGCTGAAAGAAATCATCGAACAGTCTTACGCCTGGGCGCTGGACATCGACTGGAGCCTGCCGCGGAACTGCGCCCGGGCCTGGTATGTTTCAGAGGAAAAACTGGAACCCCGGCTGGGGGATAGGTTCGAAGAGCCAATCGCGGATTATGAGCAACCGCTGGCCCCGGGGCGGGATGCGGCGGTCTTGTATCAGTCTCTGGCACACTGGCCCGATATCACCAGTGTTGCCGAGTTTTTGCTGCGCCATCCGGAACACCGTCACTCGGTGCGCCGGGTGCAGATCGTCAACCGGGCGCCCTATGCGGAAATCCGCGACAACACCATTTCAAGCGACGTGCTGCCGATCGACATGCTGCGCTGTAAACTGGCGTTCTTTGGCGCGGTGCATTTTGATCCGCGCTCGGACCGCTGGGTGCGGATCTGCATGTATCCCAACGCGCCATACCCGGAAGAACTGGCGACCCTCGATGCTGATTTCTGGGTCTATCCGACAGAAAGGACATGTGGGTCGTGAGCCATTCCCTCAACGAAATTGAAGCCATGTGCAAACGCGCCGCGCGCGGTGGCGGCCTGTCCTGGGGGCTGTGTGAAGAGGCTGCCAAAGGCACCCGCTGGTTGGCGGCCTACGGATACCCCGGGCCGGAACTGCTTGCCGATTTGCTGGAGCTGAATGATCAGAAACCGCGCGCAGGGGTGACTCCCGCTACGCTTGAGAACACATGGTACGCGCCGGCTGGGCGCCTGTGTCCGATCACGGCCGGCGCGGCAATGAGCGACAGCGCGGTAAAGATGGAAAATGATGAAACCATCGTGATGCGGGGTGTCAGCCAGCCCTTGCTGGTAGTGCCCTTTGCGGCAGGCGCGGCATTGCGCCTCGGTGCGGCTGTGTCGGTGACCTGGGGCGATGTCCGCCTGACGACAGATGGCCACCGGCTTTGCGCCCGGGGCAGGCGCGACGATATTCTGGCCGCCCATGCGGTTGAACTGCGCTGCTTTGCGCCAACTGAAATGACCACACCCGCAGCGCCGGTAATGCGCGCCAGTGTGGCGGAGGCCTGCTGGCGCCGGCTTGGCGTATTTGCGCAGCGCACCTATGCGCCTGCGACGGACGCGTCACGCCGTCTCGGCGCGGGTGCCGGTCTGAATGACAATGACTGAAAGAACGGATCAAAAATGACCGCTACAGAGATACTGACACTGGTTGAAATCGAAGACCTGGCCCTGCGCGGACTTATCGCGGCCGGGACCTCACCGGAAAATGCTGCGCCACTGGCCGCCGCCACGGCGATGACCGAAGCCGATGGTGTGGCTTCCCATGGTCTGGCCTATATTCCGATCTATGCCGAACATGTGTCCTGCGGCAAAGTCGACGGAAAAGCCACGCCGGTTCTGTCCCGGCCGCGCCCGGCTGTGGTGACGGTGGATGCGGGCACAGGTTTTGCCCACGCCGCCATCGCTTTGGGCTTTGAAACGCTGATCCCGCTGGCGCGCGAACAGGGCGTCGCAGTGTTGGCGATCAACAATTCCTATAACTGCGGTGTGCTGGGCTGCCATACTCAGGTTCTGGCCCAGGCCGGGCTGCTGGGCATTGGCTTTACCAATGCACCGGCGTCAATCGCGCCGTCCGGTGGCAAGACCCCGGTCGTGGGCACCAACCCGATCTCAATTGCCGCGCCCGGGCCGGATGGCCAGGTCGCCATTCTGATCGACCAGAGCGCCAGCACCATCGCCAAATCTGAGGTCATGAAGCACGCTCGCGAGGGCAAGGCCATTCCTGAAGGCTGGGCACTGGATGTGGACGGCAACTCCACAACCGATCCGGCTGCGGGCCTTAAAGGATCAATGGCACCCTCCGGCGGCTACAAAGGCGTTGGTATTGCGCTGATGGTGGAAATGATGGCCGCCGCAATGACCGGTGCGACCCTGGGCATCAACGCCAGCCCGTTTTCCGGCACTGCCGGCGGCCCGCCCAAAACCGGTCAGTTTTTTATCGCCATTGA
Organism: Candidatus Halocynthiibacter alkanivorans; assembly: GCF_003333265.1. Taxonomy (GTDB): domain Bacteria; phylum Pseudomonadota; class Alphaproteobacteria; order Rhodobacterales; family Rhodobacteraceae; genus Halocyntiibacter_A; species Halocyntiibacter_A alkanivorans. The sequence goes on from NZ_QOLB01000072.1 coordinate 43,900, forward strand.
TCCGGCGGGCACCTCCGGGGGTGATTTTTCTGCCCGGATGACGGCGCTGCTCAGCGCGATGCATGATCAGGACGGCGCCCGGGCGCCCGGAGACGGCCGGGCCGCAAAACGAATCCAGGCCGCCGAAAAAGGCGTCGCGGTCAACACGGCCACTTTGGAGAAAATCCGCGGGTTGCTGCCGCCGCACTAACACCTGCATTTTACAGCTTCTTCGATTTGTCGTGGCGCGCCCGCTACGGGACAAACACCCACTTGCCCACTTGCCC
>NZ_QOLB01000041.1 GCF_003333265.1 Candidatus Halocynthiibacter alkanivorans
AGATGTGTATAAGCGCCAGCACGAATTTTGGTGCCGTCTCCGTCGTGCGCCCTGATGCCGCCGCCGACACGCGTCCTGATGTGGCCCCGACAGGACAACTAACGCGGCGCGTGACACTGCGCCTGACACGGCCATTGACGCGGGCGCTCAGCGCGGAGCAGCGGTGCCGCCTTCCGGCGTCTCAGATCCGGCCCGAGCCGCCAGCAGCGCCGCCAGCAGGATCACCAGGGCGGCCAGCAGGAAGATCCATGCCCCGGCGCTTACATAGGCCACACCGCCGCCCACAAGCCCCAGGATGCTGCCTGCAGCGCCGATACTGCCGGAATAGCCCTGCACCGCCCCCTGCATGCGCTTGCCTGCGGCTCTGGACAGCACCGCCATAAACGTGGGCCACATCAGACCGTTGCCCAGCGCGATCAGCACGGCACCGCCGTAGATCACCCCGGCACTGTCCCAGAGCAGCGTGCCAAAGCCCAGGCTCAGCACGACACCACCAAGGGACATCAGCACCCGGTCGCTGAAATGCTGCCCCGCCCAGCTCAGCAGCGGCCCCTGAACCATCACCATCACAAGGCTCAGCGCGGCGAAATAGAGGCCGATGTCGGTGACGCTCCAGCCCAGCCACTGCACTGCATGCACCGGAAAGGCGGCATAGAAAAAACTGAACCCCAGCATCACCAGAAAATTGATGCTCAGCAGCCCCCGAATGCCTGGTAAGGCCAGCACCGGGACGTCGTGTGCGCACTCAAGCCGGTAGCTTCGTTTCTGATCCTGACCATAGACAGCACAGGCGCTTGGCGGTTTCAGGTGGGCCGCAATGGGGGCGGGCTTTACGTCCGCAAGGCCAAAGCGGATCAGCAGCAGCGCCAGCGCGGAAATGAGAAAGGCGGCCAGCACCGGCAACATCTCCCCTAGCAGTGTCGCGCCCAGCAGCCCGGCCAGCGCCGGACCGAGAATAAAACCAAGATTGCTGGACATCGCCATGCGGCCGAAATTCTTGCTGCGGTCTTTGTCCCGGGTGATATCGGCCAGGTATGCGCTGGAGACCGAGACATTGCCGCCAGTCAGCCCGTCCGCCGCCCTGGCCAGAAACAGCAGCACCAGCGGCAGGGTGAGCGCAAATTCTCCCAGATAAGCGCTGCTGACCGTCGCCAGTTCACGGGCGGGCAGGGCAAAGGCCAGCAGGAAGATCGCCCAGGACAACAGTGTGCCGGCCTGGCTGAGCAGCAACACTTTGCGCCGCCCGATGCGGTCCGACATCTGTCCCAGCACCGGGGCACCAAACAGCTGGAAGAACGAATAGGTTGCCGCCATCACCCCGTAGACAACAGCGTTGCCGCCCCAGCGCGTCACCAGCACCACCAGAAATGGCGTGACGATGGAAAACCCCAGGGTGCCGACAAAATTCACCGCCAGCAGCGGCGCCAGAGATGGTTGACGTGTAATGGCCGTGACTCAGCCCTCCTTTGTCGCTCCCAATCCGGCCGCAGTCTAGCACGCGCCGGGAAAAATCCGAACGCGCCGGGGCCGGTCCTGTGGTTTTGACGCCGGGACCGCCGGCGCCCGGGCTGGCCAGCGGCGGCCCGGTTGTTTTGACGCCGCCCCATCCGGCGTTAGTCTTGCGCCACCTGTAAACCAACCCCGGGGGAGAACACGTCATGGACATGGTTGAAGCGCTCGGGGTGGTGGCCGTCACCATCATGGTCAGCAGCTACGCGCTGGAACACCGCGCCCCGGGCTGGATCGCGGTGTTTGCCTTTGGCTGCGCGCTAGCTGCGCTTTACGCGCTGCTGATCGGTTCGCTGCCGTTTCTGATCGCCGAAGGGCTCTGGTCTCTCATCGCAGTGCGGCGCTGGTCTGTGGCGCGACACAGGCCGGGAGGCTGACACCCAGTCAGACGCGGACACCGGCGCAGAGGCGGCACAGAAGCAGGCACGGAAGCAGGCACAGGCACGGACACTGAGACCGGGCGCAGGAAATGGCCAGGACGCAGCCCGGGGCAGATACAAAAAGGCCCCGCAGCGCTGCTGCAGGGCCTTTTGAATATTATGCCTCAGTAGCGGGCTTTATTTGTTGCCCGAATACATGCCCTCATAGATCGGCACCAGAGTGTCGGTGTCAAACAGCGAGGAGACCGAAGTGCCGCTCCAGGTGTTCAGCACCGCCTGGCCAAACATCGGCGCAATGGGAACAATGCGGATGTTTTCGGCGTTTTTCACCGGTTCGGTGGCCTCAATAGAATCAGTGATCACCAGCGATTTCATCACTGAGTTGGTGATCCGCTCCACCGCCGGGCCCGACAGTACGCCGTGGGTGATATAGGCATGCACTTCTGAAGCGCCGTCCTCAATCAGCGTTTCCGCCGCTTTGCACAGGGTGCCGGCGGTGTCACAGATGTCGTCCACGATGATACATTTTTTGCCGGAGACGTTGCCGATCACGGTCATGTCGGCAATCTCGCCGGCTTTTTCGCGGCGCTTGTCGACGATGGCCAGCGGGCAGCCGATCCGTTTGGCCAGTTCGCGCGCCCGGGCCACACCGCCCACATCGGGTGAAATCACCATCACATCATCCAGCTGACCTTTGAAATGGTGCTGAATGTCCAGCGCGAAAACCGGCGCCGCATAGAGATTGTCGACCGGGATATCAAAGAAGCCCTGGATCTGTGTCGCATGCAGATCGAGTGTCAGGATGCGCTCAATCCCGGCTTCCACCATCATATTGGCGACCAGCTTGGCCGAGATCGGCGTGCGTGCCTTGGCGCGGCGGTCCTGGCGGGCATAGCCGAAATAAGGGATCACCGCGGTAATACGGGCAGCGGACGAGCGGCGCAGCGCATCGGCCATGATCAGCAGTTCCATCAGATTGTCATTCGCCGGGTTTGACGTCGACTGAATGATATACATGTCCTCGCCGCGCACATTGTCGTACACTTCAACAAAGATTTCCTGGTCATTGAACCGTTCGATACGGGCTTTTACCAGGTCGACTTGCATGCCGCGGTGCATCGACATGCGGCGGGCAATGGAAGCCGCCAGCGGCTTGTTCGAATTGCCGGCAATTAATTTAGGTTCGTTGGTGATGGCCATGGCGCGTGGTCCCCAGGTGGTGTCATATGACGGAATCGTATGCTGCCCCGATTAGCATCCCTCTAACCTCATGCAAACACTGCGCAGCCGGAGAATTCAAAAATGGCCCATATCGACTACTTTTTTTCCCCAATGTCGCCCTATACCTACCTGCTCGGCGGCGATCTGGAGACGGTCGCAGACAAGCATAACGCGACCGTGACATATAAGCCGCTGGACATCATGGGACTGTTTGCGCGAACAGGCGGCACCGCACCCAAAGACCGCCACGCCTCGCGGATGGAATACCGCGCCCAGGACCTGGTGCGCTCCGCCAAAAAACGCGCCATGGCGTTCAATCTGAAACCAGCGTTCTCGCCGACAAACCCGGCGCCGTCCTCCTATGCAATCATTGCCGCGCAATCTGCAGGCGGCGGTGACATTGGCGCGCTGGTTCACAGTTTCACCCGCGCCTGCTGGGCCGAAGACAAAGACATCGCTGATGATGCCGTGGTGCGCGCCTGCCTGAAAGCCGCCGGTTTTGACCCGGCACTGGCCGACTCCGGCCTGCTCAGCGGTGCCGATACCTATGCGTCAAATCTGGAAGAAGCGGTGCGGCGCGGCGCTTTTGGCGCGCCGTTCTTTATTACCGGTGACGATGCGCGGTTCTGGGGCCGCGACCGGATTACAGATCTGGACCTGTATCTGGCCGGCGATCTTTAAGCAGTCCACAGCCTCTGGCGCAAACCCGCCCGCCTCCGCTTTGGCGGGGGCGGGCAAGACAGTCACCCCGGTTTCTTTTTGGCTTAAATATCCTCGCCGAAGGCCAGAATCCTTGCCCGCCGTCAGCGCTCACTCCGGCACTCAGTCTGCCACGCACTCCGCCACTCACACCAGCCCGCGCACCGCCAAAGCGCCGCCGCGCTGCTCCTGCTACAGCAGTGTCGCAATACCGGCAGCGCGTCTGCGACGGCTCAAAACGCTTTAATGCGCCGCCAGTTCCAGAAAAGCGTCAAGATCGGCCATTGTGGTGGACCAGCTGGTCACCAGCCGGGCGCAGACCGGGGTGTCGGGCGCTTTGCCTTCGGGGCTTTCCGTATGGGGCCAGGGATAGAACTGGGCGCCCGCAGCTCTTGCGGCCAGGTGGCCCGAGGCCGGCCAGTTGGCAAACACCATATTCGCTTGCACCGGATGGGCCAGGCTGCCACCGGGCAGGGCGCTGATGGCCTCGGCCAGCACCGCAGCCATGCCATTGGAGTGGCGCGCCAGCTCAAGCCAGAGACCGTCGCTCAGATAGGCCTCCATCTGTGCTGACAGATAGCGGTGTTTGGAGAACAGATGCGCCCCACGTTTGCGCCGCAGCTCAAATTCCCAGGCCAGCTTGGGGTCAAAGATCACCACCGCTTCGACCCCCATCAATCCATTTTTGGTGCCGCCGAACGACACCACATCCACACCGGCTTTCCAGGTCATCTCCGCCGCGCTGCAACCGAGTGCCACCAGCGCATTGGCAAAACGTGCGCCGTCCAGATGCACGCCCATGCCGGCCTCTTTGGCAATTGCCGCCAGCGCGGTGATCTCCGCCACCGAATAAACCGTGCCCAGCTCGGTGACATTGGTGATCGAAAGCGCGCCATTCTGGATCGAATGCACCGTGCCGTGATCGGTGGTGCCGAGCGCAGCGCGCAGGGTCGCAGGGGTCATTTTGGCATCGGCACCGGCGACCAGTTTTAACTTGGCGCCATGGGTGTAAAACTCCGGCGCCCCGGCCTCGTCCATTTCGATATGGGCGATCTGATGGCTGTAAATGGCGCTCCAGGGCTGTGCCAGACAGGCCAGCGACAGCACATTGGCGGCGGTGCCGGTGGCGACCAGATAGACCGCGGCCTCCGGCGCTTCAAAAATGTCGCGGATCTGCGCCCGTACGCGGTCCATAATCTCGTCATTGCCGTAAGAGGGCGCATAACCGCTGTTGGCGGCGTTCAGCGCCTGCATCACCTTTGGGTGCACCGGGCAGGCATTGTCAGAAGCAAAAAACATTAAATCGGTTCCTCAATTATATGATCTTCCCAGTCGTCTTCGTCGATCTCAAATTCCGGCACAGTGCAGCCGCGCATGGACACGCCCGCCTGATGCACCGATTCCGGATCCCCGGTCAGCAGCGGGTGCCACTCCGGCAGCTTGTCGCCCTGGTAGAGCAAGCGGTAGGCGCAGGTCTGCGGCATCCAGGACATGTGCTTTTCCAGGGTGGACGGTGTCAGGGTGATGCATTCCGGCACGATCTGTTTGCGGATGTCATACTGGCCGCAATGGCAGCTGACATCATCCAGCAGCCGGCAGGCCACCCGGGTCAGGAACACTTCGCCGGTATCGCCGTCTTCCAGCTTGTTGAGACAGCATTTGCCACAGCCGTCACACAGCGCTTCCCACTCGGGCGCACTCAGATTGGTGAGCGCGAAACGCTCCCAGTAGCGGGGCCGCAGCCCTTTGCGCCGTATCGGATCATCTTTCATCTTTTCTTCCTGGCTGTCCTGACTGTCCTGCTGCCGGCTACGCGCGGGCGCACCGGCACTCACGTCGGTGCCCCAATCCGCTTTGCACTGTCGCTCACAGCGCGGCCAAAATATCGCGGGCGCGGGCGCAATCTGCATCCATCTGTGTGATCAGCGCCTCCAACCCGTCAAACTTAGCTTCCGGGCGCAGATAGTCCACCAGCGCCACCGAGAGATGCTGACCATAAAGGTCGCCCTCAAAGTCAAACAGGAAGCTTTCCAGATTGGGGGTGTTGATGCCAAACATCGGCCGCACCCCCATTGAGGCGGCACCACTATAGCTGCCGGCGCGGGGCCCGGTGAGCACATCGACCTTCACCGCATAGACCCCGAACTTCGGCGGGTGCAGACCTTTGATCGACATATTGGCGGTGGGAAAACCCAGCTCACGCCCACGCTGATCGCCTTTGATCACTTCGCCCTCGATGCGGTGCCAGTGGCCCAGCATGGCGGCGGCGTCGCGCGGCCGGCCTTCAGCCAGCGCGTTGCGGATGTTGGTGGAAGATACTTCTACCCCGTTGCCACGCACCAACTCGGCAATGGTGACGTCAAAACCCAGCTCCGTACCGAAGCGTTTCAGATCCTGGGCATTGCCAGCGCGCCCCTTGCCAAAACAGAAATCAGCCCCGACCACCACATGAGACAGGCCGAGCCCGTCACGGATCACGATGCGGGCAAATTCTTCCGGTGAAAAGGCGACCATACGCGCGTCAAACGGCAGCTCAAACAGGCAATCAACGCCGATTTTCTCCAGCCGGTGGGCGCGGGCTTCGCGGTTCATCAGCCGGAACGCCGGCGCGTCAGGTGCGAAATAGGCGCGTGGATGCGGGTGAAAGCTGAGCACGCCCAGCGGCACGTCAGCCTTTGAGCGGGCGCGCGCCAGTTCAATCACAGCCTGATGCCCCAGGTGCACGCCGTCAAAGTTGCCGATTGCGGCGCTGGCGCCGCGGGCGCCTGTCTCAATGCTGGTCCAGTCGGTAAATGTCTGCATTGCCCCTCTGCGGGACAGGCCCACAACCGTCAGTCAAATTTGCGGCTTGGCGCCAGAACCCGGGCCTCGCCTTTCAGTACGACGGTATCACCCACCAGACAGCGACAATCAAGGGTCACCCGGCGTTTGGCGTAATCTATTGCCGTGACCGAGACCTCGGCCAGCACGGTGTCGCCGGGGCGCACCGGGGCGAGGAACTTTAGCGACTGGCCCATATAGATGGTGCCATGGCCGGGAAGCTGTTCGCCAATCACCGCCGAGATCAGGCCGGCGGTCAGCATGCCATGGGCGATGCGGCCGGCAAAAATTGTGTCGCGGGCATAGGCCTCATCCAGATGCACCGGATTGTGGTCAGTGGAGACCTCCGCAAACAGCGCGATATCGCGGTCGGTGATTTCCTTGCGCAGATGGCGGGTCATGCCAATCTCAAGCTCTTCGATGCAAATCGTCCCGCGGGGCAAATTGTCCAGCATATCTGATGATTCCCTTGTCATGTTGCATTGCAGCATAACAGTCTTGCCGATCTGGATCAATCGGCAAGGTAATAAGGTTTCAAAAGTATAGGTTGATTTGAAACCTTGTTGCGGGCTGAAGCGATCAGCGCAGCAGTGAGATCGCCGCCACCGGGCTGAGCTTTTCCAGCGCCAGCCAGGTGTCCAGCAGGGCGGGTTCCGGCTTCAGCACGTCAGTACCAAACTGATCCGCCGCCAGACCGCCGGTGATGAACAGCGTGTCAAAGCCTTCGCCGATACCACCGGCAACGTCAGTGTGAATGCCGTCGCCGATGCACAGGATCTTGTCGTCCTCAATCTGTGCGATCTGTGCCAGACGCAGCCGGGCCAGATCATAAATCGGGGCATGGGGTTTGCCGAAATAAAGGCTTTCGCCGCCCATTTCGGTGTAAAGGCGCGCCAGCGCACCGGCACACCATTCGCGCCGCGCGCCGCGGTCCACCACAATGTCTGGGTTGGCGCAGAGCAGTTTCAGTCCCTTGGCGATGGCATAGAGAAAATCGGCCCGGTTCACTTCCGGGTCGGCCAGCGAATCTACCGGGCCGGTGCAGACAATGCCGTCGGCCTCGCGCAGGGACACCATTTCGATGTCCTGGGCGTCGTCGAGCACATTCAGCGGCGCGAAAAAACTGGTCTCATCCGGGATGCCGATATGATGCACTTTCTGGCCGACCACACCGTGGAACATGGCGGCGCGGGCGGAATCGCCCGAAGTGGCAATGTCGTCCCAGGCGTCCTGGGGCACACCCATGCCAGTAATCTGTTCTTGCACCGAGGCGCGCGGCCGCGGCGAATTGGTCACCAGCACCACGATACCGCCGGATTTGCGATAGGCCTGCAACGCTGCCACCGCTCCGGGAAAAGCAGTCACCCCGTTGTGCACACAGCCCCAGAGGTCAACAAACAAAGCGTCATAGTTGGTGGAGATGTCGGCAAGCTGTTGGATGATCCGGGTCATGATGCTGGGTCTCTGGGGCTGAATTAAAATGAAAAGGGGCGCTGAACGCGCCCCTTTGCTTTATACATTGGCGCTTGTGGCGACCACTGGTTTATACCGCCAGAAAGGGGATGATCTGCTTTTTGCGGCTCATCACCCCGGGCAGCACCACCTTGTCGCCCTCAACGGTGACACCGAAAGATTTCTCGGCCACTGATTTGGTGAGTGCGTTGGGGATGAACATGGTGGCTTCTTCGTTGAGAATATCCACCACAAACAGCAGCACCTGATCGACACCGTCTTCCGTGGCGACAGCCGTCATGCTTGCCATGATCGAGGCCTGACGGTCGAGCACGATTTTGGGCGCGGTGGTTTCCAGCACGGAAACGCGGAACTTTGTCTCACCGACGGTGTATTCTTTGGAATCCATCCGCAGCAGTTCGGCGTCGCTGAAGGCCGAAACATCGGATTTGGCTTCAAACATCTCAGACGCATAGGCCGCAAGGTCGATGTTCAGTTCAGCGGCCAGCTTTTCCGCCAGTGCCCGGTCCACATCGGTGGTGGTAGGCGAGCGGAATTCCAGCGTATCGCTGAGGATACAGGACAGCATCGCGCCTTTGATATTGTCCGGCATTTTTGCCGCTGCTTCGCCCATCAGGTCAAACATGATGGTTGCGGTACAGGCCAGCGGCCGGATGGTGATGTCGATCGGGCCGCGTGTTTCCAGACCGCCAACCAGCTTGTGGTGGTCGATGATGGCAGTGACGTTGGCTGCATTGATTGAGGCCGGCAGTTCCGCCGGGTTGTTGGTATCGACGATGACAACTTCGTCCTCAGCGGAAACATCCCCGATGATTTCCGGCTGCTCAAAACCCCATTTCTTCAGCATGAAGGCGGCTTCGGTATTGGGGGTGCCCAACACAACCGGCGTGGCGGCACGACCCTTGACTTCATTCAGATACCAGGCCCAGATCAGGGGCGAGCCGGTGGAATCAGTGTCGGGGGCTTTGTGGCCGAGAATTTTGATGGTCATGTCATCATCCGTCTTTGAACTGGAAATTTGCCGCCCTTATAGGCCTGCCTGTGGGCGCTGTCACGGGGCAGGGCGCTGCAATTGCCCAATATTTGCGGGCGCATCGCGGCTATGCGCCTGCATCAGAGCACGCAGCCGCCCGCGCCAACCCGGGCAAGCGCGATATTTTCACCGGGCGCATGGTTGACTTGTCAATTTTGCATGCCTAGGTTCCTGTCGTTATCACTCGCACCCGGTGAGTGCTAACCCAGTTTAAACCTCGAACCAAGGAGCGTTCAGAGATGGCATTTACCCCTCTTCACGACCGTGTAGTTGTACGCCGCGTTGAAGGCGACGAAAAAACCGCCGGCGGCCTCATCATTCCGGATTCCGCGAAAGAAAAGCCCGCTGAAGGCGAAATCATCGCAGTTGGTGCCGGCGCGCGCAAAGACAGCGGCGAGCTGATCGATATGGCTGTAAAAGCCGGCGACAAAGTTCTGTTTGGCAAATGGTCCGGCACTGAAATCACCCTCGACGGTGAAGAGCTGCTGATCATGAAAGAAAGCGACATTCTCGGCATCATCGCCTGAGCCTGTTCTTTTTAACCAACTTTTTTAATTTCAGACGGTAAGGAGCAAGCATCATGGCTGCTAAAGACGTCAAATTCGGTACCGACGCCCGCAATAAAATGCTGGCCGGTGTCAACATTCTCGCTGACGCGGTAAAAGTAACGCTCGGCCCTAAAGGCCGTAACGTTGTCATCGACAAATCTTTCGGCGCACCGCGCATCACCAAAGACGGTGTGACTGTTGCCAAAGAAATCGAACTCGAAGACAAGTTCGAAAACATGGGCGCACAGATGGTCAAGGAAGTTGCTTCCCGGACCAATGATGAAGCTGGTGACGGTACAACAACCGCAACAGTCCTGGCCCAGGCCATCGTGCGTGAAGGTCTCAAGCAGGTTGCTGCTGGCCTGAACCCAATGGATCTGAAACGCGGCATCGACCTGGCAACTGCCAATGTTGTCACTGCGATCAAAGCCTCTTCCCGTCCGGTTGCTGATTCCGACGAAGTTGCTCAGGTTGGCACCATCTCCGCCAACGGCGAATCTGCTATTGGCCAGCAGATTGCTGACGCGATGCAGAAAGTCGGCAACGAAGGTGTGATCACCGTCGAAGAAAACAAAGGTCTGGAAACAGAAACCACCGTTGTTGAAGGCATGCAGTTCGACCGCGGTTACCTGTCCCCTTACTTCGTCACCAACCCTGACAAAATGATCGCAGAGCTCGAAGACTGCATGATCCTGCTGCACGAGAAGAAACTCTCTTCCCTGCAGGCAATGGTTCCACTGCTCGAGCAGGTGATCCAGTCGCAGAAACCTCTGCTGATCATTGCTGAAGATGTTGAAGGCGAAGCGCTGGCAACTCTGGTTGTGAACAAACTGCGCGGCGGCCTGAAAATCGCAGCTGTTAAAGCTCCTGGTTTTGGCGATCGTCGCAAAGCCATGCTGCAGGATCTGGCAATTCTGACCGGTGGTCAGGTGATTTCCGAAGATCTGGGCATGAAGCTTGAGTCCGTCACCATGGACATGCTCGGCACCGCGAAGAAAATCGAGATCACCAAAGACGAAACCACTGTTGTGGACGGCGCTGGTAACAAAGCTGAGATCGAAGCACGCGTGGCTCAGATCCGCACTCAGATCGAAGAGACTTCTTCCGATTACGATCGTGAAAAACTGCAGGAACGTGTGGCCAAACTGGCTGGCGGTGTTGCTGTTATCCGCGTTGGCGGCATGACCGAAGTTGAAGTTAAAGAGCGCAAAGACCGTGTTGACGATGCGCTGAACGCGACTCGCGCTGCGGTTCAGGAAGGCGTCATCGTTGGTGGTGGTGTTGCTCTGGTTCAGGCTGCTAAAGGTCTCGTCGATCTGGAAGGCGCCAACCCTGATCAGAACGCTGGTATCGCCATCGTACGCCGTGCGCTCGAAGCGCCTCTGCGTCAGATCGCTGAAAACGCTGGTGTTGACGGTGCGGTTGTTGCCGGCAAGATCCGCGAAAGCGACGATCTGACTTTCGGCTTTAACGCACAGACTGAAGAATATGGCGACATGTTCGGCTTCGGCGTTATCGACCCTGCGAAAGTGACCCGGACTGCTCTGGAAGACGCTGCTTCCATCGCAGGTCTGCTGATCACCACAGAAGCCATGGTTGCAGACAAACCTGCACCTGCCGGCGCTGCTGGTGGCGGCATGCCCGATATGGGTGGCATGGGCGGTATGGGCGGCATGATGTAAATCACGCCGGTTCTTACCGACAAAGAGGGGTCCGCCATTGGCGGGCCCTTTTTCTTTTGGGCAAAGCCATCCTGATCCGCGGCGCGGCTGAGACCGCACCCCACCTGGCCGCGGAGTTTACGCTCGCACCTGGCCACGGAGAAAATGCACGCCGCCTTGTCGCGGAGAAAATGCACGCCGCCTTGTCGCGGAGATAACGCGCGCCGCCTTGCCGCAGGGTTATTGCACCGTGTGCTGTGCCTTAAGAACCTGCAGCGACTGTATTCTCAGGTGATATTTGTTATCCGGAAATTGTCGTACGGTGGGAGCGGGCACAAGGCCTGCCGGGCCTGGTTTCTGGTGTTCCGCAAGTGACACAAGCGCGTCGCGCCCCGGCGATACTTCGGATATGATGCCCGCGATACGCGGTGCCGTGTCCGGTACGCGGAAATTAAGGGGCCGACATGAACGACAGCGACAACATTATCATCCGGCAGGCCGTGGCCACGGACGTCGCAGCCCTGACCACCTGTTTTGAACGCGCCTGGGCGCCAGTGCTGGCGCGCGGGATTGCTTTGCCACTGGTCAGCGAAGGGCTCGCCGGTGATATCGACAGCCATCTTGTCTGGGTGGCGCAGCGCGCCGGGCAGCAGGGCGGGCGGCTGCTCGGCGGACTGGTGGCGGTTGCCGACACATCGCACCTGCACATTGCCAACCTGGCGGTCGACCCCGGGGCCCAGGGGCTCGGTATTTCCCGGGCCTTGCTTGAACAGGCTGAACAGTATTGCCTGATGCAAGGTTTGAACGAGCTGCGGCTGAGCACCCATATTGAGATGCCGGAGAACGTCGCGCTTTACAGCCACATGGGCTGGCGTATAACCGCTCATGATGGTGTCAAAGTCCTGATGTCCAAAGCTGTGAAAGCCCTCTGATGCGCCTCTTCGTTCTGACTGCACTCGTTCTGGTGGCTTTTGCTTCCAATTCCGTTCTCAACCGTATTGCTGTCGCCGACGGCGCCATGGGCTCGACCAGCTTTGTCGGCATCCGCATCCTGTCGGGCGCAGTCATGTTGTCCATTCTGATGCTGGCGCGCCGCCGCGCTGTTGCGCCGCTGTTGACCCGGTCGCGGCTCTGGGGCGCCGGCTGGCTGGCGCTCTATGCGCTGGGCAATTCTTTCGCATTTGAGCGGCTCGAAGCCGGCGCCGGCTCGCTGATCCTGTTTGGCGGCGTGCAACTGACCATGTTTGGCGGCGCGCTGTATCTGGGCGAGCGCATCCCGCGTCAGCGCTGGTTTGGCGCCGCGATCGCTTTTGCAGGTCTCGCCTGGTTGATGTGGCCGTCGGGCGCCAGTGCTCCCAACCTTACCGGCGCGCTGATCATGGTGGTGGCGGCCTTTGCCTGGGGTATTTATTCGCTGCTTGGCCGTGGCGCGCGTGACCCGATGGGGGAAACCGCGATCAACTTTATCCTCGCCGCTGCCATCACCGGTGTGGTGATGGTACTGCGCCCGGACGGGATCAGCACGCTCGGCATTATCTGCGCCGTGCTGTCAGGTGCCATTGCCTCCGGGCTGGGCTATTCGCTGTGGTATGCGGTGCTGCCCAAAATTCCCGCAGCGCTGGCGGCGGTGGCCCAGCTGACCGTGCCGGTGCTTGCCGCTCTTGGCGGAGTGCTGACGCTCGGGGAACCCATCACCTGGCGTTTTGTCATCGCGACGGCCGTGGTGCTGGGCGGGCTGGCGCTGTCCTCGCTCAGGGCACGATCACCTCGAGCGGATCGTAACGCACCGGCCCGCCAGGACTAAACGCCACCTCCGCCAGCAGATCGGGCTTGAAGCGCAGATCTGCCAGTTCAGCGGCGCTGAAAAAGCGCCGCGCGCTCACCACCGCATCCGGATCGCGCCAGTCGTCCCGCAGGCTGCCGCCGGTGATTTCGCAGTGGTAAAACATCTCGACCTGGTGAAAATCATGCGCCGGGTCGTGAAACTCGCTGATCAGCGCGAGCGCGCCGACGCTTACGGTCAGTCCGGTCTCCTCAAACACTTCGCGTGTCAGATTTTCGGCCAGCGACTGATGCCGCTCAACCCCGCCGCCCGGTGCGCACCACAGATCCGAGACGCCACCGGCATACGCATTGACCAGCAACAGGCGCGCATCGTGCAGGATCAGCGCACGCACGGCAAGACGGGGAGAGGGGATTTCTTTCATGCCGCCATTCTGGGGCGGCAGGCGGCGCGGCGCAAGCGCCACACCGGTGGGGCCCGGACTGCGCCGGTCCGCCGCTGGACCGCATTGGCGCGCGCGCCGGGGGAGGGCGTAAAGATTGAGCGAGGGCTGCACTGAGGCATGCGCCGGGGAAGGCGCAGAGGCCGCCCCTTGGTCGCACTGGCGCGTGCGCTGGCAGTGGGTGCAGGGGCCAAGCTGGAGCCGCATTGGGGCTGGGGCGCTGGCGGTGCAACAGGTGCAACGGGCGGGCAGCCATTTCCAGGGACTGGAAACGGCTGCCCGCCCCCCCAATATGATAGCGTATGAAACGGGTCCTGATCTTGCTGGCTGTCTTGCCAGTGTTGGCGCTGCTGCTGGCGCCCTTGCCGGCCGCGGCGGGCGTCGGCTGCACCGTGCTGCTGCATGGTCTCGCCCGCAGTGACCGTTCCATGGCGCCGATTGAAGCGGCGCTGCGCTTTCGCGGCCATCTGGTGGTCAACGCCGGCTATGCCTCGACCTCTGCCACGGTCGGAGCCCTGGCTGAAACGACGCTCACCCCGGCGATCGCCCGCTGTGGCGGCCAAAACGTCAATGTTATCACCCATTCCATGGGCGGCATCCTGGTGCGCCAGTGGGTGAAGGTGCACGGGGCCGGGGCCCTTGGTCGGGTGGTGATGCTGGGACCACCTAACCAGGGCTCCGAAATCGTGGACCGTTTTTCCGGCCTCGCGTTGTTTCAGGCGATCAACGGCCCGGCGGGCGGCGAGCTTGGCACCAATGGCCTGCCCACGACGCTCGGCCCGGTCACATTTGAGCTGGGGGTGATTGCCGGCAACCGCTCTCTGAACCCGGCGTTTTCCCGGCTGATCCCGGGGGCAGACGACGGCAAGGTCTCAGTCGCCTCCACCCGGGTTGCGGGCATGGCGGCGCATCTCACCCTGCCGGTGACCCATACGCTGATGATGTTTGATGCGCGGGTGATCGCCCAGGCGTTGCGTTTTCTCGACACTGGTGCTTTTGAGCCTGCGCTCAGCAGCCGTGATGCGTTACGTGCGTTGCTGAAAAAACCCGGCACATAAAGTCCGGCTCATCGGGTCTGGCCCCGAAATCCGGCCACCGAAATCCAGCCCATAAATCTGGCCTCCGGGGGCAGGTCTCTGAGGCTTGTCGCCGGTGCCTGTGATGGCCTGGGTCTGACCGAAAGAGCCCGGTTGCCGCCGTCTGGCCGCCGTCTGGCCACAGCGCGCGCCACAGGCGGGCTCTTTCACACCGGTCCCTGATTCAGGTTCCCGCTGCCGGCCTCAGAGGCCTGTTGCCGGGGCCTTGTGGCCTGGCTGTGAGCGAAGGAGCCCGTGGCTGTCGTCTGGCGTCTGGCCGTTACACAGCCCGGGCTCTTTCACCCGGGCCTGAGGCGCGAGCCGGAGATTTCAGTCCCTGCGGCCATCCTCTGGCGCATACCGCCACAGGCCGCCACCGGCTGACACCGCCAGACACGGGGCAAGGTCGTCAAAAAGGATGCGCCCGGCCGGCCGCGCGCATCAGGTATCTGTTCAGCCCGCCGGGCCGAGAATGCGGTTGAGATGGCCCATCTTGCGGCCGGGTTTGACCTCGGACTTGCCATAAAGATGCAGCGCCACCGACCCCTCTCGAGCCAGTTCGGGAACTTGATCCATGTCGTCGCCGATCAGGTTCACCATCTCCACATTGGAATGGCGTTTGCCATCGCCCAGCGGCCAACCCGCCACCGCACGGATGTGCTGTTCAAACTGATCCACCGCGCAGCCATCCTGGGTCCAATGGCCCGAATTATGCACCCTCGGGGCAAATTCATTCACCACCAGCCCCTGTTTGGTGACAAACAGCTCCACCCCCATCACACCAACATAATGCAGCGCGTTCAGGATCTTCGCGGTCAACAACACCGCGTCCATGCGTTGGCTGGCCGTCAGTTTTGCCGGCAGGGTGGTGCTGTGCAGAATGCCGTCGGTATGCACGTTTTCGCCAGGATCGTAACAGGAGACCTCGCCGTTCACACCGCGTGCGCCGATCACCGACACTTCATGGCTGAACTCGATGAAGCCTTCCAGCACCGCCGGCGCACCGGCCATATCGCTCAGCGCCCGAGCAGCGTCTTCCGGCGAACGCAGCCGCGACTGGCCTTTGCCGTCATAGCCAAAGCGCCGCGTCTTCAGGATCGCCGGCGTGCCGATCTCGTCGATCGCCTCGGCCATGTCGACCTCGTCATCCACCGCCGCATAGGGCGCGGTTGTCAGGCCCAGATCCGACAGAAACGCCTTTTCCACCAACCGGTCCTGGCTCACCGCCAGCGCGCGGCGGTTGGGCCGGATCGGCCGCAGCGTCTCCAGCAGATCCAGCGCCGAGGTCGGGATGTTCTCGAACTCATAGGTGATCACATCAACTGTATCGGCAAAGGCGCGCAGCGCGGCCTCGTCCTCATAGGCGGCGCAGGTCACCTGATGCGCCACATCGGCAGCGGGCGGGTTGGCGCCCGGCTCAAATATGTGGGTTTTAAAGCCCAGCCGAGCAGCAGCCACCGACAACATACGGCCCAGTTGCCCGCCACCCAGAATGCCGATGGTTGCGCCCTGTTGCAGCATTTCACTCATCTTTCGGCTCCTCGGGAATAGAGGCCGCCAGCGCGTCGCGCCAGGCGTCCAGGCGGGCGGCCAGATCCGCGTCGCCATTGGCCAGAATGCCCGCCGCCATCAAGCCGCCATTGGCAGCCCCGGCAGCGCCGATCGCCATAGTGGCAACGGGAAACCCTTTGGGCATCTGCACAATGGAATAGAGACTGTCGACCCCCGACAAGGCACGGGTCTGGATCGGCACGCCGACCACTGGCACCCGGGTTTTGGAGGCCATCATGCCCGGCAGATGCGCCGCGCCTCCGGCCCCGGCAATGATGACCTGCAATCCGCGCTCCACGGCGCTTTTGCCATAGGCCCACAACCGGTCGGGCGTGCGATGGGCGGATACGATCCGCGTCTCATATTCCACGCCCAGCTCATCAAGGATGTTTGCTGCTTCTTTCATCGTGGGCCAGTCCGACTGGCTGCCCATGATAATCCCAACTTTGACTGTCAAATTCCGCACTCCTGAAGCTGAGCGCGCACTATAGTCAATTCTGCGCTTCAGGCAATGATATCAGGGGTCAGCCGGTCTTCGATATTTCGGATCCGGTCCTTGAGTGCCAGTTTCTGCTTTTTCAGCCGCCGCAGACGCAACGCATCGCTGCGCCCCATCTCTTCCAGCGCGTGAATTGCCGCATCCAGATCGCGGTGCTCGCGTTTAAAGGTTTCCAGCTCCACGCGCAGCACTTCGGGCGTGTCCATTTCTGACGACATCTTCATGTGGGGCGAACTTTCCTGAGTCGTTTCTTCTCTTTGGGGCAAATTAGCCGATTTATCCTCTTTTGGCTAAGCAATTACCACTTATGCGGGCTTGTGATCCGCGGCCGCGGGCCCCATATTTGAGGGGCAGGTTGCCGCATCCGGGGCCTGTGAACACAGTCGCTTTCACCTCAAAGGACGTGTCGATGAGCAAAATGACTCTGGGTTCCCACCCTTTTTTACTGGGATTTGATCAGTTGGAACGACTGGTTGAGCGCACGGCAAAAGCCGACGCCGGTGGTTACCCGCCTTACAATATTGAACACACTGACGAAAATTCCTACCGGATCACCCTGGCTGTGGCTGGTTTTGCCGATGAAGAACTGTCGATCACGCTGGAGAATACCCAGCTGGTGATCCGCGGCCGTCAAAGCGACGATGACCAGGGAAGGGTCTTTCTGCACCGGGGCATTGCCGCGCGTCAGTTCCAGCGCTCCTTTGTGCTGGCCGACGGGGTCGAGGTCTCCGGCGCCAAAGTAGAAAACGGTTTGCTGCATGTGGATCTGGAACGCTCTGTTCCCGAGACGGTGGTGCAGGAAATCAAGATCAGAAAGGGCTGAGACCATGGATACGAGCTTTGATGAACTGCCCGAAACCGGCGACCGCATCGTCTATGTGCGCGAAATTGCGGTGACTGATTTGCCCGATGATGTGCAGCAGGAAATCAACGGCATGAAGACGCTGTTTTCCGTGCATGATTCCAGCGGTGAACGGCTTGCGCTGGTGGCTGATAAAGAAATGGCCTTTGACCTGGCACGCGAACATAATTACGCGCCGGTCTCTGTGCACTGACTAACCAGCCTGGCGTGCGGCGCCGTGTGAAGCGCTGTGTGCCGGCTCCCGGTCCTGCCAGATCCCGTATGTTTCGCGGAAATATTCGATCACGGCTGTGTCTGCTTTCAGGCGGCCGTGGTCTTTATAGACAAAAGCGCCCAGACGATCGCTGAAATGCGCCCTATAGGGTTTTGACGCCGCCGGTGTGTCGGAAAACAGCCAGATCGGGATCTGGTTGCGCGTCAGGTGACCCGACAGCCAGGGGTCGTCAACTGTCCATAAAATATCTGGAATATCAAAAGCTTCTGGCGGTATGAATTCCGGGCGGATCATGACGCCGCCAAAACCTTCGAGAATATCGACGTATCCATCCCTGATGTAGGGACGGGGTTTTACCTGCAACAAAGTGGCCAGCCGCAACAGGCGGTAGCCAATGCCTTTGTGCCGTCTTTCTGCCCGGGGCCAATGGTCGCGTTCGATATAATATTGCGCGCCGCTGGGGCGGAACTCGAGGTCATAGCCCTTTCCCGCAATGCAACAACCGGGCTGCAGTTTGCGAGCGTCCAGAAACCGCTGTGCCCAGCCGCGGTCATAAGGCTGGTCGTCGTCGCAGAACAGAATTTCTACATCCTGGCCCTGGAAGTCCCTGACTGCAGGCAGGATTTTTGTCGCCGGGCCCAGATCCTCATCCACCAGACAAAGGGTGATGCCCTCCGGCAGAGCAGGGATGTCGTCGGGTGTAAAATCAAACCGTTTATAACTGCGGGGAATATAAAGCCGGATTTCCTTCACATCGGCGCTCTGATTTAACAGGTCGCGCAATGTCGGGGCGATTTTATCCATTCTCGGGGGGATGGTGGTCAGCGAAATAATCAAATCGGACACGTACCAATACTCACTCATAAAAAATCAAATAACTGGCCTGAAGGTATTTCAGCCACAACTACGCTGCTAGTTATCTAAAAGTATCGGTATCCGAAAGAAAAAACCCGGCACAATGGCCGGGTTCTTTGTTCTCGCAATGTGGATCTTGCCTTAGTTGGCGCCGATCAGCCCCAGGCTTTCCAGTTTCAGCAGCACCTGATGAGCGCAGTTGTCCACTTCGACATTTTGGGTCTCAAGCCGGATTTCCGGTGCTGTGGGCTCTTCATACGGATCCGAAATACCGGTGAATTCTTTGATCTTGCCTTCGCGCGCCAGTTTATAAAGCCCCTTGCGGTCCCGACGTTCACATTCTTCCAGCGACGTGGCGACGTGGACTTCCAGGAAAGCGCCGACCTGCTCGATTTCTTCGCGCACGGCCCGGCGTGTGGCGGTATAAGGCGCAATCGGTGCACAGATGGCGATGCCGCCGTTCTTGGTGATCTCAGAGGCGACATAGCCGATACGGCGGATGTTCAGATCGCGGTGCTCTTTCGAGAAACCCAGCCCAGACGACAGGGTTTTTCGCACGATATCGCCGTCCAGCAGCGTCACCGGACGGCCGCCCATTTCCATCAGCTTGACCATTAACGCGTTGGCCACGGTGGATTTTCCCGAGCCGGAGAGACCGGTGAAAAACACGGTGAACCCCTGTTTGGAGCGCGGCGGTTTGGTGCGGCGCAGCTCTTTCACCACTTCCGGGAAGGAGAACCACTCCGGAATTTCCAGCCCTTCGGCCAGACGGCGGCGCAGCTCGGTGCCGGAGATGTTCAGCACCGTCAGACCTTCTTCGATCTCGTCCGCCGGCTCATACTGGGCCCGGTCCTGGACATAGACCATATGTTTGAAATCGACCATTTCGATGCCCATTTCTTCCTGATGCTCGCGGAACAGGTCCTGAGCGTCATAGGCACCATAGAAATCTTCACCGGCGGAGTTTTTGCCAGGTCCGGCGTGATCGCGGCCAACGATGAAATGGGTGCAGCCGTGGTTCTTGCGGATCAACCCGTGCCAGACCGCTTCGCGGGGGCCGCCCATGCGCATGGCCAGGTTCAGCAGTGACAGCGAAGTGGTGGCCGACGGGTATTTGTCCAGCACCGCCTCATAACAGCGCACCCGGGTGAAGTGATCCACATCGCCGGGTTTGGTCAGGCCGACCACCGGATGGATCAGCAGGTTGGCCTGGGCTTCTTTAGCGGCGCGGAAGGTCAGTTCCTGGTGCGCCCGGTGCAGCGGGTTGCGGGTCTGGAACGCCACGATGCGGCGCCAGCCCAGTTTGCGGAAATAGGCGCGCAGCTCATTTGGCGTGTCGCGACGACCGCGGAAGTCATAATGCACCGGCTGCTGGATACCGATCACCGGCCCGCCCAGATAGACTTTGCCGGCCTGGTTGTGCAGATAGTTGACCGCCGGATGGGCGCTGTCATCGGCGCCAAATACTTTTTCGGCTTCCAGCGCTTTGTTGGGCACCCAGCTGTCGGTGATGGTCATGGTCGCCAGAATGACGCCTTCCTGGTCGCGCAAAGCGATGTCCTGGCCCTCTTCCAGCTCGGCCGCGAAATCCTCGGATACATCCAGGTTGACCGGCATCGGCCACAGCGAGCCGTCTTCCAGCCGCATGTTCTGTACCACACCCTCGTAATCGGCCTGGCTCAAAAAGCCCTTCAGCGGGTTGAAACCGCCGTTCATCAGCAGTTCCAGGTCACAAATCTGACGCGGTGTCAGATCCCAGCTGACCAGATCAGCGGCTTCGGATTTCAGTTTCTGAGCGGAGTCATAGGACACATAAAGCTCAGAGATTGGCGCGAGATTAGGGGCGATCATGACACTGTCTGCCTTTTCGGTTCGGCGGTCGGTTGGGCGCGAAATGCGCAGGTTTTGCCGGGCAATAGCCCGTGTTTCTGATGGTAATCAAGGCAACCTGTGGCTGAATTAAGGAAATGAGGCGGAAAGGCTGCGTTTCGGCGTCAGTTTGGACGATTTTTCTGCGCTTGTATAGAAAAGGCGGTCAGCGTCCGTGGCTTGATCCGGCGCTGTCGCCGCTCAGAACGCTGCTGGCGGTGTCCAGCGGCGGGTGGTGCCCTGAGTCGCAATTCTGGCTGCTCCGGCGGTGTTCCAGCGAAACAGCACCAGATGCCAGCGGGCGGGCTCCGTGCGGGAAGAATAGACCATGCCGTCGGCGCCACTGGCACGCACAGCATCGCTGGCGCGCCAGCTGGTGGCCGGCAGTCCGCGCGACCGCTCCCGGGACCAGGGCACTGAGGGGGTTGCGGGATCGATGCCCAATGTGGCGCAGGTGGCCGGGTCGCGCAGATCCTGGATCCGTGCTCCGCTCAGACGCAGCGGCACAAGGGCGCGCTCCGGGTCGCCGGGGCGCAGATAGCGCGCGATGGCGACCGCCGCGGTTTCCGGGCTGGGGGAGGCATAAAGCGCCGGTTGGCCGTCATAGTGAAAGCGGCCTTCAGGGTGGATCGCACCCTGCAAAACCTGCGCGGCCAGGTGTTCAAAGACGATGCGGTAGAACGACCCGGCCAACGCAATCATTGTGTTACTTTTCCTGTTCAGACAGGAAGCGTTCCGCGTCCAGCGCCGCCATACAGCCCATGCCCGCCGAGGTCACCGCCTGGCGGTAAATATGGTCGGTCAGATCGCCGGCGGCAAACACACCCGGGATCGAGGTGGCAGTGGAGCCGTTCATCACTTTGACATAACCGCCGTCCTGCATCTCCAGCTGATCTTTGACCAGCATATTGGCCGGGGAATGGCCGATGGCGATAAAGACACCCTTGGCGGCCACCTCAGTAATCTCGCCGGTTTTAACGTTTCTGGCGCGCAAGCCTTCCACGCCCAGCGGCGCGGTGGTGCCGGTGATTTCCTCAATAGTGTGATCCCAGAGGATCTCGACCTTGGGGTTCTTGAACAGCCGGTCCTGAAGGATCTTTTCCGAGCGCAGCGTGTCGCGGCGGTGGATCAGCGTCACTTTGGAGGCGAATTTGGTCAGGAACAGCGCCTCTTCTACGGCGGTATTGCCGCCGCCGACCACAACCACATCCATGCCGCGGTAAAAGAACCCGTCACAGGTGGCACAGGCCGAGACACCAAAGCCTTTGAATTTTTCTTCCGATTCCATGCCGAGCCAATTGGCCTGGGCGCCGGTGGCCAGGATCACCGCGTCCGCGGTGTAGGTGGTGCCGCTGTCCCCCGTCGCGGTGAACGGGCGTTTTGAGAGGTCGAGATCAGAAATGTAATCGCCGATCACCTCGGTGCCCACAGCGGTGGCATGGGCTTCCATTTTCACCATCAGATCGGGGCCCTGAATTTCGCTTTCGCCGGGCCAGTTTTCGACCTCAGTGGTGATGGTCAGCTGGCCGCCGGGCTGAATGCCCTGTACCAGAACCGGCTCCAGCATGGCGCGGCTGGCATAAACGCCGGCGGTATATCCGGCAGGGCCCGAGCCAATGATCAGCACGCGGGTGTGTTTCGTGTCGCCCATGGGACGGCTCCTTTGAAATCAGACGTTGTTGGCAAGCCATATAAGCCCTGGGCGGCGGTGGGAAAACCCCCCGTGTGGCACCCGGAGGCGCGTCGGGAGACTTTGTCACAGCCCGGCCAGGGTTGCCGGCGGTATGTTCGGGCGCAGAATTGAAATATTATTGCGCAGAGACGGGATGCCCGGTAAGGTTACGCAAAATTTCGACCTCAGGATTAAACATGCCCGGAACCAAACTCGACCCGATTGATCGGAAAATACTGGCGGAATTGCAGGCCGACGGCCGCATGACCAATGTCGAACTGGCCAGAAGGGTCGGTATTTCGGCACCACCCTGCCTGCGCCGGGTGCGCACGCTGGAAGAGGCCGGGCTGATCAAAGGCTATCACGCCGAGGTCAATGCCCGGGCGCTGAATTTCGAAGTGCAGGTCTTTGCCATGGTGGGGTTGGTCAGTCAGGCCGAGGTTGACCTGTCTGCCTTTGAAGCCCTGTGCCAGCGATGGCCTCTGGTGCGCGAGTGTCACATGCTCAATGGCGAAGTGGATTTCATCCTCAAATGCGTCGCGCCGGACCTGTCGACCTTCCAGCGTTTTCTGACCGAGGAACTGACTTCAGCGGACAATGTGGCCAGTGTGAAAACCTCGCTGGTGATCCGCGGCGCCAAGGACGAGCCCGGTGTGCCGTTTGATGTGCTGGAAGCGCGGCTCAGCCAACAGCCCTGAAACCTGTCCTGAAATCTGCCTTGAAATCCGTGAAGGGCGCTGCCCCCGCAGGCTGAGACCTTGCTCGGAAGCTGTGCTGTAAACGGCTGCGGCACCCAGCGTGGATTCTGGTGGTGAACCCGCCGGTGACCCCCGTGTCCTCTCTCCAGTGAAGGCTGGCCGGGGCTGCGGGAGTCTGGCAGCGCAGGCCTCAGCCTGGCCTCACCCCCGCAGGGGGCTGGCGCGCCGCTCACCACCCCCTGCGGTGCAGCGGGCAGTCGCGGCGCGCCCCGTCTGCCGACGGGGCGGACGGCTGGCTCCGCCCGGGCGGTCTTTGCGGACGTGTGCGCCTATGCGGCCAGCAGCGCTGCCATATCTGTCAGGCTGAGGCGCGGGCAGATCAGCGCCCCAAATTGTCCCGGGGCGCGCAGATGCGGGAACAGAGCCAGAAATTCCGCGTGCAGTTCCCAGCCGGTGCGTTCCGGGCTGGCGCTGCCAGGGTGATAGGTTTCGACCTCGACCCCGTTGGCACGGATCACCCGGTGTGCCGGCAGCATCAGGTGCCAGGTGCGCTGGACGGTCAGCGGCTGCAGGGCGATCACACTGTGGCCGTCCGCGCGCGCCTGCACCGGGACCAGCGCCTCGCGCAGCCCCAGCTTTTGCCGCAACCGGTCCGAGCGGTGCAACAGCCGCGCCGCCGGGCCCAGCATCAGATCGCCGGCCGGGCGGCCAGGGCCAAAGGCCTCCGCCATCAGGCGGAACATATCTGGCCCCTGCGGGCGGTCCGCGGCCAGCGCGGCGCCAGGCCCCGGTGGCAGGGCGCCCGTCAGCATGGAGCCGAGCCAGAGCACTGGTTGGAAATCGCCCTCAAATGTCTCAATCATATCGCCGGGCAGCAGGTCCTCAACCGCCCGCAGCCCCTGACTGGTCTGAAACATTGTGCCGCGCGCAAAGGCGCTGAACGCTTCTTCAAACCGGGGCAGGGCGGGGGCGGAGCGGCTGACATCAAAGATGTCGCCGTTTCTGGCGAGCCACGAAAATTCGTACCGCCGGTTCACCTGCCTGCTCTTATGTCTGTTGGTGGTGCCGGACGCGGAGTCAGCTGCAGAACCGGGCACAGAAACGGGTGCAATGCCGGGCGCAACGTGGGGCACAGATACGGGTGCGGCGCCGGGCGCAGTGCCGGACGCTGTGCCGGCACCGGGCTCATTAACGGAACTCCGGCGGCGCACCGTCCAGGTCGTGGGCGGGTGCGGCGTCGGGCGTGCTGCCGTGTCGGCGGCAGCCGGTTGAGGCGTGCTCATGCAACTGGTCCTTGTCCCTGTCACAACTGCGTCGGCCCCCACCGGATTGCAGAAGGAATGAAAAATACCAGCATATACTGGGTTGAGTGTCAAAATTCTGCGGCGCTTTGTTATGGCAGCGCGGGCAATCCGCCGCGCGCCCTCTGACTGTTTCCCCGCGCCCGGTTAATCCGCCACAGCAGCGACACAATGGCTCCGGCGCAGAAAAACCGCCCCCGAATCACTGCGGAAGGCGGTTTTCAGGCCTGCGGGAGGGGTCAGGCCGTCTGAGTGTCAGGCCGACAAGCGGCGCGGCGCTGCTTTGAGTTTTGCGGCGCGGGCCTTGCGTGAACCGGGCAGCACGTGGTCACATTTTTTGGCTTCTGCCAGTATTGATTTCATCCAGCGTTTGGTCTGCATCTCTGTCCCTTTCCCATTGCGGGGCCGTATCATTGTTCTGTCTCTAATATTAACGATCATTGGGGCGGGGTTTTGGCAAACGCACGGATTTCTGCAAAAAGTTAACACCGCCGCGAAAGCCTTTGTTTTGTGGCGCTTGGCGACAATCTGACTAAAATTTGCGGGATTGTTGCGGCAAATCTGACCCGGGCCGACACAGCGGCGCCACATTCTACCGGCGCCAAAAATGGCGAGGACCGGCAGGGGCGGGCGCCGGAAGCGGGCGGAGGCCACAGGGGCAGGTCGCGGGGACAGTACCTGAGATGGTGTGCAGAGGTGCAGGGCGTCCGATCAGCGCCTGCCCCGCATTTCAGGGTCAAAGACAAGGCCCCATTCAGCTCTCAGCCGGTTGTGGGCAAAGAGCGGCCGGATCCCCAGCACGCCACAAGCGGATCACAGGCAGATTGCTGAGATCAGCCGGCCGTAATCGGCTTCTTTGTGATGGGTGGCGCGGCGGTAGGAATAGAAACGCTCTGCATCGGCATAGGTGCAATGGCCGGTCCATCCGACTTGTTCCAGCCCGGCCTCGCGCAGTTTCAGCAGGCCAAGGCCTGGCAGGTCAAACAGCATCCGGTCGCCGAGACCGGTGGCAAAGAACCGGCTGTAATCCGTGTCCAGCACCATGAAATCCTCAAAGAATTCAGGCCCGACCTCATAATGGCGCTGGCTGATGCAGGGGCCGATGACGGCGGTGATATTGCCCCGTTCCGCGCCCAGCTCAACCATTGTTGAGACGGTGTTTTCCAGCACCCCCGCCAGCAGGCCCTTCCAGCCGGCATGGGCGGCGCCAATAACGCCGGCCTGCGCATCTGCAAACAGCACCGGCTGGCAATCGGCGGTCAGAATACTCAGCGCCAGACCCGGCGTGGTGGTCACCAGAGCATCGGCGCGTGGCGCCGCGCCACTCTGCGGCACCTCAATCACCGCCACATCGGCAGAATGAACCTGATGTACCCGGCCAAGCGCGTCCGGTGCCACCGCCATGGCCTCGGCCACACGGGCGCGGTTGATCTGTACAATCTCAGCCTGATCGCTGGAGCCCAACCCGCAGTTCAGCCCGGCAAATATACCCGAAGACGCACCGCCCCTGCGGGTGAAAAACCCGTGGCGCACCGGTGTCAGTGCTTCAGCAGTGAGAATTTCCAAAGTCATATCCGTCTTGTCCGTTTGCAAATGCATGCGTCACTCAAAGCCGGGAGGCGGCGGGCCTGCGTCCGGATAGAGCGCCAGCGTTTTAAACAGGCTCCCCATTTCATCGGGGTGCGTCAAGCGGCGATGTGCAGCAATGTGACTTTCCAGCGCCGCACCAGACAGTTTTGTGGCCAGGCATTGCGCCCGGGCGGTGATGCCGAGGCGTTCCAGAAACACCCCCTGGCCGGTCAGGACACTATGGGCGCAGGGCGCCGCCAGAGCCAGGGTTTCAAAATCCACGTGCGCGGTCAGGTCCGCTTCGCCAGGGCTGGCCAGGATGTCTTCCATCTTGTGGGCGCGCAAGGCCTGCACCGTGTCACCAACCGAATGCCAGCCGCCATAATCGATAAACAGCGCCGCGCCGCCATGGTCGCGGATCACCGCGCCCACCTGTTCCGCCACGGGGGCGGCGGCGGGGCAGACCTCAACAATGTCGCCGGGGCGGGTGTCCGCCAGGCGGTGCTGCAGCAGCGCAATCGGCGCGGCAGCAGACAGGCCCAGCGACAGCTCGCCACCCTTTAGTGCGACCTGCACTTCGCGCCAGCCGTGCGCGTCGCGCTGGAACTGGCGCACCGGCAGCGCGTCGATAAATTCATTGGCCACCAGCCACAGCGGCTGGTCGGGCAGGGCGCTGAGCTCATCCGCCCACTGCACCTCATAGGCGGCAAGTGTCTTGCGTTGTACATCGCGCAGCACCGGCGAGGCCTCAACCAGCAGCAGCGAGGCCGCCGCATGAAACCCTGGCACCGCTTTGGTGGCGCGCAGGATATCTGCCATCAAGGTGCCACGTCCGGGGCCGATTTCCGCAAGGGTAAAAGCGGCAGGCGCGCCCTGATCCAGCCAACTCTGTGCCAGACACAAGCCGATCATTTCACCAAACATCTGGCTGATTTCCGGCGCGGTGGTGAAGTCACCTGCCACACCAAACGGATCACGGGTGCTGTAATAGCCATGCTCGGGGTGCAGCAGACACTCCGCCATATATTGCGCCATGGTGATGGGACCGGTGGCGGCAATGCGTGCCTGCAATATGCCCGCAAGCGCTGTCATAGCGTCAGGCCTCTGCTTTGGCGGCCTGTTTCCAGGCCATGACGACGATAAACAGCCCGACAATCAGCATCGGCAGCGACAACAGCTGGCCCATGGTCATGCCGGCAAACACCTGGCCCCACGGGTTGCCGGCGGTGACAAACTGCGCATCGGCCTGGCGGAAAAATTCGACAATAAACCGCGCCAGCCCATAACCGGCGAGGAACAGCCCGGTAATCGCGCCCGGGCGTTTCAGCCAGCCGCGGCCAAAGGCCAGCAGGAACAGCACCGCGCCCAGGATCAGCCCTTCCATGCCAGCCTCGTAAAGCTGTGACGGATGGCGGGCGCAGGCGCCTTCAACCCCGGGGCAATATTGCGCCATGTCGCCGGGGAAGATCACCGCCCAGGGCAGATCCGAGGGCCGGCCCCAAAGCTCGGCATTGATGAAGTTGGCGATGCGGCCCAGCATCAGCCCGATGGGCGTACCCAGCGCCAGCAGATCGGCCACCGGCGCGATCGCCAGCTTGTGACGGCGGCAATAGATCAGCCCGGCGGTGGCGACCCCAAGGAAACCGCCGTGGAAGGACATGCCGCCCTCCCAGACTTTCAGGATTTCAGCCGGATTGGCCAGGTAATAGCCCGGCTGGTAAAACAGCACAAAACCAAGCCTGCCGCCCAAAATCACCCCAAGGATCAGCCAGGTCAGCAGGTCTTCCAGCTGCACTTCGCTCATGGGCGGCTTGTCGCGCCACAGCGTTGGGCGGCGTAGGGCGCTGACCGCGACTTTCCAGCCGATCAGAATGCCGGCGATATAGGCCAGCGCGTACCAGCGCAGCGCAAAGGCAAATCCGCCCAGCTCGATGGTGAACAGTTCGGGGGAGACATCGGGGAAATTCAATACAGCTATCATGATGCAGGATTGACCCTGGCGCCGCTCAGAAGTCAACTGCACCCCCGGATCGGTTCGGCAAAAAGACGCCGGTTTTCCGGGGTTTGCCACGATATGTTCTTCATTTGTTCACATTGGGCTACGCTGTGCCAGCACTGGAATAAGTAAAGATGTTGTGATGACCCGTTTACCCGATATGCAACTGCGTGAGGCGATCGCCCATCAGATTGACCTGCTGGCACAGGGACGGCCGCTGGTGGCGTTCGATGCCTGGTTTTCGCCCGCGGGCAAAATGTATGCCAATGACAGGCTCTTTGCCGCTGACGGCGCGGAGGCCCGGCGCAAACAAGAACCGTTCATTTCTGCGGCGCGCGAGATCTGCGGTAAAATCACCGACCTGAAAGTGGATGCCGCCAAAGGTCTCTGCGTGTTTCGCAATCAGACCCGGTTCAGCGGTGCCGACGGCGCGGAGCATCAGATTGACGGGCTCTGCTGGCAGCGGTGGGAAGGTGGCCAGATCGCAGAGGAACGCTATTATGACGGTGCGCTGATGGATGTCTGCATCGGCGAGGGAGTCCTGGAAGATCCGGCGCAACTGCTGTTGCGTGCCCCGGGTGCGATGCCCGGGTGATAGCAAAGTGATGCCGGAATGATCCCGGTGCGCTCTTCGGCGCGTGCATCAGAACGCCCTTCAGCGCCGCCCGGGCATTGCGCCGCAGATGTCATATGCGTCTTGAGATTTTGCCGCGCTGCGCCCATATAAAGCACAAGCAATCGCCGATCACCCCAGGACCCCGGAGTTCACATGCAGACGCGCAACAAGATTATGGAAGACATCTCCCAGCTGATGACCAACGCGATGGGCGTGGCGCAGGGGGCCAAAAATGAGGCCGATACCGCGATGAAATCCCTGCTCGACCGTTGGCTGGCAGATCGCGACTTTGTGACCAGAGAAGAGTTCGATGCGGTGCGCGCCATGGCGCAAAAGGCCCGCGAAGAGAACGACAAGCTCAGCGCGCGGCTTGAAGCGCTGGAAGCCGCGGCAAAGAAGTGATTCTCTGCACCGCTGCAATCCGCAGCGCTCTGAATGACCAGAAATGCGCCCTTTGGGGCGCGTTTTGCGTTTTGGGCCCCGGTTTTGCCCACAGGCGGTAAAAAAACCTGGGGACAACTCTGCAATTCCTGTGGGTATTGGCGGTGCACCTGGGGATAAGGCTGAAATATTCCTTTACAGATTTATCTTATAGGCACACCATATCTTGTATGGAGCCGGCGATGAGACGCCCGTTCCAGGTAGTGTACCTGGCCTAAGTGGGGAAGAAACCCTGCAAGGCCACAACGAGTGAGGCCGAGCATGTCACTTTCAGATCAGTTCCTGCAGACAGATGATCTGCACCCGATCGATATTGTCGAACACCTGGCTGAGTATAATCAGTGGGAGTTTGACCGCGTCGCTGATGATCAGATTTCCATGGCGATCACCGGCCAGTGGCGCACCTATACCATAACGCTCGCCTGGTCCGGCCAGGATGAAACTCTGCGGATGATCTGCACTTTTGAAATGGAACCGCCCGAAGACAAAAAGGCGCAGATCCACGAGATCCTCAACGCGGTGAATGACAAATGTTGGGCCGGCGCTTTCACGTACTGGCACGAGCAACGGTTGATGGTCTATCGCTACGGTCTGGTGCTGAGCGGCGGCCAGGAGGCCAGCCCGGAGCAAATTGATCAGATTATCTCCACCGCAACCACGGTGTGTGAGCGTTATTACCCGGCATTTCAGCTGGTGGCCTGGGGCGACAAAAGCTGTGACGAAGCAATGCAGGTAGCCATTGCAGAGGCCTACGGACGCGCTTAGTCTCTGCCGGAAGCAAAAGGGCAGGAACAACATGAATATGCAAGATCTGGAAACCCGCGGCCTCGTGCTGCTGGGCTGCGGAAAAATGGGCTCCGCTATGCTGGCTGGCTGGCTGGCACAGGGATTGCCCGCCGCCTCGGTCTGGGTTCTGGATCCCAAACCTTCGGCCTGGCTTCAGGGTCTTGACGGGCTGAACCTCAACGCAGCGCTGCCCGTTGACCCGGCCATCGTGCTGATCGCGGTGAAACCACAGATGATGGGCGCGGCGCTGCCTTCGCTGCAGGCGCTGGGCAATGGCAGTACCACTTTTGTCTCCGTCGCCGCCGGCACGCCGATCTCGAAATTCGAAGATATCCTGGGTCGCAATACCCCGATTATCCGCGCCATGCCAAACACCCCTGCCGCCATCAGCCAGGGCATTACCGCGATGATCGGCAACCGCCATGTCGCGGCCCCGGCGCTGGACCTGTGCGAGATGCTGCTCTCCGCTGTGGGCCAGGTGGTGCGGCTGAAAAGCGAAAGCCAGATGGACGCGGTCACCGCAGTGTCGGGCTCCGGTCCCGCCTATGTGTTTCTGATGATCGAAGCCATGGCCGCTGCCGGGGTGAAACAGGGCCTGTCACGCGATCTGGCGATGCAGCTGGCCAAGGCCACTGTTGCCGGCGCCGGCGCGCTGGCGCTGGTTGCCGATGAAGAGCCGGATCAGCTCAGGGTGAATGTCACCAGCCCCGGCGGCACCACTGCTGCTGCACTGGAAGTTCTCAACGATCAGAACGGCTTGCCCGACCTGATGCGCGCCGCCGTGCGCGCTGCCGCGGAGCGCAGCAAGGCGCTTGGCGCATGAGTAATCTGATCGCGTTTGAAGATTTTCAGAAAGTGGATGTGCGCGCCGGCACCGTGACAAAGGCCGAGCCTTACCCGGAAGCGCGCAAACCGGCGATCAAACTCTGGATCGATTTTGGCGGCGATCTTGGGGTGAAGAAAAGTTCAGCCCAGATCACCAGCCATTATACGCCGGAGATGCTGGTGGGGATGCAGGTGATGGCGGTGGTCAATTTCCCGCCGCGCCAGATCGGCCGGTTCATGTCTGAAGTGCTGGTGCTGGGTTTCCCCGACGCGGACGGCGAAATTGTCCTGGCGCGGCCTGACCAGGTGGTGCCCGACGGAGGCAAATTGCATTGAAACTTCTGATCACCCAGACCCTGCCGCAATCCGTAATGGACGCGGCCGCCAGCCAGTTTGATACCAGCACCCGCGACGGGCTGCCGCCCCTCAGCGTGGAAGAAGCCCGCGACGCGCTCGCCAGTTACGACCTGATCCTGCCCAGCCTCGGCGACGGGTTTACGGCGGCAGCGTTTGACGGTGAAGTCCGCTGCAAGCTGCTGGCCAATTTTGGTGTCGGTTACAATCACATTGATGTGGCCGCCGCCCATGCTGCCGGTGTCGCGGTGAGCAACACGCCCGGCACCGTCACCGACGCCACTGCCGATATTGCCATGACGCTGCTGCTGATGTCCGCGCGCCGTGCCTCTGAAGGCGAAGCGCTGCTGCGCTCCGGGCGCTGGACCGGCTGGACCCCGACCCAGCTGCTGGGCAGCCATGTTACCGGCAAAACACTGGGCATCCTCGGCCTGGGCCGCATCGGCAAAGCCATCGCCAAACGTGCCCATTTCGGCTTTGACATGAATATCGTATTTCACAACCGCTCGCGCATCACCGACGCCGGCCTGCCGGCAACCCAGCTCGCTTCGGTCGAAGAGGTGCTGGCGGCGGCGGATTTCACCGTGGTGGCGGTGCCGGCCACGCCTGAGACATATCACCTGATCAATGCGGAGACCCTGGCCCATATGCCGGTGCATGCGCATCTGATCAATATCGCGCGTGGCGATATTGTTGACGAAACCGCGCTGATTGCGGCGCTGCAATCGGGCCAGATCGCCGGCGCCGGTCTCGATGTCTATGAGTTCGAACCGCTGGTGGCCGAAGCGCTGCGCGAGATCGCCAATGTGACGCTGCTGCCGCATATGGGCACCGCGGCGCTGGAAGTGCGCGAAGCGATGGGCAATATGGCACTGGACAACCTGAGTGCCTTTGCCGCCGGCAAGCCGCTGACCAACCCGGTCTGACTGGCCCTGTCAGGCTTCTTTTTGGCTTAAATATCCAAAGCCCGCCGCTCCGGCGGGTGCTTACTCCTGGTTGGCATGCAGCCCGACCGCCTGACGCCAGTGGCGCCGGCACAGCGAAACATAACTCTCATTGCCGCCAATCTCGACCTGGGCGCCTTCGGTCAGCACCTGGCCATGGGAATCCGTGCGCACCACCATAGTGGCTTTCTTGCCGCAGTGGCAGATGGTGCGCGCCTCGCGCATTTCGTCCGCCAGCGCCAGCAGCGTGGCGGAGCCGGGAAACAGCTCGCCCTGAAAATCCACCCGCAGCCCGTAACACATCACCGGCAGTTTCAGATCATCCACCACGCGGGCCAGTTGCCACACCTGTTCCTTTTCCAGGAACTGCGCCTCATCGATAAAGATACAGGCCACCGGCCCGGCAGAAAGCCGGGTCCGGATGCGGGCATAAAGATCATCCCCCGGCGCAAAGGTATCTGCCGCATCACCGATGCCAATGCGCGAGGCAATGCGTGCTTCGCCGGCGCGGTTGTCCAGCTGGGCGGTGAACAGACAGGTCTCCATGCCCCGTTCGCGGTAATTGTAAGAAGCCTGAAGCAGCAGCGTCGATTTGCCGGCATTCATGGTCGAATAATGAAAATACAGTTTTGCCATGCCCGGGGTGTGCCTGCTCCGGCGCCGGGGATCAAGTTTTGATCGGCCCCCGCGCGAAAAAACAAGGTTAAAGCCGGGCGGGCACATTTTGCGGATCCGGCTAAAACAGGCATCCGGGCGCTTGCACGCCAGGGATGAGGTGGATGCCTGAACCACTCACTCATTGATTGCAAAATGCGGAAAAAAATTACCTTTTACACAGTCCGGAAACCCGAACCCCCCACCCGGCACCGGCGCTGGGGACGCCGGATACTCGTTAAATGCCTTTCGGCTGCACTGCCGCAACCATACTAAAAGACTGTCTTTGTTGTTACATTCCTTTAAAAGGATAGTAATGGGAAACAGATTACAAAATTCCCCATACCTTGGGTTCAGTGAGTATTGAGAGGCAATTATGATTTCGAGCGTTGGCAGTTATTTGAAAAAACACACCGAAGCATTAGTAAAGGAAGTCGGGCTGGAGGCCGCCTGCGCATTAACCAAAAAATCCAAAGCAACCCTTGGGCGCTATTATTCAGACAGCGAAGAACACGCGGACCGCTTCATGCCGATTGACGCGGTTGCGGCGCTGGAAGACGCCGCAAACTACCCGCATGTGACCGGTGCACTGGGCGAGTTGCGCGGGGTGGCGCTGAACTATGACAATGTGCCGAAGAATTCGCGCCAGGGTGGGGTGAACTCCGATGTGGTGGCGCTCAGCCAGCGCTTTGCCATGTTGATGGGCGAATATACCCTGTCAATTGAAGACGGGGTGATCAGCATCAACGAGGCCAAACGCCTGCTGCGCGAAACTCAGGCCCTGCAAGAGGTGCTGGTGAACATGAAACTGCATCTGGAAGACGAAGCCACCTGATCAGCGCCGGGTGCGACTCAGGGGAAAAAGCTGCGGTCCGCCGCGGCTTTTTTTTGTCGTGCCGGGCGCCGGGCGCTGGCCCGCGGCGTCGGAGCGTTGTGTCTCAGTGCGGCCGGTCCACGACGCGGCGGGCCACAATCCGGCCGCTGTCATCGCGCAGCAGCAGCAGCACATCCTGCAGCACCATCTGCTTCAACCGCAGTTTGACATGATCATTGGCGCCGGCATACACCCGGCGGGCCCCCAGCATCCTGCCTTTGCGCGCCCGGTGAAATACATAGGCTTCCACCGTGCCGTTGCTGTCGCTGCGCACCAGATCCACGTTGAGATAGGATGTATTGCTGTGGCGGCCCCAGACCAGAATATAATTCTGGGCGGTCGCCATATCGGCCATCAGCACAAAAGCCGCAGCCGTGAGGGCTGAAATTTTAAACAGGGACATAACAGTTTCCTTTCAGATGTTTGCTGTGATTTGTCCCGCGTTGCCCGTTGCATCCATCCTCGCCTGGTGGCGCAGGTTTGGGAAATCAAACTGGCTCACAGCCTGGCGACAGCCTGTGATCTGCACCCGGATTTCAAAAAGACGCTTTACAAATAATAATATATCGGACATTTGTGATATATGGAAAGCGCACATCTCCCCCAGGCCTTTGCCGCCCTGGCCCACGAGGTCCGGCTGGACTGTTTCCGGCTGCTGATCCACGCCGGGCGCACTGGCATGAGCGCCGGCGATCTCGGCACCGCCCTTGCGGTGCGCCAGAACACCATGTCCACCAACCTGGCGGTGCTGGAAAAAGCCGGTCTGATCCGCAGCCAGCGGGAAGGCCGGGTAATCCGCTATTTTGCCCATATGCCAGGCCTGCGGTTTATGCTGGATTACCTGCTGCGCGACTGTTGCGGCGGCGAGACCGGCCAGTGTGACCCGTTGCTTGAAAGCCTGACCGAACCGGGGCAGGGCTTTGACCCCAACCCGGAGCAGCCGCTCAACGTGCTGTTTCTCTGCGATGGCGATTCCACCCGGTCCCTGATCGCCGAAGCGCTCTTGCGATGCGCCGCGCCGAACCGTTTCACCGGCTATTCCGCCGGGCAGGCCCCGGGCTGCTGTCTGTCCGCTGCAGTGACCGCAGTGCTGGATACAAACGGCATCAACAGCCACCTGTTGCAGCCTTCCGCCCGCAGCCGGTTCACCGGCGGGGCTGCGCCCCACATGGATCTGGTGATCGAGCTCAGCGAGGCGCCGGAGGTGCCGCAGCCGCAGCCGCTGCCGCCAGCGCCAAAGATGCTGCCCGAGCCGGTGCCGGCGCCCGCCTTCCCCGGGACGCCCATCACCGCCCGCTGGCCGATGCCAGACCCGGCGTCCGCCGCTGACCCTGACGCCGCGCTGGCCCGTACATTCAAATTGCTGCAGCGCCGCATATCCGTGCTCACCAGCCTGCCCACCGACCGGCTTGACCGGCAAGACTTTCAAAACCGTCTCAACGATATCGGAACCCCGACATGACCCTCCCTGGCCCCTCAGACCTGACCGACAAACCCTGTTGCACCGCAGCCGGCAAATCGAACGCTGAAAACCCTGACACTGGACAGAGCTGCTGCGCAGGCACTGGCCAGCCGGATGCAAGCCACCCTGACTCCGAGCCCGGCCACCCCGGCCCGGCCGCCATGCCCGACCTGTCAGAGCTGCCGCAACTGACCGAGGGCGCGCTGCTGCCCATCGATACCGCCGCCCTGGTCGCACCCGGTGACGATCTGCACCCGCCGCGCATCCTGCTGCTTTACGGCTCGGTGCGCGATGTCAGCTATTCGCGCAAATCGGTGGAAGAAGCCGGTCGCATTCTGCGCGCGTTGGGCTGCGAAGTCCGGATCTATGACCCGCGCGGCTTGCCGCTCGCGGATGCCGAGGACTCCAGCCACCCGAAAGTGGCGGAACTGCGCGAACTGGTGATCTGGTCCGAAGGCATGGTCTGGTCCAGCCCGGAGCGACACGGCGCCATGACCGGCATTATGAAAACGATGATCGACTGGATCCCGCTGTCTGACGGCGCGGTGCGCCCGACCCAGGGCAAAACGCTCGCGTTGATGCAGGTCACCGGCGGCTCGCAAAGTTTCAATTCCCTCAATCAGATGCGCATTCTGGGCCGCTGGATGCGGCTGGTCACCATCCCCAATCAATCCTCGATCGCCAAGGCCTGGCTCGAGTTTGACGGCGGCGACCGCCTGCCCGAAGGCGCGTTTCTGCGCCGCATTGTCGACGTGATGGAGGAGCTGGTGAAGTTCACCTATATGACCCGGGGCCGCACCGCCTACCTGACTGACCGCTATTCCGAGCGCGTCGAAAGCGCCAACGCGCTGCACAAACGTCTCAATCAGATGTAAGCCGCGCCCGTCCCCGGCACTCGTCCTCAGCGCCTGCCCTGCCTCCCTGGTCCTGCGGCCGTCGTCTGCCCCAAGGCCAGGCCTGGTCTCAGATCAGCGGCACAAAAGGCACCCCACAGGCGCTGAGGGTCAAAAGCAGGGCAATGGCGGCAAACAAGCGGGGCATAGGCGGTCCTTCAATAATAAGTGCTGCATACGCAAATCGTGTTGGCTGGCGCGAAGGCCTGTTTCGCGACCCCGAACTGCAGTCCGGTAACGGGGCCGCGCCTGACCTTGGGGAGGCATGAAGCGCCTTCCCGCTGGGATGGTCAGGCGCGGCCCGGCGGTGCCAGCCCAGGTAAGGCTTTTGTGCCAGCTGTGTACGACTTGCGGACACCTCCACAATAAAAAACGGAGAGCCAGGGCTCTCCGTTTTCTGTTTAGCTCAGTTTGTCGCGGCTGTCAGCATTCTGTGCCGCTTTTGAAGCACTTACGCTTTAGCCACGTTGCCCTGCAGCGGCGTCACCGTCAGATCGCCCTCTTCGCGCGACTTCATCGCCCGTGCTGTCGCGTTGGACGCGGCGGCGGTGGTGAAGTAGGGGATCTTGCCATACAGCGCGGCGGAGCGGATCTCGCGGCTGTCTTCCACCGCCTGAGCGCCCTCAGTGGTGTTCATCACCAGCGCGATTTCCTTGTTTTTCAGCATGTCCACAATGTTGGGCCGGCCTTCATAGACCTTGTTGACCACAGTGTTTTCGATGCCATGACCGGACAGGAAGTCATGGGTACCGCGTGTGGTCACCAGCTCAAAACCCATCGCCACCAGGATGTTTGCCGTGTCGACAATCAGCGCGGTTTTGTCACTGTCCTTGACCGAGAAGAACACTTTGCCCTCATGTGGCAATTCCACCCCGGCGCCCATCTGTGCTTTCAGGAAGGCGCGCGAGAAGGACACGTCCCAGCCCATCACTTCGCCGGTCGAACGCATTTCCGGCCCCAGAATGGTGTCGACGCCGGGGAACCGGGCGAACGGCAGCACCGCTTCTTTCACCGAATACCAGGGCATCGCCGGATCGGCCAGCGTCATCGGATCGGCCATCGGCAGGCTGCCGGGTTTGGCATCAGCCGGATAAGCGCCCCGGAACGGGAAGTTGCCCAGCGGCTCGCCCGCCATCAGTCGCGCCGCGATGGAGGCAATCGCGGAATCGGTGGCTTTGGCGACAAACGGCACCGTGCGGCTGGCGCGCGGGTTCACCTCAATGAGGTAGATCACGTTGTCCTTGACCGCGAACTGCACATTCATCAGCCCGACCACACCCAGTTCCAGCGCCAGCGCGCGGGACTGCACATGCAGCTCGTCAATGATCTCCTGGCTCAGCGAATAAGGCGGCAGCGAACAGGCGGAGTCACCGGAATGCACACCCGCTTCTTCAATGTGTTGCATGATGCCGGCGACATGCACCTCTTTGCCGTCACACAGCACGTCCACGTCACATTCGACCGCGCCGGACAGGTAGCTGTCCAGCAGCACCGGACTGTCGCCCGACACCACCACGGCCTCTTTGATATAGCGTTCCAGCTGCGCCATATCGCGCACGATTTCCATCGCCCGGCCACCCAGCACATAAGACGGGCGGATCACCAGCGGGAAGCCTATTTCACCGGCAATCGCAATGGCTTGCTCATCGGTCGAGGCGAGCCCGTTGACCGGCTGTTTCAGCTCCAGCTTGTTGACCAGCGCCTGGAAACGTTCGCGGTCTTCGGCCAGGTCAATCGCGTCCGGGCTGGTGCCCAGGATCGGAATGCCGGCTTCTTCCAGCGCATTGGCCAGTTTCAGCGGCGTCTGACCGCCAAACTGCACGATCACCCCGTGCAGCGTGCCGTTTTCCTGCTCAACCCGCATGATTTCCATCACGTGCTCAAAGGTCAGCGGCTCAAAATACAACCGGTCCGAGGTGTCGTAATCGGTGGACACGGTCTCGGGGTTACAGTTGATCATGATGGTCTCATAACCCACATCGCTCAGCGCATAGCAGGCGTGACAGCAGCAGTAATCAAACTCGATGCCCTGGCCGATCCGGTTGGGACCGCCACCCAGAATGACCACTTTCTTGCGATCTGAGGGCCGCGCTTCGCATTCCACGTCGCCCATCGCCGGCGCTTCATAGGTGGAATACATATAGGGTGTCTGCGCTTCAAATTCGGCGGCACAGGTGTCGATGCGTTTGAACACGGCCACAACGCCCAGGTCGTGACGCGCCCGACGCACATTGTCCTCATCCCGGCTGGTCAGCTTGGCCAGACGCGCATCGGTAAAGCCCATCATTTTCAGACGGCGCATCCCGTGCTCTGTCACCGGCAGGCCAGATTTGCGCACCTCTTCTTCGACGTCCACAATTTCGCGGATCCGCGCCAGGAACCAGGGGTCATAGGCGGTGGCACCGATGATATCATCATTGCTCAGCCCGTGGCGCATGGCCTGGGCGATGATCAGAATGCGGTCCGGAGTCTGTACTGACAGCGCTTTGATGATCGCCGCCTTGCCGCCGTCCGGATCCGTGGCGCCTTCGATATCGATCTCGTCAAAGCCGGTCAGCCCGGTTTCCATGCTTGCCAGTGCCTTTTGCATCGACTCATGGAAGCTGCGCCCGATCGACATCACTTCGCCAACCGATTTCATTGCGGTGCTCAGATGCGGGGCGGAACCGGCGAATTTTTCAAAGGCAAACCGCGGGATCTTGGTGACCACATAGTCAATCGAGGGCTCAAAGCTCGCAGGCGTCACGCCGGTGATGTCATTGTCCAGCTCGTCCAGCGTATACCCCACCGCCAGTTTGGCGGCGATTTTTGCGATCGGAAAGCCGGTCGCTTTGGACGCCAGCGCCGAGGAGCGGCTGACCCGCGGGTTCATCTCGATCACCACCATACGCCCGTCGGCCGGGTTCACCGCCCATTGCACATTGGAGCCGCCGGTCTCGACACCGATCTCACGCAGCACATTAATCGAAAGGGTCCGCATCAGCTGGTATTCTTTGTCGGTCAGCGTCAGCGCTGGCGCAACGGTGATCGAATCGCCGGTGTGCACGCCCATCGGGTCGATGTTTTCGATGGCACATACGATGATGGCATTGTCGGCGGTGTCGCGCACCACTTCCATCTCAAATTCTTTCCAGCCAAGCAGGCTCTCATCAATCAGGATCTGATTGACCGGCGAGGCATCAAGCCCGGTGCGGCAGAAATGTTCATAATCGTCGCGGTTATACGCCACGCCGCCGCCGGTGCCGCCAAGGGTAAAGGCGGGGCGGATAATCGCAGGCAGACCGATGTCTTCCAGCGCATCCATGCATTCCTGCATCGTATTGGCGATGGTCGCGCGCGGGTTTTCAATGCCCAGCCGGTCCATCGCTTCGCGGAACAGTTTGCGGTCTTCGGCCATTTCAATCGCGTGGCGTTTCGCACCGATCAGCTCCACACCGAATTTCTCCAGCACACCGAGGTCGTCCAGCGCCAGCGCGGTGTTCAGACCGGTCTGCCCGCCCATGGTCGGCAGCAGCGCATCCGGGCGTTCTTTTTCGATGATTTTGGCAACGATTTCAGGGGTGATTGGCTCGATATAGGTGGCATCAGCCAGGCTCGGATCGGTCATGATTGTTGCCGGGTTCGAGTTCACCAGGATCACCCGGTAGCCCTCTTCGCGCAGCGCTTTACAGGCCTGGGCGCCGGAATAGTCAAACTCACAGGCCTGACCAATGATAATTGGCCCTGCGCCGATGATCATGATGGAGGAAATATCGGTTCTTTTCGGCATTGTGACCCTCATACGCTGGACCCGGCACGCTGGGCGTGGCGGGGGAGTGGATACCCGGCGGTGTGCAAATTGTCGTGGGTTATAGACCTATGGCACCCTTTCGCAAGGGGCGAATGCACCGGATTTGCGGAATCTGATAGCATGTTTGTACCGATTTCAGAAACCGCCGGTATAACGGCATGGCGCGCCGCTGAATTTGACCGGATGGCCAGGTTTTCAACGCCAGTTCGACGGCTGCGTCGGCAGAATCAGCGGCAGGCAGCACCGCCGGACGGAAATATGGCGTAAAACACCGGCGTTGCGGCGTATCACGGCTGGTCACAGCGCCCGGGCAGCGATACATGCAGGGTTCAGGCGCAGGGCAACAAGGACAGCACGCCATGCAGATACGTTTTGATCAGGGACCGGGTGGCAAGGCGGTGCGTTTCGCACAGCCTGAACGCATGATCTCTGCCGACAGTATCGAGCAGGTGCCCGCCGCGCTTGCCGCTTTGGATCAGGCCAGCGCTGATGGCTGCTGGATCGCCGGTTACGCCACCTATGAGCTGGGCTACGCGCTGGAACCACGCCTGACCCGGCGCATGCCCACGAGCCGCCGCCTGCCGCTTTTGCACTTTGGTATCTATGACGCGCCGGAAGCTGCGGAGCCCATAAACGGGCAGGGTGCCATTGCCGATATACAGCCGCGCTGGGACGAGTCCCGCTATAGCGTCGCCTTTCAGACCGTGCATGACTATATCAGCGCCGGCGACATCTATCAGGCCAACCTGACCTTCCCGATTGACGCCCGCGCCACGCCAGATGCGCACGGGCTTTATGCCCAGTTGTCGCGCCTCCAGGTGGTGGGTTACGGCGCGCTGATTGAACAAGAGGGCCTGCCAGCGATCCTGTCGCGTTCGCCTGAGCTCTTCTTTCGCACCGACGCCACCGGCCAGATCGAAACCCGGCCGATGAAAGGCACCATGCCGCGCGACGACGATCCGGTCGAAGACATGCGGCTCAAGGCCTTTCTGGGCTTGGACGCCAAAAACCGCGCCGAAAACCTGATGATCGTCGACCTGCTGCGCAACGACATCTCGCGTCTGGCCGAGTTCGGCTCGGTGCGGGTGCCGGAACTGTTCCATGTGGAAAGCTACGCCACCGTGCATCAGATGGTCTCCACCGTGCAGGCCCAACTGCACAAAAACACCGGCCTCGGGGCCATCCTCGGCGCCCTGTTCCCCTGCGGCTCCATCACCGGCGCACCAAAACTGCGTGCAATGGAGATCCTCAACGATCTCGAACCCTGGGCGCGCGACATCTATTGCGGCGCCATCGGCTGGTGGGGCCCAGACGGTCAATCCGAATTCAACGTCGCCATCCGCACTGCCCTGCTGCAAGGCGACCGTCTTACCCTGAATGTGGGCGGGGGCGTCGTCTATGATTCCACCGCTCCGTCTGAATATGAGGAAGCCCTGTGGAAAGCCCGCTTCGCGACCATGCTGCCCCGGATCTGAGGATCTTTGAAACCATGCTCTGGACGCCGGAGCAGGGTCTGCTGCGTGCCGGGCGCCACTTTGCCCGTCTCAGCACGGGTCTCGCCCGCCTTGATATTACCTGCCCGGAACCCCAGGCGGCGATGCTGGGTTTTCGCGCTGAATGTGCCCAACGTGTGCGGCTCTCGGTGGGGCTGCAGGGCGACATACAGGTTGAAACCTGGGACTTTAAACCGCTGGCCACGGATACTGTATGGACGCTCGGCGTGGCGATGGACCGTATCCGTTCAGACGACCCCTGGCGCCAGATCAAAACCACCCACCGCGCCTTTCTCAATCAGCTGCGCGACGACATGCCCAAGGGGCTGGACGAGGTGCTGCTGCGCAATGAGAACGGCTTGCTGTGTGAAGGCACCATTACCAACCTGTTTGTCGATCTTGGCGACGGTCTGGTCACCCCACCGCTGTCCTGTGGCCTGCTTCCGGGCGTCCTGCGCCAGGAAATGCTGGACACCGGCCAGGCGCGCGAAGCCAGCCTGCGCCCCGCCGATCTCGGCTTTGCCCGTGCTATTTTTGTCGGAAACAGCCTGCGTGGGCTGATTAAGGCTCAAATCGCGCCTTCTGCTTGACATTGACCGCTCAAAACGGTGTATCGGCGGGGACAAATTTTACCCCCGAAAGGCCGACCCATGCACGCTTATCGCAGCCACACTTGCGCGGAACTGACCAAGGATAATGTAGGGCAGACCGTACGTCTGTCGGGTTGGGTCCATCGGGTCCGCGATCACGGCGGCCTGCTGTTCATCGACCTGCGCGACCATTACGG
The DNA here is from genome assembly GCF_003333265.1 of Candidatus Halocynthiibacter alkanivorans. Taxonomy (GTDB): domain Bacteria; phylum Pseudomonadota; class Alphaproteobacteria; order Rhodobacterales; family Rhodobacteraceae; genus Halocyntiibacter_A; species Halocyntiibacter_A alkanivorans. The sequence goes on from NZ_QOLB01000041.1 coordinate 41,651, forward strand.
CATCACCCAGGTGATGGCGGATGCCGACAGCCCGGTGTTTGCCCAGCTGGAAAAGCTGCGTTCTGAATGGTGTATCCGCATCGACGGCAACGTCATGGCGCGCGACGAAAGCCTGGTGAATGACGCCATCCCCACCGGCGCGATCGAAGTATTTATCCGCGATCTCGAAGTGCTTGGCGCCGCCGATGAGCTGCCGCTGATGGTGTTTGGCGATCAGGAATACCCGGAAGAGACCCGGTTGAAATACCGCTATCTCGACCTGCGCCGCGAGAAGCTGCAGAACAACATGAAACTGCGTTCCGACGTGGTGGCCTCGATGCGCAAACGCATGTGGGACAAAGAATTCCGCGAATTCCAGACCCCGATCATCACCGCCTCCAGCCCCGAAGGCGCGCGTGACTTCCTGGTGCCCTCGCGTCTGCACCCGGGCCGTTTTTATGCGCTGCCCCAGGCGCCTCAGCAGTTCAAACAGCTGATCATGGTGTCGGGTTATGACAAATATTTCCAGATCGCGCCTTGTTTCCGCGACGAAGACCCGCGCGCCGACCGTTCGCCCACCGATTTCTACCAGCTCGACCTCGAAATGAGCTTTGTCACCCAGCAGGACGTGTTTGACACCATCCAGCCGGTGATCCAGGGCGTTTTTGAGGAATTCGGCGGCGGTCGCAAAGTCGACAGTGACTGGCAGCAGATTTCTTACAAAGATTCCGCGCTGTGGTATGGCACTGACAAACCCGATCTGCGCAACCCGATCAAAATGCAGGTGGTTTCCGAGCATTTCGCCGGCTCCGGTTTTGCCATCTTTGCCAAACTGCTGGAAAACGCCGGCACCGAAGTGCGCGCCATTCCTGCCCCCAAAGGCGGCTCGCGCAAATTCTGCGACCGGATGAACAAATTTGCCCAGGGCGAAGGCCTGCCGGGCATGGGCTACATCTTCTGGCGCAAGCAGTCGGCAGATTCCATTGCTCAGGAGCAGGGCATTTCAGTCAAGGAAGTCAACGCCAAGGTTAAGGCGGGCGAGATTGTTCTGGGCAACGAGGCCGCCGGTCCGCTGGCCAAAAACATCGGCCCTGAGCGCACAGAAGCCATCCGTCAGCAACTGGGTCTGGAGGTTGGCGACGCCGCCTTCTTCCTCGCCGGCAAAGCCAAAGCCTTTGAATCTGTGGCCGGGCGCGCGCGCACCGTCATCGGCGAAGAGCTGGGCCTGACCGATATGGACCGTTTTGCTTTTGCCTGGATCGTCGATTTCCCAATCTACGAAAAAGACGAAGAGACCGGCAAAATTGACTTTGAACACAACCCGTTCTCGATGCCCCAGGGTGGCATGGACGCACTGAACGGCGATCCGCTCAACGTGCTGGGCTATCAGTATGACCTGGCCTGTAACGGCTATGAGCTGGTCTCCGGTGCGATCCGGAACCACAAACTTGACGTCATGTTCAAAGCCTTTGAAATCGCCGGTTACGGCAAAGAAGAAGTCGAAAAACGCTTTGGCGCCCTGGTCAACGCGTTCCAGTTCGGTGCACCGCCCCACGGTGGCTGTGCTGCTGGTATCGACCGCATTGTGATGCTGCTGGCCAACGAGGCCAACATCCGCGAAGTGATCATGTTCCCGATGAACCAGCGCGCCGAAGACCTGATGATGGCGGCGCCGTCCGAACCGCTGAACGAGCAGCTGCGCGACCTGCACCTGCGGGTGATCCCGCAAGACTAAACGCCGGGTGAATGTTAAGGGGGCAGGGCGCAAAGGCGCCGGCCCACCACCCGTCACCAGCAGAACAAAAAAGGCGCGTCCCCACCAGGGCGCGCCTTTTTTGTCTCTTGAAGTGCTCTGCCAGTTAAAGTGCCGCCGCGGCTTATGCCGCAGCCACCAGACCCGGCAGCCATTTTCCTGTACCCTGAACCCACTTTTGACCCGAACCGGCCTGAGCGCAAATCCCGGCCTGGACCGGATCACGCCTTTGCTCAGCAGCGCGGCGCCTAAATCACCTGCACTGTCACCGGTGCGACGCTTTCAATCGCCATTGGTGCGTCGCGACCCGCGGCCACGGACATCAGCGCCACCGCCAGCCCCAGGACACCGGCACATAAAATGAACCAGTCGAGGGTGATCGATCCCACTTCCTCACTGGCAAAACGGTCAATCATGTTTTCCATACCCCATGGCCCTTCACTCGTTCCCACAGGTTAATTTTGGGTAATGATTGGGGCGCCAATAAGACGGAACCGGTCCGGTTTTGTGATCGCACGGACTGGCGCGCCCGGGGATGCTTTGGGGCCACGTCCGGGAGGCGCGCCTTGGGGGCCACGTCCGGGCGCCATGTCTGGAGGCGGCGCGCGCCTGAGGCCACGTCCGGGGGGGGTGGGGCCTG
>NZ_QOLB01000157.1 GCF_003333265.1 Candidatus Halocynthiibacter alkanivorans
CCCGGATATATTTAACTGGCTGCCCCGCGAGGAAACCCCAAAACCCGCCGGCGGTATATCCACCCTGCCATCACCGACCACCAAGCCGACGCTGACCGCGCCGGCGGCGAGCGAGGAACTTTACGAAACGCGCGGCGGCGGCGGTGTCAAAACCCGGGTCCACCTGAGCTCGACCAGCACAAATCCGTTTGTGGCTGCGTGGCAGTTTGCTTGGCGGCTGTCCTCGGAAAGCACAGACAACCTGCGCCCGCTGACACAGTCGGGCGCTGATACGCTGGATGATATCGCGCCGGGCACCTACGTGTTTGGCGCCCGCTGCCAGACGAAACGCGGCATTTGGTCAGACTGGTCTTACAGCCCGCCAGTGGCAATCCTTGGTGTTAACGCAGCGCCGGTGGCGCTGTCGGGCCTGTCAATCCAGGCGCTTGGTGGTGGTGTGGCGATGATGCGCTGGCAGCGTCATCCGTCTCTTGATGTTCAGCAGGGCGGGCGGATCGAATTTCGCCATTCCAGTGCATTGACCGGAGCGTCCTGGCAGGCATCCACCTCGATAGGAAAATCCATTTATGGGGGCAACACTGAAGCAACGCTGCCGCTGAAATCCGGCACATATCTGGCGCGGCCATTCGATGCCCTTGGCATTCCGGGTCCGGTCGCCACCGACACAACCACCGGGGCATCAATTATCGCCACAACGCAAGTTGCCCAGATGGTTGCCCATCCCGCGTTCGCTGGCACCAAAGTCGGTTGCGCAGTGGCATCCAGCGTTCTGGAACTGTCCAGCGGTCAGCTGGAAGGCACCTATGCGCTGTCGGGCAATATCGATCTCGGCTCTGTGCAGGCAGTGCGGTTGATCTCTGATGTCCAGGTTCTGATCGGCCGGCGCGGAGATCTGTTCTGGAGCCCCGGCGGCAGTTCATTCTGGAACCGGGGCGGCGACGCGTTCTGGACGGCCGCCGGCGCTTTTGGCGATATCGATATTCAGGTGCAATCGACCAATGACGACCCGGTGGGATCTCCGGTCTGGTCAGCTTGGACCAGTTTTGATGCCGCCGAATTTGCCGGTCGCACTTTTCAATTTCGCGCCGTTCTCACTGCTGAAAACACCGAATACTCGGTCGATGTGACCGGGCTGACAATCACTGCAACACAGGCCGCATAAAACGCGCCACAAGAGGTATCCATGAGCCAGGCAACCTATACCCCGGACGTGTCCCACAATGACGCCGCAGCGCTGGCGTTCTTCAACAGTGTCTTTGCAGCGATCGCGTCGAACAACGCCGGCAATGCTGAGCCGTCAGAAACCTATCCCTATATGATCTGGGTCGACACTTCCGGCGCAACGTCGGTCTGGAAAGCGCGGAACGCAGCAAATTCCGGATGGGGCGATTTGCTCAACCTGGATAACGCTGCAATCAAGGCGGCCTATGAGGCAAACGCAGATACCAATGTATTCACCGACGCAGAAAAGGCAAAACTGTCTGGAGTCGGGGGCGCATCGCTTCCGGTCAAGATTGAGGCCTATGATGCTTCCGACGCCGCATTCAAATTCACACAGGCCGGGGACGTGGAAATCTACCTCGTCGGTGGCGGCGGCGGTGGCGGGTCTGGCTCTGACCGACAGGACGAAGCCACTGCCCACGGCGGCGGCCCCGGTGGATCTTCCGTCAAGGTAATGAACGTCAATACCGCGGACTCCTATTCTCTTATGATAGGTGCCGGCGGTTCTGCTGCTGGTCTTTCAGATTACAACGATCCTGGCGCCGATGGCGGCACTGGTGGGACTTCGACTTTCACCGGGACAGGTGTGGCGCTGACAGCAACCGGCGGCGCTGGTGGGGACGGGAACAGCTCAGCTGGTCTTACAGTAGGCGCAGCGGGCGGGGTCGGCTCCGGTGGAGATTACAATTACACCGGCGCAACCGGCCTCAGTCTCGATCCGTCGGGCAACAATGGTAAGGCTTCTGGTGGTGGTGCTCCCAACTTTGGCCACCCAACCGCGCGTGCAGCGGTATCCATTGTGGACACGGCGAGCGGCGATAAGATCATCAAATACACCGCAACCCAAGCCGCCTCGGCGGTCTACCCGGGATCGCCCTACGCGGACATTACATTCCTAATGGCCCGTGCAGCCGCCAATGGCGTGCCATTTATCGACGATCAAGGTCTGGGTGGTCACGGGGCGGGTGAGTACAGCAACTGGTCAAGCAAAGATGATGTGATTGGCGGGGCGGGTACACGCGGCGGAGGCGGAGGCGGCGGCTACTGTGTTGATACTGACGGTGGCCGGGAAGCAAACTCTTATGGCGGCGCTGGCGGTGCCGGCTGCCTGTTCGTCGTTTATTACTGAGGGAAAACCACATGAAATATGATATCTCCCAGGGCGGCGTGGTGGTTAACACCATTGTCAGCGACCCGGCCAACATCGCCGCGCTCGCGGCAGTGATTGGTGGCACCTATGCGGAAGTTATTGATACGCCGCCGCCTGCGCCAGGTCCCACAACCGATGAGGTGAACGCAGAGCGCACCCGGCGCATCGAGGCCGGCACGGATATATCGCTCCCAGGTTATGCGGTGCCGGTTGCGCTGCAGGGGCGCGAGAAAGATCAGATCAGTTTGCTCGGCCTGAAAGATGTGGCGAAAGACCGCATCGATGCTGCCGACACAACGACAATCACCAAGTTTCGCGATCGGAAAAACGAAGATCACCTTCTCACGCCGCCGCAAATGGTGACGTTGTGGCGGTTGGGTGCTGCGTGGATGGGCGCGGTCCATGAGGCAAGCGTGGCGCTGAAAGACGCCAACCCCATCCCGGCAGATTATGCCAACAATGAGCACTGGCCGGCATAATCTGAAGCCGCTCTGAGCAGCGAAACATTCCGAAAATCAATTCTTCAGGCCGTGCAGATCCGCGCGGCCCGTTGTCGTGCCGTTTTGGCAAATCTAATACAGAGGGTATTGAGCAGTGAAAGAAACAACATTTGATACGCTGGTCACGGTGTTGGCGGTGGTGATAGCCGCACTTGGCTTCTCGGTCGGGGTGCCTGACTTTATCGGCGGGCTGGGGCTTTCGATCGGGCTGGGGCTGCTGGCGCGATTGCATATGCCACTGCAAAGCCGGCGCGGCACCTTTGCAACGATCGTGTCGGCCGTCTTCACTGGCCTGCTGTTCGCATTGATTGCGAAGCTGTATGGCCTGGCGCCGTTCCAATTGTCGATGGCCGTGGGCGGGCTCACCTCGGCGCTGGTGCTGCCGACGGTGCTGCTGTTCCTGATGGGCATACGCGAAGAAGCATCGAGTGCAGGGGCAGGGGTCGTGAGTATCCTGCTGGGGCGTCTGCGTGGAGGGCGTGCGAAATGAGGGTCAGTACAGCACAACTTGCGCTGATTGCCGGCACAGCCCGGGAAACAGCAAACATGGCGTCGGTCATCGCGGGGCTTGAAGCCTACGGTTATGTCAAGCTGGGGCTGGAACGTCCCGACCGGCTCGCCCAGTATATTCCGCAGATCGCCCATGAAAGCGGGCGGTTTCGCTATGACAAAGAAATCTGGGGGCCGACGCCGGCACAGGCGCGCTATGACACCCGCACTGATCTCGGCAATTCGCCAGCGCAGGACGGGGACGGGCGCTTGTATTCCGGCCGCAGCGGCATTCAGGTGACCGGGCGGGCAAACTATGCGCTGTTCACCGCGTGGGCGCAGGCTAAAATTCCGGACGCGCCGGACTTCGTCGCATCACCGGATCTGCTCAATACCGATCCGTGGGAGGGGCTTGCGCCGCTCTGGTATTGGGAGCGACGTAAGCTCAACCGCTACGCTGACCGGGGCGATATCGAGATGGTGACCCGTCGGATCAATGGTGGCTTGAACGGCTACCGTGACCGGCTGGAACTTTACGCCCGCACCGCTCTGGTGTTCCTCGGATATGATCCTGGAGATGTGCACGCGTTTCAGCTCGATGCTGGGCTGGATGCCGATGGCGTATCCGGGCCTCAGACCCGCGCTGCATTCCACGCGGCGCTGCGGGATCATGGTTTCGTCAAGGGCGCCGCATGATGCGCTCGATCGGCATGCTGGTGGCGGCTTGTGCCCTCGCCGGCATGCTCGGGTTCTGGCAGGGCTATCAATCGGGTTATGGCCGCGCAACTGCGGCCTATGAGCAAAGCCGCATTGAGCTTCAGCAAGACCTGTTCAAAGCCGCCGACGAATTGTCGGTCCAGTCCGCGCGGCTGGCGGCTTCGATCGAAGCGCGCAACCACCTGGTGGAGGGTATCGAAAATGAGATCCGGACGGATTCTAACGCTGGCACTCGCCGGCCCACTTCTGGCGAGCTGCGCCGCCTTCAACGCCGCTGGGGTCCGCCCCCCTGATCTGTCGGCAGAGGTGCGCGCGCCATGCCCGCACCCCTCAAAATTCATCGGTGCCGGCGACTGGGAACTCATTGCCGGTCGCCTGGGGGATCAGCTTATTGAATGCGGCGCGGAAAAGGCCATTGCCATCGCGGCAAGCGACTTGGTGGCCGACGCGCTTAAATAGCGGGGCAAAAAGTGCAGCCTGAGAGCTTCCGTATAGCAGTCGACATTCAATCCGACCGCAGCGAATGGCGGCGCTGAGCCCAAAGTAACAATTCAAACCGCTAGAAGAATCCTCCATTCTATGAAAGAAATAATTTTTAGAATTCTTTTTAGCTTATTTTGGGAGTCAGTATGAATTTGGCAATTCAAGCAACAAAATATATGGTTTGGCTTCAGTCTGTTTTAATTGTGGTATTTTCTGCCCTTGGCATCTGGGACAATGACAAGGAATTATTTTCGATAGCACTTGTTTCCTCTGCGTCAGCCATTTTTTTGTATCTCGTTCTCATAGGATTGCGCAGAGAACTTTTTTGGGTCGCGGTGCCGTTCGCCGCATTCTGTGTTATCGACTTTATTGGCGCTTTAGGTAGTGGACTTAGTTTCAGAATCTCAGTGGACCTCGTTGATGCGGTACTTTCATTTGTGGCCGTTTGCGGCATTGTTATATGGCTCAGCGAAAGGGGTTCACTTAACAATGAAGATCAAAAAAAACGCCTAAATGCTGAAGCTGATATCTAAGGTTCACTTGGTCCGCTCAGCGGTCGTTCGTTCAAGCTGCAGCGAACGACATGGTGTGTTTGCGGTGGTCGCTCTCCCTGGGCGAACGAGGTTCAGTATACTGGCCTCACAAATCACAAGCGGTAGAGGAGAACGACCATGTCTTATTATGTTGGTCTGGATGTATCCGTGAAATCAGTTTCCATCTGCGTTGTTGACGCTCAGGGTGCCGTTCTTGCGCGCGGAGAGACAACCTCTGATCCTGATCAGATTACATCGTTCATTTCCAGGCATGCGCCCGATCCGGAGCGTGTGGTGCATGAGAGTGGAATTCTCGCCATCTGGCTGACGCGCGAACTGGAGAAGCGCGGCCTGCCGATAATTTGCATTGATGCCCGCCTTGCCCACAAGGCCTTGTCAGGGCGTATCAACAAATCCGACGTTGGTGACGCAGAAGGCCTGGCCCATCTCGCGCGCACTGGCTGGTTCACAGAAGTACACATTCGAAGCGAGGCCTCTGAGCGCGTCCGCGTGTTGATCGGCACACGAGAGCGCCTGATCAGGATGCGTAAGGACCTGGAAGGGCATGTTCGTGGTGTCTTGAAGGTCTTTGGGGTCTGTATGGGGGCGGTGTATCGCACGAAACAGCGGCAGGGCTTCAGAGATCAGCTTGCCGGGGCGGAGTCGGCCGATCCCGCAATCAGCGTGATGGAAGAAATGTTCAGTCCAATCCACAAGGCCCTCTGCGCTGCGACAGAGACCATGGATGATGAGCTGAGACGCATAGCGCGCGGCAGTGATCTTGCGCGCCGCCTCATGACCGTTCCGGGTGTTGGTCCGGTGGTTGCTCTCTCTTATATCGCAACGCTCGATGACGCCGGTCGCTTCAGGAGGTCGAAGGATGTGGGCGCATTTCTGGGCCTCACACCCAAGCGACATCAGTCGGGTGATATGGATTGGTCAGGACGCATCTCAAAATGTGGAGACCGCGATCTGCGGCGCTTGCTTTACTCTGCAGCCTCGACGTTGATCACTCAGGTCAAAAAGCCATCTCCGCTGTTAACCTGGGCCAGGCGCCTGCGGGACCGAAAGGGGTTCAAGAAAGCCGCTGTGGCAACATCGCGCAAGCTCGCGGTCATCCTGCATTGCATTTGGCGCGACGGAACAGTCTTTGAAACAAGCATGGAGGCCAAAGCCTGATATCAAGAACGGAATACCTGCCCGAGAGATCAACGGCGGGCTCAGCGTCCTTCGGGACGGAGGCGGATCAAGCCAGTCAGAAGCTGCTGAAGTAGCACACCGCTAACTTCGCGAACGACATTTTGGCAGATCAGCTCCCGGACGCCATCATGAAGCGGCAGGATCGACTTCGTAGAGAACCGCGACCCCGAATGACAACGAACCCAACTCCTTGACACTATCGCAAACAGAGAGCTGGTTCGAGCCCAAAAAGACCGTTTCGTTGGTCTCAAATTGAATGGCTGCAGTGCCCTTCTTCGAATTCCCAGACTTTGTTGTGCACTCCTTCTTCCAACAGAGCAAAGACTTGGTGGATATTGGTGTCGCTAGGTACGTCGACTGCGAAAAGAATAAATCCAAAGTTGCCTTGTTCGAACGAACAACCTAGGTCCTCAATCGGTCGCCAGTAGCGTTCAAAGCTTGCGCTGTCTGCTGCATTGTTGGGTATAATGCGATAAGTTGAGCGCCCCGACGAAGTGACTGTTTCAATGAAATAATTCACCCTCTCCTTCAAAGTGGTTTTGATGACATCTTCGTAGCTCAAGTCATTCGCGAAGAATGGCGAGTTCTCAAGTCGAAATAGGTCATCACCTAGTTTGGTTGCCCACACGCTTTCTGTGGAGAAGCCATGCCAACTATCTGGCTCTAGCTCGATTAAAACCTTCTCCATATGTACCCTACTGTGCGAAGCCATTTTCCGAAATGATACTGGACAGTGCAGTAGAAGTTCAATGATCAGTAACGGCAGTTCAGCAGCCGGCGCGATTTTGAACGGCTGCGCCACACCGATCCCGCCACCCTGACCGACCTCGAACGCGCAGCGCGCTTCCTGTATCTGCAGCGGCTGGCCTTTGGCGGGCAGTCACGGGGCGTGTTTGGTGTCTCGCCCGCTCATTCGCCGCGCTTCAGCCTGGCGAAGCTGGAGCCGATCCTTGAAGCCGCATCGGAGCGCCTCGATGGTGTGGTGTTTGAAAGCCTCGACTGGTCAGGGCTGATCAGGCGCTACGACACCGCCGACACGCTGTTCTATCTGGATCCGCCCTATCACGGCGGCGAGACGGATTATGGCAAGGGCATGTTTGCGCGCGATGACTTTGCGCGCATGGCCGGGCAGCTGGCCGGAAACAAGGGTAAGTTCATCCTGTCGATCAATGATACGCCTGAAATCCGCGAGGTGTTCGCCGCGTTCATCCTTGATGAGGTCCGCCTGACCTACACGGTCGGCCGGCAGGCATCTGAGCAAAAGGCGCGGGAGCTGATCATATCAAACGCAGACGCGCCAGCCGGGCTGCTGTGAGCGGAGCGAAGAATATGGAAAGCCCCGGTTTAATTGTCGGGGCTTTGGTCTCTGAGAGTTTCCAGCTATGTGCAGTTACAGCATTTTGTCAGTTTGGGCGGTGACCCGCCATTCGCTGCGATTTGCATGGACGGCGGCAATGCACAGACAGATGACTTTGCAAAGTTGGAGGGGTTTTGTGGACGCAGCTCACAGGTGACTTCGGTTGATTGATACTTTCGCAATTTGATCAGTTTCTGAGCTTTCCCATCTTTTCAACCGTCGCGCGAACCAATACTATGCATGTCAATTCATCTAATTATGAGCGGTTCCCCAAGTGACAAATTTTGAAGATCTAATTTTTCATGATGAAGAAGCGCTGCTTGATCGTCTGTCAGACGGTATTAAAGAAACCTCAAAAGAGGTAGTTTTTGTTGTAGGTGCACCGCTCACCGCTCCGGAAGAAGTAGGGCAACCGGGTGTGTCAGATGTAAGTGATATGATTGAAGATATACGCGGGCGGTTTCCCGACGGCACGGGGCCTCACATCACTCTTGAGAACAACATTGCTACCGCATCAAATAAGTATCATGCCGCATTTCATTTTCTTCAAGGACGAAGAGGGCAAGACGTATGCAACAAAGTGGTTCGCAAGGCTGTTTTATGTTCGAGGCACACAACTGCCGACCATGAACCCAATAGTGTTGATCCTCTCCATTTGAACGACGAAAACCTTAGCCAATTCGAAGCCGATGTTGCTGGCTGGCACCTTTCGAGTGGAGTAGAGGCATTAGGGCGGCTAATTTCTACCGAGCCAAACACTTTTGGTAAGACGATATTAACGTCCAACTTTGATCCATTGGTTGAGGTATCAATTCGTCGCGCTGGCGGCCAATCGTGGCAAACTTCGTTGATACAAGATGCAGACTTAGGAAATACCAACGCTGACGGATGCCGTGTCATTCATTTCCATGGCTTCTGGCGAGGAACGGATACGTTGCACACCGGAACGCAGCTACTTCAGACCCGCCCTGCTCTAAAATCTTCTTTACTTGAGATATTGAAAGACAAATTAGTCGTCGTAATCGCATATGGGGGGTGGGAAGATATACTTACGGCAGCACTGAAAGAGTTGACCGGAAATGGCGCTGCCTTCCCCGAAGTTTTGTGGACGTTCTATGATAGCGCTCCGGCCATTCCTGCGCATCTGCGCTCAGTATTGCAGCCGGGCCTCAATCGCGGACGAACTAGCCTTTATGCTGGCATTGACTGCCATTCCTTTCTTCCAAAGCTTATCGATTTCTGGTCTAACGATGCGACAGCCCAGTCCGCAGGGACTGCGTCCCAGAATGAACCCCATCCATTCTCCATAACCTCTACCGCACTTAAGCAATTAGATTGCGACCGTCCGCCTCATATTGAAGCATGGGTGGGACGTGACGCTGAGCTACGCTCGCTAGAAACCACGCAGTCACCAGTTGTGATCCTTTCTGGAATAGGTGGCCAAGGCAAATCACTGACAGCAGCTAAGCACATTAAGGATACATTTGCGTCAACAACCAAATTTCGATTTTGGGATTGGCGCGACTGCAAAGAGGCCGCTGATAGCATACGAACTCAAGTTATTGCTGCTGTTGACAGGATAACCTCAGAGGAAACAACAAGTGACATGTTGGTCAGTTCAAGTGACGCAGATTTAGCTGACTTGCTGGTAGCTCGCAGTGCGGAGTCTCAAACTATTTTTGTGTTCGACAATGTAGATCACTATGTCGATTTGGAAAATTTCCGTTTTGTCGGCCTTTTGGACAAACTAGTGAAAGCTTTCGCAACTTCCCCTACGACGAGCAAAATCATTCTAACATGTCGTCCGCAGGTGAGGTATTCAGAAGCAAGCATAATTACCATACCAATGCCCGGTCTTAATTTGGATGAAACCGAGGCCCTATTTGAAAAGCGCGGAGTGGCCAATGACGCTTGCAAAACAGCGGATATTCAGGCAGCCCACGAGATGACGGACGGGCATCCGTTCTGGCTAGATCTAATGGCCGTACAAGTCGCGCAGGTTCCGGGAACAACGCTAAGTGGTTTGCTCGAAGATATTAGACGTGGCAGAGAAGAAAGCCCTAACGTTCTTTCGTCTATCTGGGCGCGCCTATCAGAAAATGAGCAGTTGTTGCTGAGGATCATGGCGGAAGCAGTAAGAGCTGAAACAAAAGACACTCTGGAAAAGTATGTCTCCACAAAGTTGCGCTATAATAAATTCGACAAGTCACTCAGATCACTAATCCGTCTGAACCTTGTCGTTATAAAGCCGGAGGTGAACGCGCCGGACTTGTACGACTTGCATCCGCTGGTTCGGCAGTTCGTAAAGCAAAATTTCTCCCCAGCCGAAAGGCAAGATTATATCAAATTGGTAATTGGCCAATACAATGCCATCATCGTTTCTTTGACAAGCCTACTCGGGTTCTCCTTGCCACTTCCTTTGCTTGGGCGATGGACTCAAAAGGCTGAGCTGGAAATTAGGGCAAAGCTGTTTCAGGATGCGGCTAACACCTTGACGGCTGCGAAGAGCGCCCTTCTTGGCGGGGGCCATGCTGAGGAGTTTGTTCGTGTTGCCCGCATGTTTGTCGAAAGGTTGGACTGGAGTACTGCGCCTACCGAGATTTCGGGTTTTAATGGGATTGTATCCGAGCTTGTTGAATGTTTGGACCAGCTTGGAGATCATGCTGGCGCAGATTCTATCTTCGAGCAATTTGAAGCGACGATTCCTGAGAAAACAGCGCGATACATCCTTTACTGTGACATGAAGGCGTATTCTTTTTGGCAGCGGGGAGATTTTAAACGTGCTGTTGAATGGGGCGAAGCGGGGCTGGATCTGAAAGCACAAACTAACGTTGATACCCAATATGGGGACGAACACCATTTGGCGTTAGCAAGGCGTGACGCTGGCGAAATTGAGCCTGCACTCGAGTTCTTCCTTGGAGGGTCGTCAGTCGAAGAGATAGCGGAGGGAACTTCTGACAGTGAGGACCACGATGGACCTAAGTTCGGGAACATTGGGCGTTGCCTGCAGCTTAAAGGGAACACGGAATATGCTTTAATCTTTTACAAAAAATCAATTCGTAAATTGGATAATGACACTGCATCTAATCGCCTTTCAAACGCCGCCTTTGCACGCCAGTGGATTGCTGAATGCCTAGAAGACCATGACAATAATTTATTGGCTTTAGCATTTTCCACAAGTGCGGAGGACATACTTAAGAGTATATCTCCAAGCCGAGCAAAGATTCTCGCTCAATTAAGCAAACGAATCCGCCTAAAACTTCCTCAGGATCAGAGAATTATGGATGATAGCAGGGCAAACCGTCGGATTAAGAAGTGGATGAATGGCGGATCTGATGATTTGCAAAACGTGTGATTATTAGTTCGGTGCAGGACGGAAAATGTGACCGCTTTGGGCTGGGGGCTGCCGTTAGACGTGTTTGGCACGAATGGTAGCTCAGGGCTGGTCTGGCGCGAACGAATATGGGCTGTTTTGCCCACTTGCACGTCCACGTCAGCTAGATCCTTCCTCTTCTTGTATTCTGGCAAGCGCAGTTTCTACCGTTGGCCCTAGGACCAAAAGAGCGATAATCGTAAAAAAAGGTGAAATGAAAAGTGTGAGGAGAACCCAGCCAAACGCTGACCGGCCGCGTTCTGCTGCCATCGATGCCGGGAGAAAGATGTAGAGCCACCCCAAAATGATTAGGATCAAACTTACCCAAACAAAGCCCACGATACCGTCCATAACCGCTTTTCTCCTCTGCGCCGACCATTAAGCGACCATGAGCAATCGCCCAGGTATTCTCAAGCGATTATTGACCGAGGGTGCAGTACTTAGGCAGAGCGACTGCTTTGAGCTGGGAGCTGCCGTTAGACGTATTTGGCACGAATGGCCGTTCAGGGCCGATTGTGCCATGGGGTACAACGGGCATATGCCTCCTAGCTAAATGAGCCAACAATGCGTCGGCTGCCGAGCATAAGCGGGCGATGCACAGAGGATCGAAGATGGGATGCGCTAGGTTTCTGTTATTCTGAAAGAGATGTTTATTTCTTGATGCCAAATGTACTCAGGCTCTCGAAAAGTCTCGATCGTCCATACGAGCCCTAGACGGCTCTCTTGTTTCAAATTGGCTGATCTAAAAGAGGTTCAAGATGCTCACCACCCTGCTTACGTTTTACGAACACTACCCCTCCACGCTCCTTCAGCTGAAGAATATCAATCGCTCTTCGCTTTCCTCGGATCTTCTAGAAACGCTGGAATTCCACGGCCAAAGGCAGAGCGAAATCTTAAATATTGCCCAGCTTTATGTGCTCGATGAGGCAGCACAGACGTTGCTGTATGAACTCTCCGCAAAGATGAAGAAAGACGGGCTGGAAGACATGTTCAGTCACGTCCAACTCCCGTTTCCTGCCATGTTGTTGACGATTCCACCGGTATCGGAAGGGATGCGACCATTTGCATTGATCACTCAAGACGAAGGCGCTTTGTACACCCAGGTGTTTCTCGAAGGTAACAACGGTTTCATTCCCAACTTGCTGGTTTTCAAGTCGGAAGGCGCAACGGTCGATACTTCGTTTACACCTACCTATCAACTCATGAAGGAAACGGGTGAAAATATCAGTGTTGAGGCTCCGATAAAGCAAGAGCAGCCTATCTGCATCAGTTTCCTCAGTATGGTTGTAGGTATGTCTGTCTTGTTTCAGCACAAATCGATGCTGGAAACGGAGGAAGTGCCCTTATATCCCCGAGCGGAACGCCGCCGTGCGCAGAAAGAGGGCAAACCGCTCCCAGGCATGCGAGTGGTAAAGGTTACTCTTGGTGAGCTGGGAAAGCGGCAAATGCAAGCCATGCAAGGGGAAAACGAAGGCGGAAACGCTGAGAGCAGAACGCGTAGAGCGCATTGGGTGCAGGGTCACTTCATGCGTAACCGCGCAGGCGGCATCAGTTGGCGAAACCCGCACATCCGGGGAGCCGGTCCTGTTATTGAACAGGAGCGGCATGTGTCAGCTGCCAAAGGTGAATTCGAATAAGCTGCCCAACCGCATTCTCGTTGCGCTCGTAGAGGACAACGGGAAACTTAGCTTAATGATTGCGCGTGCGGCAGGCCAACGATTTCACACAAGGAATTTGGAGCATAAGTCAGAGCAAGGCTGGCCGAGCCTCTTGCTGCACCGGATCACGAACGACCGCTTCGGTGAAGCTGTGCCGCAGCGCCGATGAAAACAACGAATGTCCAGTTTGGGCCGTTCTTGACAGGTAGGGCGGCGGAACGTAGTCCGATTGCTGCACCAGGCATATTTCGGAGCGAAGGGCGGAAAGTGTGCATTCGCTGCACGTGCTCGGATCATACCTCAGCAACGCGAAAGCAGTCATAGACCGAAACTCCCAACTATTCGTGCTGCGTTCCTCGCCAAGGGCAGTAATGCGCAGATTGCGGGCTTTGCAAGGTTTGAGCCATTTCCCCACAGCGGACCTTCATGCCAAGTGCAGTAAACAGCAGGAAAGAGCCCACATTGGTTTGAGGTGGTCGCGGGAATTCGGACCAGCTGTTAAGGGCGAACGGATTAGGAAATTAGGATCACACATGGCAAAGAACTTCCACTTGCCACCCTACTCGACATCTGAGTCAGCGTTCTCCAAGGACTGCGCCAACTCGATAAGGACTCGAGGTTTTAGTCTCTTAATCCGCAAAGCACCGAAGCCAGTTTCTCTCTCAGAACGCGCATCAAGTTCATTTAGGAGCTCCAAAGCCCAGTCCTTCTCATCCTTCAAATCCCGCTCCAGCTGACCGTGACTGAATCTGTTTTCAAGGGCATGATTGACGTTTCGCCAGTTTTCATGATTTCCACCAAGCCAAGCATCAACGAACTCGGTAACAGGAATTTCATGTAGCAGAGGGATAGTCGCGTATGGATTGTGGCCAGAGCTGGTAGGCGAAACAGCCTCGAATAAGGCCTTGGGGTCCTCCCTGACTATACGCAAAAGATCTTTTTGGACCTCGGGGAAGGTTTGCCGTAGAGCGTCTTCGCGAGAGCCAATGAGATGGTCCCAGATCTCTTTGAAACGGCCAGCGTTCGCTTCGCTTACCCAGTAGGCAAATCCATCGTAGGATCTATCAAACTCATCAAACCATCGCCAGTCAGGCCCTTGTGGGGGCAACCGGCCGCAATCCAACAAATCATTTAAGTATGACTTGCTTTCCCTGACAACTTCGTCGGCGGTTCGGTCAATAATTCCGTTCTCTGCCATCATCATGCGCAAACAGAAAATGTGCAGCATTTCACCAGAATCCGTCACCTCGCGTTTTTCGAATTGCTGCTCCATCTTCTCGCGGGCTACTTCAACGGTCTCATCATCCAGATCATCGAAGTGGATAACCACCTTCCACGGCGGAACCTCCTCCGGGACCAAGAAGTGAGGCGAGTTGTTGATGGATGCCTGAATCTCTTCGATAGGATATCGGCCCTCAATAAGCGTCGCGACCAAAACACCATCATTCAGCATTCCAGTTTCGAGTTCGATACTCGGATATTTCTCATCGGCTACCACCAGTGGGGGCGTCTCAGGCTGATCCTTGGCTTTGCGACGATCACGCATCATGTGACCTATCCGAACGCCCCTCCTATTACGTAGGTCCTTTTCCACGAGCTGCCCTGATCGGACTTCGACCCCCAGCGCCGTAAAGGTCTGCACCAGCTCAATCATGGCTTCGGCATTTTTCTGGTGCTTTACATTCAGTGCGCTGTACAACCTGACCAGAT
The DNA here is from genome assembly GCF_003333265.1 of Candidatus Halocynthiibacter alkanivorans. GTDB lineage: Bacteria > Pseudomonadota > Alphaproteobacteria > Rhodobacterales > Rhodobacteraceae > Halocyntiibacter_A > Halocyntiibacter_A alkanivorans. The sequence continues at coordinate 14,392 of NZ_QOLB01000157.1, forward strand.
CTTCAACGGCGTGCTTCAATATTCGAAGTGACTTCACCTTGGATTGCCGGAAGACATCTTCGATTTGAGCCTTGTGAGCAGCTACGAAATCTCTGGCTTTTTCCACCTTGATCTCACTCAAGAATCTCCCGAAAGCTCGTTCAATTTGAGGCTCTACGAGAACGGTTTGACCGAATGTCTTTTCTTTCAAGGTTCGGAAGTCTTTACCCAGTAGTTTCTCGTCGTCATGGGCGACTACAACAACGCGAAAATCCTTGTGTTCGACATATGAGTTTATCGCTCCCAGCACTTCCTTGAGGTCAAGGCCACTTCTCTCCAGATCATCGAAAATTAAGATCTTTTCAGGCTTCAACTCGTTTCTAAGTAATGCATTGGCAATATCGGGAACGAACCCCAAAGGGACAGTAAATCCAACGGCACCAACGTCCTGGCCGCGGAATTTTTCAAAAAAACCGCGCGTTTTCGCCTTGGTCGGGTGGGCGGCAGCGAATACCTCAGCATGAATTTTATCGACCGATTGGACACCATACAGGCTCACGTAAACGCGACTTTCTTCGGGGATGCACTCTCTGACCTGAAACGTCTTCCCCGTCCCCCAAGCTCCAGTTACAAGAACGGCATAGCCTGGAGCCTTGAGGGAGACATAGTGTTTCAGGTAGTCTTCGAGGTGAGTCATGAAAGTGCCTTTTTCTGAAATGCTTCTAAGTCTTTGCTCGGCAGGGAACTTTTGCCAACAGTTTGAACAGCTTAAAGCATCCCAAACAACCCTGGAGTCATTGCCCTATATAGTTTTGCCTATGACGGAGAGCAAAGCAGATGCTACAATCGGTGCTGCGAAATCTGATGACATTCCAAAAGCCCAACAAAACAAGGGCTTTCAGATTGTGTCGTCCCCATCCATCATCGGGCCGATCAGGTACGGGAATGATACGAAATCAATTTACATTCATTGGCCTAATTTTGCCACGATTGCTCTGACACCGGACCTTTCCGTTCATTCCCAAGCCAAACTCAGTGCCATCGCCAGGCAGCTCAATGAGCGGCCCCGCAAGACCTTGCAGTATCAAACGCCAGCTGAAAGGTTTGCAGAGTGTGTTGCGGCGATCAGTTGAACGCACCGCCGACCGCGGCCATTGCCTCAGTTGCGAAAGCTCATTGCGTCGGTTAATGGCCACGGAGCATGTGGGTAATAATCCAGTGCAATGGATCGCAAACTTTGGGTTCACAATCCCTTGTGATGGCAACAGTCTACTTCCAAAATCAGTTTACAAAACGCTTGTAACCCATTGATTTTCAACAGGCGTTTTTGCGCTGGTTTACAAATTAGCGCTGCGTTCTGAACGTCTTGCCCCGGTTTTGGGTACCGTAGGTCGCAAGTTCGAATCTTGCCGTCCCGACCATTAAAAACAATGACTTACCCGGTCATTGATGCAGAGAGAGCCCCTCCGGTCTGCAGCGCAGCTTACTCACTTTTTAATGTTACCAGCTTGGTCTGTTGTCGTGTTTATATCGATCAATTGTCGCCGGATGCCCGCGTGACATGTCGGTATGTAATACGGCGCACTGCGCATTGCTTTAATCGTCTCTGCTGACGGGCGGTGCCGTCTCATGTTGATATTTCCCCCGGTGCGTATCGAAGCGGTCCTGGATCAAATGTTGGCTGCTGCAGCTTGTTCAGTCAGCCATTTTCGGGCAGGCGGGCGCCATACAACAAAGCTGCGTGGCCGGATCAATTCGCCTTGTGCGGCGTACTTCCAGGTGATCTGAAAACTTGTTTTGGCGCCTGCGACTTTATGAAGGAACCAGCCACCCAATTTTTGCCACACATGCCGGAATTTAGGGTAGTCGTGTTCCGGAGGCAAAAGTCAAAACAGAGCAATTTGGGTGTTCATATGATCGATTTATTCAGTTTCGGATTTAGTTCTTCCCTTACGGCGGTGCAGGGGCTTTTGATGCCCGCTCTTTTCTTTTTGTTGATTGGGTTGGCGGTCAAAAAGGCAAAACTGATAACCGACGTTAAAAAGAGCGCTAAGGAAAGCACGCTGAACGTCAAAATTTTTCTTTTCGATTCGTTCGCGATGTCACCCGTCATTATTCTCGTATCGTTGACGGTGAACAGTTTCTTCCAATGGCACGGCTGGACACTTGTCAGCCAGGAAAGCTGGTCAGAACTCCCCAAAGAGATTGTCATCGTTATCGCCGTGTTTGCCGGTGATTTTATTGGCTACTGGCGGCATCGTTTAGAGCACACTTGGATATTGTGGCCATCCCACGCTGTTCACCATTCCGATACCCAAATGACATGGTTCACGCTTCAGAGGTTTCATCCGGTCAACCGGATTACCACCACCGCGATCGACAGCGCATTTCTGCTGGCTCTGGGCCTGCCGCCGTTTGCCGTTATCGCAAATGGATTTGTGCGTCACTACTACGGGTATTTTATTCATGCGGATCTGCCCTGGACCTACGGCTGGCTGGGGCGCATTTTTGTCTCCCCTGCGATGCACAGATGGCACCACGCGGCGGATTACAGATTTTTCCAAACGAACTTTGCAACGGTATTTTCAGTGTTTGACCAGGTTTTTGGAACCCACAAAGTACCGGGCCCGTGCGACTCCAAGCTGGGTGTGACCGACCAGATCGAAGCAAGCCTGATTGGGCAGCTGGGTTATATGTTCAGAAAAAAATCATATAGGCGGGGCCGAAAGCCCAGGTGAAACTAAGGGGCTGCTGAAAGTCACAGTTATATCTGCTGGTGGCGTCCCGCTTTGCTGCCGATCGGGAGCGGACAAACACCCGGGCACGGCTTTGCAAAGGCAGAGGCGAGAGGGTTGGCAAAGCATTGAGCAGAAGGGGGGGGATTGCCCCTCCTGGCGAAAATCAGGTCACCGGGGCGCGCAATTGAAAGCGCGCATCTTGCCAGCTTTCATCCCGCAGAATCTGTGCCAGAACATCCACCGCGCGCAGAATGTCAGCTTCGCTGTTGAACAGAGGTGCGATGCCAAAGCGCATGATGTCGGGGGCGCGAAAATCGCCGATGACCCCTTGTGCGATCAGGGCCTGCATACAGGCGTAGCCGTGTTCAAAGCGGAAGGACACATGGCTGCCGCGCTCAAGCGCGTTGCGCGGGCTGGCAAGCGTCACTCCGGGGCAGCGGTTCTCAACTTCGGTGATGAAAAGTTCGGACAGTTCCACCGATCTGGCGCGCAGATCCTGCATGTCCACATTGTCCCACACGTCCAGCGCCGCGTTGAGCAGGGCAAAGGAGGCAATAGAAGGGGTGCCGACGCGCATGCGTTCAATGGCGTTCGCCGGCGTATAGCTGAGGGCGAAATCAAACGGCGCGGCATGGCCAAACCAGCCGGACAGGGCAGGCTCGGCGGAGCCGATGTGGCGCGGCGCGACATAGATGAACGCCGGCGCGCCCGGGCCACCGTTGAGATATTTATAAGTACAGCCAACGGCAAAATCGACTTCAGTCGACGTGACATCCACCGGCAGCGCGCCGACGGAGTGGGCCAGATCCCAGACCACAACCGCGCCATGGCTGTGGGCCTTTTCGATCAGCGCCTTCATGTCATGTTTGCGCCCGGTGCGGTAATCGACCTCGGTGATCAGCAGCACCGCCACCTCGTCACTGATGGCATCCATTACTTGCTCAGGATCCGGGGTGCGCAGGCTGTAGCCGTCATCTTTCAGCTTCATCAGCCCTTCGGCCATGTAAAGATCGGAGGGAAAATTGCCACTGTCAGACAGGATTATCCGCCGTTCAGGGACCAGCGCAAGACCCGCCGCGACGGCCTGAAAGACCTTGATCGAGAGCGTGTCGCCGACCACGGTGCTGCCTTCGGGCGCGCCGATCAGCCGGCCAATGCGGTCGCCAAGCGTATTGGTCTGCGTGTACCAGCCCTTGCTGTTCCAGCCTTTGATCAGCTCGTTTTTCCATTCGTCATTGAGAAAACGCGAAATGGCGGCTTCGGAGGCGCGTGGCATCGGGCCAAGAGAATTGCCGTTGAGGTAGGTCATGCCCTCGGGGAGATGAAACATTGCGCGGGTCTTGGAGAAATCGGTCATTGTGTGGTTCCGGATGCGGCGGGTGTCAGGGCTGCGCTTCGCCTGTCCAGTCTGGTCCAGGACCGTGCCGGACCGGGGGAGGGAGGCTTTGCATTGATTGTAAGTGATTATGCAGCCTGGATTTTCAGTGGCAAGTCGGATTTGCGCGATGGTGGCTGAGACAGGGGGCTGCTGGCCGATATGCGCGCCTGGCGGCTGGCTGCCGCGGGTCGTGCTGGCCGGCGCTGATTTGGGCGCGCCGGCCAGGCAGATCAGACTTCGCCGGTGTATTCGCCGCGGGCCGGGTAGTCGTTTTTGATCGCAAAATCGACAGCGCCAAGCAGTTCGGAGAAATGGGGGCGCACGAAAGGCATGGTCTGGACAGAGCCGTAATAGAGTGTCTGCTCCGGAGTCACCATGAACAGGCCGGGCTCAGAGAACAGCGCTGGTTCTTCGATACCGATCGAGGTTTTGCCGCGCGAGGTGGAGATATAGAGACCCCACTCTTTCGCTTTGGCCAGCGGCAGGTCATAGGCAAAACGCAGCGAGTCGGCGCCGATTTTGTCGGCCATGGCGCGGGTGCGCTCTTCGCCGTCGGAGCTGATGGCGATTGTTTTGATGCCGCGCTCGGCAAAATCGGCAACGCGTTTTTGCAGCTCAGTCAGGTAGTTGGCACAAATCGGGCAGTGCAGTCCGCGGTAGAAGCAGATCACGGTGCCGCGGTCCGAGACTTCTGAGGCGAGGTCAAAATCACCGTGGTCCAGGGTGGACAGGGACAGGTCGGGGGTTTTCTGGCGAGGGAGCAGCATGGGATATCCTTATTCTGAGTGCTGTTGCCTCGCAGTGTAGTGGTTGTTAGTGTCGAATAAATCCGAAATAACCGACGGAAAATCCGAAATGGCCCGATTTGACCGACTGACGACACTGATGGAGCGATTCAGCCTGGTGGTGCGGCCGGCCGCGCTTGCTGAGGCGAACCTGCTGGTGGTGGCGGCTGCCGACGGGACGCCGCAAGAGATAGTCCTGTGCAGCCGCACGAACGGATTTGTCATAGATGCGGATCAGGTGTTGTTTTGTGCGCAGGTGGACTGGGGCGGGATGTCCAACCCGCTGATTGCAGCGTTGCCGGATGTGGTGGTGTTCGATCTGGGCGGGGACGCAGACAGCCGCGGGCTTGTCAGCCTGATGCAAACAGAATTTCAGGCGCAGCGCTGTGGGGCCGGATCGGTGGTCAGCCGGCTCGGCGAAGTTATGATTGTGCGCATGTTGCGGGCGCAGATCGAGGCGGGATCAACCGCGCCGGGCCTGTTGGCGGGCCTGTCGGATCCGCGTCTGAGCCGGGCGATTGTCGCCATTCATGATGCGCCGGGACGGGGCTGGCGCAATGAGGAGCTGGCGCAGATCGCCGGGCTGTCACTGTCACGCTTTGCCGAGACGTTTCTGGCGGTGGTGGGAGAGCCGCCGGCGGCTTATCTGCGGCGTTGGCGTTTAATTCTGGCGCGGCAGGATGTGGTGCGCGGCGACCGGGTGGACGCGGTGGCGCGACGCTACGGGTATCGCTCGCCCGAGGGGTTTGCCCGGGCGTTCAAAAGGCATTTTGGCGACAATCCTGTGGCGCTGCGTCTGAAGCCCGGCAATTGAGGCCTGCGGTCTGAATTCCGGCGGCCGGGCCCGGGAGGCAGGAGGAGCATGAGTCGGCGCAATGGCTGAATCTGTCCACTAGCGTCAGGGTTGAGGGTAAATTTGTCGCCATTGTGGCAGGTTTGAACCGGCGTTTGGGTCAGTCTGGGCACATGATGATCGGACGCATCAGGCAATTATAAAAACAAACTTATCCACAGATTTTCGCCCGATTGTTTGGCGGTGGCAAGAAACCCCCCGAAATAGCGCAAGAAAAACACCTCCCCCGGGCAGGCGAATCAAGTCGGGTTGTGGGCAAGTCAGGTCAACAGTAAAGAACGTAAAAAATTCGTTGCCAACTCGGATTTTAAGCTGCAAGTTGTAGGGGCCGGTTGGGGGGGATACCACATTTAGTGGTCTGAGCGGACCGAGTGACAAGACTACATTGTGCGTTGCCCGTCAGGGCATTTGCCATTCCGTGTGCAGCAATGGGCATGGGACAAGAGAGTTTTGTCTTTAGGTCGGCACCAGCCGGCACGAATTCTTTTGCCTCCGTCTGAGACGGGGGCGTGGGTATAAACGTCGAAATCTACGGGGCCGCAATGAAAATTGAGCGCAAATTCACCAGGGCAGGGTCGGATGCCTATGCGGAGCTGGACTTCAGCATCATCTCGTCCGAGATCCGCAACCCTGACGGAACGATTGTGTTTCAGCTGAATGAGTGTGAAGTGCCGTCTGGCTGGAGCCAGGTCGCCAGTGATGTTATCGCGCAGAAATATTTCCGCAAAGCCGGCGTGCCTGCCGCGTTAAAACGGATGCCCGAAGTGGGGGTTCCGGAATTCCTGTGGCGCTCGGTGCCGGATGACAAAGCGCTGGCGAAACTGTCTGAGGAAGACCGGTTTGGCGGCGAGACCAGTGCACGCCAGGTGTTTGACCGGCTGGCCGGGGCCTGGACCTACTGGGGCTGGAAAGGTGGCTATTTCTCCACTGAGACCGATGCTCAGGCCTATTTCGACGAGATGCGCCATATGCTGGCCAGCCAGCAGGCCGCGCCCAACAGCCCGCAGTGGTTCAACACCGGTCTGCACTGGGCGTATGGCATCGACGGGCCGGGCCAGGGCCATTATTACGTGGACTATAAAAGCGGCAAGCTGACACGCTCGACCTCCGCCTATGAACATCCGCAGCCACACGCCTGTTTCATCCAGTCCGTGGCGGATGATCTGGTGGCTGAGGGTGGCATTATGGATCTCTGGGTGCGCGAAGCCCGGCTGTTTAAATACGGCTCGGGCACCGGCACCAATTTTTCATCGCTGCGTGGGGCAGGTGAGAGCCTGTCGGGCGGTGGTCAGTCTTCAGGCCTGATGGGCTTTCTGAAGATTGGCGACCGCGCGGCGGGTGCCATTAAATCGGGCGGCACCACCCGGCGTGCCGCCAAGATGGTGATCTGTGACATGGATCACCCTGATATCGAGCAGTTCGTGAACTGGAAGGTGATTGAGGAGCAGAAGGTTGCCTCCATCGTCGCCGGCTCCAAAATGCACGAGCAGCAGCTGAACGCGATTTTTGCCGCCATCCGCGAATGGGACGGCGCGGTGGATGACGCGGTGGAGCCTGGCAAAAATCCGGGACTGAAATCGGCGATCCGCGCGGCGAAAAAAGTGGCGATCCCGGAGACCTATGTGAAGCGGGTGCTGGATTACGCGCGTCAGGGCTATACCAGCATCGAATTCCCCACCTATGACACCGACTGGGATTCTGAGGCCTATGCGTCTGTGTCGGGGCAGAACTCCAACAACTCGGTGCGGGTGACGGATGCGTTCCTGCAGGCGGTCAAAGATGATGCCGACTGGGAGCTGATCCGCCGCACTGACGGCAAAGTGTCAAAAACCATCAAGGCGCGCGATCTCTGGGCCGATGTGGGCCATGCAGCCTGGTCCTGTGCCGATCCGGGCATTCAGTTCCATGACACGGTGAACGCCTGGCATACTTGTCCGCAGGATGGCGAGATCCGCGGCTCAAATCCGTGTTCGGAATATATGTTCCTCGATGATACCGCCTGTAACCTGGCGTCGATGAACCTGCTGACCTTTCTGAAAGACGGCGAATTCCAGGTCGAAGATTATATGCATGCGACAAGGCTGTGGACGCTGACGCTGGAGATTTCGGTCACCATGGCGCAGTTCCCCTCCAAAGAGATTGCGCAGCGCTCCTATGATTTCCGCACTCTGGGTCTGGGCTATGCCAATATCGGCGGTTTGCTGATGAATATGGGCTTTAGCTACGACAGTGTTGAGGGCCGGGCCCTGACCGGAGCACTGAGTGCGGTGATGACCGGCGTGGCCTATACCACTTCTGCGGAAATCGCCGGCGAGCTGGGCGCGTTTGCTGGTTATAAACGCAACAGCAAAGACATGCTGCGGGTGATCCGCAACCACCGCAACGCCGCCTATGGTGCCACGGACGGATATGAGGGCCTGGCGGTGAAACCAGTGCCGCTGGACCTGAGCAACTGCCCGGACCAGAAACTGGTGGCACTGGCGCAGATGGCCTGGGATGAGGCGCTTGAGCTGGGGCAGAAACACGGGTACCGCAACGCGCAGACTTCGGTGATTGCACCCACCGGCACCATTGGCCTGGTGATGGATTGTGATACCACCGGCATTGAACCGGATTTCGCACTGGTGAAATTTAAGAAACTGGCCGGCGGCGGTTATTTCAAAATCATCAACCGTTCGGTGCCGGCGGCGCTTGAAAAACTGGGCTATGGCACGGCGCAGGTTGAGGAAATCATCAGCTATGCGGTGGGCCATGGCAGCATCGGCAATGCGCCGGTGATCAACCACACCGCCCTGATCGGCCACGGCTTTGGCCAGGCGGAGATTGAGAAAATCGAAGCGGCATTGCCGGCCGCGTTTGACATCCGTTTTGTCTTTAACCAGTGGACGCTGGGCGAAGAGTTCTGCACTGGGTCGCTCGGCATTCCGGTGGCGAAGCTGAATGATCCCAAATTTGACCTGCTGCGCCACCTGGGGTTTTCCCGCGCAGACATTGAAGCGGCCAATGAACATGTCTGTGGCGCGATGACGCTTGAGGGTGCACCGCATCTGAAAGAGGCGCATTACAGCATCTTTGACTGTGCCAATGCCTGCGGCAAGACGGGCAAGCGCTTCTTGTCGGTGAACAGCCATATCGAGATGATGGGGGCGGCGCAGTCGTTCATTTCCGGGGCGATTTCCAAGACCGTCAACATGCCCAACAATGCCACTATTGAGGAATGCCAGCAGGCCTATGAGCTGAGCTGGGCGCTGGGCATCAAGGCCAATGCGCTTTATCGCGACGGCTCCAAACTGAGCCAGCCGCTGGCTTCGGCGCTGATTGAGGATGACGAGGAGGCCGAAGAGGTTCTGCTCAGCGGCTCGATCCCCGAAAAGGCTGTGGTGATCGCCGAAAAGATCATCGAAAAGGTGATCATCAAGGAAGTGGCGCGCGGCCGGGAAAAACTGCCGCAGCGGCGCAAGGGGTATACGCAGAAAGCGGTGGTCGGCGGCCATAAGGTCTATCTGCGCACCGGCGAATACGGCAATGGCGCGCTGGGCGAGATTTTCATCGATATGCACAAAGAGGGCGCCGGCTTTCGCGCCATGATGAACAATTTCGCCATCGCGATCTCGGTGGGGCTGCAATATGGCGTGCCGCTGGAAGAGTTTGTCGATGCCTTTACGTTTACCCGTTTTGAGCCTGCCGGCATGGTGCAGGGCAATGACAGTATCAAAAACGCCACCTCGATCCTGGATTACATTTTCCGTGAGCTGGCGGTGTCTTATCTGGACCGCACTGATCTGGCGCATGTGAAACCGTCGGGCGCGTCTTTTGACGATATCGGGCGCGGAGAATCCGAGGGCAAATCCAACGTCAGATCGCCCTCTGATGCGGCGGCGAGTAAATCGCTTGAAGTGCTGAAGCAGATTTCATCGACCGGGTATCTGCGCAAACGCATGCCCCAGGAGTTGTTCCTGATTCCGGGTGGGGGGCAGGGCAGCGCCGCGGCCCCGGATCTGGCAAGCGACCCGCAGGCGGCGTTAAAAGCGCTGGTGCCGGAAGTGGCGCGGCCGGGCCCCGTTGTGGATCCTGTTGCCGCCTCAGGCGGGGCGACGGCGATGGACCCGCGGGCCAAGGCGAAAATCCAGGGCTATGAGGGTGATCCTTGCGGTGAATGTGGCAACTACACGCTGGTGCGCAACGGCACCTGCATGAAATGCAACACCTGCGGCGGCACATCGGGCTGCAGTTAAGAGATTGGACGGGTCGCCGTGTAAGCGGCGCCCGGCAAAAGCGCCGCAGTGGCGCAGATAAGTTCCGGGGCGGGTGCGCTCGCCCCAGACATTGGTCAGGCCGCAGGCAATAAACAGCGAGCAGTGAATATAAGAGCCTGATTAATGAAACTGGCCGCCCTCCGGGGCGGCTTTTCTTTGTCTTGATGTGCTCACGGCAGGTTTGCACGACGGCTATGTGCGGCAGGATTGCACGACGAGGGTCGGCGGCGGGTGAGGCAGGTGTCGCGGCGGATCCGGGTAGATGTCTGCCGCTGCAGATATGCGCGGCAGGTTTGCCCGACGATTGTGTGTGGCTGGTTTGCACGACGGCTATGTGCGGCAGGATTGCACGACGAGGGTCGGCGGTGGGTGAGGCAGGTGTCGCGGCGGATCCGGGTAGATGTCTGCCGCTGCAGATATGCGCGGCAGGTTTGCCCGACGATTGTGTGTGGCTGGATTGCACGACGGCTATGCGCGTCAGGTTGGCAGGAGGGTGTTTGCCGCAGGTTTGCCGGGCGGATAAGCGTGACGGGGCCGCAAAGCGGATTTGCGCAGCGGTGTCAGGGCAGCCGGGCGAATGTCAGCGCGACGGCCAGCGGGTAGTCCCGGGCTGAGAGCGGGTTGTTTTCCAGCGCGGTGAGCATGTGCTCCGGCGCGTAAACCACCCCAGGGGCGAAACCACGGTTCACCTTTAATGGCGCGTTCAGGGTGGTGCTGCCGCTGCGCAGGGTGACCTCGTACTGATGCGCGTCCGGGTCGAGACCTTCCGGCGGGTTCAGCTCCAGATACGCGCCGCGCTCCAGATCCTGCAGCAGGTGAGAGCGCGTGGAAATTGTGCCAGCGGTAAACAGGCTGGCGCCGGTGATCAGATGGTAATGACCGTCTCCGGGCTTTGAGGGCTGTACACGCGGCAGCGCGGGCGGCTGGTCTGGTGCCCCTTCAGGTCCGGACGCGGCGGTGCTGTCGGATTTGTCGGATGACGCGGCGGGCGGTATAGCGGACAGCGCAGAGGCCGACGTGGCGGGGGGGGGACCTGCGCCGTTAGGTCCCATCAGCGCGACTTGCGGCGTGAAGAGCGGCGGCGGATCTGTCCAGTCCGGCGCAATGCCCATGGCGGTGGCAATACGCTGGTAAATCGTGGCCGCGCTGAGAACATCGGCTGCCGGTGGGCGGATCATCTGCAGCGGCTGGGTGGCGCCCTGATTGCTGGTGAACGTGCCGACCTCTTCGCCCCAGGCCGGGCCGGGCAGCAATACATCGGCGTGTTCCGTGGTGGCGTTTACATGCGCGCTTTGCACCACCAGAAAATCGGTTTTCCGGGCTGCGGTGCCGCAGCGGTCCCCCAAAGCGCAATCGGTGAGCGGATCGGCACCGGCAACAAAGACCATGTCGGGCACTTGTGCGGGCACGGTGCTGGCTGGGGTGGTACCGGGCGCGGTATCGGCGGCAGTTTTGGCAGATGCGCCGCCGGGTCCGGTTTCGGTCAGCGCGCTTGCCAATGCTGTTTCGGCGAACGCGCTTGCTGGGGGGATGCCGGGCAGGCAGCCCATGTCCCAGAGCCCGCGCTGGTTGGGCCGGTCGAACAGGAACTGGACAGCAACGGTTTTCCCCTTTCTTTCAAGGGTCTGAACGGTGTGCAGGATCCAGTCGAGCGTTTCTTCGATCTGGCCAGTGCGCAGGAACTCGGTGCCCAGAAACAGCGTCACTGAGGCGGCGGCATCAAGCGCCGTGCGGGCGGTGGTCAGAAAACCGGCCTGGGCCGCCGCATCGCTGGTGGCAATGTTGTCGGGGGCTGTATTACCGGAGTCGCTGAGCGCACTGAGCAGACGCGCCTCCTCACCGGGCAGCAGCCGGAGGTGGGCAGTGGCGATGTCATCCAGATTTGACGGGCGGGAGCAGGCGATCAGCAGGCGGGTGCGCTGGTCCCGCACGGCAGCGCGCATCAGGTAGCCGGTGACCGGGTTTTCCTCAGCGATATTGGCGCCCAGCACCAGTGTGCAGTCATGGCCCAGCAACGTGTCCAGCGAGGCGCGGCTAAGTCCGGTGTTGATCAGCTGAGCCAGTTTACTGGTCGCGCCGGGGGAGAGATCCCGCAGCCCGCTAAAGCGGCTGCCGGAGTGGATGTCGTCGCTGTGGAAGGCCTGGCGCATCAGATGCTGAAAGGCGAAGGCGGTCTCGTTGTTTTGTTGCGGCGAGATCTGCCCCTGAATGGTGCCGTTGCGTGCTTTGATTGTTTGGGCGGTGGTGGCGATCAGGGCGATGGCCTCACCCCAGCTGGCCTCAACCAGCGCTCCGTCCGTGCGGATCATTGGCACGCGCACCGGGGTGCCGCCCTCCAGACAGTCGATGCCAAAGCGGCCGCGGGCACAAAGCAATTCGCTGTTGATCCCGGTTTCATATTTGCTTTTGACGCGTTTGACCGCGCCGTCGCGGCTTTCCACCGTCAGCGAGCAGCCGGTGCCGCACATGGCGCAGATGGTTTCCGCCTGGACCATGTCCCAGGGCCGGGCTTTGTAGCGGTAGGGGGTGCTCATCAGCGCGCCGACCGGGCAGACCTCAATGCAATTGCCACAATGGCTGCAGTCTTTCAGGCTGTTACCGATGCCGGTGATTTCAGAATCCAGCCCGCGCTCAGAGGTGCCAAGGGCGGTGTCGCCAACCACTTCTTCGCAGATGCGCACGCAGCGCTGGCACTGGATGCAGCGGTTTGCGTTGAAGACGATCACGTCGTTCAGCTCAATGTCGCGGGTGCGGAACACGCGTTTGTCGTCCTGAAACCGCGAGTCGCCTTTGCCATATTCAAACACGGTGTCCTGCAATTCGCATTCGCCGCCCTTGTCACAGACAGGACAGTCCAGCGGGTGGTTGGCCAGCAGGATTTCCAGCATGTCTTCGCGCATTGTCACAACTTTGTCCGAACGGCTGTGGATCACCATGTTCTCAGACACTGTGGTGGCGCAGGCCGGTTCCAGTTTGCGCCTTCCTTCTATTTCAATCAGGCACATGCGGCAGGAGGCGGAGAGCGACAGCCGGTCCTGGTAACAAAACGTCGGGATATCAATGGCTATGGCGCGGGCGGCGTTGAGGATGGTGGTGCCGGGTTCCACGTCGATTTCCTTGCCGTCCAGGGTGCATTTTACCATTGCAGTGCGTCCCTTTTCATCCGGTTGCGGTTTTACGGGTGATCAGCGCGTCATATTCGGGGCGGAAATGTTTCAGTGTCGCCGCGAGCGCCCAGGCCGCGCCGTCCCCCAGCGCACAGAATGAATTGCCAAAGATGCCGCCGCAGAGCATTTCAAGCTGATCCGGGTCGCCGGGCAGCCCGTCACCGGCCTCGATCCGGCGCAGGATTTTTGCCGCCCAGGTCAGCCCTTCGCGGCAGGGGGTGCATTTGCCACAGCTTTCATGGCTGAAAAATTCGGTGATGCGGCGGGCGACCACGGGGATCGAGCTGGTTTCATCCAGCGCAATCACCCCGGCGGAGCCCAGCATGCTGTCCGCGGCGGCGAGGGAGGAAAAATCCATACCGACGTCAAATCCGCTGGCCGGGATCATCGGCGCTGAGACGCCGCCGGGGATCGCGGCTTTCAGCTTGCCGGTGAGGGCGCCGTGGCCGTAATCCTCGATCAGCGCGCCAAGGGAAATGCTCATCGGCAGTTCAAACACACCGCGCTGTTTCAGATGGCCGCTGAGCGCAAACAGTTTTGGCCCGGGGGCATCGGCCGGCCCGATGGAAGTGAACCAGTCGCTGCCGAGGCGGAAAATATGCGGCAGGCAGGCGAAGGTTTCCACGTTGTTGATCACAGTCGGGCACTCATATATGCCCGCCACCGCCGGGAAGGGTGGTTTCAGTTTTGGCATGCCGCGCCGGCCTTCGATCGATTCAAGCAGCGCGGTTTCTTCGCCACAGATATAGGCACCGGCGCCTATGTGCAGGTGGATCTCCAGCGAATAGCCGCTGCCCAGAATATTGTCGCCGAGATAGCCGCGCGCGCGGGCGGCGTTGACCGCGTCGCGCACCCGCCGGATCGACAGGCCGTATTCGCCGCGGATATAGACATATGCAGTGTTGCAGCCGGTGGCATATGCGGTGATCACCATGCCTTCGATCATCTGATGCGGGTCGCGTTCCATCAGCAGCCGGTCTTTGAAGGTGCCGGGTTCGCCCTCATCCGCGTTGCAGCACAGGTAGTGGGGTTTACCGTCCCCTTTGGGCACAAAGCTCCATTTCATCCCGGTGGGAAAGCCAGCGCCGCCGCGGCCACGCAGGTTGCATTTTTTGACGTAATCGATCACCTCGTCAGGGGTGAAGTCTTTGAGAACACGCCGCAATCCCTGGTAGCCGCCGGATTTTTCATAGATCTCGATCTGGGGGGCGTCAGGGTTGTCGATGTGTTTGAGCAGGGTGAGTTCGCTCATGGCATCTCCCCCTCGTTGCCAGTGCCGCCAGTGCCGCCAGTGCCGCCGGTGCCGCCCTGGTCGCTGAGGCTGGCGGCGCTGCCGAGGGTGAGTTGATCCAGAATGTCGGTGAGTTTTGCTTCATCCAGGTTGCTGTACTGGTCCTGATTGATCATCATCGCCGGGGCCACGTCGCAGGAGCCGATACATTCTACCAGTGACAGGGTGAACATGCCGTCTTTGCTGGTTTGACCGGCCTGAATGCCAAGCCGGTGTTCAAGGCAGGCGCGCATGTGATCAGCGCCGAGCAACATGCAGGACAGGTTGTCACAGAGCTGGATGTGAAAGGTGCCTCGCGGCTCGCGGGCAAACATGGTGTAGAAACTGGCGACTTCGAAAACCCAGATTTCGGGCACGTCCAGCAGTTCAGAGATCGCCTTGTAGACGGTGCCGTCCACGTGACCGTATTTTTCCTGCGCCAGGTAGAGCGCGGGCATGATGGCGCTGCGGGCTTTTGGGTAGCGCGCGACAATCTCGCGGACCGGGCCGGCCAGATCAGATTTGACCACAGTGGTGGTGAGGGCAGCGGCCGTCGCGCTGTCTTTGCTGCTGTCGGTGCCAGTATCCGTGCCAGTATCCGGGACGGTGGCCGTGACGGGGGCGGTGTTGGTACGCGGGCTCATTTGTCCACCTCGGCCATCACCGGGTCGAGGCTGCCAAGCATGGCGATAACATCGGCGAGGTATTTCATATTGGTGGTATGTTCACACAGCGCCTGCAGATTGACAAAAGAGGGCGCGCGCACCTTAAAACGGAACGGTTTTTCACTGCCGTCCGAAATGATGTAATAGCCCAGTTCGCCCTTCGGGGCCTCAATCGCCTGATAGACTTCGCCGGCGGGCACTTTGAAACCAAAAGCGGCGAGCTCAAAGTGGTGAATATGGGTCTCCATTGAATGGGCCAGCTTGTCCTTGTCCACCGGGAAGGCGATTTTGGGATCGTCCACAATCACCGGGCCTTCGGGCATCTGCTCCACACATTGCCGGATCATGCGCAGGCTCTGGCGCATCTCGTCAACGCGGCATTTCCAGCGGTCAAAACAATCGCCGTCTTTGCGGGTGATGACCTCAAATTCAAGCCGGTCGTAGATTTCATAAGGCGCATCGCGGCGGATGTCCCAGTCCACACCGGACGCGCGCAGGTTGGGACCGGAAAGCCCGAGCGCCACTGCGTGTCTGGCCGAAATATTGCCAATGTTTTCCACCCGGGCCAGAAAGATCCGGTTGTGCAGCAGCAGTTTTTCGTAATCGGCGATGCGGTTGGTGAATATATCGCAGAATTCAATAATGCGCTCGGTACAGCCGGGCGGCAGGTCTTCACGCACACCGCCGACACGGCAGAACGAGGTGTGCATTCGCACGCCGCTGATCATTTCCAGCAGGTCCATCACCATTTCGCGTTCGCGCATGGTATAAAGCAGCGAGGTCATCGCGCCCACATCCATCGGCAGCGCGCCGGTGATCAGCAAGTGCCCGGAAATGCGGGACAATTCAGCCATGATCACCCTTATATACTGCGCCCGCACCGGCGCCTCGATGCCCAGCAGCTTTTCCACCGCCAGCGCAAACCCGAGGTTGTTGGAGGGCGGGCACAGGTAGTCGAGCCGGTCGGTCAGCGGGAAGATCTGGGTATAGGTGAAATGTTCAGCGAGCTTTTCGGTGCCCCTGTGCAACAGGCCGATATGGGGGTCCACCCGTTCGATGATCTCGCCGTCCATTTGCAGCAGCAGGCGCAGCACGCCGTGGGTGCTGGGGTGTTGCGGCCCCAGATTCATCAGCACTTCGCGGTTAAAACCGCTGTTGTCGTGGGTTTCCTGAACGACGGTGACTTCGGTCATGCGGCACCGCCTTTGGGCTTGGGTTCGTCGCCAAACGGGTTCATCTCGTCTTTATAGCCGCGCAGGGGGAAATCACGGCGCATGGGAAAGCCGTCAAATTCCTCCCACATGTAGATGCGGCGCAGGTCCGGGTGGCCGGTGAAGTCGATGCCATACATGTCCCAGGCTTCGCGTTCATGCCAATTGGCGGTGGTCCAGACCTGGGTGATGCTTGGGGCAGTGGCGTTTTCCAGCCGGCATTTGAGCCGCAGCCGGCGTTTGAACGGGATGGAGTAGAGCTGATAGACCAGCTGAAAGCGGGGTGTTTCGGGCCAGAAATCCACGCCGCAGATGTCGCTCATGAAATCGAATTTTAGGGCCGGATCGTCGCGCAGCAGCAGGCACAGTGCCACCAGATCTTCGGGTGCGACAAGCAGGCAGTCCTCGTCAGTGACCGCGTCATCTACGCGCAGATCGCCCGGAAAATGAGCGCAGATATGCGCCAGAATATCTGCGTTTCCCATACTCAGCTAACTTTCACTTCGGTGTGCGGTGAATCCGGCGGTTTGGCCCGCAATACGCGGGTACCGGTGATTTTTTCCTGCAGTTGCACAAAACCGTGCAGCAGGGCTTCGGGGCGCGGCGGGCAGCCGGCGACATGGACGTCGACCGGCACGATATGGTCCACCCCCTGAACCACCGCATAGGTGTTATAGACCCCGCCGGAAATGGCGCAGGTGCCCATGGCGATGACATAACGCGGCTCGGGCATCTGGTCGTACAGGCGGCGGATGATCGGGGCCATTTTGCGCGTCACAGTGCCGGCGACGATCATCACATCACTTTGGCGCGGCGAAGGTCGGAACACTACGCCAAAGCGGTCAAGATCATAACGGGCGCAACCGGCCGAGATCATTTCGATGGCGCAGCAGGCGATGCCAAAGGTTTCCGGCCAGAGCGAGGATTTGCGGCTCCAGTTGATGATGCCGTCAGAGGTGGTGAAAAACACATTGTCCTGGAAGCGGTTGTTCAGAATTCCCATTCCAGCGCTCCTTTCACCCAGGCGTAGATAAAGCCCACCAGCAACAGCACGATGAAGACAAACATTTCGATATAGCCAAACAGGCCCATGTCCTTCAGCACCACCGCCCAGGGAAACAGGAACATGGTTTCCACATCGAAGACCACAAACAGGATGGCGATGACAAAATACTGCACTTTGAACAGCCCGGCCGAGGCTTCGCCCACATGGTCGACGCCGCATTCATAGGGGCGGTTTTTCTCCGGGTAGGGATTGTCGGTGCGGATCAGCGCGGACAGGGTGAAGATAAACAGCGCCAGGCCGGACACCACAGCGACCATCAGGAATACAGGTAAGAAATCAACGGGCATGTTCAGATCCTGTTTCGGAGCCTGTCGGCCTGGTTATCTGCTGCAGAGTGCAGGTCCAGGGGGTAGTTGCCGGGCGCGGGATGCAGGCCGCAGGCTGTGGCAGACGACGGCACCCAACTCCAGGCGCCATACTTCAGATTACTCTACACTAAATTACGCAAATTTGCACATTACTCCCTTAGTTTCCAAGGCCGGACAGGCTGGCCTGACGCGCCATGGCGAGAAACCATGCCGGGAAAATACCGCTCAGAACAGTGCCGGAAAAGCTGAACAGCAGCACGAGGCGCATGGGGGCGCTGAGCAGAATGGCGGCTCGGGCGTGACCAGTGGGTCCGGTGGCCGGCGCGGCGGTGGACCCGGTGGTGGGCTCGGCGGGCTGTATATAGATCAGCATGATCAGGCGCAGATAGAACCAGGCGGCCACGGCGCTGAGCAGCACTGCGATGACTGCCAGCGTGACATGGCCGGCGTCAATCAGTGCCACCAGCACATAAAACTTGGCAAAAAATCCACCGGTGGGCGGAATGCCGGCGAGCGAAAACAGAAAAATCATTGCCATAAAGGCCAGCCCGGCATGGCTTTGCGCCAGGCCAGAAAACAGGGTGAGCGGTTCGCCGGCGCGCACATCCCGGTGCAGCAGGATGACGATGGCAAACAGGCCCAGTGTCATAAAGGTATAGATCAACAGATAGAGCAGGATAGCGGACATGCCAGAGGTGGTGCCGGCGATGATGCCCAGCAGCAGAAACCCCACGTGGGATATCGAGGAGTAGGCCAGCAGGCGTTTGATATTGTCCTGCACCAGTGCCACCAGGCTGCCAAGCGCCATCGTGGCCACCGCGATCGCGGCAAGACCGGAGGACCACAGCGGTTCCAGCCCGATGAGACTGCCCATAAACACCCGCAAAAGCACGGCAAAAGCGGCGGTTTTGGAGGCCACTGACAGGTAGGCGGTGATCGGGGTGGGCGCGCCTTCATAGATGTCGGGCACCCACATGTGAAACGGCACAGCGCCGATTTTGAACAGCAGCCCCACCAGCAGAAATACCGTGGCCAGGATCAGCATAGGCTCACTCAGATCAGCCGTCGCCAGCGCGCTGTTCAGCACCCCCAGCTGGGTGCTGCCGGTGAGGCCATAGATCAGTGACAGCCCGTAGAGCAGAATGCCGGAAGAAAAGGCGCCGAGAATGACATATTTCAGCGCCGCTTCCACCGAGCGGCCACGGGTTTTAAGAAAGCCGGTCAGCACATAGATCGATAAGGCCTGCAGCTCCAGCCCGATATAGATGATCAGCAGGTCAGCACCCGAGACCATGATCATGGTGCCGGCGAGCGCAAACAGCAGCAGCACGTAATATTCGCCTTTCACCGCTTCCTCGGTCTGCAGGAATTTTCCTGACATCAGGATGGTCAGCGCAGTGCCGAGATAGAGCAGCATTTTGAAATATGTGGCAAAGGCATCGACCACGAACATGCCGGAATAAGTGGTCTCAACAATGTTGACCGGGCGGGGGCTGAGCTGCAGCGTCTGGGCGCTCGCAAGCAGGATGGTGATCAGGCTGAGCCAGGTCAGGTATTTCTGCTGGTCCTGGTGGGGCCAGAGCGACAGCATCAGCGCGGCGCAGGCCCCGATTATGACGATGATTTCCGGGCTTGAGGCCCGCACAGATGCGGCGATCAGATCAGTGTCCATAAGCCCCCCTCATGCGCCGGTCCCGATCACCTGGGCCAGCAACTGTTCCAGCGTGGCGCGCAGCAGGGTCAGCACTGGTTTCGGATAAAGCCCGAGCCAGAAAACAAAGACCAGCAGCGGCACAGCGCAGGCGATTTCGCGGGCATTGAGGTCCCACATTTTTGCACCCTCGGGCAGGCGCACCTCTCCGAGCAACATCTGACGATAAAGCCCCAGCAGATAGGCGGCACCGATCAGCGCGCCGACGACTGCCGCGCCCGCCGCCCAGCCGGTGCTGCCAAAAGCGCCGGCAATCACCAGCAATTCGCCGACAAATCCATTGGTGCCCGGCAGCGCCATCGAGGACAGCAGGAACGCTGCCATAGCGATGCCAAACAGCGGCACCACTTTGATCAGCCCGCCGTAAGCTGGGATATCGCGGCTGTGGGTGCGCTCATAGATCAGCCCGACAAACAGGAACAGCGCGCCGGTGGTGATGCCATGGTTGAACATCTGGATCACCGCGCCCGACAGCCCGTTCATGTTGAAGGTGAACAGCCCGAGGGTGATAAAGCCCATATGGCTGACACTGGAATAGGCGATCAGTTTTTTGATGTCGCTCTGGGCCAGCGCCAGCAGGCCTCCGTAAACGATCGCAAGGGCGGACAGTGCGATCATCAGCGGCGCAAAATACACCGAGGCGTCGGGCAGCATCGGCAGCGAGAAACGCAGGAACCCGTAAGCACCCATTTTCAACAGCACGCCGGCAAGGATGATACTGCCCGCGGTTGGCGCCTGGACATGGGCGTCGGGCAGCCAGGTGTGCAGTGGCACCATCGGCACTTTCACTGCAAAGGCGATCAGGAAGGCGACAAAAACCCAAGCCTGAGTGGGAAAGGCATAGGGCTGGCCCATCAGCGCCAGCATATCGAACGTGCGGCCACCGGCGAAATAGAGCACCAGGATACCGATCAGAAACAACAGGCTGCCGGCAAGCGTATAGAGGAAGAATTTGAACGCGGCATAGATGCGGTTGTCGCCACCCCAGATGCCGATGATCAGGTACATCGGCACCAGCATCGCTTCCCACAACACGTAGAACAGGAACAGATCCAGCGCGCAGAACACGCCGATCATCAGACTCTGGATTGCCAGCAGGGAGATCATGAATTCGCGCACCCGTGTCTGAATCGCGCTCCAGGACGCCAGCACAGAGATCCAGCCCAGCAGCGCAGTCAGAAACACAAACAAGACGCTGATGCCGTCGACGCCGAGCTTGTAGCCGATGCCAAGCGCCGGCACCCAGTCATAACTCTCGCGGAACTGCATGGCTGCACTCTCGCTGTCAAAGGCCAGCAGCAGCCCGCTGGCGAGGGCGAAGTCGAGCAAAAGCGCCGTCAGGGTGAACCAGCGGATGGCGCGGTCATCTCGGACCAGCGGCAGCATCAGCGCCGCCAGTGCCGGCAGGAAAATCACCAGGCTGAGGATCGGGAACGGCGTCATGGCGATCCCCCCAGTCCCGGCGCCGTTACTGGCCCCATTTCAGGCCCTATTCCCAGACCCAGACCCAGAAGCAGCCAGCCGGCCAACAGGGTCAGCCCCAGCATCATGGCGAGCCCATAATGGGAGACGATGCCGCTTTGCAGCCGGCGCAGCAGCGCTCCGGTGCCGCGCGCCGAATGGGCGACACCGTTGACGGTGGCGTCCACCGCGTTTGTATCGGCGCTCATGCTCTGGCGGGACAACCGGTGCAGGCTGTTGAGCCCGGCGCCATCCCCCAGCGTGATCAGCGCCTGTTCCCAGAGCTGTACCGGACCCCGGGCAAAACGCATGAACAGCGCCGCGCCCCGGCGGTAAAACCAGTCGGTGTCCAGCGTGATGGTATTTTCCGGCGCCAGAATTTTGAGCAGCAGCACAAATCCCAGCAGGGTGAACATCAACAGCCCCATGCTTTCCGTGATGTGCAGTGCGCTGTAGGGCGCGAAATCCACCGGGAAAGGCAGCAGCGCATAAAGCGGGCCGGGCCAGATGCCGATCACGATGCAGAACGCCGCGGCGATGCCCATTGCGGCCAGCATGTTGGCGGGTGGTTCGCCGGGGCGCATACCGCTGTCTTTGGCGAAAAACATGAAATAGGGCAGTTTAAGCCCGACACTCAGAAATGTACCGGAGGAAGCCACGGTTAACATCAGGGTGGCCAGCGCCGGGCCGTCGCCGGCGGCAGCTGCGATCACCATGCTTTTGCTGACAAAACCGCTGAAAAACGGGAAGGCGGAGATCGCCAACGCACCGACCATGTAAAACACCAGGGTGAGCGGCATGGTGCGGTAGAGCCCGCCCATCTCGGTCAGTTTGCGCCGCCCGGTCATGTAGATCACCGCGCCGGCGCCCATGAACAACAGCCCCTTGTAGAGAATATGGGCAAAAGCATGCGAGGCAGCGCCGTTTAATGCCATTTCGGTGCCGATACCTACACCGGCGACCATGAAACCAACCTGGCTGACGATGTGATAGCCGAGCAGGCGGCGGCAGTCGTTTTCAATGGTGGCAAACACCACACCATAAAGCGCCATCGCCGCGCCGGACCACATCAGGATCTCGGCGCCCGGAAAAGTGCGGATCAAAACATAGACCGCAGTTTTGGTGGTGAAAGCGCTGAGGAAGACCGCGCCGGTGACGGTGGCTTCGGGATAGGAATCGGTAAGCCAGGCGCTGAGCGGCGGCATAGCGGCGTTGATCAGAAATGAGACCATGATCAGCGTGTAGGCCAGCCCGCCACTGCTGTAATCCAGCGCGCCGGTCAGATAGGAGCCGGTCTGCATGCCGTGCAAGACAATGCCGCCAAACAGCAGCACGCCGCCGGTGACATGCACCATCAGATAGCGAAAGCCGGCGCCGGTGGCAGCGCGGGTTTTAGAGGCAAAGATCAGCCAGGCCGAGGCAAAAGCCATCAGCTCCCAGCCAACCAGCAAGGTGAACCAGTCGCCGGCAAAGAGCACAATAAAGGCACTGGCGACATAGAGGAAAGCCGCGATGCGCTGGGCAGCGTCCTGGATATGCAGCGCATAGAGATTGCCGAGAAACGCCATGATGGCAAACACCCATGCAAAGACCAGCGCGAGGCGGTCGACCTGGAACAGCACCAGCGGGATGCCGGCAAATTCAACCTCGCCCCAGGTGCCGGGGTTGAATTGGGCGACCTGCAGGATCACCAGCGCCGGGATCAGCAGCGAAGTGATTTTCTGACCACGCAGCGTCAGCAGCGGCAGCAGCAGGGCGCCGGCAATCAACACCAGGGCGGGATGGAACCATTCAGTCATAATAGTCCTCATCTTTCATCAAGGCGCGGTGGCCGAGCCCCTTGGCAAACAGGATGATGGCGAGGCAGCTGATCAGCCCGATCAGAGCGCCCCAGCCGGGGATCGCGTCCCAGAAGTTTTCTCCGGCATGACGCTCGACCAGGAAATCTGCGATCAGGGTGGCGGCCAGCACCAGCAGGAACAGCCACCAGCGCCTCCGGCGGTATTTGGCGTCGCCAAAGAAGTTCACCACAGTGCGGATCATAGCAGGCCCGCCCCGCGCATCACCAGGCGCGCCAGTTCAATGAAATATTGCGGATAAAGCCCAAGGGCGAGGGACAGCAGCGCGGTGATCATCAGGGGCACCACCACCATCGGCACTTCGCGGATGTTTTCCGCCGCGGTCAGCCCGGGGTCGGTCGGCGCTTTTTCAGGTTCAAAAAACGCGGTGTAGGTTATGGGCAGGAAATAGGCGGCGTTGAGCACGGCGGAGACCAGCAGCACGGTTAGAAACACCAGCTCTCCGGCCTCAACCGAGCCCAGCACCAGGTACCATTTGCTGATGAAACCGCCGCTGGGCGGGATGCCGATCATGCCGAGAGAGCCGATGAAAAACGCGCCCATGGTCCAGGGCAGGCGGCGGCCGATGCCGGCCATGTCGCTGATCTTTTTGCGATGCGAGGCGCAGTAGATCGAGCCGGCACAGAAAAACAGGGTGATTTTGGAGAACGCGTGTGCCGCGATATGGGTGACGCCGCCCACCGCCGCCATCGGGGTCAGCAGGGCGGCGCCGAGGATGATGTAGGAAAGCTGGCTGACGGTGGAATAGGCGAGGCGTGCTTTGAGATCGTCCCGTGTCAGCGCATAGATTGAGGCCATCACAATGGTGAAAGACACCAGATAGGCGGTGGCGATGCCCAGCCCAAGTTTCCCCATCACATCGACACCCATGACGTGGAATATCACCCGTAACATGCAGAAGACGCCCATTTTGACCACCGCCACCGCGTGTAAGAGCGCGCTGACCGGGGTCGGGGCCACCATCGCCGCCGGCAGCCAGGCGTGAAACGGCATGATCGCGGCTTTGGCAAATCCGGCGAGGTAAAAGATGTAGACCAGCGTCAGCAGTGCGTCTGAGGCGTCGCTGTCGCGAAACAACCCCTGAGGGAGGAAATCGAGGGTTCCCGCCAGTTGATAAGTCAGCGCGAGGCCGGCCAGCAGGAAGGATTTGGAGGCGCCGACCAGATAGACCACATAACGCCGGCTGCCGGCCCAGGAAGTGTCGTCTTCTTTGTGGTAGACCAGCGGGTAGGTGATCAGGCTCAGCGCTTCATAAAAGATTACCAGGGTGAACAGATTGGCGGCAAAAGCCCCGCCCACGGCGGCGGAGAGCGACACCGCAAAAGCGGCAAAAAACCGCGTCTGGTTCTGTTCCTTCTGGCTGCGCATATAGCCGATGGAATAGAGCGCCGCGAGGATCCACAGCAGGCTCGAAATGGTGGCGAACACCATGCCAAGCGCATCGACCCGGAAGGCGAAATCAATGCCGGGCAGGATTTCAAACAGGGTCAGTTCCGGGGTTAAACCTGCAAACACCGCCGGAGCCAGCGATATCACGATGAGGAATTTCAACAGGGCCGCAACCAGCGAAACCATGTCGCGGGCATCAGGGCGGCGGTGCAACAGCAGGATCAGCGCGGCCGCAGTGAGGGACACTGCGACCGCCAGAACCGGTCGTATCGTCAATAAAAACTCCAACGACTACCCCTTTAAAACGGTTAAATCATCCACTTCCAACGTATGTTTGCGGCGCAAGAGCGCCACGAGAATCCCCAGCGCCACCGCGACTTCTGCGGCGGTGATGGCGATGACAAATATGGCAATGATCTGGCCGCGCAGATCCTGCATTGCATGGCCAAAGGCCAGCAGGTTGATGTTGACGCTGTTGAGCATCAGTTCGAGCGACATCAGCACAATCAGCACGTTGCGGCGCAGCAGAACGCCAGCGGCGCCGGTGACAAACAGCACCGCGGCGAGAAACAGATACCAGGACAAAGGGATCATCGGCGCATCCCTCCGGATGTACCGGGCCCGTTGTCCGGTTCGCGACCTGTGTCTGGCCCGTTGTCTGGCAGGATGTCTGGCATGGTGTCCGGAGTGGCGACGCGACCCGGAACGCGGCCCTGCGCAGGGTGCAGCGCGCGGCGGGGGCTTGCGTCCGCCTTTTCGTCATCACGGGCCAGGATCACGGCACCGACCAGCGCCACCAGCAGGATCACTGAGGCCACTTCAAACGGCAGCAGATAGTCCTGAAACAGGGCCAGGCTGAGGGCGTTGACGGAGGGCGGTTCTGCGGCCGGGGCCATCAACTGGTGCAGATCACTGCTCCAGCTCAGCAGCAGGCCCATTTCGACCGCCAGCACCAGGGTGACCACAAAAGCGGCAATTGCACCGCTGGGAATAAACCGGGTCAGCGCTTCCTGGCGCACGTTCAGCATCATGATGACAAAGAGGAACAGAACCATCACCGCGCCGACATAGACAAAGATTTGAATCACCGCGAGGAACGGCGCGCCGAGCAGGATGAACAGCGCGGCGATCTGCACAAAACAGGCCACCAGCGCGAGGGCAGAATGGATCGGGTCTTTGGCCACCACCACCAGAAAACCGGAGCCGGTCGCGACGGTTGCAAGCAGCAGAAAGAACTCTCGCTCCATAGTCTCCTCCCTCATTCCGTATTTGTTATCAGCGTATTGCCTACGCGTTGTTCTCGGTGTCGTCTGTTCCTGGTCTGCGCGTTCACTGTTTCTGTTCTGCAGGTTTTCTGTAGCTTAGCTGGATGTTTTTATCTGCGCTTCACCGGTCAGGCGGGGTCAGGTGCCAAAGCTGTAGCCGGTGCCTTCGACGTAGCGCAGGATCTCCTCTTCTTCATGGATGATTTCATCGAGCCGGTTCTTGACCACATCACCGATCGAAATGACGCCTTGAAACCCCTCGTCATCATAGGCCAGCATGTGGCGGGTCTTTTTCTGTGTCATCAGTGCCATGATCCGGATCAGGCTGTCCGACATCTGGCAGCGCTCGGGTGCCACCATAACATGTTTAATCGCGGTGGAACGACCGGCGCCTTCTTCCATCGACATAGCCTGGCAGATGTCGCGCTCTGACACGCCGCCGACGACGACGCCGGAGTCGTCCCTGACCACCGCAAAGCCGACACGGTTGGCGCGGAACATGCGCAGCACCGTCAGTACAGTGTCCTCCGGGGCGGCTTCGAACGTATCGAAACCCTTGTTTTCCAGTATTGATTTAACCAGCATAGTCCTTCCTTCCGGTTCTTTGACCTGACCCCGGCCGGCAGGGGCAGGGCCTGATAAAACGTCTAATCTCTGCGGATGCTGCGCCACCAGTCGCGCCCGTCTTTGCCTGCAATGACTTCTGAATGCGGATTGTCACCGGGGATCAGCCGCGCCGGCACCAGTTGGCCGCCGTCCCGCGCTTTGTCCGGCGCCGCCACCAGGTCGTCCAGATGCACCACCAGCGCGCCGGTGCTGATTTCAGACATTTCGTATTCGCGCCCCAGTTTGATTGCATCCGCCGGGCAGGCGTCTTCACATAAGCCGCAGTAGAGGCAGCGCGCCAGGTCAATATCGAAGACCTGCGGCCGGCGGTTGCCTTTGTCATCCTCAAATGGAATGACGATGATGCAATCGCAGGGGCAGATTTTGGAGCACAACTCGCAGGCGACACAGTTCACGTCGCCCTCGTCATTGGTTTTCATGAAGTGGTGGCCGCGGTGGCGCTCATAGGGCAGCCATTTTTCCGCGTCCGGATAGTGGTGCGTGACGGTTTTTGAGAACATATAGCGCAGGGTCAGCATCAGCCCGGCGGCCAGATCTGAGAAGAAGATCCAGCCGATCCAACCCTGTTTTGTGGCCTGGGAGCGCGCCATTGTTCATCCTTTCCGTTCAGAACATAAAAATCCCGCTTATCAGTATATTGAGCAGTGAAAGCGGCAGCAGAACCTTCCAGCCGATGCTCATCAGCTGGTCATAGCGGTAGCGTGGAAACGTGAAGCGGAACCACATGAAGACCCAGATAAAAAAGCCGGTTTTGAGCAGCAGCCACAGCGCCGGTGGCAGGAAGGGCGGTGCGCCCAGCCAGCCGCCGAAAAACAGCAGCGCATTGAGCAGCGCCAGCACCACCATCACCACATATTCGGCCAGCATAAACAGCGAGAAGCGGATGCCGCTGTATTCGGTGTGATAACCGGCACCAAGATCGCCCTCGGCTTCGGGCAGATCAAACGGGATGCGCTGCGCCTCGGCGAGCCCGGCAACAAAAAAGACAAAAAACCCGATCGGCTGATAGACGATATTCCACAGCCCGTCCTGGGCGTGGACAATATCAGACAGGTTCATTGAGCCGGCCAGCATCACCACGCCGATCACGGAAAACCCCATCGGGATCTCGTAGCTGATCATCTGGGCAATGGAGCGCAGGCTGCCGAGCACGGCATATTTGCTGTTGGAGGCCCAGCCGGCGAGGATCACACCGAAGACGCCGATGCCGGAGACGGCGAGGATAAACAGCAGCCCGACATTCATATCAGAGAGCGCCAGGGTGTAGCTGGAGCCAAAGATCTGCACCGGCTCGCCAAAAGGAATGGCAACAAACACCACAAAGGGCGGCACCAGCGCCACAACCGGGGCCATTTTGAACAGCAGCCGGTCGGCATCCATGGGAATATGGTCTTCTTTGGTCAGCAGTTTGATCGCGTCCGCCAGCGGTTGCAGCAGCCCGTGCCAGCCAACACGCATCGGGCCGGGACGTTGCTGGATATGGGCGGCGATTTTGCGCTCCAGCCAGGTCAGTGGCAGCGGCAGCAGCAGGAGTACCGCGACAACGATACCCATTTTGACCAATAATGGCAGGATCACAATAATGCTTTCCATGCAGCCTAATACCCCCGGTGCCAGTCGGAAACTGGCAGGATTTTCAGTAGCTTTCCTCCTTCTGGGCTGCCGGGTAGTTCATCCGGCATGCCGGAGATTATGCGTGGCCGCATCTCTAAGCATATGCGTTTAATGCATAATATCTCAATTTGCAGTGTAACACTTCCTGACGTTTTTGCAACGTCGCGCAAATGGGGGCGGTCCGGGGCAGGGTTTGCCGCAGTTTCGTCCGATTGTGACCTGGATGAGATTGCTTTCAGTCAGAGTGCCTTAACGGGGACAGCAGGCCGTTTGGGCCGGAGCCAGAGCCGGCGTCTGTGGCGCAAGTTTTGCGGTGCGGAGGAGGCCGGTGGGGCGACAGACTCCTGTTGCGCGCGCGCGGTATCCACGGCACGTCTCTCTGCAATTCTCCCGGCAGCTTTCAGAGCGATGGCGCGACGGGCGGGCAGCGCTCTGCGCTGGTTTGAGGCACTCACCGGCGCACCCTGCGCCCGCCCTGGAATTCAATGCGGAACATGAGGCAGGGCAGGCCGGTGGCCAGAACGTCGCCCCATTCTGAGGTGCCGTGGTCGATGTCCCAGATTTCTTTGAGCAGGCCGAGGCCAAACGTGTAGGAGCAGGTTTTCCAGAGATTTTGTTGGGGGCCCGGTTCGGGCTGGACGCCAAACGCAATGAGAGCGCCAGCGGTGAAGTGGCTGGTTTTGTCCTGCGCCCATCGTTCTGCCTGGAGCGGGGTGGCGAGCGTGCAGATGAGTAATGCTGTCATGAACTGTTTCACATTAAATCCTCCGTTGCATTCAAAGCGGTTGATGTCCGGGCCGGTGGCTCTGAGGGTGGTGGGCGCGGCAGTCGGGCAGGTGTTCGACCGGTAAGGCTGTC